>NZ_CP047650.1:650508-1301017 GCF_009906855.1 Xylophilus rhododendri
GGGTGCGCGAGGAACTCGCCGCCTGCTACCGCCTGGTCGCCCACTTCGGCATGGACGACGGCATCTACACCCACATCTCGGCGCGTGTTCCCGGCCGGCACGACCAGTTCCTGATCAACCCCTTCGGCGTGCTGTTCCGCGACATCACCGCCTCCTCGCTGGTGAAGATCGACCTCGACGGCAACATCGTCGAGCCCAGCGACTACGACGTGAACCCCGCCGGCTTCACCATCCACAGCGCCGTGCACGCCGCCCGCCACGACGCGGCCTGCGTGCTGCACACCCACACCGTGGCCGGCGTGGCGGTGGCCTCGATGACCGGCGGGCTGCAGCCCTGCAACCAGTGGGCGCTGCAGTTCTACAACCGCGTCGTCTATCACAGCTACGAGGGCATCGCCCTCAACCACGAGGAGCGCGAGCGCCTGGTGGCCGATCTGGGCCCCACCGCCCGCACCATGATCCTGCGCAACCACGGCCTGCTGACGGCCGGCCGCAGCGTCGCCGAGGCCTTCATCCTCATGCACAACCTGGAGCGCGCCTGCAAGGTGCAGGTGGCCCTGCAGAGCACCGGCCAGGCGATCCACCCGGTGCCGCACGAGGTCTGCGAACTCACCGCCCGCCAGTACGAGAGCGGCGACACCAACCGCCTGCCCGACGCACCCGATCCCTACACCCGCGAGTGGCGCGCCCTGCTGCAGCGGCTCGAACCCGCCTCCACCGCCTCCTACCGTTCCTGAGATTTCCCCCTCCGTCGCATCGCCAGTCCATCCCACAGAAAAGGATCGTTCTTCATCATGAAACGTCGCCACCTGCTCCAAGCTGCTCCCGCCGCCGCCTTCGGCCTGTCGATCGCCGGCGTGCCGCTGCACTCCCTGGCGCAAACCAGGAAGGGCACGATCAACGTGCTGGTGCAGCCCGAGCCGCCCGGACTGATGATGGGCATCGTGCAGAACGGCCCCACGCAGCTGATCGCCGGCAACATCTACGAAGGCCTGCTGCGCTACGACGAGAACCTCAAGCCCATGCCCCAGCTGGCCACGTCCTGGACGGTCAGCCCCGACGCCAAGGTCTACACCTTCAAGCTGAAGCCCGGCGTGAAGTGGCATGACGGCAAGCCCTTCACCTCGGCCGACGTGGTCTTCTCCTGCGACGTCTTCCTGCGCAAGATGCACGCACGTTTCCGCGCCAGCCTGGCCCAGGTGGAATCGATCAAGGCGCTGGATCCGCTGACGGTGCAGTTCACCCTCAAGCAGCCCTTCGGCCCCTTCCTCGGCATCTTCGAGAACGGCACCATGCCCATGGTCCCGCAGCACATCTACGAAGGCACCGACTTCGCCACCAACCCGGCCAACAACACGCCCATCGGCACCGGCCCGCTCAAGTTCAAGGAATGGAACAAGGGCAGCTACATCCAGCTGGTCGCCAACGAGCAATACCACCAGCCCGGCGTGCCGGGCGTGGAGAACGTGTACTTCCACGTGATCCCCGACGGCGCTGCGCGTGCCGCCGCCTTCGAGTCCGGCAAGATCGACATCGCACCCGGCGGCACCGTCGAATACTTCGACGTGGATCGCCTGTCGAAACTGCCCGGCACCGCCGTCACCACCAAGGGCTGGGAGTTCTTCTCGCCGCAGTCGTGGCTGTGGATCAACAACCGCAAGGCACCGATGGACACGGTCAAGTTCCGCCAGGCCATCTGGACCGCCATCGACCGCGAGGCCATGGCCAAGATCGCCTGGTACGGCTTCGCCAAGCCCGCCACCGGCCCGTTCAACAGCCACATCGCCTTCGCCAGCACCGATGTGCCGAAGTATCCGAAGGACACCGCCAAGGCCAAGGCCCTGTTCGCAGAAGCTGGCTACAAGGGCGAGACCATCCGCCTGCTGCCCCTGCCCTACGGCGAATCCTGGCAGCGCCAGGCCGAGATCGTGCGCCAGAACCTGACCCAGGCCGGCGTGAAGGTCGAGATGGTCGCCACCGACGTCGCCGGCTGGAACCAGCGCTGCAACGAATGGGACTTCGACCTGGCCTTCACCTACGTCTACCAGTACGGTGAGCCGGCACTCGGGGTGTCGCGCAACTACACCAGCGACAGCATCGCCAAGGGCTCGCCCTTCAACAACGTCTCGGGCTACAGCAACCCCAAGGTCGACGAGCTCTTCGCCGCCGGCGCCAAGGAAGCCGATCCCGAGAAGCGCAAGGCGATCTACCTGGAAGTGCAGAAGATCTTGGTCACCGACGTGCCGGTCGCCTGGCTGCACGAGATCAACTTCCCCACGCTCTACCGCACCAAGGTGAAGAACCCGGTCAGCTCCGGCATCGGCCTGAACGACAGCCTGGGCCGCGCGACCCTGGCCTGATCCCGCCCCACAGCCGACGCCCGCGTCGGCCGGCCACGGCCCCTGTTCCGGCAGGGGTCGCGGCCGCCGCATTGCCCCATGACCTCCCAGGATCCGCCCTCCGCATGAAACGTCGCAAGCTCCTCCAGACGGCCGCCGCCTCCGCCACCGGCCTGACCCTGGCCGGCATTCCCCTGCACCTGCTGGCCGCCGGCACCCGGGGCGGCACGATCAACGTCGCGCTGCAGCCCGAGCCGCCGAGCATCATGATCGGCACCATCTCCAACGGCCCGGCCCTGCTGGTGGGCGGCAACATCTACGAAGGCCTGCTGAGCTACGACGAGAAGCTGGTGCCCCAGCCCTCGCTGGCCACCTCCTGGACGGTCAGCCCCGACGGCCTGACCTACGTCTTCAAGCTCAAGCCCGGCGTGAAATGGCACGACGGCCAGCCCTTCACCTCGGCCGACGTGGTCTTCTCCATCGACGTGTTCCTGCGCAAGGTGCATGCACGGGCGCGCAGCAACATCGTGGCGGTGGAGAGCATCAAGGCGCTCGATCCGCTGACCGTCGAGTTCAGGCTCAAATACCCCTTCGGCCCCTTCCTCGGCATCTTCCCGGCCAACGGCATGCCGATGGTGCCCAGACACATCTACGAAGGCGCGGCCGATTTCCTCAAGCACCCGGCCAATGCCACGCCCATCGGCACCGGCCCCTTCAGGTTCAAGGAATGGTCGCGCGGCAGCTTCATCCAGCTGGTGCGCAACGAGCAGTACCACGTGCCGCAGGTGCCGCTGGTCGACAGCCTGTACTTCCACGTGATCCCCGACGCCGCCGCCCGCGCCGCGGCCTTCGAGTCCGGCAAGATCGACATCCTGCCCGGCGGCTCGGCCGAATACTTCGACGTGGCCCGCATGGCCAAGCTGCCCGGCGTGCAGCTCAGCACCAAGGGCTGGGAGATGTTCGCGCCGCTGTCCTGGATCAACATCAACAACCGCAAGGCGCCGATGGACAAGGTCGAGTTCCGCCAGGCGCTCAGCCTGGCCCTCGACCGCGAAGGCATGCGCAAGGTCGCCTGGTACGGCTATGCCGACGTGGCCACCGGCGCCTTCAACAGCCACCTGAAATACTTCCGCGCCGACCTGCCCAAGCTCGCCCGCGACAAGGACAAGGCCATGAAGCTGCTGGCAGCCTCCGGCTACAAGGGCGAGACCCTCAAGCTGCTGCCCCTGCCCTACGGCGAGACCTGGCAGCGCATGGCCGAGATCACCCGGCTCAACCTGCAGGAGATCGGCATCAAGGTCGAGATGGTGCCCACCGACGTGGCCGGCTGGAACCAGCGCCTGAACGAGTGGGATTTCGACCTGGCCTTCAACTTCCTCTACCAGCACGGCGACCCGGCGCTCGGCGTGGCCCGCAACTACACCAGCAGCAACATCGAGAAGGGCTCGCCCTTCAACAACGTGGAGGGCTTCAGCAACCCGCAGGTCGATGCGCTCTTCGAACAGGGCCAGAAGGAGACCGATCCGGCCAAGCGCCAGGCCGCCTATTACGAGGTGCAGAAGCTGCTGGTCGAGCAGATGCCGGTGGCCTGGCTGCACGAACTGAATTTCCCCACCCTCTTCCGTGCCCGCGTGCACAACCCGATCAACTCGGCCACCGGGCTGAACGACGGCCTGGCGCGCGCCTGGGTCGCCTGACAACGCCGCCCGCATAACCGGAGCACACGATGAAACGTCTGCAATTCATGTCCGTGCGAATCGTCCAGGGCCTGCTGGCCCTGGTGCTGATCGCCACCGCCAACTTCATGCTGGTGCATTCCGCGCCGGGCGACCCGGTGTCCATCATGGCCGGCGAGGCCGGTGCGTCGGACCCGCAGTTCGTCGCCCAGCTGCGCAAGCAGTTCGGCCTGGACAAGTCCCTGCCCGAACAGCTGGGCACCTACCTTACCCACGTGGTGCAGCTGGACCTGGGCTACTCCTACCGGCAGCAGCAGCCGGTGGTCAAGCTCATCATGGACCGCCTGCCCGCCACCCTGCTGCTGACCGGCTCGGCCTTCGTGCTCTCGCTGATCTTCGGCGTCGGCCTGGGCGCGCTGGCCAGCCGCCACGCCGGCAGCTGGGTGGACAGCGTGATCACCGTGGTCGCGCTGATCTTCTACGCCACGCCGCTCTACTGGCTGGCCATGATGGCGGTGCTGGTCTTCACCGTGCAGCTCGACTGGCTGCCGGCCTTCGGCTTCTTCACCGTCGGCGCCGACCTGCACGGTTTCGCCAAGGCCTGGGACATCTTCCAGCACCTGCTGCTGCCTTCGCTGACCCTGGCCCTGTTCTACATGGCCGTCTATGCCCGCATGACCCGCGCCTCGATGCTGGAAGTGGCGCAGATGGACTTCGTCAAGACCGCCCGCGCCAAGGGCGTGCGACCGGCCCGCATCCAGCGCAACCACATCCTGCGCAACGCCCTGCTGCCGGTGGTGACCCTGGCCGGCATCCAGGCCGGCGGGATGATAGGCGGCGCGGTGCTCACCGAGACCGTCTTCGCCTGGCCCGGCATCGGCCGCCTGATGTTCGACGCCCTGCTGCAGCGCGACTACAACCTGCTGCTGGGCTGCTTCCTGTTCACCGCGGCCATGGCCGTGCTGTTCAACCTGATCACCGACCTGGTCTACACGCTGGTCGATCCCCGGATCGAGTTGTCCTGATCCACACGGAAAGAACCCCATGAAGACAACTTTCTGGCAGCGCTTCTGCCGCAACAAGGGCGCCCTCTTCGGCCTGGTCGTGCTGGCCCTGGTCGGCCTGGTCGTGGCCTTCGGCCCCTGGCTGGCCACCAACAGCCCCTGGGACATGGTCGGCCAGCCCTTCCAGCATCCCATGACCGACAAGGAACTGCCCCTGGGCACCGACACCATGGGCCGCGACATCCTCTCGGGCATCGTCGGCGGCGCACGGGTGTCGCTCTTGATCGGCATGGTCTCGACCGTGGTCTCGCTGCTGATCGGAGTGACCATCGGCGCCATCGCCGGCTACTTCGGCCGCTGGATCGACTCGGCCCTGATGCGTTTTACCGAGCTGTTCCAGGCCATCCCCAGCTTCGCCCTGGCCATCGTGCTGGTGGCCATCTTCGAGCCCTCGGTGAAAAGCATCGTGGTGGCCATCGCCATCGTCTCCTGGCCGCCGGTGGCGCGCCTGGTGCGCAGCGAATTCCTCACCCTGCGCCAGCGCGACTTCGTGGCCGCCGCCGAGCTGGCCGGCCAGTCCACGCCGCGCATCATCCTCACCCAGATCCTGCCCAACGCCGCCTCGCCCATCGTGGTGATGGCCTCGCTGATGATCGCCACCGCCATCCTGCTGGAGTCCTCGCTGAGCTTCCTGGGCCTGGGCGATCCCAACCAGATGAGCTGGGGCTATATGGTGGGTTCGGCCCGCACCGTGCTGCGCCAGGCCTGGTGGATGGCGCTGTTCCCCGGCGTCGCCATCCTGCTGACCGTGCTCGCACTCAACCTGGTCGGCGAAGGCCTGAACGACGGCCTCAACGCACGCTCCGACGGAAAGGGCCGCTGACATGACGACCTCCACGCAAACCATGAAACCCGTGCTGGAAGTCACCGGCCTGGACATCCGCCTGCCCAAGGGCGGCGACCGCGAACTCGCCGTCAAGGGCGCCGCGCTGCAGCTCCTGCCGGGCCAGACCCTGTGTGTGGTCGGCGAATCGGGCTCGGGCAAATCCATGATCGCCAACGCCATCATGGGCCTGCTGCCCCGCCCGCATGTGGAGCCTGTGGCCGGCAGCATCCTGTTCGACGGGCAGGACCTGTTGAAGCTCGACGAGAACCAGCTGCGCACCCTGCGCGGCCGGCGCATCGGCATGGTGTTCCAGGAGCCGATGACGGCGCTGAACCCGGTGATGCGCATCGGCGACCAGATCGCCGAGGTGTTCGATGCGCACGTCAACCTCAGCGCCGCCGAGAAACGCAGCCGCATCATCGCGGCGCTCACCGACGTCGGCCTGCCCGAGCCCGAGGTGCTGATCGACAGCTATCCCTTCCGCCTCTCGGGCGGCCAGCGCCAGCGGGTCATCATCGCCTGCGCCCTGGCCATGGAGCCGGCCGTGCTGATCTGCGACGAGCCCACCACCGCGCTCGACGTGACCACGCAGGCGCAGATCCTCAAGCTGATCCGCGAGCTGCAGCAACGCAAGGGCACGGCCGTGCTCTTCATCACCCACGACTTCGGCGTGGTCTCCGAGATCGCCGACCAGGTGGTGGTGATGCAGACCGGCATCGCCGTCGAAGCCGGCGCGGCCAAGGACGTGCTGACCAACCCCCAGCACCCCTACACCCGCAAGCTGATCGCCGCCATCCCGCAGGGCACCATGCGCGAGCCCGAGGGCGCCAGCCAGGAACCCTTCGTGCTGCAGGTGCAGGACCTGCACAAGACCTACGTCACCGGCGGCAGCCTGTTCAAGCCCGGCCGCCGGGTGCATGCCTGCAACGGCCTGAACTTCGAACTGCGGCGCGGCCAGACGCTGGGCATCGTGGGCGAGTCCGGCTCCGGCAAGTCCACCGTGGGCCGCTGCATCGTGGGCCTGAACCCCTTCGACAGCGGCCGCATCATGTTCAAGGGCAAGGTGCTGGCCGCCTCCGGCGCCGAGTTCCGCGCGCAGTCGCGCGGCAAGATCCAGATGGTCTTCCAGGACCCGTATGCCTCGCTCAACCCGCGCCACCGCGTGGGCGCGGCGATCGCGCAGGGGCCGATCGCCCAGGGCGTGTCCAAGGCCGAGGCCATGGCCCGCGCCATCGAGCTGCTGCAGCTGGTGGGCCTGGGCCCGGAGGCCGCCGACCGCTTCCCGCACCAGTTCTCCGGCGGCCAGCGCCAGCGCATCGGCATCGCCCGCGCGCTGGCCATGCAGCCCGAGCTGCTGGTGGCCGACGAGCCGGTGTCCGCGCTCGATGTCTCGGTGCAGGCGCAGGTGCTCAAGCTCTTCGCCGAGGTGCGCGAGAAATTCCAGCTGGCCATGGTCTTCATCACCCATGACCTGCGTGTGGCCGGCGAGATGTGCGACCACATCGCCGTGATGCAGCGCGGCACCATCGTCGAATACGGCGAGACTGCCAAGGTGCTCGCCAACCCGCAGCATGCCTACACCCGCACCCTGATCGAGGCCGTGCCGCGCATCGCGCAGCAGCCCGGCGCGGCCGAAGCCATTCCCCTGGAAACCTCCGTATGAGCAAGCCCCTCG
Organism: Xylophilus rhododendri; assembly: GCF_009906855.1. Taxonomy (NCBI): domain Bacteria; kingdom Pseudomonadati; phylum Pseudomonadota; class Betaproteobacteria; order Burkholderiales; genus Xylophilus; species Xylophilus rhododendri. The sequence goes on from NZ_CP047650.1 coordinate 658,089, forward strand.
TCATCGCCTTCGCCAGCCGCACCATCGGCATGGACTACCAGCTGAAGGCCTTCAGCGCCCAGTTCCCCGAGGCCGATTTCCGCTTCTTCGACACCAAGCGCGACACCCTCGGCGACCGCTCCGAGATCGACGTGGTCGTCACCTGGTCGCCGCCCCACGGCCTGATCGGCAGCCTGCCCAACCTGCGCCTGGTGCAGTCGGTGGCCGCCGGCACCGACCACATCACCAGCGACCCGGCCCTGCCGGCTCAGGTGCCGATCTGCCGCATCGTCGATACCGACATGGCCGGCGGCATGACCGCCTATGTCTGCTGGGCCGTCATCCAGCGCCAGCGCAAGATGCACGGCTTCCTGGACAACGCCCGCGAAAACCGCTGGGACGAGCTGCTGCCCATCATCCCGCCGGTCACCCACCGCGTCGGCATCGCCGGCCTGGGCACGCTGGGCATGGCCGCGGCCAAGGCCCTGCTGGCCATCGGCTACCAGGTGCGCGGCTGGAGCCGCACGGCCAAGACCGATCTGCCCGAAGGCCTGGAAGGCTTCCACGGCGAGGCCGGCCGGGCCGAGTTCCTCTCCGGCTGCGACACGCTCATCTGCCTGCTGCCGCTGACCGGCGAGACCCGCGACATGCTCGACTCGAAACTCTTCGACCAGCTGCCGCGCGGCGCCCACCTGATCAACACCGGCCGCGGCGAACAGCTGGTCGACGCCGACCTGATCGCCGCACTCGACGACGGCCGCCTGGGCTTCGCCACGCTGGACGCCTTCCGCGTCGAGCCGCTGCCGCAGGACCATCCCTTCTGGCACCACCCCAAGGTGCTGGTCACCCCGCACATCGCCACCCGCACCACCCCGCCACCGTGGCCCGCCAGACGGCGGAGAACCTGGCCCGCCTGGATGCGGCGGCCCACGAACTGCCGGTGCTGGACCACGCCCGCGGCTACTGAACTCTCGCTCCCCTGCAGCAAAACCAAGGAAAACATCCCATGCAAGACAGCAACACCATCGGCGGCAAGGACGTCGCCGTCCACCTGCATTCCTATACCAACCTGGCCGCGCTGCCCAGCACGCCGCCGCTGGTGATCGTCAAGGGCGACGGCATCCATGTGGTGGACGACGAGGGCAAGCGTTATGTCGAGGGCATGTCCGGCCTGTGGTGCGCCTCGCTGGGCTTTTCCAACAAGCGCCTGGCCGATGCCGGCACCCAGGCGCTCAACACCCTGCCCTACTACCACACGTTCAACCAGCGGACCAATCCGGCCGTGGTGGAACTGGCCGAGCGCCTGCTCAAGCTCGCGCCGGTGCCCATGTCGCGTGTCTTCTTCGCCAACTCCGGCTCCGAGGCCAACGACAGCGCGGTGAAGATGGTCTGGTACTACCACAACGCCATCGGCAAGCCCGAGAAGAAGAAGATCATCGCCCGCAAGCGCGCCTACCACGGCGTGACCGTGGCCGCCGCCAGCCTGGGCGGGCTGGACGCCAACCACCGCGACTTCGACCTGCCGCTCGCGCGTTTCCTGCATGTGGACACACCGCACCACTACTACGGCGCGAAGCCCGGCGAGACCGAGGACGCCTTCTCCACCCGCCTGGCCGAAGGCCTGGAGCAGACCATCCTGGCCGAGGGCCCGGAGACCGTCGCCGCCTTCATCGCCGAGCCCGTCATGGGCGCAGGCGGTGTGCTGGTGCCGCCGGCCGGCTACTTCGAGAAGGTGCAGGCGGTTCTCGCCAAGTACGACATCCTGTTCATCGCCGACGAGGTGATCTGCGGCTTCGGCCGCACCGGCAACATGTTCGGCTCGACCACCTTCGGCATGCGGCCCGACATCCTGACCTGCGCCAAGGCCCTGTCCTCGGGCTATGTGCCGATCTCGGCCGTGATGGTCAATGCCAAGGTCTACGACGCCATCGCCGCCAACAGCGGCAAGATCGGCACCTTCGGCCATGGCTACACCTACTCCGGCCATCCGGTGGCCAGCGCCGTGGCGCTGGAGACGCTCAAGGTCTACGAGGACGAGGACATCCTGGGCAACGTGGCCAAGGTCGCGCCCGTGTTCCAGGCCGCAGCGCGCGCCTTCGCGAACCGCCCCATGGTCGGCGAGGTGCGCGGCGTGGGCCTGATCGGCGCCATCGAACTGGTCGCCGACAAGGCCGCGCACAAGCCTTTCGCGCCAGAGCAGAAGGTCGGCTACCGCCTGGCCGCGCTGGCGCTGGAGGAAGGCGTGATCGTGCGCGCCATGGGCGACGCCATCGGCCTGTGCCCGCCGCTGATCATCAGCGCCGAGCAGGTCACCGACATGTTCGCCCGCCTCGCCCGCGCCTTCGACAAGCTCGAAGCCGAGATGCTCGCGAAGGCCTGAGATGAAAGCCTTCTTCTCCGACGACCAGCTGCTGCACGACCCGCAGCAGTTCATGCGCCTGGGCCGCATCGTCCACCCCACCGACCTGCCGGCCCGCGCCGAGGCGCTGATGGCCACACTTAAGACCCGCGGCATCACCGTGCTGGAGTCGCCCGACTACGGCCGCGCCCCGCTGGAGCAGGTGCACAGCAGCGACTACCTCGACTACCTGGAGACGGCCTACGAACGCTGGGAAGCCCTGCGCGCCGAAGGCAAGGACCCGGGCATCGAGGTGCTGCCCAACGGCTCGCCCTACGGCGTGAGCTACGCGGCCGGACAGCGGCGCGGCCCCTGCCCTTCGCCGCACATCGTGGCGCGCACGGGCTACTACATCACCGACCTGTCCTGCCCCATCGGGCCGAACAGCTGGCGCTCCATCCTGCGCTCCTCGCATGCGGCCGTGGCCGCTGCCGATGCGGTGCTGGCCGGCGACCCGCTGGCCTACGGCCTGTGCCGCCCCTCGGGCCATCACGCCTACTACGACCGCGCCGGCGGCTTCTGCTACGCCAACAACAGCGCCGCGGCCGCGGCCCGCCTGCGCCAGAAGTTCGACCGCGTGGCGGTGCTCGACATCGACGCCCACCACGGCGACGGCACCCAGCACATCTTCTACGAACGCAGCGATGTGTTCACGCTCTCCACCCACGCCGATCCGGCCGGCCAGTACCCCTGGTACACCGGCTACGCCCACGAGACCGGCGCCGGCGAAGGCCAGGGCTACAACCTGAACCTGCCGCTGGTGCATGGCAGCGGCATCGCCGAATTCACCGCCGCGCTGGACACCGCCTTCGCCGCCATCGGCCAGTTCGGCGCCCAGGCACTGGTCATCCCCCTGGGCTTCGATGGCCTGAAGGGCGACCCGACCGCCCTGCTCGGCTTCGACTACGACTGCTTCCGCCTGGCCGGCCAGCGGGTGCGTGCGCTCGGCGTGCCCACCGTGCTGGTGCAGGAAGGCGGCTACATGGTGGACGCCATCGGCACCGCGCTCGACGCGTTTCTCGAAGGACTTGAGGCATGAACGCCGTGCTCGATACCCAACTCTCGATCGACGGCGGCCGCATGTGGTCGGCCCTGATGGAACTCGCCAGGATCGGCGCCACCGCCAAGGGCGGCAACTGCCGGCTCGCCCTGACCGCGCTCGACGGCCAGGGCCGCGACCTGGTCAGCGGCTGGATGCGCGAGGCGGGCCTGACCGTGACGGTGGACGCCGTCGGCAACATCTTCGGCGTGCGCCCCGGCCGCAACATGGCCCTGCCGCCGGTGGCCACCGGCAGCCATATCGACACCCAGCCCACCGGCGGCAAGTTCGACGGCTGTTACGGCGTGATGGCCGGCCTGGAAGTGATGCGCACCCTGCAGGCGCAGAACATCCAAACCGAAGCCCCGCTGGCCCTGGTGGTCTGGACCAACGAGGAAGGCACGCGTTTCGTGCCGGTGATGATGGGCTCGGGCGTGCACTGCGGCGTGTTCCCGCTGGAGACCGCCCTGTCGGCGGTGGACGTGGATGGCCTCTCGGTGCGCGATGAGCTGAAGGCCATCGGCTACGACCAGGGCGCGCCCATCGGCAGCGTGCCGCTCGGCAGCTACTACGAGGCCCACATCGAGCAAGGCCCCATCCTGGAAGCCGAGGACACCGTCATCGGCGTGGTCACCGGCTCGCTCGGCTTGCGCTGGTTCGACATCACCGTGACCGGCATGGAAGCCCATGCAGGCCCCACGCCGATGGAGCTGCGCCGCGACGCGCTGTACGCCGCCACCCACCTGATGCAGAAGGTGGTCGACATCGCCAACGCGCCCGAGTTCGCGCCGCACGGCCGCGGCACGGTGGGCGTGGTGAACGTGTTCCCCGCCTCGCGCAACGTGATCCCGGGCCGGGTCGGCTTCACGGTGGACATCCGCCATCCGGATGCCGCCAAGCTCGATGCGATGGAGCAGGCCTTCCGCCAGGCCGCCACCGAGCTGGCCGAGGGCAAGACCACCGGCTACCCGGTCGAGGTCGATGTGAAGTTCGTGCAGGAATTCCCGCCCACGCCCTTCGCCGCCGAGATGGTGGAAGCGGTGCGCAGCGAGGCCGCCGCCCGGGGCCTCAGCCACCGCGACATCCTCACCGGCGCCGGCCACGACGCGGTCTACATGGCCCGCGTCGCGCCCACCGCCATGATCTTCGTGCCCTGCCGCGACGGCATCAGCCACAACGAGATCGAGGATGCCGATCCGCGCCACCTCGAAGCCGGAGCCAACGTGCTGCTGGGCGCGATGCTGACCCGTGCCGGCATCGCCGGCTGAGGGCGACGGCAGCCCGATGGCCATCGCCACCGACACGGCCCGCGGCGCCCCCGGGCGGCACGCCACCCGCGACGGGGTGCTGCTGTTCCTGGGCGCCCTGGCCGCCTTCGCCAGCTACGACGCCTTCGCCAAGCAGATGCTGATGACGCAGGCGCCGGGCATGGTGAACCTGGGGCGCTACGTCACCATCGTCACCATGTCGCTGGTGCTGCTGCTGCGCCACATGCGCGCCCGGCCCGGCGGCCCCATGCCCTGGCGCCAGCCGCACCAGGGCCTGCTGTGGCTGCGCAGCTTCATGCTGGCCACGGTGGCGACCAGCTTCATGACGGCCCTGGTCTACATGCCGCTGGCCGAATCCACCGCGCTCTACTTCACCGCGCCGCTCTTCATGGTGATGCTCTCGCCCTGGCTGCTGGGCGAGAAGGTCGGCCGGGTGCAGTGGACCGCCGTGGCGCTGGGCTTCGCCGGCATGCTGCTGGTGGTGCGGCCGGGCGGCAACCTGCCGCTGGTGGGCACGCTGTCGATGCTGCTGGCGGCCGTCTGCTATGCCATGTTCCAGATCCTGACCCGGCGGCTGTCGGGCCTGATCCCGGCGCCGGTGCAGTTCGCCCACATGGCGCTGGTCTGCCTGGTGGTCACCAGCGTGCCCACGCTGCTGGCGCCGCACATCCCGCTGCCGTCCTGGCCGATGGCGCTGGTGCTGCTGGGCGGCGGGCTGGTCAGCGGCTGCGCGCAACTGCTGCTGCTGGCGGCCTTCGCCCGGGTGAGCGCGGCCACGCTGGCGCCGCTCAACTACATCCAGCTGCTGCTGGCGGTGCTGATCAGCACCGTCTGGTTCCAGAAGCCGCCCGATGGCATCGCCCTGGCCGGCATCGCGCTGATCGTGGCGGCGGGCGTCTACCTGGCCAAGGCCGGGCGGCCGTCGCGCTAGGCAAGAGACAGACACCCACAAGAACACCGGGAGACATCCACACCATGGCCACCAAGCCCGTATTCGCACCGCTGGAGCCGGCCAAGGCCCCCGCCTTCGCCTCGATCGAGGTACCCGACCTGGTCGGCGTGGTCGAGGCCCGCCTGCAGGAGGCCATCCTCTCCGGCCGCATGGGGCCCGGCGAACGCATCGTGGAGGCCGAGATCGCCCGCCAGATGGGCGTGAGCCGCGCCCCGGTGCGCGAGGCCGCGCGCCGGCTGGAGAGCCTGGGCCTGCTGGTCTCGCGGCCGCGCCACGGCTTCGCGGTGCGCACCATCTCGGTCAAGCAGGTGGACGACCTCTACCAGGTGCGTATCACCCTGGAGCTGATGAGCGCCGCGCTGGCCTGCCGCAACGCCACCGACGAGGAACTGGCCGAGGTGGACCGCAAGGTCGACGAGATGATCGCCAAGGCCGACGTGCTGGACCAGGGCGAACGTGTGGCGCTGGACCTGGCCTTCCATGCCTATATCTGCGAACTCTCGCGCAACGACTACCTCTGGCGGCTGTTCGGCAACATGCGCACCGAGGTGCGCATGTTCCTGGCGCTGTCCGAGGAAACCTACGGCGACCGCCATGCGCTGGCCGAGACGCACCGGCCGATCTCGCAGGCGCTGATCGCACGCGACGTGGACACGGTGCAGAAGGCCTTGCGCTACCACCTCGAAGTCGCGCAGGAGCATGTGCGCGGCCTGTTCCTCAAGGACTGACGACATGGACACCCCGCATTCCAAAGTCGCCATGGTCAGCGGCGGTGCCCGCGGCATCGGCCGGGCCATCGTGGAGGAGCTGCTGCGCCATGGCTGGCGGGTCAGTGTCGGCGCACGCAATACCGCCGCCAGCTTCGAGGGCTTCGGGCCGGACCGGGTGCGGGTCTACCGCTTCGATGCCGAGCAGAAACAGACCGAGGCCGACTGGGTCGCCGCCACGGTGCGCGACTTCGGAGGCATCGATGCGCTGGTGCACAACGCCGGGATCATCAGCACGCAGTCGGTGGTCGAGGCACCGGACGAGGAAGTCGACCGCCTGCTCGAAGTCAATGTGAAATCGCCCCTGCGCCTGACCCGCCATGCCTGGCCGCACCTGCTGGCCGCCGACGAGGCCAAGGTGCTGGTGATGGCATCGCTCGCCGGCAAACGGGTGCGGGCGCCGGGCGCATCGCTCTATGCGCTCAGCAAGGCCGCCGTGCTTTCGCTGGCCCACGGCATCCGCCACTGCGGCGCCGAAAGCCGGGTGCGCTGCACGGCGCTGTGCCCGGGCTTCGTCGCCACCGACATGGCCGTCGGCGTGCCCACCGAGCAGTGGGAAAAGCTCACCCGTCCCGAGGACGTGGCCCGCATCGCCCGCACCGTGCTGGAGCTGCCGGCCAGCGCCAGCGTGGCCGAGATACCGATCAGCTGGCAGGTCGAACCTCAGTTCTGACCCGCTCTCATTCCATCGCAAGGAACAACAACATGAAAGTCATCTACAGCGACCACCACATCGGCCACGACCCGCAGCAGTTCATCGTGCGCGGCCGCATGAAACGCAGCAACGAGCAGCCCGAGCGCGCCCACCGCCTGCTGGCCGCAGCCACCGCGCTGGGCCATGAAGTCGTGTCGCCCGAGGACTTCGGCCCCGGCCCGCGCGCCGCCATCCACACGCCCCGCTACCTGCATTTCCTGGAGACCGCCTGGGCGCGCTGGCAGGAGCTGCCGGATGCCTCGGAAGAGGTCATGCCCAATGTGCACCCCTTCCCCGGCCAGCCCGCGAGCTATCCGGACAGCCTGGTCGGCCAGGCCGGCTGGCACCTCGCCGACATGGCCTGCTCGGTCGGCAGGAACACCTGGGAGGCCGCCACCTGGTCGGCCCATGTCGCCACCCATGCGGCCCAGCTGGTGATGGACGGCGAACGCGCCGCCTACGCCCTGTGCCGCCCGCCCGGCCACCATGCCTATGCCGACCGCGCCAACGGCTTCACCTACCTGAACAACGCCGCCATCGCCGCGCAGCATCTGCGCCAGCAGCACGACCGGGTGGCCATCCTCGACATCGACGTGCACCACGGCAACGGCACGCAGGGCATCTTCTGGCGCCGCAAGGATGTGCTGACCGTCTCGCTGCATGGCGACCCGCATTTCTGCACGCCCTTCTTCACCGGCCATGCGCACGAGATCGGCGAGGGCGAAGGCGAGGGCTACAACCTCAACCTGCCGCTGGCCAAGGGCACGCCGGACGCCGGTTTCCTGCAGGCCCTGGGCAAGGCGCACCAGGCCATCCGCGCCTTCGCGCCGGGCGCGCTGGTGGTCGCCCTGGGGCTGGATGCGCACGAGCACGATCCCTACCAGGCCCTGGCGGTGAGCACGGCCGGCTTCTCCACCATCCTGGCCGAGATCGCCCGCCTGGGCCTGCCCACCGTGCTGGTGCAGGAAGGCGGCTACCTGTCGGAAGACCTGGGCCCCAACCTCAGCAGCGCGCTCAGCGGCTTCACGGGCGCGGCATGACGGTGGTGGACCACGACGCCGCGATCCGCGCGGCCCTGCCCGAGGCGGCGGTGCTCACCGCCGCCGCCGCACCCGTCGAACAGGCCTGGGCCGAAACCGCCCTGGCCGCGCAATACGGCCTGCGCGGCGAATTCAAGCTGCTGACCGGCGAGCGCGATTCCAACTTCCGCGTCGACCTGCCCAACGGACGGCGCTGCATGCTCAAGGTCTCGCATCCGGACGAAGACCCGGTGGTGGCCGACTTCCAGACCCAGGCCCTGCTGCACATCGCCCAGGTCGATCCCGAGCTGCCGGTGCAGCGCCTGCTGCCCACGCTGGGCGAGCAACCCTCGGTGCTGCTGCCCGACGAACAGGGCCGGCCGCGTGTGGTCCGCCTCTTCAGCTACCTCGAAGGCATGCCCATGCCCCAGGCGCCGCGCACCGCCGCCCAGCGCCGCGACGTGGCCGGCACGCTGGCCCGGCTGGACATCGCCCTGTCGCGCCTCTGGCATCCGGCCGGCGAGAAGGAACTGCCCTGGGACATCCAGCGCGCCGACCGCGTGCGCGCCCTGCTCGACTACGTGCCCGACGCCGAACGCCGCGCCCTGGCCCACGGCGCGCTGGACAGCTTCGAGTCGCGCGCCAAGCCGGTGCTGCCCGCCCTGCGCCGCCAGCCCATCCACAACGACTTCAACATCTACAACCTGCTGGTGGACCCGGCCGCGCCCGACCGGGTCTCGGCCATCCTGGACTTCGGCGACATGGTAGAGGCGCCGGTGCTGGACGACCTGGCCGTGGCCGCCTCCTACCAGCTGGACGAACAGGGCGACGCGCTGGCCACCATCGCCGAGTTCGCCGCCGCCTACCACGCGGTGTCGCCGCTGCAGGACATCGAGATGTCGCTGCTGCTGGAGATGATCCGCGCACGCCTGTCCATGGTGGTGGCCATCAGCGGCTGGCGTGCCGCGCGCCATCCCGACAACGCGGCCTACCTGCTGCGTAACAACGCCATCTCCTGGGCGCGGCTGCGGGCCATCGCCGCCTATTCGCCCGAACAAGCGCACGAGGCCATCGCCGCGGCCTGCCGCGCCGTCCGAACATCCGAGGAAACGAATGCTGCCGCCTGAAGACCAAGCCCTGCTCGAACGCCGCGCCCGCCTGCTGGGCCCCGCCTACCGCCTGTTCTACGAGGAGCCCTTCCATCCCGTGCGCGGCGAGGGCGTGTGGCTCTACGACGCCGCCGGCAAGCCCTGGCTGGATGCCTACAACAACGTGGTCTGCGTGGGCCATGCCCGGCCCGAGGTGGTGGAGGCCATCGCCCGCCAGGCGTCCACGCTGAACACCCACACCCGCTACCTGCACGAAGGCGTGCTGGACTATGCCGAGCGCCTGCTCGCCACCCTGCCGCCGGAACTGGGCCACGCCACCTTTACCTGCACCGGCAGCGAGGCCAACGACTTGGCGATGCGGGTGGCGCGGGCGCATACCGGCGGCACCGGGCTGATCGTGACGCACTGGGCGTACCACGGGGTCACGTCCGCCATCGCGGAGGCCTCGCCCTCCCTGGGCCAGCACATCGTGCTGGGCGCCAATGTGCGCACCGTGCCGGCGCCCGCGCCGCTGCCGGGGCAGTCGGCCGAGGACTGCGGGCGGGTGTTCGCAGAGGGTGTGCGGGCTGCGGTCGCGGACCTGAAGGCGCATGGCATCAAGGCGGCGGCGCTGATGGTGGATACGGTGTTCTCCAGCGACGGGATATTCACCGAGCCAGCGGGCTTCCTGCGCGAGGCGGTGGAGGCGATTCACGAGGCGGGCGGTGTGTTCATCGCCGATGAGGTGCAGCCCGGGTTCGCGCGCACCGGGGAGTGCTTCTGGGGCTTTCAGCGCCACGGCATCGTGCCGGACATGGTCACCATGGGCAAACCCATGGGCAACGGGCATCCGGTGGCGGGGATGGCTGTTCGGCCTGAGGTGATGGCTGCGTTCGGGCGGCAGTCTCGCTACTTCAATACCTTTGGCGGGAACCCCGTTTCGATGGCTGCTGCTGCTGCGGTGCTGGATGTGATCCAGGGGCAGGAGCTGCAGCGCAATGCGCTGGAGGTGGGGGCCTATCTGCGGGCCGGACTGGTATCGCTGGCCGATAAACATGCGCTGGTCGGCGAGGTGCGCGGCGCGGGGCTGTTCATCGGGCTGGAGCTGGTCACGGATCGCGTCTTGCGCACGCCTGCTACTGCCGAGGCTGCTCAGGTCGTCAACGGCCTGCGCCGCAATGGGGTGCTGCTGAGCGCCACCGGTGAGACCGCTCATGTGTTGAAGATTCGGCCGCCTCTGGTCTTCACTCGGGAGCATGCGGATTTGCTGGTTTCTCGGGTTGATTTTGTGCTTGGGTCTCTCTTTTAGTTAATCGGTTTTTACTTCTTCTACTCCTACGGAGGGTGGAGGTGGGGCTGGCGTCGCCCCACACCCCCGGTAACTTTCTTTCCATTGAAAGAAAGTCACCAAAGAAAAATTAAAAAGCGGGATCGGGGACGGGCTTTCGCCCGGGTCGGGCCATTGTTCCGCTGACGCTCCACTCGGCTCTCGGCATGGCGTAGTGGGCTCAGCAACTGGAACGAATGCTCGAGGTTCGGGCCGCTCGTTCGCCAAAAGCTTCACGCACTGACGCGGTTGGTGGGCGCTTGTTTTGGCGCACTGGCGGCTTCCAGCGGATTGGGCGCGGCGCTTGATCAAACTTGTCGGTTGGCTGAGCGTGAAGCTTTTGGCGAACGAGCGTCCCGATCCTCGAGCTTTTGCAATCGTTGCTGAGATCAAATCGCCATGCGGAGAGCCGAGTGAAGCGAAGCGAAACAAAGGCCCGACCCGGGCGAAAGCCCGTCCCCGATCCCGCTTTCTAATTTTTCTTTGGTGACTTTCTTTCAATGGAAAGAAAGTTACCGGGGGTGTGGGGCGACGCCAGCCCCACCTCCACCCTCGGTAGGAGTAGAAGAAGTAAATAAGAACCCCAAAAAACCAATCACCGATCAGTAGCCAAAAAGAGACTCTCCTTAACCTCCTCCATCACCACATAACTCCGAGATTCCGCACTAACCGGCAACTTCTTCAAAATATCCCCCAGCAGATGCCGATACTCCCCCATCCCCCCAACCGAAACTTCACAAGATAATCAAAATCACCCGACACCAGATGGCACTCCATCACCTCAGGCATATGCAGCAACTCCTTGCGCACCTTATCGAAGACATCCCCCGATTTGGCAGCCAGCTTGATCTCCACAAACACCAGCAAGGTCTTGCCCAAGGCCTCAGGAGCCACCCGAGCGGCATAGCCGGTGATCACCCCTTCACGCTCCATGCGCCGGACCCGCTCGGTGCAGGGCGTGGCCGACAGCCCCACCTTCTCGGCCAGCTCGGTCATGGAAATGCGCCCCTGGCGCTGCAGGAGGTCGAGGATCCTGCGGTCGATTCGGTCGGGTTCGAACATTCACTCGGCGGATGGGGGCCGCACCAAAAAATAAGCGGATTGGCGAACATATCACCAAAAAAACAGCGGATTCCACTAGATGGGCATTCCTAGACTTCTGGATTCCCCGGAAATTCGAAAGACCCACGCCATGAAAGTCATCGTCCTCGGCAGCGGCGTCGTCGGCACCGCCTCGGCCTACTACCTCGCCCGCGCCGGAGCGGAGGTCACGGTGATCGACCGCCAGGACGGCCCCGCCCTGGAAACCAGCTTCGCCAACGCCGGCCAGGTCTCGCCCGGCTATTCGGCGCCCTGGGCCGCGCCTGGCATTCCGCTGAAGGCGCTGAAGTGGATGTTCGAGGAACACGCACCGCTGGCGATCCGCCCCGATGGCAGCCTGTACCAGCTGCGCTGGATCGCCCAGATGCTGCGCAACTGCACCGCAGGGCGCTACGCCATCAACAAGGCCCGCATGATGCGGCTGGCCGAATACAGCCGCGACTGCCTGCGCGAGCTGCGTGCCGACACCGGCATCGCCTACGAACAGCGCACCGGCGGCACGCTGCAGCTGTTCCGCAGCCAGCAGCAGATGGATGCGGTGGGCCGCGACGTCGAGGTGCTCAAGGCCTGCGGCGTGGATTACGAAGTGCTGGGCCCGGACCAGCTCGCCCGCGTCGAACCCGCCCTCGCCAGCCGCGGCCAGCCGCTGGCCGGCGGCCTGCGCCTGCCGGGCGACGAGACCGGCGACTGCCATCTCTTCACCAAGGCCCTGGCCGAACTGGCGCGAAAGGCCGGCGTGCAGTTCCGCTTCGGCCAGGACGTGACCGGTATCGAGACCACCGGCGACCGGGTGAGCGCCGTGCGCATCGGCCAGGAACGCCTGGTGGCCGACCGCTACGTGATGGCCTTCGGCAGCTACTCGCGCCAGCTGCTGCAGCCGCTGGGGCTGGACCTGCCGGTATACCCGGTCAAGGGCTATTCGCTGACCGTGCCGCTGGTGGACCCGGCACTGGCTCCCGTCTCCACCGTGCTGGACGAGACCTACAAGATCGCCGTCACCCGCTTCGACGACCGCATCCGCGTCGGCGGCATGGCCGAGCTGGCCGGCTTCGACCTGCGGCTGGACCCGCGCCGCCGCGCCACGCTGGAGATGGTGGTGCAGGACCTGTTCCCCGGCGGCGACATCGCCCGCGCCAGCTTCTGGACCGGCCTGCGGCCGATGACGCCGGACGGCACACCCATCGTCGGCGCCACGCCCTATGCCAACCTGTTCCTGAACACCGGCCACGGCACGCTCGGCTGGACCATGGCCTGCGGCTCCGGCCGGGTGCTGGCCGACATCGTCTCGGGCCGCGCGGCGGAAATAGACCTGGAAGGCCTGGGCCTGGCGCGTTATGGCCGCGCTAGGCCAGGTCGGGTGCCGGCGCATCCCGCCGCAGCGTGAACCAGAGCAGTGCGATCAGCATGGTGAACATCGGGCCTCCTGGATAAAGCGGCAAGGCGCGGTCCCACCTTCCCATGCGGCACAGCGGCGGGCAATAGGGCGGCACGCCTACGGCCGCCTTCTAAGATGCGGCCATGTCCGCCTCCGCTCCTCCGACGCGTCCCGATCCGGACGCCTTGCTGATCCAGCTCCAGCGCGAGGACCAGCGCGCCCGGCGCGGCCGGCTGCGCATCTACTTCGGCGCCAATGCCGGCGTGGGCAAGACCTTCGCCATGCTGGGCGCGGCCAGGCGCGAGCAGGCCGCGGGGCGCGACGTGGTCGTCGGCGTGGTGGAGACCCACGGCCGCGCGGACACCGCCGAGCTGGCCACCGGCCTGGAAACCATGGCACCGCGCGCCCTGCCCCATCGCGGCCGCAGCCTGCCCGAGTTCGACCTGGACGCGGCGCTGGCGCGCCATCCGGAGATCCTGCTGGTCGACGAGCTGGCGCATTCCAACGCCCCCGGCTCGCGCCACGACAAACGCTGGCAGGACGTGCAGGAGCTGCGCGAGGCCGGCATCGAGGTCTGGACCGCGCTCAATGTGCAGCACCTGGAAAGCCTCAACGGCACGGTGGGCGCCATCACCGGCATCCGGGTGCAGGAGACGGTGCCCGACACCGTCTTCGACGATGCCGACGAGCTGGTGCTGATCGACGTCACGCCCGACGAACTGGTGGCGCGCCTGCAGGCCGGCAAGGTCTATCTGCCGCAGCAGGCCGAACGCGCGGCGCAGAACTTCTTTCGCAAGGGCAATCTGATGGCGCTGCGCGAGATCGCCCTGCGCCGCACCGCCGAGCGGGTGGGCGACCAGCGCCAGCACTGGCGGGTGGAGACGCCGCGCGAGGGCCAGCGGGCCGTCGGCAGCGGCGCGGGCTCGGACGCGGTGCTCTGCTGCGTCGGCCCGCAGCCCGGCGCCGAGCAGGCGGTGCGCTCGGCCGCGCGGCTGGCGGTGCAGCGCAACCAGCACTGGGCTGCCGTGTTTGTGGAAACCCCGCGCCTGCAGGCCCTGCCCGCCGCCGAACGCGACCGCACTTTGGCCGTGCTGAAGCTGGCCGAGTCGCTGGGTGCGCGCACCGCCGTGCTGACCGGCGCCGACGTGGCGCAGGCCCTGGCCGCCCATGCACGGGAACACGGCTTCAGCACGCTGGTGATGGGCCGCGCCACCCCGGCCGCGGGCTGGCGCGGCTGGCTGCGGCGCCTGGCGGCGGGCCACGGCCTGCGCGAGCACCTGGCCTTGCAGGCGCCCGAACTGGACATCCTGGAAGTCGCCGCCGCGACCAGCACACGCCGCCTGGGCAGCGCCCTGCCCGCCGAGCTGGCGGACACCCGCCACCAGCGCCAGCGCTGGCCGGGCTACGCCTGGGCCTGCGCCACCAGCCTGCTGCTGACCGTGGCGCTGCAGGGCCTGGGCGGCGCCTTCGAGCTGGCCAACCTGGTGATGCTCTTCCTGCTGGGCGTGGTGCTGGTCGCCGTGCGTTTCGGCCGCGGGCCGGCCGGACTGGCGGCGCTGCTGAACGTGCTGGCCTTCGATTTCTTCTTCGTTCCACCGCGCCTGTCCTTCTCGGTCAGCGACGTGCAGTACCTGGTGACCTTCGCGGTGATGCTGGGCGTGGGCCTGCTGATCGGCCAGCTCACCGCCGGTTTGCGGTTCCAGGCCCGGCTGGCCGGCAGCCGCGAGACCCGGGCGCAGAGCCTGTTCGAACTGTCGCGCGACCTGTCGGCCGCCCTGCTGCCGCAGCAGATCGCCGAGCTGGGCGAGGCGGCGGTGCGGCGCAGCTTCGGCGGCCAGGCCCATGTGCTGGTGGCCGACGAGCACGACCGCCTGCCCGCCCTCGCCGAACTGCCGCCCGGCATCGATGCAAGTGTGGCCGACTGGGTCTACCGGCACGGCCAGCCGGCGGGCCTGGCCACGGCCACGCTCTCCGCCCAGGACTGGCATTACCTGCCGCTGGCCGCGCCCATGCGCATCCGCGGCGTGCTGGCCTGCCGGCCCGAGCAGGC
Organism: Xylophilus rhododendri; assembly: GCF_009906855.1. Classification (NCBI taxonomy): domain Bacteria; kingdom Pseudomonadati; phylum Pseudomonadota; class Betaproteobacteria; order Burkholderiales; genus Xylophilus; species Xylophilus rhododendri. Next base: position 673,146 of record NZ_CP047650.1, read on the forward strand.
GCGCTGGCTGCTGATTCCGGGCCAGCAGCAGCTGCTGGGCACGCTGGCGCGGCAGATCGCGATCGCGCTGGAGCGGGTGCATTACGTGGACATCGCCCGCCAGGCCGTCGTGCAGATGGAGTCAGAACGCCTGCGCAACACCTTGCTGGCCGCCATGTCGCACGACATCCGCACGCCGCTGACCGCGTTGCTGGGCCAGGCGCAGGCCCTGCAGGCCGGCGGCGCCGCGCTGCCCGAGGCCAGCCGCGAGCGCCTGCTGGCCGGCATGGTGCTGACCGCCCGGCAGATGCAGGGGCTGGTGCTCAACCTGCTGGACATGGCGCGGCTGCAGAGCGGCGCGCTGCATCTGCGGCTGGACTGGCAGTCGGTGGAGGAAGCGGTGGGCAACGCCATCCGCGCCGCTGCACCGGCCCTGGGCGAGATCGCGGTGCGCACCGAGCTGCCGGCCGATCTGCCGCTGGTGGAGTTCGATGCAGCGCTGATGGAGCGGGTGCTGGTCAATCTGCTGGAGAACGCCGCCAAGTACGGCGCGCCGCCCATCGTGATGGCAGCCCGGGCGGACGCGGACAGCCTGACGATCACGGTGCGCGACCACGGCCCGGGCCTGCCGCCGGAAGGATCGCAGGACCTGTTCGCCATGTTCACCCGCGGCGCGGTCGAATCCGGCACACCGGGGGTGGGCCTGGGCCTGGCGATCTGCCGCGAGGTCGTCGCGGCCCATGGCGGCAGCATCGTCGCGGCCAACGCGCCCGGCGGCGGCGCCGAATTCGCCGTGCAGCTGCCGCGCCGCGCGCCGCCCGCCCTGGCCGAGCCCGACGAGATGGCACCGATGGCAAGATCGCGGCCATGAACACGCCCGTGGCCGTGGTCGTCGAGGACGAACCGCAGATCCGAACCTTCATCCGCAGCGCGCTGGAGCAGCAAGGCTGGACGGTGCATGAGGCGGCCACCGCCGAACGCGGCATCGTCGAGGCCGGCACCCGCAAGCCCGACCTGCTGGTGCTGGACCTGGGCCTGCCGGATGCCGACGGCGTGTCCGTGATCGAGGCGGTGCGCGCCTGGTCCACCGTGGCCATCCTGGTGCTGTCGGCGCGCAGCGACGAGCAGGACAAGATCCGCGCACTGGACGCCGGTGCCGACGACTATCTGACCAAGCCCTTCGGCATGGGCGAACTGATGGCGCGGCTGCGTGCGATCCGGCGCCGGCCGCGGCCGGGCGGCGATGGGGCGGCGGAATCGGCCCTGCTGCGCTTCGGCGATGTGGAACTCGACCTGGCGGCCCGCCAGGTGCGGCGTGCCGGCACGCAGGTGCACCTCACGCCGATCGAGTTCCGCCTGCTCTCCACCCTGGCCGCGCATGCCGGCCGGGTGCTGACCCATCGCCAACTGCTGCTGGCCGTCTGGGGGCCGGCGCACGCGGAGCAGACGCACTACACCCGTATCTACATGGGCAATCTGCGCAAGAAGCTGGAAGCCGATCCGGCCCAGCCGCGCCATTTCCTGAGCGAGAACGCGGTCGGCTACCGGCTGGTGCTGTAGGGGCGCGCCAACAGGAAGTGGTACAGGCTGTCGGTTTTTCCCCGCAAATCGGCCGCGCAGTAAGGAAAAGCTAACGTAAAAAACATCTTTTTACGTAGAGTTCGGGCTTAGCCCGGATTCGTCCGGAGATTTTTCCGACTCGGCACCCTCGCGCATGAAATTTTCCAATCTCCCCATGGCGCTCAAGTTGGCGTTCTCCTTCGCCATCATCGTCCTGCTGACCTTGATCCTGGGCGTGGTTTCCTGGCTGTCGCTGAACCGTCTGGGCGAGCAGACGGATTCGATCGCACGCAACAACCTGCCGAGCATCACCCTGCTCAACGACTATGCGCAGGAGCTCAACTTCTTCCGCCGCAGCGAAGCGCAGGTGCTGCTCGAACTGCCGCCCGAAAACCGCAAGATTGTGTTGACCGCGATGGCCGATCGCGACGGCAACATGGCCAAGATCGAGCAGAAATACGCCCCCATGGTGGCTTCGCCCGAGGAACAGCAGGCCTTCGACAAGCTGCGCGCCGCCGGCCAGGCCTATGGCGCGTCGCGCAAGCGCATCCTGGCGGTCGGCCGGGATCTCGACTCGCTGAACGCCGGCACGGTCTACTACATGAACGAGTCGCGCGAACTTTTCGCTGGCGTCAACCGCGCGCTGGAAGCACTGGTAGCGATCAACCGCAAGCAGGCCGACGAAGCAGCCGCCACGGCCGTTTCGACACAGGCCAGCGGCGAGACCACCATCATCGCCACCCTGGTCATCTGCCTGGCGCTGGCGGCCATCCTGGCCACGCTGCTGACCCGCATGACCGTCAACTCCCTGCGCCTGGCCAGCGAGGCGACCAACCGCATGGCCGACGGCGACCTGACGGTGGCCGTCTCCGCCCAAGGCACCGACGAGATCGGCCAGTTGCTCAAGTCGCTGGAAAACATGCGCCAGCGCCTGGCCAATGTGGTCGGCGAAGTGCGCGGCAATGCAGAAGGCGTGGCCACCGCCAGCGCCCAGATCGCCCAGGGCAACGACGACCTGTCGGGCCGCACCGAACAACAGGCTTCGGCCCTGGAAGAGACCGCCGCCTCGATGGAGGAACTCAACTCCACCGTGCGCCAGAACGCCGACAACGCCCAGCAGGCCAGCCAGCTGGCCTCCGGCACCTCCACCCTGGCCCAGCAGGGCGGCGACGTGGTGGGCCAGGTGGTGCAGACCATGAAGGGCATCAACGAGAGCTCGCAGCGCATCAGCGACATCATCTCGGTGATCGACGGCATCGCCTTCCAGACCAACATCCTGGCGCTGAACGCCGCCGTGGAAGCCGCCCGCGCGGGTGAACAGGGCCGCGGCTTCGCGGTCGTGGCCAGCGAAGTGCGCAGCCTGGCCCAGCGCAGCGCCGATGCCGCCAAGCAGATCAAGACCCTGATCAGCACCAGCGTGGAACGTGTCGACCAGGGCACCGAGCTGGTCGACAAGGCCGGCGCCACCATGCAGAACGTGGTGCAGTCGATCCGCCAGGTCAACGACCTGGTCGCCGAGATCAGCGCCGCCAGCCGCGAACAGAGCGCCGGCGTGCAGCAGGTCGGCGAGGCCGTCACCAACATGGACCAGGTCACGCAGCAGAACGCCGCGCTGGTCGAAGAGGCGGCAGCCGCCGCCGGCAGCCTGCGCCAGCAGGCCGAACAGCTGGTGCAGGCCGTGGCCTACTTCCGCATCGGCGAGACCGGTGTCGGACACGCCATGCGCGCCGCCGCGCCGATGCCGGCGCCCCTGCCCGCAACCAAGCCGGTGGCGGCCGCCCGTCCCGCCGCGCCGGCCGTGCAGGCAGCCGTGCGCAAGCCGGCTGCCGCCGCCGCACCCAAGCCGGTGGCCAAGGCCCTGGCCCGCCCCACCGCCGCAGCGCCGGCTCCGGCGCGCAGCCCGGCGCCGGCCAGCGCCAAGGCCACGGCCTCGGAGTCGAACGACGACTGGGAAAGCTTCTGACCGATGTCCAGCCAACTTCCGCCGCTGCCGACCATTCCCTTGGGCCGCTACCACCACTACAAGGGTGGTGAGTACGAGGTGATCGGCGTGGCACGCCACAGCGAAACGCTGGAGGCTTTCGTCATCTACCGCCCGCTCTACAACGCCACCGGCATGTGGACACGGCCCCTGGCCATGTTCCTGGAACAGGTCGAGGCCAATGGCGAATGGCAGCCGCGCTTCCGTTATCTGTCTGCCTATTCGCAACGAGCGCAAGACCGCGTGCCGGCGCTGGGCACGGCCGGTTAAACGCCGCTCTTCAACACCCTCGCCCATGACATCCAGCGCCCTCGTCCTTCGTCCCGCCCAGCAGAGCGACTTTCCGGCCTGGCTGACCCTGTGGCTGGGCTACCAGGCCTTCTACAAGGTCGAGATCGCGCCGGCGGTCACCGAGCGGACCTGGGCGCGGCTGCTCGATCCGGCCGAACCGATGCACTGCACCCTGGCCGAGAGCGCCGGCCGGCCGATCGGCCTGGTGCACCACATCTTCCACCGCTCCACCTGGACCGACGGCCCCTACTGCTACCTGCAGGACCTGTTCGTGGCGCCGGAGCTGCGCGGCCAGGGCACGGGCCGGCAGCTGATCGAACATGTCTACGAACAGGCCCGCATGGCCGGCGCTTCGCGTGTGTACTGGCTGACGCACGAGACCAACCAGGATGCGATGAAGCTCTACGACCGCGTCGCCGACCGCTCCGGCTTCCTGCAATACCGGCACCTGCTGGGCTGAGCCGCCGCCCCGCGCGGCCTGGACCGCTATTTGCTCCGGCAGCCCATGACGATCGAAGACGACAAGCCCCGTGTGCACGACGAACTGCTCTGGAACGACTGGCATCCGGTTGCTTTCAGCCAGCAGATAGACGCGGGCCAGACCCAGGCCGCGCGGCTGCTGGAAGAGGACATCGTGCTCTGGCGCCGCGCCGACGGCAGCATCCACGCATGGCAGGATCGCTGCCCGCACCGCGGTGCCAAGCTCTCGCTGGGCTGCGTGGTCGCCGACCAGCTGGCCTGCCCGTACCACGGCTGGCGCTTCGATGGCCAGGGCCGCTGCGTGCTCAAACCCGCCCAGCCCTCGCTGCCGCTGCCCGCCGCGCCCATGGTGAGCGCTTATGCGGTGCAGGAGCATTACGGCCTGGTCTGGGTCTGCCTGGGCACGCCGGTCCGTCCCGTCATCCCCTATGCGGAATTCGAGGACTCGCGGCTGCGCCACATCATGGCCGGTCCCTATGCGGTACGCGCCTGTGCCCCACGGGTGGTCGAGAACTTCATCGACATGGCGCATTTCTCCTTCGTGCACGAAGGCATCCTCGGCGATGCGGGCCACACCGAGATTCCGGAATACACGGTGCACGACTTCCTCGATGACAGCGCCCAGCCCGGCGTACGTGCCGAGGGCATGCGGGTGTCGCAGCCGCAGGCCAATCTGCAGGCGCAAGGCACGGCCGATGTCGTCTACGGCTACCGCATCTCGCGGCCGCTGTCGGCCATCCTGACCAAGCAGATCGTGGGCTCGGAAATCGCCGAAGCCATCACCCTGTTCATCCAGCCGGTGGCCGAGGACCAGTCGCAGGTGTGGATGGTGTTCTCGGGCGTGAAATCGCCGGAGCCGGACGAGGCGGTGCGCGCTTTCCAGGACACCGTCTTTGCTCAGGACAAACCCATCCTGGAATCGCAGCGCCCCCAGCGCCTGCCGCTGCAGATGCGCGCCGAACAGGCGCAGCGGGCCGATCTGCTGTCCGCGCACTATCGGCGGTATCTGCGCGCACAGGGGCTGCGCTACGGCGTCACGCCCTGAACCATGCCTGGAACTCCTGTCCGCCCCGGGCAGTGGATCATTGGCTCTTGATGCGGGTCTTGCGATCGGCCTTTTTGGCGGCGCGCTCGGCATCCGCTTTCTCGGCCTGGGCCTGCCAGACGGTGAATTCCTCCGGCGTTTCCAGCGTCATGCGGCCCAGCGTGGCGGAGCGGAATTCGTGGATCACGATCTCGGCGGCCTTCTGCAGATTGACCCGTCCCTTGCCGAGCAAGGCGCCGCGTTGGCGGCCCACGCGCTCGAGCACATCCTCGTCGCGCAGATCGGCGATCTCCTCGGGCGTCTCTGGCAGGCGGAATCGCGCCTTCAGCAAGGTCCCGTAGGGCTGCTTGATGTATTGCAGGAACTCCAGCGCCACCAGTTCCTCGTCATAGGCATTGCGGCCGATCGAGCCGGCCGCCGCCAGGCGATAGCCGGACTCGGGCAGCGCGATGCGCGGCCAGAGCATGCCGGGGGTGTCCCAGAGGTAGAAGTCGTCCTGCAGCACGATGCGCTGCTCCAGCCGGGTGATGCCCGCCTCGTCGCCGGTCTTGGCCTTCTTGACGCCGGTGAGGGTGTTGATGAGGGTGGACTTGCCCGCATTCGGCACGCCGCAGATCAGCACCCGCATCGGCTTGGCCATGCCGCCGCGGTTGGGTGCCAGCGCATGGCAGGCGGCGACGATCTTCTGGGCCGGGGCCGACTCGCTGGCGTCGAGCGCGATCGCCTGGGTCTCGGACAGGGCCTTGTAATACGCCAGCCAGGCGGTGGTGCGTTCCGGATCGGCCAGGTCCTGCTTGTTGAGCACCTTCAGTGCCGGCTTGCCCGCCGTGAGTTCGGCCAGCAGCGGATTGGCGCTGGAGCCCGGGATACGCGCATCGAGTACTTCGATGACGGCGTCGATCTCTTTCACGCGTTCGGCGATGGCCTTGCGCGTCAGGTGCATATGGCCAGGGAACCACTGAATCGACATGAGGCGGGAAACTTTCGAAGAAAAGAGGTAGGTCGGTCGGAGCGGACCTCACGACGTTTCGGCGCCCGCATCGCCGATTGTCGGGCATTGGGTATCGGCGTCTCAGAGGGTCTGGCAGCCCATCACCGCATAGGCTACCCGCGGCATCAGGGCGAGCCACTCGGGCCCCACCCGTGCAGTCGCCTCCACCAGGGTGTAATCCAGTTCGCGCAGCCAGTCGGCCCGATTGAGCACCAGCGCCACCGCTACCTTGTCCAGATCGCACTGCGCCAACCAGGCCTGCTTGCCCGTGAGTGCCTCGACCGTCTTGCCGAGTACATGTTGATAGGCCACTTCGCCCATAGAAAACTCCGAATTCACACTGTGACGCAAACCATAGCCGCAGCATCAGCCCATCCGGCTGATCCGCACCTGACTTTTGCACGGGTGTGACAAGGCATAGACCTGCCATCTAAGATCGCAACATGGCCTTGATTCCATTGACCGATGCGGCGTCCTCGCGCGCCATTGCCCAGGAACTGCTGGCACGGCTGCAGACAAAAGGCATCGTCGATTTTCGGCCGCCACCTCCCGAGCCCACGACCTGCTGCGGAAGAGGCTGCAATGGCTGCGTCTGGGAGGGCTTTTTCAATGCATTCGTTTATTGGCGCGACGAAGCATTGCTGCTTCTGGATTGATTGAATAATCCGCCGCCCCAAAGACAAAAGCCCCTCAATCTTTCGACTGAGGGGCGTTTGCGGCTGTAAGAGCCTGACGATGACCTACTTTCACACGGGAACCCGCACTATCATCGGCGCGGAGTCGTTTCACTGTCCTGTTCGGGATGGGAAGGAGTGGTACCAACTCGCTATGGTCATCAGGCATAAAGGGTTGCCGTCCTGGTTTTGAGGTCAGGACAGCGAATTCATAGAGTCAAATCAGTTTGAGTGTTTTGATTACGTCTTGGCATAACACCCTGATATCTGCGCTGGCAGTGTATCAAAGTTATAGGGTCAAGCCGCACGAGCAATTAGTATCAGTTAGCTTAACGCATTACTGCGCTTCCACACCTGACCTATCAACGTCCTGGTCTAGAACGACTCTTCAGGGGGCTCAAGGCCCCGGCAGATCTTATCTTGAAACGAGTTTCCCGCTTAGATGCTTTCAGCGGTTATCTCTTCCGCACTTAGCTACTCGGCAATGCCACTGGCGTGACAACCGATACACCAGAGGTGCGTCCACTCCGGTCCTCTCGTACTAGGAGCAGGCTTCCTCAAATCTGCAGCGCCCACGGAAGATAGGGACCAAACTGTCTCACGACGTTTTAAACCCAGCTCACGTACCTCTTTAAATGGCGAACAGCCATACCCTTGGGACCGGCTACAGCCCCAGGATGAGATGAGCCGACATCGAGGTGCCAAACACCGCCGTCGATATGAACTCTTGGGCGGTATCAGCCTGTTATCCCCAGAGTACCTTTTATCCGTTGAGCGATGGCCCTTCCATACAGAACCACCGGATCACTATGTCCTGCTTTCGCATCTGCTCGACTTGTCAGTCTCGCAGTTAAGCACGCTTATGCCATTGCACTATCGTCACGATGTCCGACCGTAACTAGCGTACCTTCGAACTCCTCCGTTACGCTTTGGGAGGAGACCGCCCCAGTCAAACTGCCTACCATGCACTGTCCCCGATCCAGATAATGGACCTAGGTTAGAACCTCAAACGCACCAGGGTGGTATTTCAACGTTGGCTCCATGCGATCTAGCGACCGCACTTCAAAGCCTCCCACCTATCCTACACAGATCCGTTCAAAGTCCAATACAAAGCTACAGTAAAGGTTCATGGGGTCTTTCCGTCTTTCCGCGGGGAGATTGCATCATCACAAACATTTCAACTTCGCTGAGTCTCGGGAGGAGACAGTGTGGCCATCGTTACGCCATTCGTGCAGGTCGGAACTTACCCGACAAGGAATTTCGCTACCTTAGGACCGTTATAGTTACGGCCGCCGTTTACTGGGACTTCAATCAAGAGCTTGCACCCCATCATTTAATCTTCCAGCACCGGGCAGGCGTCACACCCTATACGTCCACTTTCGTGTTTGCAGAGTGCTGTGTTTTTAATAAACAGTCGCAGCCACCGATTTTTTGCAACCTCATTGGGCTCCAGGAGTAAATCCCTTCACCTACTAAAGGCACACCTTCTTCCGAAGTTACGGTGTCAATTTGCCGAGTTCCTTCTCCCGAGTTCTCTCAAGCGCCTTAGAATACTCATCTCGCGCACCAGTGTCGGTTTGCGGTACGGTCGTCAATAGCTGAAGCTTAGTGGCTTTTCCTGGAAGCAGGGTATCACTCACTTCGTCTGCAAGCAGACTCGTTATCACCCCTCATCTAAGCCCGGCGGATTTGCCTACCAGGCACGACTACAGGCTTGAACCAACATGTCCAACAGTTGGCTGAGCTAACCTTCTCCGTCCCCACATCGCACTATTGATCGGTACAGGAATATTGACCTGTTTCCCATCAGCTACGCATCTCTGCCTCGCCTTAGGGGCCGACTCACTCTACGCCGATGAACGTTGCGTAGAAAACCTTGCGCTTACGGCGAGGGGCTTTTCACCCCCTTTAACGCTACTCATGTCAGCATTCGCACTTCTGATACCTCCAGCATCCTTTACAAGACACCTTCACAGGCCTACAGAACGCTCTCCTACCACGTGCCATAAATGACACATCCGCAGCTTCGGTAACTGGCTTAGCCCCGTTACATCTTCCGCGCAGGACGACTCGATCAGTGAGCTATTACGCTTTCTTTAAATGATGGCTGCTTCTAAGCCAACATCCTGACTGTTTTAGCCTTCCCACTTCGTTTCCCACTTAGCCAATTTTAGGGACCTTAGCTGGCGGTCTGGGTTGTTTCCCTCTTGAGTCCGGACGTTAGCACCCGGTGCTCTGTCTCCCAAGCTGTACTCTGCGGTATTCGGAGTTTGCCTTGGTTTGGTAAGTCGCCATGACCCCCTAGCCAAAACAGTGCTCTACCCCCGCAGGTAATACTTGAGGCACTACCTAAATAGTTTTCGGAGAGAACCAGCTATTTCCAAGTTTGTTTAGCCTTTCACCCCTATCCACAGCTCATCCGCTAGTTTTGCAACACTAGTCGGTTCGGACCTCCAGTACCTGTTACGGCACCTTCATCCTGGCCATGGATAGATCACTTGGTTTCGGGTCTACACCCAGCGACTGGACGCCCTATTCGGACTCGATTTCTCTACGGCTTCCCTATTCGGTTAACCTTGCCACTGAATGTAAGTCGCTGACCCATTATACAAAAGGTACGCAGTCACCCTTGCGGGCTCCTACTTTTTGTAAGCATGCGGTTTCAGGATCTATTTCACTCCCCTCCCGGGGTTCTTTTCGCCTTTCCCTCACGGTACTAGTTCACTATCGGTCGATGATGAGTATTTAGCCTTGGAGGATGGTCCCCCCATATTCAGACAGGATTACACGTGTCCCGCCCTACTTGTCGCTGGCCTAGTACCACACGTCGGTTTTCGCATACAGGGCTATCACCTGCTATGGCTGACCTTTCCAGATCATTTTGCTAACCGTCGTGCTATCACCAGCAGGCTCTTCCGATTTCGCTCGCCACTACTTTCGGAATCTCGGTTGATGTCTTTTCCTCGAGCTACTGAGATGTTTCAGTTCACCCGGTTCGCCTCGCATGACTATGTATTCATCATGCGATACCCCTAAGGGTGGGTTTCCCCATTCGGAAATCTCCGGATCAAAGCTAATTTGCCAGCTCCCCGAAGCTTATCGCAGGCTATCACGTCCTTCGTCGCCTATCATCGCCAAGGCATCCACCACATGCTCTTATTCACTTGACCCTATAACTTTGACGTCTCTCATCGAAACATCGCCGCACTATCAAGGAATTGTCAGGTCTTTCACCTGACGCGTTATGCCGTATGACCCTTGCGGATCGATACTTTGAATTTCCAGACTTAGTCTGAATATTCGTTTTGACGCAATCAAAAATTCATGTCACCGGCGGCACGGTGAGGACTTGTCCTCTTTCCGCCGGCAACACTGATTAGACTCTATGAATTTTTAAAGAACAGCCGATCAATCGCACTATCACGATCAACAACAAAACAGCCTCTTGCAAAGCTGCTTTGGTATTGAACCCAGAATTTCATCCCAGAATCATAAGCATCTGTTGTTGACTTCGAAGAAGAATGGTGGAGGATGACGGGATCGAACCGACGACCCCCTGCTTGCAAAGCAGGTGCTCTCCCAGCTGAGCTAATCCCCCAATAAGGCCTCACGCCATATCTCTTCTATCCAGTCACCCGAAATGGTGGGTCTAGTTGGGCTCGAACCAACGACCCCTGCGTTATCAACACAGTGCTCTAACCAGCTGAGCTACAGACCCATTCGCCGAGTGACTCGACTTCTTCCAACAACCGATAAGTGTGGGCGTTCAATAACGCTAAACCTGCTAGTTTTTCCAGAAAGGAGGTGATCCAGCCGCACCTTCCGATACGGCTACCTTGTTACGACTTCACCCCAGTCACGAACCCTGCCGTGGTAATCGCCCTCCTTACGGTTAGGCTAACTACTTCTGGCAGAACCCGCTCCCATGGTGTGACGGGCGGTGTGTACAAGACCCGGGAACGTATTCACCGCGACATTCTGATCCGCGATTACTAGCGATTCCGACTTCACGCAGTCGAGTTGCAGACTGCGATCCGGACTACGACTGGCTTTATGGGATTAGCTCCCCCTCGCGGGTTGGCAACCCTCTGTACCAGCCATTGTATGACGTGTGTAGCCCCACCTATAAGGGCCATGAGGACTTGACGTCATCCCCACCTTCCTCCGGTTTATCACCGGCAGTCTCATTAGAGTGCCCAACTAAATGTAGCAACTAATGACAAGGGTTGCGCTCGTTGCGGGACTTAACCCAACATCTCACGACACGAGCTGACGACAGCCATGCAGCACCTGTGTTACGGTTCTCTTTCGAGCACCAAGCCATCTCTGGCGAGTTCCGTACATGTCAAAGGTGGGTAAGGTTTTTCGCGTTGCATCGAATTAAACCACATCATCCACCGCTTGTGCGGGTCCCCGTCAATTCCTTTGAGTTTCAACCTTGCGGCCGTACTCCCCAGGCGGTCAACTTCACGCGTTAGCTTCGTTACTGAGTCAATGAAGACCCAACAACCAGTTGACATCGTTTAGGGCGTGGACTACCAGGGTATCTAATCCTGTTTGCTCCCCACGCTTTCGTGCATGAGCGTCAGTGCAGGCCCAGGGGATTGCCTTCGCCATCGGTGTTCCTCCGCATATCTACGCATTTCACTGCTACACGCGGAATTCCATCCCCCTCTGCCGCACTCCAGCAATGCAGTCACAAATGCAGTTCCCAGGTTGAGCCCGGGGATTTCACATCTGTCTTACATTACCGCCTGCGCACGCTTTACGCCCAGTAATTCCGATTAACGCTTGCACCCTACGTATTACCGCGGCTGCTGGCACGTAGTTAGCCGGTGCTTATTCTTACGGTACCGTCATAGACCCATCGTATTAGGACGAGTCTTTTCGTTCCGTACAAAAGCAGTTTACAACCCGAAGGCCTTCATCCTGCACGCGGCATTGCTGGATCAGGCTTGCGCCCATTGTCCAAAATTCCCCACTGCTGCCTCCCGTAGGAGTCTGGGCCGTGTCTCAGTCCCAGTGTGGCTGGTCGTCCTCTCAGACCAGCTACAGATCGCAGGCTTGGTAGGCCTTTACCCCACCAACTACCTAATCTGCCATCGGCCGCTCCGTCCGCGCGAGGTCTTGCGATCCCCCGCTTTCATCCGTAGATCGTATGCGGTATTAGCACAGCTTTCGCTGCGTTATCCCCCACGATCGGGCACGTTCCGATGTATTACTCACCCGTTCGCCACTCGTCAGCATCCGAAGACCTGTTACCGTTCGACTTGCATGTGTAAGGCATGCCGCCAGCGTTCAATCTGAGCCAGGATCAAACTCTACAGTTCGATCTTGATTGTTTTACTCATAAAAACGGAATTGAAGTGACTTCACTTCTATTCTCATGAGCGTTTGATGAGAGTCAGTTAAGACTCTCTGGTTCTGTGAACCTTGGCAAGTCGCCTCTCAAACGCCCACGCTTATCGGCTGTAAGTTTTTAAAGATTTCCCGCAAAACCCGGCAGCGTTTGCCACCCTGTTTTACTTGCTAGCTGCGATCAGCTGAGCCTTAAATTCTACACCGTTTTTGAAGTTCGTGTCAAACTTTTTTTCACTTGCTTCGAACAACTCGCTGAATTTCTTCCAGCTCGCCGTTTTCTGCTGAGCCTCGAATTCTATACTGCTTTTTCGACTTTCGTCAAACAACCGTAAAAAACTTTTCGACCCATTCAGCGCAACCAACTTGCTGCAGATGCAGCGCACTGTGTTGTGCTGAGCCAGTGACTATAGCACAGGAAATTGCGCCGTCTTGCAGGCTGCATCGTCCTACATGGGAGGACGACGATGCCCACTATGTTGGTGCGATAGCTCATAAGGAATCCACGATGACCCCTTCCCATGGAAATTCGCCGGAAGTGACGCGGCGTGCCGTCCTGGCCACTGGCGTCGGCAGCGCGACGCTCGCCAATGTCGCCCAGGCTCAGCAGGCTCAACTCGCTACCGCACCAGCGCCCAAGGCTTCTGCAGCCAATGACGATGCGCAAGTGCCCGGCATGTCCGTGACGCTGGATATCAACGGTCGCGCTCACACTCTGAGACTCGATCCCCGCACCACACTGCTCGATGCCCTGCGCGAGCATGTCCAGCTCACCGGCACCAAGAAGGGATGCGATCACGGCCAGTGCGGCGCCTGCACCGTCATGGTCAACGACCGCCGCATCAACAGCTGCCTGACGCTGGCCGTGATGCACGAGGGCGACAAGATCACCACCATCGAAGGCCTGGGCCGTCCCGGCCAGCTGCATCCGATGCAGGCGGCCTTCGTCAAGCATGACGGTTTCCAGTGCGGCTACTGCACGCCGGGCCAGGTCTGCTCGGCCGTGGCCACGCTGGGCGAGATACGAGCGGGCATTCCCAGCCATGTGAGTGTCAACCTGATCGCCAATCCGAAAGCGACGGCAGAAGAAATCCGCGAACGCATGAGCGGCAACATCTGCCGCTGCGGCGCCTACTCCAACATCCTGGATGCGATCCAGGAAGTCGCGGGAGGCCAGGCATGAAAGCCTTCACCTACGAACGCGCCGCTTCGCCCGCTGAAGCAGCCTCCGCCCTCGTGGCAAGGCCCGGGGCCAGGCTGATCGCCGGCGGCACCAATCTGCTGGACCTGATGAAGCTGCAGATCGAGACGCCCACCCACCTCATCGACATCAACCGCACCGGCCTCGACCGCATCGAGGACACCTCCGACGGCGGCCTGCGCATCGGCGCCCTGGTGCGCAACACCGATCTGGCCGCCCACGCTCGCGTGCGAAAGGATTACGCCGTGCTCAGCCGCGCCCTGCTGGCCGGCGCATCCGGCCAGTTGCGCAACAAGGCCACCACGGCGGGCAACCTGCTGCAACGCACCCGCTGCCCTTACTTCTACGACACCACCAAGCCCTGCAACAAACGCCAGCCGGGCAGCGGTTGCTCGGCCATCGGCGGTTTCGACCGCAACCTGGCGATTCTGGGCACCAGCGAGCACTGCATCGCCACGCATCCCAGCGACATGGCGGTCGGCATGCGGGTGCTCGATGCCACCGTCGAGACGGTACGCGCCGACGGCAGCGCACGCCGCATCCCCATCGCCGACTTCCACCGCATGCCGGGCAGCACCCCTCATATAGAGACGGCACTGACCGCTGGCGAAATGATCACCGCCGTCACCCTCCCCGCCCCGGTCGGCGGCAGGCATGTCTATCGCAAGGTACGCGACCGCGCCTCCTACGCCTTCGCCCTGATCTCGGTGGCCGCCATCGTGCAGGCCGACGGCAGCGGCCGCTTCGCCTACGGCGGCCTGGCGCCCAAGCCCTGGCGGGTGGAGGCGGCGGAAAAATCGACCGATCCCATCGCCATCACCCAAGCCACGCTGCAAGGCGCCCGCACCAGCGAACACAACGCGTTCAAGCCCTTGCTGGTGCAACGCACGCTGGCCTCCGTCCTGCAAGAAGCCAAGGCCTGATGCCATGAAGTTCGACAAACCCGCCACTCAGAACCCGATCGACCGCCTGCAGGTCATCGGCCAGCCGCACGACCGCATCGACGGCCCGCGCAAGACCACCGGCACCGCGCCCTATGCCTACGAGCGCCACGACGTGGTGAAGAACCAAGCCTACGGCGTGGTCCTGGGCGCGGCCATCGCCAAGGGCCGCATCACACGCATCGACACGCAGGCCGCATTGGCCGCGCCGGGCGTGATCTCCGTCGTCACTTATCAGAACGCCGGCAAGGTCGGCAAGGCCAAGGCCATCACCGCGCATCTGCTGGCAGGGCCGGAGGTGGAGCATTTCGACCAGGCGGTAGCCATCGTCGTGGCCGACAGCTTCGAGAAGGCCCGCTCGGCCAGCAAGCTGATCCAGGTCGATTACCAGTCCAGCCCAGGCCAGTTCGACCTGGCCGCGCAAAAGGACTCAGCCGCCAAGCCCGACATGGGCAAGGACCAGCCCGATACCGCCGTCGGCGACTTCGAAGGCGCTTTTGCAAACGCCAGCGTGAAGGTCGACCAGACCTACACCACGCCCGACCAGAGCCACAGCGCGATGGAGCCCTTCGCCAGCATCGCCTCCTGGGAGGGCGACAAACTCACCCTGTGGACGTCCAACCAGATGATCGCCTGGGCCCGGCGCGACCTGGCCGAAGTCTTCGGCCTGCCCAAGGAAAACTTCCACGTCATCTCCAGCTTCGTCGGCGGCGGTTTCGGCTCCAAGCTGTGGATCCGCAGCGACGCGGTCATGGCCGCGGTGGCCGCACGCGCGGCGGGCCGGCCGGTGAAGGTGGCGCTGGCGCGGCCGCAGATCGTCAACAACACCACCCACCGGCCGGCGACCATCCAGCGCATCCGCATCGGCGCCGGGCAGGATGGAAAGATCACCGCGATCGCGCACGAGAGCTGGTCCGGCGACCTGAAGGGCGGCCAGCCCGAAACCGCCGCGATGCAGACCCGCCAGCTCTATGCCGGCGCCAACCGCATGACCTCGCACCGCCTGGCCACACTCGATCTGCCCGAAGGCAACGCGATGCGCGCCCCCGGCGAGGCGCCCGGCCTGATGGCCCTGGAAATCGCCATGGACGAACTCGCCGAGGCGCTGAAGATGGACCCGGTCGCCCTGCGCATCGCCAACGACACGCAGGTCGATCCGGAGAAGCCCGAGCGCCCCTTCTCCCACCGCGACCTGGTGGGCTGCCTGCGCACCGGCGCCCAGCGTTTCGGCTGGGAGCGGCGCATCGCCGAGCCGGGCCGGCAGCGCGACGGCCGCTGGCTGGTCGGCATGGGCATGGCCAGCGCCTTCCGCGGCAATCTCACGATGAAATCGGGTGCGCATGTGGCCATAGACCGGCGCGGCACGGTCACCGTGTCCACCGACATGACCGACATCGGCACCGGCAGCTACACCGTCATCGCCCAGACCGCCGCCGAGATGCTGGGCGTGCCGCTGGAGCAGGTGCAGGTGCGGCTGGGCGACTCGGCCTATCCGGTGTCTTCCGGATCCGGCGGGCAATGGGGCGGCAACAGTTCCACCGCGGGCGTGTATGCGGCCTGCATGGCGCTGCGCGGGGCGATCGCCCGCAAGGCTGGGTTCGACATCGACGACACGCTGTTCGAAGCAGGCAAGGTGCTGTCGCAGGGCCGGGCGATCTCGCTGGGCGACATCGCAGGCAATGCCGGCATCGCCGCCGAGGATTCCATCGAGTTCGGCGACCTCGACAAGCAATATGCGCAGGCCACCTTCGGCGCCCATTTCGCGGAAGTGGGCGTGGATGCCGCCACCGGCGAGGTGCGGGTGCGGCGCATGAGCGGCGCCTTCGCGTCCGGCCGCATCCTCAACCCCAAGACCGCGCGCAGCCAGGTGATAGGGGCGATGACCATGGGCCTGGGCGCGGCGCTGATGGAGGAAGCCATCGTGGACAAACGCCACGGCTATTTCGTCAACCACGACCTGGCCGAATACCACGTGCCGGTGCATGCCGACATGCCGGTGCAGGACGTCTTCTTCATGGACGAGGTGGACGACAAGTCCTCCCCCATGAAGGCCAAGGGCATCGGGGAACTCGGCCTCTGCGGCAGTGCGGCGGCCATCGCCAACGCGGTCTACAACGCCTGCGGCGTACGGGTGCGGCACTATCCGCTGACGCTGGACAAGCTGATTCGCGGCATGGCCTGAGGCGGGTAGAGAATCGGCCGATGCCTCATCGATTCGCCCGAACTGCCAGCACGGCGCTCACCAGCGCCGTCGCCGCCCTCCTCGTCGCGGCCTGCGCCGCTCCCGCAGCGAACAAGCCGGTTGTGGTCTCCATGCCCGACGCGGCCGTCAGCGCAGCACCGGCAGCCGTTGCACCGCCCGCGCCAAGTCTGGCGGTGAATCCGTCCTCGCCGCCAGGCTTTGCCGACTGGCTGGCCAAGGTACGCGAGACCGCCCTGGGCAGCGGCATGGACGCCGCCACACTGGACCAGGCCTTCGGCGGCGTGCAATTCCTGCCCCGCGTGGTTGAACTCGATGGCCGCCAGCCGGAGTTCACCCGGCCGGTCTGGGAATACCTCGACACCGCCGTCTCCCAGCAAAGGATCAGGCGCGGCCAGGAGAAGTGGCAGGAAGTGCAGGCCCAGGCCGATGCCGCGGCCGCCCGCTACGGTGTTCCGGCCAGCATCGTCATGGCGATCTGGGGCATGGAAAGCAATTACGGCAGCAACTACGGCGACATCCCCACCATCGACGCCCTGGCCACCCTGGGCTTCGAAGGCCGGCGCGAGGACTGGGCGCGCGGGCAACTGCTGGCGGCGCTGAAGATCCTGCAGAACCGCGACATCGACCGCGAACACATGATCGGCTCCTGGGCCGGCGCCATGGGCCAGACGCAGTTCCTGCCCTCGGCCTTTCTCGCCTATGCGGTCGATGCCGACGGCGACGGCCGCCGCGACATCTGGGGCAGCATGGCCGATGTCACCGCCTCCACCGCCAACTTCCTGGCCCGCTCGGGCTGGCGCGCCAACGAGCCCTGGGGTTTCGAGGTGCGGCTGCCGGCCGGCTTCGACCTGGCCCGTGCCGATCCGCGCGTCAAACAGTCGAGCGCGCAGTGGCAGGCCGAGGGCCTGGCCGCGGCCCAGGGCGATGCCCTGCCGGCCCTGTCGGACGGCTACATCCTGCTGCCGGCAGGCGCCGGCGGACCGGCCTTCCTGGTCGGGCCCAATTTCGGCGCGATCCTGCGCTACAACAATTCGATCAGTTATGCGCTGGGCGTGGGCCTGCTGTCGCAGCGGCTGGCGGGCGGTCCCGGCGTGATGGCGGCCTGGCCGCGCCAGCTCGTCAACCTGAGCCGCAGCCAGTTGCTGTCGCTGCAGACGGCGCTGAACCAACGCGGTTTCCCCAGCGGCACGCCGGACGGCATGATGGGCCCGGCCACCCGCGACGGCATTCGCGCCTATCAGCGCAGCCTGGGCAACGCGCCGGACGGTTATCCCACCCTGGAGCTGCTGCAGCGCCTGCAGCCCTGAGGTTTCGCCCGCCCGCGCATCACATGCGCAATGGCAATTTTCCCTACACAGGGCGCGGCAATGGATGACTCCGGACCCGCGGGCGAAACGCGATCTTCCTGGTCCAGCACATCCCATCTTTGCGAGACCGCCATGAGCCCTGAACTCGACCCTGCGCTGGACCCCGAGCCTTCCCTGCCCAACCGCATCGTCTATGTCAGCTGCGTGGCTGCCGCGGCCGCCGCGCTGTTCGTGCTGGTGTCGGGTGTGAATGCAGGCGCCGGTCAGGACCCGCGCCTGCAGGTCGCGCAGTGCTGGCACGAGATCGAGACCGAGCAGCCGGCGGGCGACGTGTTGCACGACATGCGGGTGGCCTGCCAGCAGCTGGAAAGCCATCTCGCGCAGTCCACCCGGCGCCGTCCCGAGGCGCTGGTCGCCTCGCAGGAATGAAGCTTCAGAAGCCCGAGCCGTACATCTGCTTGAAACCGCGCTCCATGCGCTCGCAGGTCTGAATCTGCTCGGTGCGCGAACGCTGCGTCGGCAGCTTGCTTTCCACAGCGTCCCAGCAGTTCTCCACCACACGCCGGTGGGTTTCGATGGAATCGACTTCACGGCTGGCGCTCGTCTGCCAGAGGACCACCGCCAGCACTCCCACCACCATCCAGACCACGAAATTGGGAGAGCGTGAAGGCTTGGGGTCCGGAATCGGCGCGGTGGGTGGGGGGGTCATGAAGCGATTGTGACTACATTCTTACATCCAGCAAAACCTGGGGATACCCGGCTTGCCCCGTCCGCAAGCCGATTCAGAAGAGGCTGCTTTGAACGGGACGGGAAGGCGCCGGGGCCGGCTGAGCCATCGGCGATGGCGCGGCCGGCGGCTTGACGGCACGGACTTCGAACCAGGCCGTGTGCGATTCCGCCAGCCCCCGCATGCCCTCGGCCCTTGCCCGCTGGGTGGCGACGACCCAGGCCTGGGCGAGTTGGCGTTCCTCGGCGCTCAGGCTGTTGCCATCGCTTTCGCTCGCCAGTGTCCAGGCCCGCAGGGCGCCCGGTACCGCCAGAGGGCCGTGCAGCGCCCGTTCCAGTTCCTGGCGATAACGCCATTGCGCCTCGGCCGGTTCGGGGCCCGACTGCAGCGGATAGTCCTGCAGCGTGATCGACACCTGCCGCCGCGCCGCCGCGATCGCGGCATCGGCCGCCGGATCGATCTGCTCCAGCGTGCGCCCGCGGGTCTCGGCCATGGCCGCGCCAATGGCGGCGAAGACTTCGTCCATGCTGCGTTTCGTATTGCCCATCGCTGGCGGAACCTCTGTTCGTAAAATACTGTTTAAATATACAGCATTTCGTCAAACAGAAACCGGATCACTCGACAGCAACCGTTAAGCTGCCCGCCATGAGCACCGGAGATGGCCCCACACCCGACCCTTCGCCTGTCGTCCCGGATTCGATCCGCCTGGCGGTCAACATCCTGGCCGGCGCCGCCATCCTCGCGCTGCTCTACCTGGGCCGCGAGATCCTGGTGCCGATCACGCTTGCCGCCATCCTCAGCCTGGTGATCGCGCCGCTGGTGCGGTTGTTCAAGCGACGGCGGCTCGGACAGTTCGGCGCGGTGCTGTCGGCGGTGGGGCTGGTCACGCTGGTGCTGGGCGGCGTGGCGGTGGCGATCGCGATGCAGCTCTCGGCCATGAGCCAGAAGCTGCCCGAATACGAGCAGACCCTGCGCTCCAAGCTGCAACTGGTGCAGACCGCCACGCTGGACCGGCTGCAGGCCATGGAAGGCGATGCCACCCAGCTCATGGGCGCGCCGCCGCCGCTGCACGGCCGCCAGACCCGCACCGTGCCGGTGGAGATCCACGAGCCGCGCCGCAATGCCCTGACCATCGTCTGGCGGCTGCTGTCCTCGGTCTGGGCGCCGCTGGGCACCACGGCCATCGTGCTGGTCACCCTGGTCTTCGCGCTGCTGGAGCACGAATCCCTGCGCGACCGGTTCATCCGGCTGGCCGGCGGCGACCTGCGCGCCACCAGCCATGCGCTCAACGATGCCGGCGAACGGCTGTCGCGCTATTTCCTGTCGCAGCTGGCGGTCAACACCGGCGTGGGGGTCATCGCCGGGCTCGGCCTGGCGCTGATCGGTGTGCCGCAGGCGCTGCTCTGGGGCGTGCTGACGGCGCTGCTGCGCTTCGTGCCCTATGTGGGCATCTTCCTGGCGGCCGGCGCGGTGGCCTTGTTCGGCGCTGCGGCCGATCCGGGCTGGACGCTCTGCCTGGGCGCGCTGTCGCTGTTCGTCGCGGTGGAACTCATCGTCGCGCAGATCGTCGAGCCGCTGCTCTATGGGCACAGCACCGGCCTGTCGCCGATCTCGGTGGTGGTGGCGGCCATCTTCTGGGGCTGGATCTGGGGGCCGGTGGGACTGCTGCTGTCCACGCCGCTGACGCTGTGCCTGGTGGTGGCCGGGCGCAATGTGCGGGGGCTGGCCTTTCTCGACATCCTCTTCGGCGACACACCGGCGCTCACGCTGTCGCAGCGCTTCTACCAGCGCTCCCTGGCCGGCGATGCGCATGAGCTGATCGCCGATGCGCGCAAGTTCCTCGCCCGCAGCAGCCTGGCGCGCTACTGCGACGAAGTGCTGATGCCGGCGCTGCAGCTGGCCGGCCGCGATTTCGCCGCCGGCAGCATCTCGCCGCTGCAGCAGCAGAACGTGCGGGCCACCATGGCCTCGCTGCTGGCGCGGCTGGGACCGAAGGAGCGGCCGGCAGGAGGTCGCCGCGGCAAGGCCGATCCGGCGGACGACGCCGGCCCCGGCCAGTTGCTGCGCCGCCAGCGCGAGGCGGTGCTGGGCCGCTACCAGGGTCCGCTGGAAGTGCCGCCCGGATCGGTGGCCCTGTGCATCGGCATGGGTTCGCAGCGCGACGATCTGGTCACCGAAATCCTGGTCCGGGTGCTGCGCGATGCGCAGGTCGATGCGCGCCATATTTCCATCGCCGATCTGGACCACCGCCCGGCCGAGGCCAAGGCCGGCAGTGTCGCGCTGGTGTTCATCGCCAGCATGGATCCGGCGCAGGAAGGGAGCGCCGCGGCGGCCTTGGCCGGCCGGCTGCACGAGCTGCTGCCCGGCGTGCCGCTGGTGGCGGTGCTGCCGGCGGCCGTGCCTGCCGAGGGGCGGCAGGCGGGGCTGAAAGTGGACGCCATCGCCCACTCCTATAGCGAGGCGCTGGAGGAAGTGCGGCGCCGTTTCCAACCGAACTGATCGGTGCCGCCGTCCGCAGGCGCCTTCCCCGCGCCTTTTTCCTACAAGCTCTGCGGAAGCGTCCTACACAGTGAGCACGGGTTCATCTCTCTGGCGGCGCGGCACTTTCGTTGCAGACTGAGGCTTCATGACCTCCGACTGGCACAACTCCGATCCGCACGCCGACCCGGCCCGCCCTGCCACCCGTGGCCGAACCGATTTTCAGGATTCGCTGCTCGCCGCCCGCCGAGAAGAACAGGCGCAGGAGAAAAGACGCTCCCAGGCCATCGCCGAGGCCTTGCGCGCCCGGGGCCTGGCGTCCGATCCCGATGGCAGCCAGTTCCGTGCCGCGCAGCAAAAGGCGATCGCCGCCCGCCGCGCCGACAACGCCCGCCTGGAGGCCGAACGCCAGGCCAAGCGCGATACCGGCTTCACCCTGAGTCAGCTCGACGCCTGGGAAGACGCGCCGGTGAAACGGCGCGCCAAACGCCTGAGCAGGCCGATGTGGCTGCTGGCCACATTGGTGGCCTCCGGCGCGGTGGCGCTGGCCACGCTGCTGCTGCGCAGCTGAAAGATAGCGGGCCTAACGGTCCCGCTTCCAGAGCTGGCCGAGCCGCCGCTGGTCCTCGCTGAACTCGGCCAGGCCGATGTCCCAGTTGGTTTGCAGCAGCGGGTTCTCTTCCTTGTTCAGCACGAAGTGCACCGGCTCCAGCTGTGTTCCCGCGTTTCGCTCCGCCGGCCTCAGCCGGATGCGGTCTCCATCGAAATAAAGCTGGGCCGCGCCGATGTTGACCAGGTACTCCACCGTCATGTTGTATCCCTCCAGGGGGCGGAGTAAATCACGTTTGTCACGCTGCCGCATTAGCAAAAAACAATCGGGCCGATCATGTTTTCGACGGTGCCGGCGCTGACTTTTCCATCGCCAGAATCTCGGTCGCGATACGCGAAACGCCGCCTGGCGAGAGCTCGTCCGCCGCCACGGATGCCCGCTCCGCCCAGTGAGCGAAGTGGCGGGCCTGGGAGCGTTCGTAGTGCGGGTCGTAGTGCTGCGCGATCAGCTCGGAAAAGAGCGGTGCGAGCGCACGCTGGCGCGCCCAGTCCTGCCAGCGCCGCACGTTCTCGCCGCCCTGCAGCTGCTTGAGCTGGCCGAGCTGGGTGGCCAGTGCCTCGGGATCGTCGCCCAGGTAGGCGTAGTCCTCCAGCAGATAGGCGTGGCGCGCATCCAGCGTGGCGCGCACCTCGATGCAGGGCGCGGCGCGCATGCATTCGACCAGTTCCACCGGCAGGTTCAGCTGGCCGATACGGGGGCTCTCGCCTTCCACATACACGTCGCGCTGCAGGTCGAAGGCGTCCAGGGTGGTGGCCAACAGGGTCTCGAAGCGCTTTTGCGAGGGCTGCGGCTGGCCCGGCAGGCGGCCCAGCAGCGAGCCCTTGTGGCTGGCGAAGAATTCCAGGTCGAGCACCTGGGCGCCCTGCGCTTGCAGCGCATGCAGCACCCGGGTCTTGGCGCTGCCGGTGGCGCCGCAGATCACCTTCAGGCGCAGCCGCGGGCTGAGTTCGGCCAGCTGGTCGACCACATGGCGGCGGAAGTTCTTGTAGCCGCCGGCCAGCTGCTGCGCATCCCAGCCGACCATACGCATCCAGGTGACCATGGAGCCGCTGCGCAGACCGCCGCGCCAGCAATAGACCAGCGGCCTCCAGTTCGCGGGCCGGTCGGCGAAATGCGCGTACATGTGCCGCGCCAGGTTGGCCGCCACCATGGCGCCGCCGACGCGCCGGGCCTCGAAGGCGCCAGTCTGGTGGTAGAGGGTGCCGACGATGCGGCGCTCCTCGTCGTCGAGCACCGGGCAGTTGATGGCGCCGGGGATGTGGTCGAGCGCGAACTCGCTGGGCGAACGCGCGTCGATGATGGTTTCGAAGCGGCGGTACTCGTCCGCGCGGGCCAATGGACGCTGGGTCATGCACGCACTTCCAGTCGCTGTCGGCCGGACGGCGCGGCGACCACTTCGCCAATGACCGCCGCGGCCTCGAAGCCATGGCGCCGGAACACCGCCATCACCTCGTCGACGGAGCCCGCGTCGCAGGACACGAGCAGGCCGCCGCTGGTCTGCGGATCGGTCAGCAGCGCGCGTTCGGCGGCTGGAAAGCCTTCCGGCAGCGACACCTCCGCGCAATAGCCCTCCCAGTTCCGGCCCGATGCGCCGGTGACCGAGCCTTGCGTGGCCAACTCCCGCACGCCGTCGATCAGGGGAACGCTGCTCCAGTCCAGCCGCACACCCAGGTCCGCGCCGCGCGCCAGTTCCAGCAGATGGCCGGCCAGGCCGAAACCGGTGACGTCGGTGAGCGCATGCACGCCGTCCAGAGCCGCCAGGTCCGGCCCGGCCGTGTTCAGCTTGGTGGTGGTGGCGATCATGCGGGCGTAGCCGGCTTCGGGCAGCACTTCCTTCTTGAGCGCGGCCGACAGCACACCCACGCCGATCGGCTTGCCCAGCACCAGGCGATCGCCCACCCGGGCATCCGCATTGCGCTTGACGCGTTTCGGGTGCACCACCCCCAGCGCCACCAGCCCGTAAATCGGTTCGACCGAGTCGATGGTGTGCCCGCCCGCGATCGGAATGCCGGCCTCCCGGCACACCGATTGCCCGCCGGCCAGGATCTCGCCGATGACCTCGGTGGACAGCACATTGACCGGCATGCCCACCAGCGCCAGCGCCATGATCGGCTTGCCGCCCATGGCATACACATCGCTGATCGCGTTGGTGGCGGCGATGCGGCCGAACTGGAAGGGGTCGTCCACGATGGGCATGAAGAAATCGGTGGTGGCGACCAGGGCGATCTCGTCGGTGAGCTGGTAGACGGCGGCGTCGTCGGCTGTCTCGATGCCGACCAGCAGTTGCGGCGGCACCGGCATGCCGGGCGCCTTGCGCAGGATCTCGCTGAGCACGCCGGGGGCGATCTTGCAGCCGCAGCCGCCGCCGTGGGACAGCGAAGTCAGGCGTGGCGGGACAGTGGCGGCGAGGGGGGCGTTCATCGGGAGGCTCTCCGGTATGTGTTCGTTCGGCTGGAAATCCGCAGCGCCCTGCGCGGGGATGCGAGGCGGGAGTGTCGCACCGTCATTCTTTCGGGGTGTAATGCCGGCTTTCGGTTTACGGCCTGTCCCTTACATGACCACTTCGACCCTCCGCCGCGCCCTGCTCGCCTGCGCCCTGCTGGCCGGCGCCTTCCAGCTTCCCGCCCAGGCCCAGCAGCAGAAGATCCTGCGTGTCACCGCCATTCCGGACGAATCGCCCACCGAGCTGGCCCGCAAGGCCGCGCCGCTGGTGAAATACCTGGAGCAGCGCCTGGGCATGAAGGTGGAGTTCACCCCAGTGACCGACTACGCCGCCTCGGTGGAGACGCTGATCAACCGCAAGGTCGACCTGGCCTGGTTCGGCGGCTTCACCTTCGTGCAGGCCTCGGCGCGCTCGGGCGGCAAGGTGATTCCGCTGGTGCAGCGCGAGGAGGACGAGAAGTTCAAGTCGGTCTTCATCACCGCCGATCCGGCCATCAAGACCCTGGCCGACCTCAAGGGCAAGGACGTGAGCTTCGGCGCGCAAAGCTCCACCAGCGGTCACCTGATGCCGCGCAGCTTCCTGCTGCAGGCCGGTGTGGATCCGGACAAGGACTTCCGCCGCGTGGCCTACAGCGGCGCACATGACGCGACCATCGCGGCCGTTGCCGGCGGCAAGGTGCAGGCCGGCGCGGTCAACATCTCGGTGTGGGAAAAGTTCGTGGCCGACAAGAAGGTGGACACCAGCCGCGTCCATGTCTTCTACACCACCCCGCCTTACTACGACTACAACTGGTCGGTGAGCAGCGAGATGGCGCCCGAGCTGCGCGAGGCCATCACCAAGGCCTTCCTGGATCTGAACGACAAGACGCCCGAAGGCCGCGAGGTGCTGAGCCTGCAGCGCGCCACGCGTTTCATCCCGACCAAGCCGGAAAACTACAAGGGCATCGAGACCGCCGCCAAGAGCGCCGGCCTGCTCTGAGTTTTCGATGAGGCTGGACCTGCGGGGCGTTCACGCGCGGCATCCCTCGGCGCCGCGCGGCAGTGCGGTGCTGCGCAGCATCGACCTGCACCTGGCCAGCGGCGAGCAGGTCGCCGTGATCGGCCCTTCGGGCGCCGGCAAGACGACCCTGATGGAACTGGCCGCCGCCAGCCTGCGGCCGGGCGAGGGCCGCATCGCCTTCGATGAGACCGATCCCTGGACGCTCGGCGCCGCCGCCTTGAAGCGCCAGCGCGGCCGGCTCTTCCTGGCGCCGCAGACGCCGCCCCTGCCGCCGCGCCAGCGGGTGGTGACCGCCGTGCTGGCCGGCTGCCTGCCGGGCTGGAGCCTGGCGCGCAGCCTGCGCTCGTTGTTCTATCCGGCCGATATCGAAGGCGCCCGCGCCGCGCTGGCGCATTTCGACCTGGCCGAGAAACTCTTCGCGCGGGTGGATCGCCTTTCCGGCGGTGAACGCCAGCGTGTCGGCCTGGCCCGCGCGCTGATGGCGCCGGCCGGGCTGTGGCTGATCGACGAGCCGCTTTCGGCCCTGGACCCGACCCGCTCCCGACAGGCCCTGGCCGCGCTGACCGGCCTGGCGCGCGAACGCGGCATCACCCTGCTGGCCACGCTGCACCAGGTGGACATGGCTTTGGCGCATTTCGACCGCATCGTCGGTTTGCGCGCCGGCGTCGTCGCCTTCGACCTGCCCGCCGCGCAGGTCGATGCGGCGCGGCTGGCCGCGCTGTATGCGCAGCACGAGGCGGAACTCGTCTCGCCCGGCGCCCCGCCGTTCGACGCGTTGCCACCGACGGCGGCCGCGCCGGTGCTGATGCAATGCCGCTGAAGCCGGCTTTGCACCGGCAGCACGATCCCGCCTGGATCGGCCGGCTGTTCTGGACCGGCCTGGCCCTGCTGCTGCTCTGGCCCACCCTGGTGGCCACCGAATTCCGGCCCTGGCAGCTGTTCGACGCGGCCAGCCGGGCATCGAGCGCACGTTTTCTCGGCGCCTTCTTCCCACCCGCCACCGGGGCCGACTTCCTGGCGCAGGTGGCCCGCCAGACCTGGCGCACCGTGGCGATCGCCACCGCCGGCATCACGCTCGCCTGGGTGATCGCGATTCCGGCCTGCCTGCTGTCGACCCGGGCCTTGTCGATCTCCGCCCTGCCCGGCCGCATGGCGCCGCTGCCGGCCGCGCTGCGGCAAGGCCTGCGCTGGCTGTTGATCGTGCTACGCAGCATTCCGGAACTGGTCTGGGCGCTGGTCTTCGTGCGGGTGGTCGGCCTGGGCCCCACGGCCGGCGTGCTGGCCATCGCCCTCACCTACGGCGGCATGCTCGGCAAGGTCTATGCCGACATCCTGGAAAGCAGCGATCACAGCAGCACCCGCCACCTGCTGGGCAATGGCAGCGGCCGGCTGCAGGCCTTCTTCTACGGGCTGCTGCCGCAGAGCGCGGCGGAGCTGGCGTCCTATACCGTCTATCGCTGGGAGTGCGCGATCCGCTCCTCGGTGGTGCTCGGTTTCGTAGGCGCGGGCGGGCTGGGCCAGATGCTGGACACCTCCACCAAGATGTTCGCCGGCGACGAGGTGGCGACCATGCTGCTGGTCTTCGTGCTGCTGGTGGCAGTGGCCGACCGGGTCAGCGCCTGGCTGCGCCGGGGGCTGGGATGAACCGGCCGCTGCTGCGCTGCAAGGCCTGCTGGTTCTGCCTGGCGGTGCTGGCGCTGGTGGTGGCGAGCTTCCGGGAGCTGGACCTGCAGTGGGCCGCCTTCCTGTCGCCGGGCGCGCTGGCGTCGATGGGGCATTTCATCGGCGAGTTCTATCCGCCCGAGGTGTCGCCTGTCTTTCTGCGCAAGATCTTCGTGGCTTCGGGCGAAACCCTGGCCATGTCGGCGCTGGGCACCGTGCTGGCCGCGCTGGGCGGGCTGCTGCTGGCGGTGGCCGGCCGGGGCTGGGCCCGGGGCCCGGTGCGCCTGCTGCTCAACGGCCTGCGTGCGGTGCCGGAACTGGTCTGGGCGGCGCTGCTGCTGATCGCCGCCGGCCTGGGCCCGCTGGCCGGCACCCTGGCGCTGGCGCTGCACACCACCGGCGTGCTGGGACGGCTGTTCGGCGAGGCGATGGAGAACAGTCCGCCCGGGCCGGCAGCCGCCCTGCGCATCCAGGGCAACGGCGCGCTGCGGGTGTTCTGCTATGCCACGCTGCCGCAGCTGCTGCCGCAGATCGTTTCCTACACGCTCTACCGCTGGGAAAACAATATCCGCGCCGCCGCCATCCTGGGCGTGGTCGGGGCGGGCGGGCTGGGGCAGATGCTGGCCTTCCACCTGGGGCTGTTCCAGATGGGACGGACGGCGACCGTGCTGCTGGCCATGCTGCTGTTGGTGGCGCTGGTGGATGGCGCCAGCTATCTGTGCCGCCGGGCGATGGCGCGCTGACCGGCTGCAAATCCCCGCCCGGTCCGGGCATTTGCCTTACACCGCGCGTGCGCTGGCCACTTCGACAATCGCCGGATGAACTTATCGGAGAAATGGCGCGACTCGCAGCCGCCACCGCAACCTGTGCGCCGACGCTTTCGGGCCCAGGATTTCGAGGATTCGGTGATCAATGAACGCGCCGAGGAACGCAAGTCCAGGC
Source organism: Xylophilus rhododendri (assembly GCF_009906855.1). Lineage (NCBI taxonomy): Bacteria > Pseudomonadati > Pseudomonadota > Betaproteobacteria > Burkholderiales > Xylophilus > Xylophilus rhododendri. The sequence goes on from NZ_CP047650.1 coordinate 701,018, forward strand.
TGTATCAGGCCTCTCCCGCGGTCGCGGCGCCCGCCCGCATGCGGCCGGCGGCGCCGGATCCGGGCTCCTGGCTGAGCCATGCGCCGCAAGGCAAGGCCATCGTGCACGAGTTGCGTGAGCGGCGTGCGGCTGCCGAGGCTGTTTCGTCCGAATCCGATGCGCTTCCCCACCAGGTCGAAGCCCGCGGCCTGCGCCACCGTGTCGGCTGGATGATCGGCGCTGCCGTCATCGCCGTCTGCGCTTTGGGCGCGGTCGCGGCATATGCCCTGCCGCTGTCTGCGGTTCAGTGATGCGCGCAGGTATCCCGCGGCAGCCAGACCTGATCGGCCTCCGCGGGATTGCGGTCGCGCATCAATTCCAGCCCGCAGCTGATGCACTGGAACTGGTAGACGGCATTGGTCTGCCGGCCGGTGATGCCGTCACCGAAATAGGTGATGCCCGTCAGCTGCAGCTGCGAATGCGGCGGCTCCGCCGTCCGGGCGCCGACGATGCCGAAACAGTGGCTGCAGATGTGCAGTGCTTGCGATTCGATCATGGGCTCACCTTGCGCCCCAGCGGCTGACGTCCATCTGACCGCGTGCGGCTTTTACAGGACCGTGGGCGCGGCAAGACAATTCCACTTGAACAGGTGTCTTTCTCCACTGCGGGATGGCGCATGAGAGGAAAATTGCGGGATGTTCCATGTCTTTCACGCCAGCGGCGTCACGTTCTTCGCCTGCGCCGTAGCCTGCAAGACGGGATGGTTGCCGGTGGTCGACATCGTGACCAACCGCTCGGACATCACGCGGCACCAGCGGCTGGAGGTGTATCCCACACAGATCGCCGCCCTGCTGGCATCCTTCGCCGACGCTTCCTATCTGGCATCGCTGGTTCGGCAGCACGGATAAAAAAAGCCCGCTGAAGAGCGGGCTTTTTCGATGGTGTTTGGCGGCGGACTCTGACGCGATCCGCCTTTACGGCACTTTCACTTGCGGGAGACACCTGTTGTTATCGTCGTGGTGACTCGGGTTCGACGTGCCGCCGTGAGAGTCGGCGTTGCCTGGCCAGGCTGCCGGCGCCTTGCAACAAGCGCCGAATGACGGATTATACATCGCATTCAGCCACGCCGTGTGACTTTCGAGAAAACAATGTCGTGAGACATAGGAACGCCGTCCGGAAATATCCATAATGAACGGACATGCGAACCGCCGCCAGTCTCGACGAGGAAGAACGGATACAGGCGCTGCGCTCGCTCGACCTGCTCTACACCGCACCCACCGAAGCCTTCGACCGAATCACCCGACTGGCCGCAGCGGTTTTTCAGGTGCCGATCGCGCTGATCACCCTGCTGGACACCGAGCGGCAATGGTTCAAGTCGCGTGTAGGTTTGTCGGTGCCCGACACCTGCCGCGAAGATGCTTTCTGCAACTACACCATCGCCAGTCCGCAGGTGATGGTGGTGCGTGACGCGGCCCAGGATCCACGCTTTCTCAACAACCCCCTGGTCACCGGCTATCCGGGCATCTGCTTCTATGCGGGTGCGCCGCTGGTGCTGGCCAACGGCCACAGCCTGGGCAGCCTCTGCCTCATCGATCATCGGCCGCGCGAATTCGACGCCGCCCAGGAGCAGATGCTGCTCGACCTGGCCGCCATGGTGGTGGCGCAGATCGAACTGCAGCATGCCGTCGGCCGGATCGACGGCAGCACCCACCTGCCCAACCGGGCGCAGCTGACGATCGACCTGGAGGAACTCTGCCAGGCCAGCCCCGGCCAGCAATGCACCCTGATCCTGCTGGACCTGATGGGCCCGGAATCGCTGCAGAGCGTGATGCGGGCGGTGGGCGCGGGCCCGCTCGAAGAGCTGGTGCGCGGCGCCGGCCGCCGCCTGCGTGAATTCGCCGGGCATGTCTCCAAGGTCTACCAGGTCGACATGAGCTGCCTGGCGCTGGTGGTGCGAAAGACCGCCGACTTCGACCTGAACCGTTTTCTCCAGGCCCTGGTGCAGGAATTCCGCGAGCCTTTCACCACCTCCGACCCCTATCTGCTGGAACAGCGTCCGCGCCTGGGCGCCGCCGTGTTCGAGCTGGATGCGGCCAACATTCAGGACGTCTTCCGGCGGGCGATCGCCTCCTTGCATACCAACAAGTCGCGCCGGCCGGTGGTGACCTGGTACGACGCCGACGAAGACCTGCGCTACAAGCGCAGCTACCAGCTCCTGAGCGCGGTTCCGCATGCGATGGCGCATGGCGAGTTCTCCCTGGTGTTCCAGCCGAAACTCGACCGCGACTCCCTGGCTTTTCGCGGCGCCGAGGCCCTGCTGCGCTGGCACCATCCGGTGCTGGGCAATATACCGCCAGGCGAATTCATACCGCTGGTGGAGAGCACCAACCTGATCCACTCGGTGACCGAATGGGTGATCCACTCCGCGCTGGCGCAGCTGGTGGAGTGGGAAACCCGCGGCCTGGTCGTCGATGTGGCGGTGAACATCTCGGCGCGCAATCTGGAAGACGCCGATTTCATCCGCATGATGCAGAACGCATGCACCCTGCACCAGGTGCAGCCCCGGCGCCTGCAGCTGGAATGCACCGAGAACGTCGCGCTGACCGGCGAATCCACGGTGCGGGCGATCAACGAAGCACGCGCCCTGGGCATCCAGATCGCGCTGGACGATTTCGGCACCGGGTATTGCAATTTCGGCTCGCTCTACAGCCTGCCGGCCGAGGCGCTGAAGCTGGACCAGTCGCTGATCCGCCCGATCGGCACGGACGAGCGGGCGCGGGAAATCGTCCGCTCCATGATCGACCTGGGCCACAGCCTGGGCTACAAGCTGGTGGCAGAAGGCGTGGAAACCGTCCAGATCCTCGATCTGCTGATCGACATGGGTTGCGACGAGATCCAGGGCTACTACGTCAGCCGGCCGCTGCGGCCGGAGGATGCCTTCGCCAGGATGAAGCAGCAGAACGATGCGTTTCTCCGCGGACCATCTTCGGCATGAGCCCTGGCCCCGATGCCGTCCAGCCCGTGCTATTTCGCCGCGGCCAGCGTTTTCACCTCACCGCGTACATAGCTGAAGAAAAGCTCCTGTTCGGAGCCCTTATCGAAGAACGCGTCTGCACCACCACGCAGGCAGGCATCCCGCAGCGCCTGGGAACTGCTGTTGGTGAACACCACGATGGGATGGGTCAGGCCCGCATCGCGCATCTGCCTGAGGATGCTCAGCCCGGTACCGGAAGTGAGGTACATGTCGAGGATGACCAGCGACACCCTGTGGGAGTAAACGGCCAGCCAGTTGATCGCATCGATCTCGTTCTCGGCAGTGGCGATGACCGCGACCGAAGCCTCGGACTTCAGGAGCTCGATCAGGCTTTCCCGCAATGACGGGTTGTCCTCGACCAGGAATGCGCGTTTGGAGTGGGGCATGCATCCATCATCGGCGACGCCGGGGAAACTTTCCTGCTGCAAATTTCCCATTCAGCCGTAGGACGACGATGTGCGTCCCTGCGTTTCGCGCGGACCGGGTGGCGCTTTGGCAGTTACAACGTGACCTAGACTCTGGATTACAAGCTCGTGGATGTGTCCTGGGTGTGCTGCATCGCGCATCCAGTACCAAGACGAAAGATCAAAAGCAGGGCCGACTGGCTTGCTCGGCAATCGGCATCAACAACCGGAGGACTACACGGTGGTCAGTATCAATATCGGTGGTCGTCAGAAACTGGCGTTGGCTGCACTCATGGCGGGTGTCGTCGTAGCTGCGCATGCCGCAGCACCACAGCAAGCCGCGCGCGGCGGGCAGGATTGGGGGCCGATGCCCTACCCCACCCCGGTGAATGAACCGACGATCAGAGACTTCACGCTGGCGGCGCAAATGATCGACAAGGTATCGGGCGATCCGGCATATGCGGCCAAGCTCGCCACCTACCGCATGTGCAGCGAGCTGGCCCTGCGAGCCCTCGTCCCCTACAAGGTCGATACGGTCGGGTCCATGATCTACACCGCAGTGCGCGGCTGTACCCGGCAGATGGATGACTATGTGCTGCTGTTCGTTCAAGACGAACGCTTCAAGGCCAATTACTACGTCGCCCACGCCGTCCAGCGGCTTGCCCAGCAGGAGCAGCAGATCGATCTCCTGCCGCTGGCTGAACGCCTGCGCGCGCCGACTTTCACAGTGGAGGCGCCAGGGCTGCTCACCAGCATCAAGAAGTTCTTCAATATCGGCCAGCAGCAAACGCGAGAGGAGAAGACTTGAGAGGCTGGCAATGCCTGGCCGGCATGCTCAGTTTTCCCGGCACACCGCCAAAGAAAAAGGCCGCATGAAGCGGCCTTTTGAAAATGGTGGGACCTGCGGGGGTCGAACCCACGACAAACGGATTAAAAGTCCGCTGCTCTACCAACTGAGCTAAGGTCCCTTGCCGTCACGTCAGATGTCGTGTGCAGCAAAGCCCACGATTATAGCGGCGAAATTGCTCGCCCAGCCAGCTTCTCGATCACATGTCCGGCCGCGACCATGCCGAAGGTGGCGGTCACGCTGACGGCGGAGCCGAAACCGTGGCAGTTGAGCGAACCGTCGCCGTCGATGGCGCAGGACGGATCCGGCGGCGCGACTGCTTCCCGGCTGAACACGCAGTCGATGCCGATGCTCTTGCCATCGCGTGCGGCGCCGTACTCCTTGCGCAGCCTGTAGCGCAGCTGGGCCAGCAAGGGGTCGTGGGTGGTCAGGCTCAGATCGGCCAGCTCCACGGCCTGGGCGCGTCGTTTGCCGCCGGCAGCGCCGACGGTGACAAACACCGCGCCGCCCTTGCGCTTGCGCTCAGTCAGGGACCACACGGCCATCGTCAGCTTGGCCTTGGCGTCGTCGCAGGCGTCGATCACCGCATCGACCTGGGCCGGCAGCAGGGCCGGCCAGTTCTGCGGATCGACGAAGTCATCGACCGTCTCCACCCGGCAATCCGGGTTGATCTGGGCGATGCGTTCACGCATGGCTTCAACCTTGGCCTGGCCCAGAGTGGCGCTCAGCGCATGGATCTGGCGGTTGACGTTGGACTCGGCGATATGGTCGAGATCGACCAGCACCAGCCGTCCCACGCCGGACCGCGCCAGCGCTTCGGCGGCCCAGGAACCCACGCCGCCGATGCCCACCACCGCCACGCAGGCGGCCCGGATGCGCGCCGCCGGCTGCATGCCGTAGAGGCGCTCCATGCCGCCGAAGCGGCGGGCCGCATCGGCGGATTCGGCGGGCGCTGTCGCCAGCAGGCTCACTTCAGGCGGGCCAGCCGCTCACGTGCGGCCGAGGCGGCTTCGGACTGCGGATAGGCCTTCATCAGGTCTTCCAGCGTCTTGCGGGCCGCCTTGCTGTCCTTGAGTTCGGCCTGGCAGTTGGCGATGGCCAGCGCGGCCTCGGGTGCACGCGCATGGTTGGGCGCCTGGGTCAGCAGGGCCTTGAAGCTGACGATGGCTTCCTTGTAGCCACGGTTGGCGTACTGCGCGTTGCCGAGCCAGAACAGCGAAGACGGCAGATAACCCGAGTTCGGGTATTTCTGCACGAAGGCGCCGAAGGCGTTCTGCGCGGCGTTGAAGTCGCCCTGCCGGAAGACGGCCAGGGCCGCTTCGTAGCCGTGCTTTTCCGCAGGCGCGGCATTGAACTGCGCACCATCGACCGTGACCTGCGCGGGCTCGAACTGCCGCAGCCGCTCGTCCACGCCCTGGGCCATGTCCTTCTGGCGCTTCTGCGCTTCGCTCAGGTCGCGCTGCAGCTGCTCGTTGGCACCGCGCATGGTGGCCTGGTCGGCACGCAGCGCCTCGATCTGGTTCTGCAGCGTCAGCAGGCTGCGCCGCAGTTCGGTGTTCTCGCCGGACAGGCGGGTGATCTGCTGCGTGTTGCTGTCGATGTGCTGGCGGATCTCGAGGATGGCACGACGGGCTTCGTCGTCATCGAAGAGACCCGCCTGCGCGGCACCGCCCGCCACCAGCAGCAGGGCTGCGGCGGCGGCGCGAGCCACCCCGGTGCGCAGCCAGCGCTGCGGCTGATGCCCGGCCATCAGCGGTACGTGAATTCGACGCGGCGGTTCTGTGCCCAGGCCGCTTCGTCATGGCCGGTGGCGGCCGGCTTCTCGGAGCCGAAGCTCACGGCCTCGACCTGGCTGTCGCCCACGCCCAGCAGGCCCAGCGCGCGGCGCACGGCCTCGGCACGCTTCTGGCCCAGGGCCAGGTTGTATTCGTGGCCGCCGCGCTCGTCGGTGCTGCCTTCGAGGGACAGGCGGCGGTTCGGGTTGGCCTTGAGGAAGCGGGCGTGCTGCTCGATCATCGACTGGAACTCCGCCTTCACCGCGAAGCTGTCGTAGTCGAAGTACACGATGCGGGCCACGCCGACCGGGCCTTGCGCGGTGGCGGTGGCGTTCAGGTCGACCGGGGTCACGCCCGACTGGCCCATGCTGCCGCTGTTGGCGCCGCCGGCACCGGCTGCGCTGCCGCGGTCTTCCACCGGCGGGGTGTCGAGCTTGACGGGCGAGCTGCAACCAGCGATGAGGGCGGTGGCGGCCAGCGCCAGGGTGATTTGCTTGAACATGGGAACTCCTGAGAACCTGTACTTGATGGCTAGTGGATAAGGGAAAAGAAAACGGTGGGCCCGGCCTTGCACGCGCGAGGCGTCAGGGCTGCTTCTGGAACGGGCCCCAGTCGGGTTCGCGGATATCGCCGCCCTGGCCTGCCAGGCGTGCCTTGATCTTGCCGTCCAGCGTGGTGGTCATCAGGGCCTCGCGGCCTTGCTGGCGGGTGGCGTAGATGATCAGGCGGCCGTTGGGCGCGAAACTGGGGTTCTCGTCGTTGGAGGTGTCGGTGATCGCATTCGCGGTGCCGCTGGCGAGTTCCATCACATGCAGCTTGAAGGCACCACCCACCCGCGAGATGTAGGCCATGTACCGGCCGTCGGGGCTGATCGTGGGCGAGATGTTGTAGGTGCCCGAGAAAGTGACCCGCTCGGCATTGCCGCCGCCCACCGGCATGCGGTAGATCTGCGGCGCGCCGCCCCGGTCGCTGACGAAATAGAGGCTGCGGCCATCGGCCGAATAACTCGGTTCGGTGTCGATGCCGGCACTCTGCATAAGGCGCGTGGGCTCGCCGCCGGAGGCATCGATGGTGTAGAGCTGCGAGCCGCCGTCGCGGCTGAGCGTGACGGCCAGCCGGCGGCCATCGGGCGACCAGGCCGGCGCGCTGTTGGAGCCGCGGAAGTTGGCGATCAGGCGCCGCTTGCCGCTGGAGATCTCGTGCACGTAGACCACCGGCTTGCGTGACTCGAAGGACACATAGGCCAGCTGCGAGCCGCTGGGCGACCAGGCCGGCGAGATGATGGGCTCCGGGCTGGTCAGCGCCGATTGGGAATTCTCGCCGTCGGCATCGGCCACCCACAGGGTGTAGCGGGTGCCGGCCTTGGTGACGTAGGCGATGCGGGTGGAGAACACGCCCTTCTCGCCGGTGAGCTTCTCGTAGATGAAGTCGGCGATGCGGTGGGCCGCCAGGGGCAGGTCGATCTGCGGCACGATGAAGCTCTGGCCGCCCAGGTCCTCGCTGCGCACCACGTCCCAGAGGCGGAAACGCACGTCGTAGCGGCCATCGGCCAGGCGGGTGACGCTGCCCTCGGCCAGCGAATCGGCGCCCTTCTGGCGCCACTGGCTCACATCCGGGCGGCTGCTCTCGTCGAGTTCGACACCGGCGGCGTCGATCGCACGGAAACGGCCGCTGCGCTCCAGGTCGGCCTGCACGATGGCGGCGATCTTCTGCGGGCTCTGGCCTTCGCCCTTGAAGGGCGCGATGGCGATGGGTGATTGGGTCAGGCCGACGCCGGAGACCTCGACCCGGAACTGCGCCAGGGCCGGCAGTGCCGGGCCCAGGGTGGCCACCGAAGCGGCGAGGCCGATCAGCGTGCGGCGTTGGACGGAGGAAGACAATGAACGGACAGCGGTCGGCAGCACGGCGATAGGATGGTTCATGAATGGGGGGGTGTCGACTCCTGGGCCCGCGATGCAAGAAAGACGCATGGAAGACGCGGGCGAACACGCAGCCGGATGTTACACATTGGCAGCGAGACGCTGAAACAAAAGGTTGGATCAGGCCCGCATCTTCGTAACAAGACCCAACCGTAGAATCGCGCCAGCATGCAGAGTTCCCAAGACAACGGCCCGGCGGCCGCCCCATCGGCCGCAGCATCCAGCGCAGCCATCCCGCTCACCTTGCTGGGCCGTTTGCGCAGGCTGGCGCGCTATTTCGGGCTGCACAAGGCGGCCTGGGCGCTGGCGATCGCCGCGACCATCGTGGCGGCGGTGACCGAGCCGCTGATCCCCGCCCTGATGAAACCGCTGCTGGACCGCGGCTTCACCCAGGGCCGGCTCGACCTGTGGGCGGTGCCGGTGGCGGTGATCGGGCTGTTCGCGGTGCGCGGCATGGCGCAGTTCGCTTCCCAGTACGCACTCGCGCAGATCGCCAACGAGGGCATGATCGCCCTGCGCCGCGATCTGTTCGAACGGTTGCTCGCGGCCGAGATGGCGCTGTTCTCGCGCCAGTCGGCGAGTTCGCTGTCCAACACCGTGGTCTACGAAGTGCAGACCGGCGCCACGCTGGTGGTGCAGGCCCTGCTGGGGCTGTCGCGCGACGGCTTCACCATGATCGCCCTGCTCTTCTACCTGCTGTGGCTCAACTGGCAGCTGACGCTGGTGGTGGGCCTGGTGATCCCGGGCGTGGCCTGGATCATGAAGACCCTCTCGCGCCGCCTCTACCAGGTCACCAAGGCCAGCCAGAAAGCCACCGACGACCTGGCCTATGTGGTCGAGGAGAACGTGCTGGCCCACCGCATGGTGCGGCTGCACGGCGCGCAGCAGGTGCAGAAGCAGCGTTTCAACGACCTGGCCGGGCGGCTGCGCGGGCTGGCCATCAAGTCCACCGTGGCCTCGGCCGCGATGACGCCGCTGACGCAGCTGCTGGCCGCGGCTGCGCTGTCGGCGGTGATCGTGATCGCGCTCTGGCAGGGCCGCATCGGCGACGACCCCAAGGGCGTGACGGTGGGCGGCTTCGTCGCCTTCATCACCGCGATGCTGATGTTGATCGCGCCGATCCGCCGGCTCGCCGAGATCGCCAACCCGGTCACCCGCGGCGTGGCGGCGCTGGAGCGCGGCCTGGCGCTGCTGGGCGACACCGCCGACGAACCGAGCGGCCAGTGGAAGCCCGACCCGGCCCAGGCCCAGACCGGTCCGCTGATCGAGTGGCGCAATGTGCGTGTGGCCTACCGCGACACCGCCGCGCCCGCGCTGGACGGGGTGGACCTGACGGTGCGCCAGGGCGAGGTGGTCGCCTTCGTCGGCCCCTCGGGCTCGGGCAAGACCACCCTGATCAACCTGCTGCCGCGTTTCGTGCTGCCCAGCGACGGCTCGGTGCGGGTGCGCGGCCAGGACGTCGCCGAGTGGCATACGCAGTCGCTGCGCGAGCAGTTCGCCATGGTCAGCCAGGATGTGGTGATGTTCAACGACACGGTGGCCGCCAACATCGCCATGGGCGCGCCGCAGGACCGCGAGCGCCTGCAGCGCTGCCTGGAAGACGCCAACCTGGCCGAACACGTGGCCCGCATGCCGCAGGGCATGGACACGCTGGTGGGCCACAACGCCTCCGAACTCTCCGGCGGCCAGCGCCAGCGCCTGGCCATCGCACGCGCGCTTTACAAGGACGCGCCCATCCTGATACTGGACGAGGCCACCTCGGCGCTGGACACCGGCTCCGAGCGCCTGGTGCAGCAGGCCCTGCAGCGGGTGATGCAGGGCCGCACCACCCTGGTGGTGGCGCACCGGCTGTCGACCATCGAGCATGCCGACCGGGTGGTGGTGATGCAGCACGGCCGCATCGTCGAACAGGGCACGCATGCCCAGCTGCTCAGCGCCGACGGCCTGTATGCCCGGCTGCACACGCCGGCGGCCGGCATGCCGGCGATCTGAGCCGGTCGAGCGGGCTCAGTGCGGACCGGCGCCGGGGTCCTGGCGCACCGGCCGCAGGGTCTTCTCGTCGAAGGACACCTCACCCAGCCGCCAACCGTCGCGGCAGCGCACCGCCGCCCAGAAGCGGCGCAGCGTGTACCACTGCTGGGCGACCAGGCCCAGGCCGTTGTCGGCATCCACCGCCGGATCGCTGACGCCGGTGGCGCGCGGCGGCTCGCCATAGAGCGCGGTGCCGAAGAGCTGGTCCCACCAGGGCAGCACCTGGCCGAAATTGCAGTTGTGCAGCTGCGGCCGCTGCGGATCGCGCAACATGTGGTGCAGCCGGTGAAAGCGCGGATCCACCAGCAGCCGTCCGCCGATGCGGCCGAAACCCCAGCGCACATTGGCATGCGAGAGGCTCTGCACCAGCTCGCTGATCATCACGATCAGCGCGAACTGCGCGGTGTCCACCCCCATGGCCAGGCCGACCGTCGCCAGCACGATGGATTGCAGCGCGCCGTCCAGATAGTGGCTGCGGTCGTTGGCCCAGCAGCTCATCTGGCGCTGGCTGTGGTGCATGCTGTGCATGGCCCACCACCAGGGCAGCTCGTGCTGCAGCCGGTGCATCCAGTAATACGTCAGGTCGTAGACCACGTAATAGAGCGCGAACAGCAGCCACGGATGGCCGCCGAACCAGGGCACCCAGGCCAGCAGGCCGGTGGGCTCGTCCTGCGCGCCCGAGGCCGCGGGCGATGCGCCCAGCAGATGCGCCATCGGCGTCAGCACCAGGAAGCTGAACAGCGGGAACAGCCCCAGCAGCATGACCAGCGTATAGGTGCGGTCCAGCCCGGCCAGCTTGCGGTGCGGCCAGCGCTCGGCAGGCGCCAGCGATTCCAGCGGCCGCATCACGAAGGCGATGATGCCGATCTGCAGCAGGGAGATCAGCAGGGCCTCGGCGATGTCGGCCGGCTCGCCGGCGGCTTCACGCAAGGTGGCCGGCAGTTGCGCCAGCACGGGCACGATCAGGTGCGAGGAGGTCCACTGGACGGCCGCATGGCCCAGTGCGAGGAGTTCATTCATGGCCGACGGATTTTCCTGAAAAATCCTGACCGCCGCCCGACCGCCCCGCCTTGCCCCTGCACTCAGAGCAGGACGATGTCGTAATCCTCCGGCCCCATCGCCACCTCGGACTGCAGCGAGATCGGCTTGCCGATGAAGTCCGACAGGCCGGCCAGGTGCTGGCTCTCCTCGTCCAGGAACAGCTCCACCACCCGCGGCGAGGCCACCACCCGGAATTCGCGCGGATTGAACTGGCGGGCCTCGCGCAGGATCTCGCGCAGGATGTCGTAGGTCACCGTGCGCGGTGTCTTGACCACGCCGCGCGACTGGCAGCAGGGGCAAGGCTCGCACAGCATGTGGGCCAGCGACTCGCGGGTGCGCTTGCGGGTCATCTCGACCAGGCCCAGCGGCGAGAAGCCGCCCGAGGAGGTCTTCACCCGGTCGCGCGCGAGCTGCTTGCGGAACTCGGCCAGCACCTGCGTCTGGTGGTCCTCCCGCACCATGTCGATGAAATCGATGATGACCATGCCGCCCAGGTTGCGCAGCCGCAGCTGGCGGGCGATGGCCTGGGCCGCTTCCAGGTTGGTCTTGAAGATGGTGTCGTCGAAGTTGCGCGCGCCCACATAACCGCCGGTGTTGACGTCGATGGTGGTCAGCGCCTCGGTCTGGTCGACGATCAAATAGCCGCCGGACTTCAAGTCCACCCGCCGGCCGAGCGCGCGGGCGATCTCCTCGTCCACGGTGTAGAGATCGAAGATCGGCCGCTCGCCGCTGTAGAGCTGCAGTTTGTTGGCGGCCGCCGGCATGAATTCGGCGCTGAAATCCTGCATGCGCTTCAACTGCTCGCGCGAGTCGATGCGGATGCTGGCGGTCTCCTCGCCCGCCAGGTCGCGCAGCACCCGCTGCAGCAGGTCGAGGTCCTGGTGCAGCAGCGACTTGGGCGGCAGCTGCAGGGCCTGCTGGCGGATACGGTTCCAGGTCTTCCTCAGATAGGCGATGTCGTCGGCCAGCTGGGCATCGCTGGCGTCTTCGGCATTGGTGCGCAGGATGAAGCCGCCGCCACCGCCTTCGGCGCGCTCGCCGATCAGCGCCTGCAGCCTGGTGCGCAGGGCGTCGCGCTGCTCCGGCGGAATCTTTTGCGACACACCCACATGGTCGTCCTGCGGCAGATACACCAGCAGCCGGCCGGCGATGCTCACCTGGGTCGATAGCCGCGCGCCCTTGGTGCCGATGGCGTCCTTGATGACCTGCACCATCAGCGCCTGGCCTTCGAAGACCTGTTTTTCAATCGGCACCAGCGGCTGGGCCTGGCGCTGCGGCATCTCGCCCTCGGCGTGGCCCTGCCAGACGTCGGCCACATGCAGGAAGGCGGCACGCTCCATGCCGATGTCGATGAAGGCCGACTGCATGCCGGGCAGCACACGCGAGACCTTGCCCAGGTAGATGTTGCCGACCAGGCCACGCTCGAGCGTGCGTTCGACGTGAAGCTCCTGGACCGCCCCGTGCTCCACGACGGCCACACGTGTCTCCTGTGGCGCCCAGTTGATCAGGATGTCTTGCTGCATGGGGACTTTTTTTAGGTAGCCCGCGGCTCTGGCCGTGGGAGCGGCCCATCATGCCAGAGCGTCAGCGCCTCAGACGGCGAATCCGGCCTGCCGCAGCAGCCCGGCCGTCTCGAACAGCGGCAGCCCCATGATGCCGGTGTAGCTGCCGGAAATCTGCTGGATGAAGGCCGCTGCCCGGCCCTGGATGCCGTAGGCGCCCGCCTTGCCCATCGGTTCGCCGCTGGCGACATAGGCGAGCAGCCGGTCGGCATCGAGCGGCGCGAAGGACACGCGGGATTCGCAGAGCGCCTGCCAGCGCTGCGCTCCGGACTGCACCGCCACCGCAGTCAGCACCCGGTGCGTGCCGCCGGCCAGCTCGCTCAGCATGCGCTGCGCATCCTGGGCGTCCTGCGGCTTGCCGTAGATGCGGCCGCCCATCGCCACCGTGGTGTCGGCGCAGAGCAGCGGAGCATCCTGCAGGCCGCGTCGCGCCAGCCGCGCCACTGCCGCGTCGAGCTTGAGCGCCGTGACGCGCTGCACGTAGCGACGTGGCGCCTCGCCGGGCAGCACTGCTTCCAGCGCTTCTGCATCTTCCTCATCGCCGGAGGCCGTGAGGACGCGATGTTCCACGCCGAGCTGCTCGAGCAACTGGCTTCGGCGAGGGCTTTGGGAAGCGAGATAGAGGAATGGCGGTGGCTTCATGGCCTGCGATGCTAACGGGCCGCTCGCCGCCGTCCGCCGGCCGCGCCAGGGCGGCCCGCGCATCGCGCACGATGGACTGCAGCCGCTCGCCCCAGCGCTGGGCCAGCACCCGGTCGGTTTCCGGTGCGCGGTCGGCCGCTTCCTGCGCCGCCGCCATGCGTTCGGACCAGCACCGCAGGCCGGCCAGTACCTTGGCGGCCGACTCCTCGCGGGATTCGAGTGACATGAAGGCCGCCATGGCGCAGAAATCGGCGAATCGTGCCCGCAGGGCGGAGAGTCCGCTGCCGCGGGCAGTGGGAGGCTGTGAGCTGGGGATCGACATCCGGTCGATCCTCCCGATGGCGCCCTGCCCGCCGCCGTGCCAAACGAAGGCCCGTCACGCCAGGCGAAGCGCCGCCCGGCGTGGCGATTCACTCCCGGTGATAGGGATGGCCGGCGTTGAGCGACCAGGCGCGGTAGAGCTGTTCGATCAGCAGCACCCGGGCCATCGCATGCGGCAGGGTCAGGTCGGACAGGCGGATGCGCTCGTGGGCGGCGGCGCGGAAGGCCGGATCCAGCCCGTCCGGCCCGCCGATCACCAGCGCCACGTCGTCGCCCTCGCGCTGCCAGGCGGTGAGCCGGGCGGCCAGGGCGGCGGTGGTCAGCGAGGTGCCGCGTTCGTCCAGCACCACGATGCGGGTGCCGCGCGCGATGGCCGCCTCAATGCGGCCGCGCTCGGCCTGGTAGAGCGTCTCCAGCGTCTTGGAGCCGCGCGGCTCGGTCTTGACGGTCTTGATGTCCACCCGCAGCTCGGGTGGAAAACGCTTGGCGTAGTCGTCGTAAGCCGTCTGCGCCCAGGCCGGCATGCGCTGGCCGACGGCGACGATGGACAGCTTCAAGGCTTAGGCGCGCGGGGTCTTGCGGGCCGGCGCCTTGCGGGCGGGCGACTTGGCCGCGGGCGGCTGCCCGCCGTCTTGGTGGCCGTCTTGGCCGCTGCGCGCTTGGGCACCTCGCCCACCACCAGCACCTTGCCGCGCGGCTTGGCCACCGGAGCAGGTGCCGCCTTCTTGGCCACGACCTTCTTCGCGGCGGCCTTCTTGGCAGCCGCCAGGGTGGGCGGCTTCTCGGCTGCGGGCTTGCGGCTCTCGGCCTGGTTCGGACGCGGCGGCGGGTAGACGATGTCGTCGGCCAGCGCGGCGGAGCGGCTGCGGCGCTTCTTCAGATCGGGGATCGGCTCCTTGCCGGCCTTGGCGGTCTTGGCCGCGGGCGCCGGCTTGGCTGCGGCTTCGGCGGTCTTGCTGCCGGCGGCGGTCGCGGCCTTCTTGGCGGCAGCCTTGCCGGCAGCCGTCAGCACCTTCACCGGCGTATCGCCCCAGATCTCCTCCAGGTGGTAGTACTGGCGGATGGCGGGCTGCATGATGTGCGCCACGGCGGCGCCGCAGTCCACGATGATCCACTCGCCGTTCTCCTCGCCCTCGGTGCGCGGCTTGTCGAAGCCGGCCTCACGCACCGCGTCGCGCACGCTGGTGGCCAGCGCCTTGGTCTGCCGGTTGGAGGTGCCGGAGGCCACGATCACACGCTCGAAAAGCGGCGACAGGTGCTCGGTGTTGAACACCCGGATGTCCTGCGCCTTGACGTCTTCCAGGCCATCGACGATGGCGCGCTGGAGTTTCTGGACGTCTTTTTTGGCGGCGGATTCCGTCTTGGGAGTGGTACTCATCAGGCTGTTCGGTAGAGGTGGTGTTGGTCAATATAGCGCGCCACGCCTGGCGGAACCAGGGGCGCAGGTCTTGCCCGCGGGCTGCACGCTCGCGGATGTCGGTGGCACTGGTGTCCACCGTGGGCATGTCGATCCAGCACCAGCGGGCGCCGGGCTCGTGCTGCCAGTCCGGTCCGCCCGCCGCCACGTCCGCGCCGGGACGGCGGGCGATGGCGATGGTGGCGGCCTGCAGCAGCGCGTGCCAGAGGTGCCAGCCGGGCAGGGACGCGGCCTGGTCGCCGCCGATGACGAGGAAGAATTCCGCGTGCGGGGTCTCGGCACGCAGTTCGTCCAGGGTATCTGCGGTGTAGCTGGGCCCGTCGCGATTCAGTTCGCGGGTGTCGATGACCGCGCCGGGGATATGGGCAAAAGCGGCCTCGGCCATGGCCAGCCGGTCGGCCGCGGGCGACAGCGGCCGCGCCTTGTGCCAGGCGTGGCCGGTGGGCACCAGCAGCAGCCGGTCCAGGCGCAGCTGCGCCACCGCGGCCTCGGCCAGGGCGACATGTGCCAGGTGCGGCGGATCGAAGGCGCCGCCGAAGATGCCGATGCGCATCGTGTGCTTCAGGTTATTCAGATCCAGTCCCGGGGCGCCAGGAAACGCTCGGCGAGCGCTGCCTCGGACGAGCCCGGCTCCGGCCGGAACTGGTAGCGCCAGGCCGCCAGCGGCGGCATGGACAGCAGGATGGATTCGGTGCGGCCGCCCGACTGCAGGCCGAAATGCGTGCCGCGGTCCCACACCAGGTTGAATTCCACATAGCGGCCGCGCCGGTAGCGCTGGAAGTCGGTTTCGCGCTCGCCCCAGGGCAGGTGCTGGCGGCGCGCCACGATGGGCAGGTAGGCGGCCAGGAAGGCATCGCCCACGGCTTCGAGCATGGCGCGGTCGCGTTCGGGGCCGAGTTCGGCGAAGTCGTCGAAGAAGATGCCGCCGATGCCGCGGGCTTCCTGGCGGTGCTTGAGGAAGAAGTAGCGGTCGCACCATTCCTTGAAGCGCGGGTACTTGTCCTCGCCGAAGGGGTCGAGCGCATGACGGCAGACGGTGTGGAAATGCACCGCGTCGTCCTCGAAACCGTAGACTGGCGTGAGGTCCATGCCGCCGCCGAACCAGCGGGTCGGTTCCTGGCCCGGATGCCCGGCCGAGATCATGCGCACGTTCATGTGCACCGTCGGCACATAGGGGTTGCGCGGATGGAAGACCAGCGAGACACCCATCGCCTCGAAAGGCGCGCCGGCCAGTTGCGGCCGGTGTTCGGTGGCCGAAGGCGGCAGGCGTTCGCCCCGTACATGCGAGAAACCGCAGCCGGCGCGCTCGAAGACGGCGCCGCCCTCGACGATGCGGGTGACGCCATCGCCCTGCAGCGGCTCGCCCGCCGCCTTGGTCCACGGATCGGTGACGAAGGCCACGCTGCCGCCGGCGGCGGTTTCGATGGCTTCCAGGGCCGAGACGATGCGCTGCTGCAATCCCAGGAGATAGGCGCGCATGTCGCCGGCCGTGTCGGTCATCCCTTGATGGCCCGGTAGCCGATGTCGCGGCGGTACTGCGCGCCGTCGAAATGGATGCCGCGCGCCACGTCGTACACCCGCTGCTGGGCCTGCTTGACGCTGTCGGCCAGGGCGGTCACGCAGAGCACGCGGCCGCCGCTGGTCAGCACCACGCCGTCCTTCAGGACCGTGCCGGCGTGGAACACCATGGCGTCCTCGGCATCGGCCGGCAAGCCCTGGATCGCATCGCCCTTGCGCGGATCGAGCGGATAGCCGTGCGCGGCCATCACCACGCCCAGCGCCACCCGACGGTCCCAGACCAGTTCGACCTGGTCGAGCCGGCCTTCGGCGCCGGCCAGCAGCACCTCGGAGAGGTCGCTCTTCAGGCGCATCATGATCGGCTGGGTTTCCGGGTCGCCCATGCGGCAGTTGAATTCCAGCGTCTTGGGCTTGCCGGAGGCATCGATCATCAGGCCGGCGTACAGGAAGCCGGTGTAGGAGATGCCGTCCTTCTCCATGCCGCGGATGGTCGGCAGGATGATCTCGCGCATGGCGCGGGCATGCACGTCGGCGGTGACCACCGGCGCGGGCGAATACGCGCCCATGCCGCCGGTGTTGGGCCGGCATCGCCGTCGAGCAGGCGCTTGTGGTCCTGGCTGGTCGCCAGCGCCACCACGTTCTTGCCGTCGCACAGCACGATGAAGCTGGCTTCCTCGCCCTGCAGGAATTCCTCGATGACGACACGCGCGCCACCTGCGTTGTGGGTCACGCCGAACTTGTTGTCCAGCAGCATGAAGTCGATGGCTTCGTGCGCCTCGGCCAGGTCCATGGCCACGACCACGCCCTTGCCGGCGGCCAGGCCGTCAGCCTTGATGACGATGGGGGCGCCCTGCCTGTCCACATAGGCGTGGGCGGCGGCCGCGTCGGTGAACGTTTCGTAGACCGCCGTCGGGATGCCGTGGCGCTGCATGAACGCCTTGGAGAACGCCTTGGAGCTTTCCAGCTGGGCGGCGGCCTTCGTGGGGCCGAACACCTTCAGGCCGTGCGCGCGGAACTCGTCCACCACGCCGGCGGCCAGCGGCGCCTCGGGGCCGACCACGGTCAGCCCGATCTTCTCGGCCTGCGCCCATTCGCGCAGGGCCACCACCTCGGTGATGGCCACGTTCTCGAACGTGGCGTCGCGCGCGGTACCGCCGTTGCCGGCGGCCACGTAGACCTTCTGCACCTTGGGCGATTGCGCCAGTTTCCAGGCCAGCGCGTGCTCGCGTCCGCCATTGCCGATGACCAGAACCTTCATACCGCCCTTCACTCGGACAAAGCCGCGTTGTGGAATACCTCCTGGACGTCGTCCAGGTCTTCCAGCACGTCGAGCAGTTTCTGCATCTTCGCGGCGTCTTCGCCCGCGACATCGACGGTGTTCTCCGCGCGCATGGTCACCTCGGCGATCTCGGCGTTGAAGCCGGCCTGGGCGAGCGCATCGCGCACGGATTCGAAATCGTGTGGAGGCGTCAGCACCTCGATGGAGCCGTCCTCGTGGCTGAGCACGTCGTCGGCGCCGGCCTCCAGGGCCGCTTCCATCAGCTTGTCCTCTTCGGTGCCGGGCGCGAACAGCAGCTGGCCCACATGCTTGAACTGGAAGGCGACCGAGCCTTCGGTGCCCATGTTGCCGCCGTACTTGCTGAAGGCGTGGCGCACCTCGGCCACGGTGCGCACGCGGTTGTCGGTCATGGTGTCGACGATGATGGCCGCGCCGCCGATGCCATAGCCCTCGTAGCGGATTTCCTCGTAGCTCACGCCTTCGAGGTTGCCGGTGGCCTTGTCGATGTTGCGCTTGATGGTGTCGGCGGGCATGTTGGCCGCCTTGGCCTTGTCCACCGCCAGGCGCAGGCGCGGGTTGGCATTGAGGTCGCCGCCGCCGGTGCGCGCCGCGACCATGATTTCACGGATGACGCGGGTCCACACCTTGCCGCGCTTTTCGTCCTGCCGGCCCTTGCGGTGCTGAATATTGGCCCATTTGCTGTGTCCAGCCATAAGTCGCTCGATTCGCTCGTTGGCGTGTTTCTGATTCTTCGGTGCCCGGAGGCAACCGGCGATTTTACCCGGCCGCGAGTGGGCCGGGCGCTACACTCGCCGGACGCTTTTTCCTATAGAGCCCGCGACGGGCGAATCCGCATGACCGCAGACCTGCCCGTTGCCCGCAACGCCCACACCACGCTGGCGCTGCTGCCGGCCCTGGCCAACCGCCACGGCCTGATCACCGGCGCCACCGGCACCGGCAAGACCGTCACCCTGCAGACCCTCGCCCAGGGCTTCTCGCGCATCGGCGTGCCGGTGTTCATGGCGGATGTGAAGGGCGACATCGTCGGCATCTCGCGGCCGGGCGCCATATCTCCCAAGCTGGCCGCCACGCTGGCCGAACGCGGCATCGAGGCGCCCGCGCCCGCCGCCTGCCCCACCGTCTTCTGGGACGTGTTCGGCACGCAGGGCCATCCGGTGCGCGCCACCATCTCCGACATGGGCCCGCTGCTGCTGGGCCGCATGCTGGGCCTGAACGACACGCAGTCGGGCGTGCTCGACATCGTCTTCAAGGTGGCCGACGACCGCGGCCTGCTGCTGCTCGACATGAAGGACCTGCGCGCGCTGCTGCAGCACATCGGCGAGAACGCGGCCGAGTTCCGCACCGCCTACGGCAATGTCAGCCCGGCCAGCATCGGCGCGATCCAGCGCGGGCTGCTGCAGATCGAATCGCAGGGCGGCAACCAGTTCTTCGGCGAGCCGATGCTGGCCATCGACGACCTGCTGCAGACCGACCCCACCACCGGCCACGGCAACATCAACCTGCTGGCGGCCGACAAGCTGCTGCAGTCGCCGCGCCTCTATGCCACCTTCCTGCTGTGGCTGCTGTCGGAGCTGTTCGAACACCTGCCCGAGATCGGCGACCCCGAGAAACCCAAGCTGGTCTTCTTCTTCGACGAGGCCCACCTGCTCTTCGACGAAGCGCCGCCCGCCCTGGTCTCGCGCATCGAACTGGTGGTGCGGCTGGTGCGCTCCAAGGGCGTGGGCATCTACTTCGCCACCCAGAATCCGCTGGACTTGCCTGACAGCGTGCTCGCCCAGCTCGGCAACCGCATCCAGCATGCCCTGCGCGCCTTCACCCCGCGCGATCAGAAGGCCGTGCGTGCCGTGGCCGAAACGATGCGCCCGAACCCCGGCCTGGACGTGCAGGCCGCCATCGGCGAACTGGCCACCGGCGAGGCGCTGCTCAGCCTGCTCGACGAGAAGGGCCGGCCCTCGCCCACTGAACGCGCCTTCGTGATGCCGCCGGCCAGCCGCATCGGGCCGATCACCCCGGCCGAGCGCGCCGAGACCATGAAGGATTCCCCGGTGGCCGGCGCCTACGAGACGCCCATCGACCGCGAATCCGCCTACGAAGTGCTGCGCGGCCGTGCACCCGCGGCGACCGCTCCCGCCCCGGCCGGCACCCCGGCGCCCGGCACGCCGGCCACGCCTACCGCCCCTGCCGGTGGCGGCATGATGGACAGCCTCAACGACCTCGTCTTCGGCCACACCGGCCCGCGCGGCGGCCAGCACGACGGCCTGGCCCAGGTGGCGGCCCGCGCCGCCATCCGCACCATAGGCACCAGCGTGGGCCGCGAGATCGTGCGCGGCGTGCTGGGCAGCCTGTTCGGCGCCAAGAAGCGCTGACCCTCGATTCACTCATCCAAGCCACCCAAGCCATGTCCCAAGTCCACCTCCTCGACCACCCGCTCCTGCAGCACAAGCTCACCCTGATGCGCCGCAAGGATGCGTCCACCAACAGCTTCCGCCGCCTGCTGGGCGAGATCTCCTCAATGATGGCCTACGAGCTGACGCGCGACATGGCGCTGCAGCCCATCGAGATCGAGACCCCGCTCGAAGCCAGCACCGGCATGGTGATCGACGGCAAGAAGCTGGTCTTCGTCTCCATCCTGCGCGCCGGCAACGGCATCCTCGACGGCATGCTGTCGGTGGTGCCGGGCGCCCGCGTCGGCCACATCGGCCTGTACCGCGACCCGCAGACGCTGACCGCCGTCGAGTACTACTTCAAGATGCCCAGCGAGATGCAGGAGCGCGAGGTGATCGTGGTCGATCCGATGCTGGCCACCGGCAACTCGGCCATCGCGGCGGTGCAGCGGCTGAAGGAACTCAACCCCAAGTCGATCAAGTTCTGCTGCCTGCTGACCTGCCCGGAAGGCGTGGCGGCGATGCAGCAGGCGCATCCCGACGTGGACATCTACACGGCCGCCATCGACCGCGGCCTGGATGAGCATGGCTACATCCGCCCCGGCCTGGGCGACGCGGGCGACCGCATCTTCGGCACGAAATAAGCGGCGCCCGCGAAGTGAGCGGGCAGCATTCTTGCTAGGACGGGTGGTCCATTCCCATCACCGAGGAGAAGCACTTGAAAGTCCGTCGCCAGGCCATCGTCCGCTCACTTGCCCTCTCCGCCGCCGCGCTGGCGCTGGGCGCCCCGGGGCTCGCATTCGCGCAGGCCAAGATCAAGGTGGCAGCCGCCTATACCGTGCCCTATGAACAGGCCTGGGTCAGCCGGCTGCACAAGGCGCTGAAGGCGGCCGAGGCGCGCGGCGAGATCGAATACAAGTCGACCGAAAACGTCACCAACGCCGACTACGAACGCGTGCTGCGTGAATACGCCAACGGCGGCGCCCAGCTCATCGTGGGCGAGGCCTTCGCGGTGGAGACGGCCTCGCGCAAGGTGGCCAAGGACTTTCCCAAGACCGCCTTCCTGATGGGCTCCTCGGGCAAGCCGCAGCAGCCCAACTTCTCGGTGTTCGACAACTACATCCAGGAGCCGGCCTACCTCACCGGCATGATCGCCGCGGGCATGTCCAAGACCCACAAGATCGGCATGGTGGGCGGCTTCCCCATCCCGGAGGTGAACCGGCTGATGAACGCCTTCATGGCGGGCGCGCGCGAGATCGATCCCAAGACCACCTTCTCGGTGACCTTCATCAACAGCTGGTTCGATCCGCCCAAGGCCAAGGAGGCCACGCTGGCCATGATCGACCAGGGCGCCGACGTGCTGTATGCCGAGCGCTTCGGTGTCTCCGACGCGGCCAAGGAGCGCGGCAAGCTGGCCATCGGCAACGTGATCGACAACCAGCCGCAGTACCCGGACACCATCATGGCGACCGCGCTCTGGGCCATGGAGCCCTCCATCGACCACGCCATCGCCCAGGTCAAGGCCGGCAAGCTGGAGGCCGAGGACTACGCGCCCTATTCGCTGATGAAGAACAAGGGCTCCTCGCTGGCGCCGCTGGGCACCTTCGAGAAGAAGATCCCCGCGGAACTCGTCGCCAAGGTGAAGGCCCGCGAGGCCGAGATCCTGTCGGGCAAGTTCGCGGTGAAGGTGGACAACAACACGCCCAAGTCCTCGCCCAAGTGAGCCTGCTGCGCCGCGTACTGCGAGCCCTGCTGGCGCCGGCCGTGCTGGCGCTGGCGGCCTGCGCGGGCATGCCTGCTCCTGCAGCGCCGCTGCAGCCGGGACGCATCGACGGCACGCCGCGCATCGCCGTGGTGTCGGCCTTCGAGCCCGAGCTGGTGCTGCTGCGCCAGCAGCTGCAGGATGCGCAGCGCCACAGCGTGCAGGGCGTGGAGTTCCTCACCGGCACGCTGGCCGGCAAGCCGGTGCTGCTGTTCCTGTCGGGCATCAGCATGGTGAACGCCGCCATGAACACGCAGCGGGCGCTGGACCTGTTCCAGGTGACGCACATCGTCTTCAGCGGCATCGCGGGCGGGGTGAATCCCGCTCTGCACATCGGCGATGTGAGTGTGCCGGCGCAATGGGGCCAGTACCTGGAGGTGCTGGCCGCGCGCGAGACGGCGCCGGGTGTCTTCAGCCCGCCGGCCCGGATGGGCCCACTACCCTTTCCGGCTTTCGGCATGTTCTATCCCCGGCCGGTCGAGGTGCGCAGTGCGGCGCAGCCGCGGCGGCAGCTGCAATTCTGGTTTCCAGTGGATGCCGGCATGCTGGCCGCCGCGCAGTCGCTGCAGGCGTCGGGTGGCGCGGCACTGACTTCCTGCGATGCGCAACAACGCTGCCTGCGCCATGCGCCCCGGCTGGAGGTGGGCGGCAACGGCGTCTCCGGCGCCTCCTTCATGGACAACGCGGCGCTGCGTGACTACACCTTCCGCACCTTCGCCGCCAATGTGATCGACATGGAGACCGCCGCCACCGCCCAGGTCGCGGCCAGCAACGGCGTGCCCTTCATCGCCTTCCGCTCGCTCAGCGACCTGGCCGGCGGCGGGGAAGGCGAGAACGAGATGACGGTCTTCATCGCCATCGCCGCCGAAAACTCGGCGCGGGTGGTGACCGCCTTCCTGCGGCACTGGACACCCTGAGCGCCATGCCGCAAGACAGCGCCCCGGTCCTGGCCCTGCGCGGCATCCGCAAGCAGTTCGGCGCGCTGGTCGCCAACGACGACATCTCGCTGACGCTGCAGGCCGGCGAGGTGCTGGCCCTGCTGGGCGAGAACGGCGCGGGCAAGTCCACGCTGATGTCCATCCTGTTCGGCCACTACACGGCCGACGCGGGCGAGATCGAGGTCTTCGGCCAGCCGCTGCCGCCGGGCCAGCCGCGCGCGGCGCTGGCCGCGGGCATCGGCATGGTGCACCAGCATTTCGCGCTGGCCGACAACCTGAACGTGCTCGACAACGTCATCCTGGGCACCGAGCCACTTTGGCGTCTTTCCAGCGCCCGCCAGGCCGCACGCGCCAGGCTGCAGGACGTGGCCCGGCGCTTCGGCCTGCCGGTGGATGCGGATGCGCGGGTGGGAACGCTCTCGGTCGGCGAGCGCCAGCGGGTGGAGATCCTGAAGGCGCTCTACCGCGGTGCGCGCATCCTGATCCTGGACGAGCCCACGGCCGTGCTCACGCCGCAGGAAAGCGAATCGCTATTCGCCACGCTGGCGCTGCTGGTGGCCGAGGGCCTGTCGGTGATCTTCATCAGCCACAAGCTGGCCGAGGTGCTGCGGGTGGCCCAGCGCCTGGTGGTGCTGCGCGCCGGCCGTGTCGTGGCCGAGGCGCCGAGCGCCGGCACCAGCGCGGCGCAGCTGGCCGACTGGATGGTGGGCCGCGCGGTGGCCATGCCGCAGCGCGCCGTCAGCATCAAGCGCGGCGCGACGGTATGCGAGCTGAAATCGGTCCGCACCGAAGGCAGCCCGCGCGACCGGCTGCGCGGTGTGTCGCTGGCGCTGGGCGCGAGCGAGATCGTGGCGGTGGCCGGTGTCTCGGGCAACGGCCAGGGCGCGCTGGCCGATCTGCTCTGCGGCACGCGGCGACGGGTGGCGGGCACCGCGACGCTGTCGGGCCGGGTGCTGCGCGCCGACCCGGCCACGCTGGTGCGGGCGGGCGTGGCGCGCATCCCGGAAGACCGGCATGCGGTCGGCGCGGTGGGCGACCTGCCGGTGTGGGAAAACGCGGTGTCCGAACGCCTGGGCAGCCCGGCCTTCAACCTCTTCGGCTGGGTACGGCGGCGCGCGGCGCGCCAGCACGCGGCGGCCATCGTCGAAGGCTTCGACGTGCGCGGCGGCGGCCTGGATGCGCCGGCCCGGTCGCTGTCGGGCGGCAATCTGCAGAAACTCATCCTGGGCCGCGCCCTGCTGCCGCCGCCGGACGCCACGGTGCCGCTGCGCCTGCTGGTGGCGCACCAGCCGACCTGGGGGCTGGACATCGGCGCCGTCGCCGCCATCCGCACCGAGCTGATCGCCGCACGCAACGGCGGCGCGGCGGTGCTGGTGATCTCGGACGATCTCGACGAGGTGATGGCCCTGGGCGACCGCATCGCCGTGATGCACGAGGGCCG
Organism: Xylophilus rhododendri; assembly: GCF_009906855.1. Taxonomy (NCBI): domain Bacteria; kingdom Pseudomonadati; phylum Pseudomonadota; class Betaproteobacteria; order Burkholderiales; genus Xylophilus; species Xylophilus rhododendri. The sequence continues at coordinate 725,333 of NZ_CP047650.1, forward strand.
GCTCACCGCCGCCCTGCCGGCGGCGCAGTGGACCCGCGAGAGCCTGGGCCTGGCCATGGCCGGCGCCAGCGACGCATCCGATTCGGAGACCGCATGAGGCTGGAACGCCGCACCCGCAGCTCGCCGCTGGCGATCGCCGCCGCATCGCTGGGCGCGGTGGTCTTCACGCTGCTGGTCAGCGCCGTGCTGGTGGCCGCCGCCGGTGCGCCGGTGGGCCGCACCTACGCGCTCTTGCTGCAGGGCGGCTTCGGCTCGGTCTTCGCCTGGAGCGAGACGCTGACCCGCGCCGTGCCGCTGATCTTCACCGGCCTGGCCGCCGCCGTGGCCTTCCGGGCCCGGCTGTTCAACATCGGCGCCGAGGGCCAGCTCTATGCCGGCGCGCTGGCCGCCGTGGCGGTCGGCGGCATGCACGACGGCAGCGGGCTCGACTGGCCGATCTGGCTGCTGTTTCCCGCCATGCTGGCCGCCGCCGCGCTGGCCGGCGCCCTGCTGCTGCTGGGCCCGGCGCTGATGAAGAGCCGGCTGGGCGTGGACGAAGTCGTGACCACGCTGCTGCTCAACTTCATCGTGCTGCTGGGCGTCTCGGCGCTGCTGGACGGGCCGATGAAGGACCCCACCGCCATGGGCTGGCCGCAGAGCGTGGCGCTGCAGGACGGGCTCTCGCTGTCGCAGCTCTGGCCGCAGACGCGGCTGCACACCGGGCTGATCGGCGGCTGCGCGCTGGCGGCCGGGCTGTGGCTGGTGCTCAAGCGTGCGCGGCTGGGTTTCGACATCCGCGCGGTCGGCGCCAACAGCCGGGCCGCGGCCTTCGCCGGGGTGCCGGTGACCCGCACTGTCGTGCTGGTCGCCATGCTCTCGGGTGCGCTCGCCGGCCTGGGCGGCGCGGTGGAGGTGGCCGGGCGCACCGGCTATCTCACCCTCGACATGTCGCCGGGCTATGGCTACACCGGCATCGTGATCGCCATGCTGGCCGCCCTGCATCCGCTGGGCGTGGTGGCCGCGGCCGTGTTCACCGCTGGCGTGCTGGTGGGCGCGGACAGCATGAGCCGCGCCATCGGCGTGCCGAGTTCCATCGCCGACGTGATCGTCGCCACCTCGCTGCTGGCGGTGCTGGTGGCCTCGCTGTTGGCGCAGTACCGGATCCGGCTAAAAGGCTGAACGACACGCATGAACGAGATCGCCGACATCCTGGCCAACCCGGCCTTCTGGGCCGCCGTGCTGCGCATCGCCACGCCGCTGATCCTGGGCACGCTGGGTGTGCTGCTGTGCGAGCGGGCCGGGGTGCTGCACCTGGGCATCGAGGGGATCATGGTGGCCGGCGCGCTCGGCGGCTGGCTGGCCGTGTACCACGGTGCATCGCTCTGGGGCGGCATGGCCTGCGCGGCCGTCGTCGGCGCGCTGTTCGGGCTGCTGCATGCGGCACTGACGGTGGGGCTGGCGCTTTCGCAGCATGTCTGCGGCCTGGGCATCACCCTGCTGGCGACGGCGCTGAGTTATTTCAGCTACCGGCTGGCCTTCGGGCAGGTGAGCACGCCGCCGACCATCCAGCCTTTTGCGCCGATGGCCTGGCTGGGCATTCCGGTGCTGGACGAGCAGACGGCACCCACGCTGCTGGCCCTGGTGCTGGTACCTCTCATGGGCTGGCTGCTGATGCGCACGCCACTCGGCCTGGCGCTGCGCATGGTGGGCGAGAACCCGCAGGCGGCCGAGAGCCAGGGCGTGCCGGTGCTACGGCTGCGCACCGGCGCCATCGTGGCCGGATCGGCGCTGATGGGCATGGCCGGCGCCTTTCTCACGCTGTCGGCCTTCAACGCCTTCTATTTCAATATGGTCAACGGGCGCGGCTGGATCTGCGTGGCGCTGGTGGTGTTCGCCTCCTGGCGGCCGGGCAAGGCGCTTCTGGGCGCGCTGCTGTTCGCCTTCTTCGATGCGCTGCAGCTGCGGCTGCAGCAGGCGGGCGATGCGGCCCTGCCCTATCAGCTCTACCTGATGCTGCCCTATGCGCTCTCCATCCTGGCGCTGGTGCTGGTGGCGCGCAAGGCGGCCTATCCGCAGGCGCTGATGAAGCCCTACCGCAAGGGCGAGCGCTGAACCCTTTCCCTACCAGAGACATCCCATGCTCGATCTGCTCGTCACCCACGCCACGCTGCCGGACGGCCGCACCGACATGTCGCTGGCCGTCCAGGACGGCCGCTTCGTGGAGATCGCGGCCGGCCTGCAGGTGCCCGCGCACGAGACGCTAGATGCCGGCGGCCTGCTGGTCTCGCCGCCCTTCGTCGATGCGCATTTCCATCTGGACGCCACGCTCTCCTACGGCATCCCGCGCATCAACGAGAGCGGCACGCTGCTCGAAGGCATCGCGCTATGGGGCGAACTCAAGCCGCAGCTGACGCACGAGGCGCTGGTCGAACGCGCGCTGGCCTATTGCGACTGGGCGGTGTCGCGCGGCCTGCTGGCGATCCGCAGCCATGTGGACACCAGCGACCCGCGCCTGGTCACCGTCGAAGCCATGCTGGATGTGCAGAAGCGCGTGGCGCCTTATCTCGATCTGCAGCTGGTCGCCTTCCCGCAGGACGGCGTGCTGCGCACCCAGGGCGGGCTGGACAGCCTGACCCGCGCGCTCGACATGGGCGTGGGCATCGTCGGCGGCATCCCCCACTTCGAACGCACCATGGCGCAGGGCGCCGAGAGCGTGCGCCTGCTCTGCGAGCTGGCCGCCGAACGCGGCCTGCCGGTGGACATGCACTGCGACGAGACCGATGACCCACTCTCTCGCCACATCGAGACCCTGGCCGCCGAAACCCAGCGCCTGGGCCTGCAGGGGCGTGTGGTCGGCTCGCACTGCACCTCGATGCATTCGATGGACAACTACTACGTCAGCAAGCTGCTGCCGCTGATCGCCGAATCCGGCGTGTCGGTCATCGCCAATCCGCTGATCAACATCACCCTGCAGGGCCGGCACGACAGCTATCCCAAACGCCGCGGCATGACCCGCGTGCCCGAGCTGATGGCCCATGGCGTGCGGGTGGCCTTCGGCCAGGACTGCTGCATGGACCCCTGGTACAGCCTGGGCTCCGGCGACATGCTGGACGTGGCCCACATGGGCCTGCACGTCGCCCAGATGACCAGCCAGGCCGCCATGCGGCGCTGCTTCGAGGCGGTGACGACGGCGCCCGCCGCCATCATGGGACTGGCCGGCCACGGCCTGGAAGTGGGGCGGAATGCCGATTTCGTGCTGCTGCAGGCCGGCGATCCTGTCGAAGCGCTGCGCCTGCGCGCCACCCGGCTGCAGGTGCGGCGGCGCGGCAAGCTGCTGGCCAGCAGCCCGGCCGCGCGCGCCACGCTGGCCCTGCCGGGGCGGCCGGCAAACGTCGAGTGCCGTCAGCATCCGTCGGTCTCAGCCGACAGGCCTGGCGCGGCCTGAGGGCCAGGATTGGCGCAATACCACTACGCGGCTCGCCGATCCTTCCATGGGCAATCCCACCACTCCGGCCGTCATCGAAGCGCAGAAGACCATCGGCACCGTCCTGGAACAGCTGGAGGCCAGCACCGGGGCCGAAGTGCAGGACATCGGCCTGGAAGACATGGTGGACACCGATCCGCGCACCGGCTCACCGGTGGTGCAGAAATCGGTGGAAATCAAGCTGCAGCCCCGCAAGGCCAAACGCTGGGCCACGTGAGCGGCAGCGCGCCCGACCGCTAGCGGGGGGAGCGCCTGAGCACCGGCTGGGGCGGAAGCCGATGCGAATTGACGTCTTCCAGCCAGGTCGAGAGTTCCTGCATCAGATGGGTCGACAACTCGTCGACGAAAGCCTTGGTCCTGTAGGTGCCCGGGTGGTCCAGCGCGAACTGGCCGGCCACCACGAAGCGCTGCTTGCGGCATTTCTCCAGCGCCAGCGCCGCCGCGGACGCCGAATCCTTGACCGGGCGGAAATCCGCCGGCAGGTTCAGGGTGGCACACACGCGGTAGGCTTCGATCTCGCGCGCCAGCGCCGGCGAGGCGACGGCGTCTTCGGGCGGTGCCTCGGCGGCACAGGCCACCGAAGCCGAGATCGCCAGCGCCGCTGGCAAGAGCAGTTGGACATACGAAGGCACAGGCATACCTTCGTGAGCATGCATCAAGTTGCACGCGTGTGCCACGGGGCGTCCACGGTTTTCAGCGATCGCCGACAGGCCTTCAACCATCTCGGAATGGTGGATCAGGCTAGTAATGCGATGAATTCGCATTTATACTGGGCTTTTCCAATCAGCCAGCCACTGCTTGCCGCCATGATCGTCTGCATCTGCCACCGGGTCTCGGATCGCGAAATTGCCCGCCATGTGCGTGCCGGCCTCGGCTTCGACGAAATCCAGTTCGAACTGGGTGTCGCCACGCAATGCGGCCAGTGCGAAACCTGCGCCCGCGATGTCGTCGCCCAGTGCAGCGCCTCCCACCCCGTGGCGGCGCTGCAGCAGGGTGATGCCGGCGTGCAGGCCATTCAGCTCGGCCGGTCCATCATGGAGAGCAAGGCATGGAAGTCGTCGCAAGTCTCGGTGGCTGCCTGATCCTGGTCGTCGGCTCGGCCTGGTGGATTTTCCGCCAGTAGCGGCAGCCACAAACGCCGGTGGCCGCAGGCCGGTGCACGCTTTTTGACATGACAGCAGTTCACTCCCCCTCCCATCCCGCAGCCTCCGCTGCGCCCCGCCTGGCACTGCCGCGCGTCAGCCGCAACGTGGCCATCGCCGGCGGCGTGCTGCTCTTCCATGCCGCCGCCCTCTGGGCCATTCAGAGCGGACTGGTGCGCAAGGTCGCCGAAGTGGTCATCCCGGTCGAGATCCTGAGCGAGATCATCGCGCCGCCCAAGGCCGCGCCGCCGCCGCCTCCGCCACCGGAGCCGAAGAAGCAGGAGATCAAGAAGGCCGTGACGCCCAAGCCGGTGGCGATCCGCGATCCGATCCCGACGCCCAACGCGCCGACCGGCGTGGTCGAGCCGCCGCCGCCCGCGCCGGCCCCGCCCGCTCCCGCGCCCCGGCTCCGGTGGCGCCGCCAGCGCCTCCCGCGCCCCCGGCCCCGCCAGCGCCCAAGCTGATCGAAGTGACCGAAGGCCAGGTGCAGTACGTGCGCCAGCCGACACCGGCCTTCCCCTCCATCAGCCGCCGCCTCGGCGAAAGCGGCAAGGTCGTCGTCGGCATCTACTTCAGCGCCGACGGTTTCGCCAAGCGTGTGGTGCTGCAGCAATCCAGCGGCTTCGACCGCCTCGACAAGGCGGCGCTCGACGCCGCCATCACCGCCCAGGTCACACCCATACGCCGGCCCGGCGCCAATGCAGAGACCATGTACCTGCTGGCCGCGCCCTTCAATTTCGTACTCAATTAATCAGAAGTCATCCGTTTTCGGGAGTGTTTTCATGGAATCGCAATTCGGCATCGCCAACGTCTGGACCCAGGGGGACTTCGTCACCCGCGCGGTCGCCATCCTGCTGCTGGGCATGTCGCTGGCCTCGTGGATGGTCATCCTGATCAAGGCCCTGGACGTCATCCGCTACAAGAAATTCGCCCGCGGCTCGGACGACTTCTGGCACAGCGAGGACTTCGCCGCCGCCCTGGCCAAGCTGGGCAGCGACAACAGCAACCCCTTCCGCCAGCTGGCGCTCGAAGGCCGCGAGGCCACCGCCCACCACCGCAACACCAAGGCCCACCTGCACGACAGCCTGGACGTGAGCGACTGGATCACCCGCACCCTGCGCAACGCCATCGACGAAACCACCGCCCGCATGCAGGCCGGCCTGGCGATCCTGGCTTCGGTGGGATCGACCGCCCCTTCATCGGCCTGTTCGGCACCGTCTGGGGCATCTACCACGCGCTGATGAGCATCGGCACCGCCGGCCAGGCCACCATCGACAAGGTGGCGGGCCCCATCGGCGAATCGCTGATCATGACGGCGCTCGGCCTGGCCGTCGCCATTCCCGCCGTGCTGGGCTACAACGCCCTGGTGCGCGGCAACAAGTCGGTGCTCAACAAGCTCAACAGCTTCGCCCACGACCTGCACGCCTACTTCGTGACCGGCGCCCGAGTGAGCAGCTCGCCGGCCACCGTGCTGCCGCTCAAGAAGGGGAACTGAGATGGCCTTCGGTACCCAGGACGACACCGACGAGGTGATGAACGAGATCAACATGACGCCGCTGGTCGACGTCATGCTGGTGCTGCTCATCATCTTCATCATCACGGTGCCCGTGATGAAGAACTCGGTGCCGATCGACCTGCCCCGCGCCACGGCCCAGCCCGAGGACATCAAGCCCGAGACGATCCGCCTGAGCGTGGCCGGCGACGGCACCTACTTCTGGAATGAGGGCGCCATCCCCGACGAGCAGCTCGAACCGCGCCTGGCCAGCGAGGCCGGCCACCAGCCGCAGCCGGAGCTGCACATCAAGGGCGACCGCAACGTGCGCTACGAGCGTGTGGCCAAGGCCATGGCGGCGGCGCAGCAGGCGGGCATCAAGAAGATCGGTTTCGTCACCGATCCGGACGGTTCCTGAGGGTCTGAAACCGTTTGGGCGGCGCGCGCCGGTCCGCGCGCCAGCCGCCCAAACAAATTATTTCAAACCCCGCGTTGACTCATCTTTGAGAATGGTTATCATTAACCCATCGAGAACGCATCGGAGATCGCACACATGACTGCCTCAGCCAACACCGCATCCCGCCATGCCGCGACGGGCAAGCAGGTTCTGTCCTTCCAGATGCTCGACGAGCACGACGAAGCCGAACACGACATCGAAGCCGCTGCGCCCTCGCTGGCTTCCATCCTCAGTTCGGAACTGCTGCGCGGCCGCAAGGCCGTCTCCATCAGCCACAACGGCTCCACCTACCGCCTGCAGGCCACCCGCCTGGGCAAGCTGATCCTGACCAAATAAGGATCACGTCTTCCTGTTTCATCGTGGGGCGACCAAAGAGGCTTTCAGGAGCTTCCCAGGGTCGTTTTTGCTAGCCAAGGGTCATCCTCCAGCCACGCATTTTTTCCCCACCACTGCCGTCCCAGGCAAAACAAAGCCGGCCACAGGGGCCGGCTTTTTGTTTTCCGGCATCGAAGCCGGAAAGCGCGGTCAGAGACCCAGCGCGGCGATGCCCGCCTTGGCGATCTGCGCGTCTTCGGTCGACTTCACGCCGCTGACACCCACGGCGCCGATGACCTGGCCGTCCTTGACGATGGGCACGCCGCCTTCGAGCAGGCCCGACAGGCCCGGCGCCGTCAGGAAAGCCGTGCGGCCGCCGTTGATGATGTCTTCGAAAGCCTTGCTCTCGCGGCGGCCGACGGCGGCGGTATGCGCCTTGGCCGGGGCGATGCTGGCCGAGGTGGCGGCCGCGCCGTCGAGGCGCTGCACCCACAGCGGATAACCGCCGTCGTCGGCGATGGCGATGGTCACGGCCCAGCCGTTTTTCAGGGCTTCGGCTTCGGCGGCCGCGGCGATTTTCTTCACGTCGGCGAGTTCGAGTACGTATTTGGTTTTCATGCGGCTGATAGGTGGTAAGGTTTGACTCTGCTGCGGCGCAGGCCGAAAGCATAACGGGCGGTTACGCCTGCATTGGAACCTTGTGCGAATGATTGCCCTCTGAAAAAGCATGAAGTCGCCCGGGGCTTCAGGTCCGAAGGCCGATAACAACAACCTAGAATTTGCCGGAAGACGGTCCCATATGGGACACGGACGGCGCCCGATCGCGCACCTGCCCGCATTCCACCGATTCATCGATCACTCTGGGAGAACACCGTGAGCGAACCGCTTCAAACCTTCAACACCGGCACCGCCAATGGCTGGGCCACCGCGCAGCGCGACGAGCGCCAGCGCGTCATGCGCAACACCTACTGGCTGCTGGCCCTGAGCCTGCTGCCCACCGTGCTCGGCGCCTGGGCCGGCGTGGCCACCGGCATCACCCGCTCGCTGGGCGGCGGGCTGGGCCTGATCGTCTTCATGGCCGGCGCCTTCGGCTTCATGTATGCGATCCAGAAGACCAAAAATTCCGCAGCCGGCGTGCCGGTACTGCTGGGCTTCACCTTCTTCATGGGCCTGATGCTGTCGCGGCTGATCGCCATGGTGCTGGGTTACTCCAACGGCGCCTCGCTGGTCATGACGGCCTTCGCCGGCACCGCGGGTGTGTTCTTCGCCATGGCCTCGCTGGCCTCGGTGATCAAGCGCGACCTGTCGGGCATGGGCAAGTTCCTGTTCGTGGGCGTGATCGTGCTGCTGATCGCCTCGGTCATCGCCATGTTCGTGCCCTCCACCGGCGCGATGCTGGCGATCTCGGTGGCCTCCATCGCGATCTTCAGCGCCTACATGCTGTATGACTTGAAGCAGATCATCGACGGCGGCGAGACCAACTACATCAGCGCGACGCTGGCCCTGTACCTGGACCTGTTCAATGTGTTCCAGAGCCTGCTGGCCCTGCTGGGCATCTTCGGCGGCGAACGCGACTGAGATCCCGTCGGCTCCATCGAAAAAAGGCCCTTCGGGGCCTTTTTCTTTGTCAGTGGGGGCTTTGGATTTCAGTTGGCGGCGCAGCTGCCGATAATCTGGTGAACACCCGTCCAGAGCCTACGCCCATGTCCCCCCGCCTCATCGCGCTTCCCCTCATCGCCCTGCTGCTGGCCGGCTGCGAGATTCCGGGCATGGAGCCCGATCCCCGCATCGCCCAGCGCGAGGCCGATGCCAAGGCCACCGGCGGCGCCTGCCGCTACAGCCTTCGCGGCATCGAGGACTGCTATTCGCTCAATCCCAAGGCGAGCAAGTCCGCGGTCTTTGCCGGCTGGAAGGAGATGGACGCCTATATGCGCGAGAACAAGATCACCGGCCAGGCATCGGCCATCGCGCCGGTGCCCGCGGCGCCCGCTCCCACCGTCGATGCCGAGGCCAGCATCGACAAGGACACCGAAAAGGTCGTGGCGCCGCGCAAGTCCAAGGCCAAGGCGGCGCCGCTCTAGGCCCTATTCGGCGCCGAAACCCACGTAGTCGAACACCGCGATGCTCTCGACGTGCGCGGTGTGCGGGAACATGTTCACCGCCCCCGCCGCGCTGCAGCGGTAGCCGCCCAGGTGCACCAGCAGGCCCGCGTCGCGTGCCAGCGTCGCCGGATTGCAGCTGACGTAGACGATGCGCCGCGGCGGCGTCCAGCCCGCGAGCAAGGCCGGATCGACCGGCGCATTGGTGTTCTTGCTGTCCTCCCCCGCCTCGGCCTCGCCGGTGCCCACCGGCCCCAGGCCGGCGAGCTGGCGGCACAGGTCCGTCAGCGCGCGTGAGAGCGCGAAAGCCCCTTCGCGCGGCGGATCGACCAGCCACTTCTCGGCCACGCCGTCCTTGAGCAGCAGCTCGGGTGTCATGGAGAACAGATTACGCGCCATGAAGTCCGCCGGCGCCAGCGGCAGCGCCGGGCCGGTCGCCTGGTGGCGCTTGTAGTTGGCGCGCGCCCGCGCCACCAGCGTGTCGCTGCCCTCGATGCCGCGCACCTGGCGGGCGCGGGTGGCCAGCGGCAGGGTGAAGTTGCCCAGGCCGCAGAACCAGTCGATCACCCTTTCGGTCTTCTGCACATCCAGCAGGCGCAGCGCCCGGCCGACCAGCACCCGGTTGATGTGCGGGTTGACCTGGGTGAAGTCGGTCGGCTTGAAGGGCATCTCGATGCCGAATTCCGGCAGGCCGTAGGAGAGCGGGCGCGCATCGTCGGCATCGAGCAGCTGCACGGTATCCGGACCCTTGGGCTGCAGCCACCACTGCACGCCGGCATCGGCATGTTCGGCCGCGAAGCCGCGCAGGCGCTGCAGGTCGTCGGCGGACAGCGGCTCCAGGTGGCGCAGCACCAGCGCGGTGACGGCGTCGCCGCAGGCCAGCTCGATCTGCGGGCAGGTGTCGCGGGCGTCCATCGAGGCGATCAGCCCGCGCAGCGGCATCAGCAGCGCCTCCACATGCGGCGGCAGCACCGGGCAGACCTGCATGTCGGCGATGTAGCGGCTCTTGCGCTCGTGAAAGCCGATCAGCACCGTGCCCTTCTTCACCACATGGCGCACCGACAGCCGGGCGCGCCAGCGGTAGCCCCAGGTGGGGCCTTCGATGGGGCGCAGCAGCATGTCGGGCCGGGTCTTGCCCAGGTGCCAGAGGTTGTCCTCCAGCACCCGCTGCTTGACCGCCACCTGGGCGCCGGCGTGCAGATGCTGCATCTTGCAGCCGCCGCAGGCGCCCGGATGCAGGCCGAAATGCGGGCAGCCCGGCCGCACCCGCTGGGAGGATTCGCGGTGCACCGCCACCAGGCTGGCCGCCTCCCAGTTGTTCTTCTTGCGGTGCACATTGAAGCTGACGAACTCGGTCGGCAGCGCGCCTTCGATGAACACCACCTTGCCATCGGCGCGGCGGGCCACGCCCTGGGCTTCGAGGTCCAGCGATTCGACGGCGAGCGCGCCGGGAAACAGGGGGGAAAGCGGATCGGCCGGCCTCGTGGGGAGAGCCGCCGTCGCACCGTCTTCGGTGCGGGAGATGTCTTCTGTCATGGCGGCGATTGTCTCAGCACGTCGCGGGCCTAGTCCGGACGGCCTGCGCAGGCACCGTGCGCGGCGGGCATCCACCGGGCTACAACGCCGCTCATGCACTCAGACCACCTCGTCCGATGGCCCTTCAAACCCCGGATGCCGGACAGCATGCCCCCTGCCCTGCTCATCATGGCGATGGCGGGCGCCTTGCCGGGATGCGGCCCCGGCGCGGCCACGGTGGCCGAGCTCGCCGCGGCACGCCCCGGGTCCTGCGCCCCTTCCGCCGCCAACTACTGGCGCGAATGCAGCGATGGAGAGAACGCTACCAACTACCTCGACGGCCGCTCCGACGCACTGGTCAAGTCCGTCGCACCGGGAAACGTCAGCTGGGCGCCGGGCCAGTCGTTTTCGGGCTACTTCCAGGTGTCCGACGCGAACATCGATTACGCACCCGGCGACCATGCAGCGAAGGTCCGCTACGGCTTCTGGGGAACCGGCCAGTCCGGCGTGGTGATCGACAACGACGCTTCCGCCTTCTTCAGCGTCGGCACCATCACCGCCACCGACTTCGTGCACGGCAACAAGCTCTACCACTTCGACATCACCTGCCTGGCGCCGGGCACGGACGGCCGGCTGATGCTGACCTTCAACTACTACGGGCCGCGCCTGCGCACCTACATCGGCAGCGTGCACTGCCGCCCGGTGGCCGATCAGGCCAGTCCGTCGGCCACCGTCGGGTAACGCAGGCGCAGGCCGAGTTCGCGCTTCATGCGGCCGGCGTCCAGTTGCCGCGACTCCGACATGAAACTCAGCTGCATCGGCGAGAGCAGGGCCGCCGCCGTGGCCCGGTCCACCCTCGGCGGCGGCGGCAGGCCATAGAGCCTGGCCGCGAGCGCGAAGTAATCGCCCATCTTCAGCCGGGTATCGTCGTTCACGTGATAGACCCGCTGGGCTCCGCCGCGCCACATGGCGGCCAGGCAGGCGCGGGCCAGGTCGTCGGCGTGGATGTGGCTGGTGTGGACGTCGTCTTCTTCGCGCAGCACAGGCGTGCCGCGCAGCAGCCTGGCCCGGGGCGTGCCGCCTTCGCGGTCGGGCGCGTAGATGCCCGGAATGCGCAGGACCGACACCCGGCTGCCGCCCCGCCCGAATCGCCGCACGGCCTGCTCCGCCGCCACCCGGCGCCGGCCCCGCGCGGTCGCCGGCCGCACCGCGCGTGTCTCGTCGATGAGCGCGCCGCCGCAGTCGCCATAGACGCCGCTGGTCGATCCATACACCAGCGCCCGCGGCCGCGTGCGCAGCGCCAGCGCGCGCAGGAGCGCCACCGTGCGCGGATCGCCCTCGCCCTGCCCGGGCGGCGGCGCCAGCACCAGCACCCGCTGCGCCAGGCCGGCCAGGCGCCGCAGGCTCGCCGGATCGTCCAGGTCGCCCGCCAGGGGCACGATGCCGCGCCCACGCAAGGCCTCGCGGCGTTCGGGCGACGAGGTCAGCGCCAGCCGGCCGAGGGTGGCCGGCAGCAGATCCGCCGCCCGCAGGCCGACGTCGCCGCAGCCCACGATCAGGAGCCGGATGCGGCGAAAGCGCGCCGGCAGCGCGCCGGCAGAAAAGCGGGGATGGGCGGACACGGTCGTGACGGCCATGCACACGTTGGCATGGCGTGAAGCGGAGCCGTCAAGGATAACCATGCAGCGACAAGCCGGCGCATGGCGCATCTTTCGCCTTCGGTCCTGCAGCTTCGGATCGAGCGGCATCCGGCGGATGCGGGCTGGTCAAGCTCCGGCGACATGTCTGCCGCCGCAAAGCGGACGGCGCGCCGGACAGCCGCGCCGCCATCGAACGGCGCAGGCCCTTCGCATTCAAGGCCGCACATGTTCGATCCTGCTCCACCGCTGCCTCCAGGCCCACCGCCGCTGCAACCTCCTGCGCCTCCCGACGCCAGCCCCAGGCCGACGCCGTCACCGGTCAAAACCCCGACCCGCCATCCGCCAGTCCGGCCGTCGATCCGAAGAGTCTGCCGCTGCCCGTTTGCGCAGTCCCGTCCTTGGCCGCCGCGGACGATTTCGCAGCGCCCGCGGACACCGGCACCGACAACCCCTTCCAGCGCGCGCTCAACCTCACGGCCGTGCGCCTCTACACGCAGGGCGTGATCCTGCCCGGCGAACTCCAGGCGCAGACCGAAGCCGCCATCCACGCCCATGGCGCCGACGCCCCGGCCGCCGTGGCCTGCATCCTTCTGGCCATGGGCGCCTCCAACCCGCGACGGCCCTGCCCTTTTCTTCCCGGTGCCACCTGCTTCACCTCGGCCATGAACGCCTGCGCGAATGCCGGCCAGCCGCGCGAAGCCCTGAAGCTGCTCGACCTGCTGGAAACCCGGGCCGCGCTGCGCGGATTTCCGCCGACGCTGATGCATTACGAAATCGCCATGAAAGCCTGCATGAGACGCAAGCTGTGGCATGAAGCCCTGGAGGTGTTCGATGCCGCCGCCGCGCGCCTGTCTGCGACCGGCGTCTCATCGTTCCTTTATTCCACTGCGTCCCATGCCTGCGAGAAGTCGAAGGACACGGCCCGGGGCGCGCGCCTGCAGGCCATGCGCGCCGCGGCAGCGCTCCAGGAACCCCGCCTGCAGGCCCGCGGCGCCGACATCGCGCACAGCATCCGCAGCCTGCTGGAGGAAAAGCGCGCCCACGAAGCCCTGGCGATGGTCGGCGACTATTTCTGGGGCCGGTTCCGCTCGACGGTGGAGCCCGACAGCCACCTCTGCTCCGCCGCCATCGAAGCCTTCGGCATGGCGGGCATGACGGAATGCGCGCTCGGGCTTTTCTGGCAGCTGCAGCCGGCGGACCCCCGCGTGCGGCTGCGGGTGTTCGAATTCGCGGTGCATGTCTGCCACCAGACCGGACGCCAGGATCTGGTCGCCCTGCTGCTGCGCCAGGGCATCGACGAGGGCTCGCTGAGGCCGCAGCTGGGCCTGCTCATCGCCTGCAATGAGCTGGATTTCCACCGCAATGCCATCTACGCGGTCCTGCATCCGGGCAACGAGGGGGGTCGGGAAAACCACGGTGTCCACTGCGGCATGGCGCTGGGGATCTTCGAGCACTTCCGCTTGCTCGGCCTGATCAATCCGAAGACCCGCTTCGTGGTCGGCCGCCACGGCACGGGCGCGCTGCGAGAGGCAATCGCGCAGCGCATCCTGCAGCTGGGCTGCTGGCCGGTGGCCGGCACCGCCGCCGACGGCACGGGCAACCCGGGCGTCCTGACGGCCCGGCATGCGCCGCCGCCAGGCAAGACGGCCGGACGCCAGCCCGATCCGCTCGGGGAATGGTCGCGCAACCACCCGGCGCGCGAGCCCGACCGCCCGGATTGACCCACGGCGCGCGACTGCGCCCGGGTCCATCCGCGTTTGCGGGCAAAATCGAAGGTTCGACCCGAACACAGCGGGGCCCGCACCGGCGCCCCTCAGGACACCCCAGCGATGAGCTTTACCGCCTCCGTGCTGCCCAGCGGCCGCGCATTCACCCTCCAGGACGACGAAACCATCCTCGCCGCGGCGATCCGCCAAGGCATCGGCCTGCCCTATGGCTGCAAGGACGGCGCCTGCGGCTCCTGCAAGTGCAAGAAGCTCGAAGGCGAGGTCACCATGGCCGAACACCAGCCGCGCGCGCTCACGCCCGAGGAAGCCGCGCAGGGCTTCATCCTCACCTGCCGCGCCACCGCGCACAGCGACGTGGTGCTCGAATCGCGCAACGTGACGGATGAGAGCGCCTTCCCGATCCGCAAGATGCCGGTGCGCGTGGCCGCGCTGGAGAAGAAGTCCGACGACGTCATGCTGCTGCGCCTGCAGCTGCCGGCCACCGAGGCGCTGCGCTACCACGCCGGCCAGTACCTGGAATTCATCCTGCGCGACGGCAGCCGCCGCGCCTATTCCATGGCCACCGCGCCGCACCGCCAGGACGAGACCGGCCCCAGCACCGAACTGCACATCCGCCACATGCCCGGCGGCAAGTTCACCGACCAGGTCTTCAGTACCCTCAAGGAGCGCGACATCCTGCGCTGCGAAGGCCCTTTCGGCAGCTTCTACCTGCGGGAAGACAGCCAAAAGCCGATCGTGCTGCTGGCCTCCGGCACCGGCTTCGCGCCGATCAAGGCGCTGATCGAGCAACTGCGCCACAAGGGCAGCGATCGCCCGGTCACCCTGTACTGGGGCGGCCGCCGGCCGGCCGACCTGTACCTGCACGACTGGGTGCTGCAGCAGGCAGCGGAAATGCCCGGCCTCACCTATGTGCCGGTGGTCTCCAACGCCCTGCCGGAAGACGGCTGGACCGGCCGCGCCGGCTTCGTGCACCAGGCGGTGCTGGACGACTTCGCCGACCTCTCCGGCCACCAGGTCTATGCCTGCGGCGCGCCCATCGTGGTCGAATCCGCCCAGGCCGCCTACACCGCCCAGCGCGGCCTGCCGGCCGAGGAGTTCTACGCCGACGCCTTCACCAGCGAAGCGGACAAGCACCAGGTGGCCTGATCCATGCAGCGCCGCCAACTCATCCTCTCGGCCGCCGCCCTGGCCGCGCCCGCCGCCGGTTTCGCCCAGATGGGTGGCCGGCCGATCCGGCTGGTCGTGCCCTACGCCGCCGGCGGTCCGCTCGACGTCACCGCACGCATCCTGGCCGAACGGGTGAAAGACAGCCTGGGCCCGGTCATCGTCGACAACAAGCCCGGCGCCGGCGGCAACATCGGCGCCGACATCGTCGCCAAGGCCGCGCCCGACGGGCTGACCATCGGCCTCTCGGCCACCGCCACCCACGCGGTCAATCCCTGGCTCTACAAACGCATGCCCTTCGATGCGGCGAAAGACTTCGCCGGCATCACGCAGATGGTGCGGGTGCCCAATGTGCTGGTGATGAACACCGAGAACGCCCAGCGCCTGGGCATCCGGACCGTGGCCGATCTCATCGCCTATGCCAAACGCAATCCCGGCAAGCTCAACTACGGCAGCGGCGGCAACGGCAGCGCGGGCCACCTCGCCGGCGAGATGTTCAAGCAGCAGGCCGGCATCTTCGCCGTGCACATCCCCTACAACGGCGGCAGCCCGGCGCAGCTGGCGCTGCTGTCGGGCCAGGTCGATTTCAACTTCGACAACCTGGCCACCGCCGCGCCCAACATCCGCTCGGGCAAGCTGAAGGCCATCGCCGTGACCACCGCCGCCCGCAGCCCGCAGCTGCCGGAGGTGCCGCCGGTCTCCGAAACCCTGAAGGGTTTCGCCATCGACACCTGGTGGGGCCTGGTCGCGCCGGCCCATACGCCGCGCGACACCATCCAGCGCCTGAACCACGCCTTCGTCGAAGCGCTGCGCGACCCGGAAACCAGGACCCGCTTCGCCGCCCTGCTGGCCGAGCCGGTGGCGACCACGCCGGAAGCCTTCGACAGCTTCATGCATGCCGAACTCGCCAAGTACCAGCAAGTGGTCAAGGCCAGCGGCGCGAGCGTCGATTGACCGTGGCCGCCAGCCAGCCGTCCCCCGCCGACGAGGGCAGCGCGCCGCCGGTGCCCGGGGATGGCTATGTGCAGTCCTTCGCCCGCGGCCTGGGCGTGATCCGCAGCTTCAGCGCCGACGCGCCGCGCCAGACCATCACCCAGGTCGCCGCCAGCACCGGCCTGACCCGCGCCGGCGCCCGGCGTGTGCTGCTCACCCTGCAGTCGCTGGGTTATGCGGCCAGCGACGGCCGGCTCTTCTGGCTCACGCCCAAGATCCTGGATTTGGGCTTTTCCTACCTCTCCTCGCAACCGCTGTGGCATCTGTCGGAGCCGATCGTCGAGGCGCTGGTCGCCAAGGTGAAGGATTCCAGCTCGATCGCGGTGCTCGACGGCCACGAGATCGTCTACATGCTGCGGGTGCCCACCCGCAAGGTGATGCGGGTGACGCTGGGCGCCGGCAGCCGCCTGCCGGCGTTTTCCACCTCGCTGGGCCGCGTGCTGCTGGCCGGGCTGGACGACGAAACCCTGCAGGCCCTGCTGCGCCGCCATCCGCCGCAGGCCCTGACCGAGCACACACTCACCGATCCGGCGGCGCTGCTGGCGGCGGTGCACCAGGCCAGGCGCGAGGGCTTCGCCGCCAACGACCGCGAACTGGAGACCGGCCTGGTCTCGATCGCCGCACCGATTTTCGACCGCGCGGGCCGCACTGTCGCGGCACTGAACGTTGGCGCAGCTTATGCTCGCGATAGCGTCGCCCGCCTGCGCCAGGAAGTCCTGCCGGAATTGCTGAAGGCGGCGCACGACATCTCCGCCCTGCTACAGCGGACCTGATCCACCGTCCTTCTCCATCCATGCCCGACCAAAAAGCCGCCGCCGAATTTGCGCGAGAGACGTTCAAACAGCTGGCCCTGCGCCGGCTGCCGCCGACGCCGGAGAACTACCGCACGATCTTCGACGAAGTGGCCGGCACGCGGTCGATGCAGGGCTTTCCCGACCTGGCACTGCGTGCCATCCTGCGGGTGGTGCCGGGCCAGACGCCGGCGCAAAAGCGGCTGCTGCAGCAGTTCGAACACGCCATCGACCAGCAGAGCTGGAGCGAGCTGCAGCGCACCATCGTCGGTTATGCCAGCCTGGGCCTGGGCCAGAGCGCCGCTGGCGGACCCGGGCCGCGAACCCATCCGGACGCCCCCGCGCCGCAGGCCGCGGCACCCGCCGCGGCCGCGGTTGCGGCCCCTGCTGCCGAGCCATTCGCCCCGCCGCCAGCCACCATCGGCATCGCCACCCTCGCCGACGAAGCCGCCGCCGGCCTGCCGCGCGAAGTGCTGGAGCAGGTGGCGCGCCTGATCGAACATGTGGCGCCCGCCGCCTCGGCCGACGACGCCCGGGTGGGCGAGCAGGCGGTCGAGGTGGCGCAGGCCCTGCGCGACGCCCATCCGGATCCGGCCCGGCTCAAGACCCTGCTGGCCAATTTTTGCTTTCGCCTGTCCTTCGCGACCGAGGAGCAGACCGCCATCCGCAGCGCACTGCTGCTGGCCCTGCACGAACTGTTCCGCAACATCTCGGTGCTGGCGGCCGACGACAAGTGGCTCAAGGGCCAGGCCGAAGCCCTGCTGGCCGCCGCCACCCCGCCGCTGGAACTGCGCAAGCTCGACGACCTGCAGGCCCGGCTGCGCGACGTGATCTTCAAGCAGACCGAATCGCGCTCGCGCACCATCGAGGCGCAGGAACAGATGAAGGGCATGCTCAGCACCTTCATCGACCGGCTCGCCTCCATGACCGAGAAGAGCGACGTCTACCACGACAAGATGGAAGGCTGCGCCGAACGCCTGGGCTCGGCCCAGAACCTGGAAGACATCGCGCCGGTGCTGCAGGAGGTGATCGCCGCCACCCGCAGCATGGCGCTGGACAGCCGCAACACCCACGAAGACCTGCAGAGCATGCGCGAGCGCAGCGAGCGCGCGCAGGAAGACATGGGCCGGCTGCAGATGGCCCTGGAAAAGGCCAGCGCCGAGGCGCGGCACGACGCCCTCACCGGCGCACTCAACCGCAAGGGCATGGACGAGGCGCTGGAGCGCGAGATCTCGCGCGCCCGCCGGGCCGGCTCCAACGACGGCGTGGCGATCGCGCCGCTCTGCGTGGCCCTGCTCGACATCGACAACTTCAAGCTGCTCAACGACCGCATCGGCCACGACGGCGGCGATGCCGCCCTGGTGCATCTGGCCCGGGTGGCGCGCGAGGCCATGCGGCCGCAGGACATCCTGGCCCGCTACGGCGGCGAGGAGTTCGTGGTGCTGCTGCCCGACACGCCGCTGGATGCCGGCGTCGAAGCCATGCAGCGCCTGCAGCGCGAACTGACCCGCCGCTTCTTCATGCAGAACAACGACAAGGTGATGATCACCTTCAGCGCCGGGGTGGCCCAGGTGGCCGGCCACGAGGACCCCTTCGACGCCGTCAAGCGCGCCGACCAGGCCATGTACCTGGCCAAGCGCACCGGCAAGAACCGCGTGGTGCGTGCCTGAGGCGGACACGCATTAGCGCGGCTGATGGTTTGGATCGAAAAGTGATTTGAATCCGGGGTCCGGGGGCACATAAAGTGCAAGGGGTCTTATCTGACCGACCGTTTTCCCCGAGACCATGAGCATTCGCGACAGCGCCCTGCGCCCCCACAGTTCCCACTGGGGCGTCTTCTCCGCCGGCTGGCAAGACGGCCGGCTGCGGGTCGAACCCTATGCGGCCGACCCCGATCCCAATCCCCTGATCGAGAACTTCCCGGACGCGATCCACCACCGCGCCCGCATCGCCACGCCCATGGTGCGGCGCGGCTGGCTGGAGAACGGTCCGGGGCCGGATACGCGCCGCGGCTCGGACGAATTCGTGCCCATGGCCTGGGACGAGGTGCTCGACCGGCTGGCCGCCGAACTGCGCCGGGTGCGCGACCGGCACGGCCCGGGCGCGGTCTTCGGCGGCTCCTACGGCTGGTCGAGCGCCGGGCGCTTCCACCATGCGCAGAGCCAGGTGCACCGCTTCCTCAACGTCGCCATCGGCGGCTATGTGCGTTCGGTCAACAGCTACAGCGCCGGCGCCTCGGCACCGCTGATGCCGCACATCCTGGGCGGGCTCGACGAGGTGGCGCGGCGCAATGTCACCTGGGAGCAGATCGTCGAATACAGCGACGTGGTGCTGGCCTTCGGCGGCATGGCCCTGAAGAACTCGCGTGTGGCTTCCGGCGGCATCAGCCGCCATGTGGAGCGCGACGCGATGCAGGCGGCGGCGCGGCGCGGCTGCCGCTTCGTCTCGATCAGCCCGCTGCGTTCGGACATGCCCGAGGAAGCCGGCTTCGAGTGGCTGCCCGCCACGCCCGGCACCGACACCGCCCTGATGCTGGGCCTGGTGCACGAACTGGTGCGCCTGGGCCTGCACGACCGGGCCTTCCTCGCCAGCCACTGCGAGGGCTGGGACGGCTTCGAGGACTACCTGCTCGGCCGCAGCGACGGCGTGCCCAAGACCTGCGCCTGGGCCGCGCCGATCTGCGGCGTGCCCGAGGAACGGCTGCGCACGCTGGCCCGGTCGCTGGCCGGCAAGCGGGTGCTGGTGGTCATCTCGCATTCGCTGCAGCGCTCCGAGCACGGCGAGCAGCCGGTGTGGATGGGCGCGGTGCTGGCCGCCGCCCTGGGCCAGATCGGCCTGCCCGGCGGCGGCTACAACTACGCCCTGGGCACGCTGGCGCACTACGGCAAGCGCGACAACGCGGTGGCCGCCGCGGCCTTCCCGCAGGGCACGAACGGCGTGAAGGACTTCATTCCCGTGGCCCGCATCAGCGACATGCTGCTGCACCCCGGCCAGGCCTACGACTACAACGGCCAGCGGCGCGTGTACCCGCAGATCCGCCTGGCCTACTGGGCCGGCGGCAACCCCTTCCACCACCACCAGGACCTGGCGCGCCTCGGCCGCGCCTTCGCCACGCTGGACACCTTCGTGGTCCACGAAAGCGCCTGGACCGCCACCGCCCGCCATGCCGACATCGTGCTGCCCGCCACCATGACGCTGGAGCGCGAGGACATCGGCGCCACGCCCACCGACCCTGTCTTCGTGGCCATGCACCGCATCGCCGAGCCGCACGGGCTGAGCCGCGACGACTACGCGATCTTCTGCGACCTGTCCGAACGGCTGGGCGCGCTCGAAGCCTTCAGCGAGGGGCGCGACGCCCGCCAATGGCTGGCCCATCTCTACGAACGCACCCGCCAGGGCCTGGCCGACCTGGGCCTGGAAGCGCCCGACTTCGACAGCTTCTGGCAGCGCGGCATGCTGGAACTGCCGCAGAAGGAAGACCACGGCGGCATGCTGCGCGCCTTCCGCCAGGACCCGGTGCATGCGCCCCTGCCCACGCCCAGCGGCAAGGTGCAGATCTGCTCGCCGGCCATCGCCGCCTTCGGCTACGCCGACTGCCCCGGCCATCCCGCCTGGATGCCGCCGAAGTTCGCGCCCGACGCCACCCACCCCCTCTGGCTGGTGGCCAACCAGCCGCATTCCAAGCTGCACAGCCAGCTCGACTTCGGCGCCCACAGCCAGTCCACCAAACGCCGGGGACGCGAGGTCTGCACCCTGCATCCAGACGCGGCGCGCGCCCGGGGCATCGCCGAGGGCGACATCGTGCGCCTGTTCAACGAGGTGGGTGCCTGCCTGGCCAGCGCCACGCTGTCGCAGGACCTGCTGCCCGGCGTGGTGCAGCTGCCCACCGGCGCCTGGTACGACCCGCAGCCCGACGCCGAGGGCCGGCCGCTCTGCGTGCACGGCAACCCGAACGTGCTGACGCGTGACATCGGCACCTCCAGCCTGGCCCAGGGCTGCGCCGGCCAGCTCTCCACCGTGCAGGTGGAGCGCTGGGATGGCGCAGTGCCGGCCATCCGCGCCTTCGATCCGCCGATGCCGGCCGAACAGGCCCTGAAAGCCCTGGCGGCCTTGCAGGACTGAGAAGGATCAGCCGGCCATGGCGGCGAAGCCGCCGTCCAGGTCGGCCGTCAGGTCGGCCGGATCCTCCAGGCCGATGTGCAGGCGCAGGATGGGGCCGTGGGCGCTCCAGTCGGTCACGCTGCGCGCCGCGCGCAGGTTGGTGGGCGTGACCAGGCTCTCGTAGCCGCCCCAGGAGGCGCCCAGGCCGAAGAGCCGCAGGCCATCGACGAAACGGTCCACCGCCGCGGGCGCCGTGCCCTGGGCCAGCTCGAAGGACAGCAGCCCGTTGGTGCCCCGGCAGTCGCGCTGCCACAGCGCATGGCCGGGATGCTCCGGCAGCGCCGGGCAGTACACCGCCGTCACTTCCGGCCGCGCCTGCAGCCAGCGCGCCACCTCCAGCGCATGGCGCTGGTGCAGCTGCAGCCGGGCCGACAGGGTGCGCATGCCGCGCAGCACCAGCCAGGCGTCGTCCGGGCTCACCGTCATGCCGAAGGCGTCGCAGCGCTCGGCCAGCGGCTGCCAGCAGGCCTTGGTGGTGGCCACCGTGCCCATCATCACGTCGGAATGGCCGCTGAGGTATTTGGTCGCCGCCATCACCGAGATGTCCGCGCCCAGCGCCAGCGGCCGGTACTGCAGGCCCGATCCCCAGGTGTTGTCGGCCGCCAGCAGCGCGCCGTGGCCATGGGCCAGGGCGGCCAGGGCCGGCAGGTCGCACATCTCGTAGACCAGCGAGCCGGGGCATTCGGCATATACCAGCCGCGTATTGGGCCGCAGCTTGGCAGCCGCGTCGCTGCCGTCGGCCGCCATGAAGCTGCACTCGATGCCGTAGGGCGCGAGAAAGGCCTCGGAGAGCTTGCGCGCCGGCTCGTACACGCTGTCGGACATCAGCACATGGTCGCCGGGCTTGAGATAGCACAGCAGCATCATGCCGATGGCCGCCAGGCCGGTGGGGAACAGGCGGGTGCGGTAGGCGCCCTCCAGCTCGCTCACGGCATCCTCCAGCGCGAAGCTGGTGGGCGTGCCGCGCGCGCCGTAGCTGAAGATGCGTTCGCTGCCGCGGCGCTCGCGCATCTCGCGCTGCTCGGCGGTGTCGCGGAACAGCACGGTGCTGGCGCGCACCAGCGGCGGATTGACGGCGCTGCCGCCTGCATAGGCGGGCGACTTGCCGCTGCGGGTCAGGCGGGTCTGCACGGAGAGCGTGTCGGGGTCCGGTCGGCGGGGGTCGGTCATGGGTTCCGATCGGCGGGTGTCAGGCGGCAGCCGGGCTGTGCGCCGGCAGGTGGAAGGCGGCCAGCTCCTGCGCGTCGAGCTGGGCGACCAGGCCGGTCTCCCACTCCAGGTAGCGGCGCGCGGCGGCCTTGTTGCCGTCGTGGCGGTCGTGCACGAAGAAGAGGTAGTCGATGCAGTCGGCATCGGCCGGCAGCTGCGGGCTGGCCTCCACCGGCTGGCCGGCCGCGCGCCAGGCGGCCAGGCCGCCTTCGAGCAGCAGCGGCGCGGGCAGGCCCTGGGGCCAGTCGGAGGCGGCGGCCCAGGCGGCGAGTTCGGGCTCGTCGGCCACCAGCACCACCGGGCGGTTCACGCCCTGCAGGGCGGCGGCCAGGCGCGGGCGGATGGCCCAGCGCGAACCCGGCAGGTGGGCGGCGCGGTAGGCCATGCCGGGGCGCAGTTCGACCACTTGCACCTCGCCGCGCGCCAGGCGCTCGGCCAGGCGGGCGGCGTCGATGGCGGCCAGGGCCGGCGGCACCGGAGGCGCGGCGGGCGGCAGCGCCAGGCCGCTGGACAGGCCGCCGCGCAGCACGCTGGCCTCGTGGCCCATCTGGCGCAGCCAACTGGCCACGGTGGGTGCGCGGATGCCGTCGTCGTCGAACAGCACCAGCCGCGCGCCGCGCACGCCGAAATACTGGTCGCCCGCCTGCATCAGCTGGCCGCCAGGCGTGTGCTGGGCGCCCGGCAGGCTGCCGGCCGCGAATTCCTCGGGCGTGCGCACGTCGCACAGGAAGAGCGAGCGGTTCGCGTCTGCCGACCAGGCGCGCACGGTGTCGGCATCGACCTCGGGCACCTCGAAACGCTGCGCCAGCGCCCGGGCGCCGGCCTTCAGGCCATCGCCGGCCGAGCCGGGCGCGTAGCGGCGGGTGCCGCCATGCTCCAGCGAACGGTCGCTCAGGAACCAACCCTGGGTACCGTTCTCCAGCGCATAGACCGGGTTGGGCAGGCCGAGGTTGATCAGCGTCTGCGCGCCGATGATGCTGCGGGTGCGGCCGGCGCAGTTGATGACCACCGGCGTGCGCTCGTCCGGCACCAGGCTTTCGATGCGCAGCGGCAGTTCGCCGTTGGGGCAGCACACCGCCGTGGGGATGTTCATCTTGCGGAACTCGCTCACCGGGCGGCCGTCCAGCACCACCGGCGGCGTGGCGCTGGCCAGCATGGCGGCCAGTTCGTCGGCGCTGACGCGGGGTGTGCCGTAGGCATGCTCGGCCAGTTCGCCGAAGGTCTTGGACGGCAGGTTCACACCCGCGAACAGCGCATGGCCGGCCGCGCTCCAGGCCGCCGTGCCGCCTTCGAGCACACACACCTTCGCATAACCCAGCGCCCGCAGCCGCAGCGCGGCGCGTTCGGCCACGCCTTCGGTTCCACCGTCGTACACCACCGTGCGCACCGCGCGGCGCGGCAGCAGGCGCGGGGCGTCGAGTTCGAGCCGGCTGTAGGGCAGCGGCACGGCATAGAACAGATGCGATTCGCCGTACTGGCCTTGCTCGCGCACGTCGAGCAGTGCGATTTCCTGGCCGTCGTGCAGCCACGATTTCAGGGTCTGGGCGGAGATGTGCTGGGTCATGAAGAAAGGAAGTCTGTGGAATCGGGCGGCGCGGGGGCCTTGTCAGCGGCGGGTCTGCACGCCCACGCCCATCACCTCGCAGGTGCCGGCGGCCAGGTCGTAGCCGGTGCGGGTGCTCAGCGTCTCCAGCGCGCGGCCGTACATGTGCAGGTGGCGGATCACCTGGTCGCCCTGGATCTCCACCGAATGGATGTCCTCGGGCATGAGCGCGATGCCGGTGCCGGGCGAGACGACCACCAGTTCGGTCTCTTCCAGCTGTGCCTTGCCCGGCACCGAGCCGTCGTCCAGCCGGCGGTAGACACGGTTGTGCTCGGTGCCTTCGACAGCGGCGATGCAGGCCCAGGTGGTGTGGTTGTGCGGCACGATCTTCTTGCCGGGCCGCATCACGTTGAGATAGAGCGCGTAGCTCTGGTCGGCATCCTCGGCGATCAGGTAGCGGGCCTGGTGCTCGCCGGGCTCGGGGGCGGCGAAGCTGGATTCATCCCACAGGGAGGTGTCGGCGGCCAGGCCCTTGAGGCTGTCCAGCACCTGGCCGATGCTGGCGCGTGTGGGCCCGGCCTGGCCGATGGCGGTCTTCATCTGGCCGATGGCGGTGGCGACCGCCTCCTTGCGCGCTTCGGCGCGGCTGCTCATGACGGTACTCATCGGAAGGCTCCTTTTTTACTCGGATCGAAACAGGCACTGTAGTCCTGCCGCCGCCGCCGGACCGATTCAGGCCACGCAATAAAACATCAATAAAATTAATCGATGCGCACCTTCGACCTGGAACTGCTCCGCTCCCTTTCGGCCATCGTCACCCACGACAGTTTCGCGGCGGCCGCCATGCAACTGGGCCGGACGCAGTCGGCCGTCACCCAGCAGATGCAGCGGCTGGAGGAGCAGATCGGCCATCCCCTCTTCGAGAAGCGCGGCCGCCAGAAACGCCTGACCGAGCACGGCCAGCGCCTGCTGACCTATGCCCGCCACCTGCTGGCGATCAACGACGAGGCCATGCGCAACCTGCAGCAGGGCGCGCTGGAAGGCATGCTGCGCATAGGCGCATCGCTGGAGGTGTCGGGCTCCATCCTGCCGCCGCTGCTGGCCGAGGTGGCGCGCAGCTCGCCGATGCTGCAGCTCGACATCTCCATCGGCCGCAGCCCCTTCCTGGTGGAGTCGCTGCGCAGCGGCGAGATCGACATGGCCATCTCCAACCGGGTGGAGGACGACCTCGACGGCGTGGTGCTGCGCACCTCGCCCACCGTCTGGCTGTGCAGCGCCAGCTATGTGCACGACCCGGCCCTGCCGATCCCGCTGATCATGACCGACGCGCCCAGCATCTTCCGCCGCCTCGGCCAGGAGGCGCTGGACGCCTCCGGCATCCCCTGGACGCTGCGCACCAGTTCCTCCAGCCTGATCGGCGTGCGTGCCGCCGTGCAGGCCGGCCTGGGCGTGACCGCGCGCGGCGTGGAGCAGCTCGACGCCGGCCTGCGGGTGCTGGGCCTGAGCGACGGCCTGCCGCGCCTGCCCGACCTGGTCTACCGGCTCTACGTGCGCCGCAATGTGGTCAACCCGGTCACCCGGCAGGTCTTCGAGCACCTGAAGAGCCGCCTGCTGCTGCCCAGCGCCGAGCGCCTGCTCTAGCCGCACCGGCCCTCCCGGGCCATCCGCCACGCCGGCTTGGTGCGGTTTCGCACCCGGCCGCACCGCGCTGGCGCAATCCGCGCACCAAGTCCGTCCGCGCCCGCCAAGCATCAATTTTGCTTATACGTTTTGCGCAGGAACTAATTGGAAAACCGAGGAAGGGCCGCCCTACCATGGCCCACCGCCGCCCCTGGACTCAGGGTTTGCATGAGTAGACAAGGAATAAGTAAATGGCTTCGTTAGGTCAGATCGGTACCTGGCTGGCGTCCTCGCAGGACGCCGCCCGCACCTCCGGCACGCTGCGTGTCGGCTCCATGGCTTCGGGCGTGCCGGTGGCCCTGCCCTGGGTGGCGGTGCGTGGCGCCAGACCGGGCAAGACACTCTGGCTGCACGGCCAGGTGCATGGCGACGAGATCAACGGCATGGTCGCCGCCCTGCGTTTCATCCGCTCGCTCGATCCGCTGGCGATGTCGGGCAACGTGGTCGTCACGCCCACCGGCAATCCGCAGGCGCTGGATGCGCGCCGCAAGCGCAACCCCTACGACGAGCTCGACCTGGACCAGACCTATCCCGGCAATGCCGACGGCATGGTCAGCGAACGGGTCGCCCACGCCCTCTTCAGCGAAGTGGTGGGCGTGGCCGATGTGCTGATCAACCTGCACACCATGAACCCGCTGTTCGATGCGCGGCCCTACGCCGTCTACAAGGTGCATCCGGGCAGCAGCGTGACCGAGGACCAGGTGCTGGCCGCCCTGGGCAATTTCTTTCCCACGCTGTCCTGCCGCATGGACGTGGGCGGCAAGGGCGAGCTGCCCGGCAATATCGCCGGCGGCCTGGACTACCAGTGCCTGTCGCAGGGCATCTGCGCCTTCATGCTCGAACTCGGCAGCGGCAGCCGCCTGCAGCCGGACAACGTGGCGCTGGCCGAGCAGGGTTTCTTCGGCCTGGCGCAGCAGATGGGCATCCTGGGCGGCGAGCCGGCCCCGCGCGCCGCGCAGCTGCGCACCGTCAGCCGCCGCGGCTGGATCACGGCCGGTGAAGGCGGGCTCTTCGTGCCGCGTGTGCGCGCCGGCGACCTGGTGCGGGCCGGCGAATCGATCGGCGAGCTGCTCGGCCTGGACGGCAGCGCCCAGCCGGTGCCGCCCTTCACCCGCGACGGCATCCTGATCGGCCTGCGTTCCGACCCCGTCGTGCACACCGGCGAGCGCCTGGCCTTCGTGGCCTGGGAATGGACCGACCGCGCCACGCCCGCCGCTTCCTGACTCCCTCACTCCTCCATCGCATCGCCACAGGAACCGCCATGAACTCCGCCACGCGCACCTATTCCCGCCGCAGCCTGGTGGCTGCCGCCTGCCTGGCCGCCGCCTTCGGCGCGCAGGCCCAGCCGCAGGCCTGGCCCGAGGCCGGCCGGCCGATCCGCATCGTCGTGGGCTTTCCGCCCGGCGGCGGCGTGGACGCGCTGGCCCGCGCCGTCGCCGCGCCCCTGGCCGCCGAACTCGGCGGCGCCACCGTCATCGTGGAGAACCGCCCCGGCGCCGGCGGCCTCACCGCCACCGACTACGTGGCCAAGAGCGCGGGCGACGGCTACACCGTCTACCTGGCCACGCCCGGCTCCTTCACCATCTGGCCCTCGCTGCGCAAGCTGCCCTACGACGCCGGCAAGGACTTCGCCGCCGTCAGCCTGATGGTGACCATGCCCAACCTGCTGCTGGCCAGCGCCAATGCGCCCTTCAAGGACGTGCACGGCCTGATCGCCGCCGCCAAGGCACCCGGCGCGCAGATCGACTACGGCTCGGGCGGCGTGGCCACCATCGGCCAGATCGCCGCCGAGCAGTTCAACACCATGGCCGGCGTGCACATGAGCCATGTGCCCTACAAGGGCACCGCCCCGCTGCTGACCGACGTGATGGGCGGCGTGGTGCCGGTGACCTTCGCCGACCCGTCCGCCAAGCCCCTGATCGAGGGCGGCAAGATGCGCCTGCTGGCCGTGACCACCGCCAAGCGTTCGCGCCTGTTCCCCGACACGCCCACCATCGCCGAGGCCGGCGTGCCCGGCTACGACCTGATGAACTGGTACGGCATGGTGGCGCCCGTCTCCACGCCCAAGGCCATCATCGCCAAGCTGAATGCCGGCATGGTGAAGGTGATGGCCCAGGCCGATGTTCGCCAGCGCCTGGAGGCGGCTGGCATGGAGGCCACGTCGAGCACGCCGGAAGAATTCAACAAGCTGATGAACGGCGAGCGCGCCAAGTGGGCCGCCCTGATTGCCAAGGTGGGCATGCAGGCCGAATAAGCCTGCTGCCTTCCTGAAGAAAGGGGAGCTGCCGGGGGGCGCTCCCCTTTTTTCATGTCCCTCAGGCCGCCGCCGCCTTGCGCGCCGCCAGGGCCGGCACCGCGCGCTTGGCGCCGAGTGCCAGCAGCGCCGCCACCAGGCAGGCAGCGCCCGCCGCGTACAGCGCCGGGGTGTAGCTCATCAGGATGGTGCGCGAGAAACCCGCGCCATAGGCCGCCGTGGCGGCGCCCAGCTGGTGGGCGGCGAACACCCAGCCGAAGATCACGCCCACCTTCTGCGGCCCGAAGGCGTTGCCGGCCAGCTTGACGGTGGGCGGCACGGTGGCGATCCAGTCCAGCCCGTAGAACACCGCGAACAGGCCCAGGCCGTAGAACGAGAAGCCCGAGTGCGGCAGCCAGAATAGGGACAGGCCGCGCAGCCCGTAGTACCAGAAGAGCAGCTTGCGGCAGTCGAAGCGGTCCGACAGCCAGCCCGAGGCGATGGTGCCGATCAGGTCGAAGGCGCCCATCATCGCCAGCACCGAGGCCGCCGGCACGGCCGACAGGCCGTTGTCGCTGCACAGCGAGATGAAGTGCGTCTGCACCAGCCCGTTGGTCGAAAGGCCGCAGATGAAGAAGGTGCCCGCCAGGATCCAGAAGGTGCGGTTGCGCGAGGCCTCGGCCAGCGCCGCGAAGGGCGTGCGCCAGGTGGGCGACGGCGCAGGTGCGGCGGGCGGCGTGCCGGGCGCTTCGCCGTAGGGCGCCAGGCCCAGGTCCGACGGCCGGTCGCGCACCAGCAGCACCACCAGCACCGCCACGATGGCGCAGCCGGCGAACAGCGGCGCCACCGCCGAGCGCCAGCCCCAGTGCTCGATCATCCAGGCCGCGAAGGGCAGAAAGGCCAGCTGCCCGGTGGCCGCGCTGGCCGTGAGGATGCCCATCACCAGCCCGCGCCGCGCCACGAACCAGCGGCTCGACACCACCGCGCCCAGCACCATGGCCGTGAGGCCGGTGCCTATGCCCAGCATCAGGCTCCACAGCACGAAGAGCTGCCACAGCTGGGAGGCCTGCGTGACCAGCGCCATCGCCCCGCCCACCAGCGCCAGGCCGCAGAACATCACCCGGCGCAGGCCGAAGCGGTCCATCAGCACGGCGGAGAAAGGCCCCATCAACCCGAAGAGCGCGAAGCGGATCGCCAGCACCGACGAGACATCGGTGGTGGTCCAGCCGAACTCCTTGGTGAGCGGCTGCAGCATCGCGCCGGGCAGGCCCAGCGCGGCCGACATGGTGAGCATCGTCAGGAAGGTGACGGCGGCCACCACCCAGCCGTAGTGGATGCCGCGCGCCTGCAGGCGGGCGGAGAGGTCTCGGGACAACATGGGCGTGCCTTTCGGAGATGGGGGAAAAAAGGAAAGCGGGGACTCAGTGTTCGTGCAGGTTCTCGTCCGGCGCGGGCGCCAGCAGCGGCAGGGCCTCGTCGATCAGCGCATGCAGCGCCGCCACCCGCTCGGCGCCCAGCAGCGCCACCAGCGACTGCTGGGCCCGACGCCAGTGCACCCGGGCGGCGCGGCGCTGCGCCTTGCCGGCCTCGGTGATGCGCACCAGCCGGCTGCGGGCATCGGGGCCGTCGCCCAGTTCCACCCATCCGGCATCCACCAGCACATGCAGGTTGCGGCTGAGGGTGGAGGCGGTCATGTGCAGCAGCGCCGCCAGGTCCACCGATCGGATCGCTGCATGCGATTCGATGGTGGTGAGCAGCGAATACTGGGTGGTCTTCAGGCCCGACTGCGCGACTTCGGCATCGAAGTGCTGGCCGACCCGGCGCGTCAGCTGGCGCAGCTTGGCGTTGGTGCAGCCCTGCGGGGAATACGGGCCGGTGTCGGCGGCGGATGGCTCGGCGGATGTCATGGCGGCGGATTGTAGCTGCAATCGTTGCAGCTGCAATCATTTGCCTTCAGGGCTTTCCAGGATGCGGCTGCACACCTCCACCGAGGCCGCGCAGAATACCGGGCTCATCCCGCAACACCCCACCCATACAACCATGCGACTCCTCCACACCATGCTGCGCGTCGGCGACCTGCAGCGCTCCATCGACTTCTACACCGGCGTCATCGGCATGCAGCTGCTGCGCCGCTCCGAGAACGAGGAATACAAGTACAGCCTGGCCTTCCTCGGCTTCGACGGCGGCAACCCGGGCCAGGCCGAGATCGAACTCACCTACAACTGGGGCACCAGCCAGTACGAGCTGGGCAGCGCCTACGGCCATATCGCGCTGGGCGTGCCCGATGCCTACGCCGCCTGCGACAAGATCCGCGCGGCCGGCGGCACCATCAGTCGCGAGGCCGGTCCGGTCAAGGGCGGCAGCACGGTGATCGCCTTCGTGACCGATCCGGACGGCTACAAGATCGAGCTGATCCAGCGCGCCGACGACGCGGCCGGCGGCGGGCTGAAGGCGGCGTGATCCCCGGCCCGCGCGAGATCGCCGCCTGCCGTGTGCTGGTGGCCGGCGACGCCATCCTGGACCGCTACTGGCTGGGCAGCGTCGAGCAGATCTCGCGCGAGGCACCCGTGCCCATCGTGCAGGTGGAAGGCGAGCAGGAGCGCCTGGGCGGCGCGGCCAATGCCGCCATGAACCTGCGCGCGCTGGGCGCCGCCGCCACGCTGCTGTCGGTGCGCGGCGGCGATGCGGCCGATCGCAGCCTGCAGGACCTGCTGGAAGACGCCGGCATCGCATGGGCCGGCGCGGTCGATGCCGCCCTGCCCACCACCGTCAAGCTGCGTATCGTCGGCCGGGCGCAGCAGCTGCTGCGGGCCGACTTCGTGCGAGGCCTGCCCTCGGCGGCCGCGCTCGATGCTTTCGGCGCGGCTTTCGCCCAGGCCCTGCCGGGCCATGCGGCCGTGCTGCTGTCGGACTACGGGCGCGGTGCGCTGGCCCGGGTGCCGGACCTGATCCGGCAAGCCCGCGCCCTCGGCCTGCCGGTGGTGGTCGACCCGCGCGGCGGCGACTTCGACCGTTATGCCGGCGCCAGCCTGCTGACACCCAACCGCTCCGAACTGCGCGACGCCATCGGCGCCTGGCGCGACGAGGCCGACCTCGCCGCACGGGTCCAGCAGTTGCGCCAGCGCCTGGGCCTGCAAGCCTTGCTGGCCACCCGCGCCGAGGAAGGCATGACCCTCTTCGACGACCAGGGCGCGCTGCATGTGCCGGCCACCGCCCGCGAGGTCTTCGACGTGACCGGCGCGGGCGACACCGTGGCCGCCGTCATGGCCCTGCTGCTGGGCTGCGGCCTGACCATGCGCGCGGCGGTGCCGTATGCCAACAAGGCGGGCGGGATCGTGGTCGGGCGTTTTGGCACGGCCAGCGTCAGCCAGGCGGAGTTGTTTTCATGAACGCCGGCAAGGTTTGCGTAGCTGCGGATATCGCCGGCCGCATCGCCACGCTGCCGCGTCCGCTGGTGTTCACCAACGGCGTGTTCGACCTGCTGCACCGCGGACATGTCGAATACCTCGCGGCCGCCCGCGCGCTGGGCGCGTCGCTGGTGGTCGGGCTCAACTCGGACCTGTCCGCCCGCGGCCTGGGCAAGGGCACCGGCCGGCCGCTGGTGGCTTTCGAAGACCGCGCCGCCGTGCTCGCGGGCCTGGCCGCCGTGGACCTGATCGTGGGCTTCGACGAGCCCGCGCCCCTGGCCCTGCTGGAGGGGGTGCGGCCCGACATCTACACCAAGGGCGGCGACTACGACATGGACTGCCTGCCCGAAGCCGCCCTGGTGCGCGGCTGGGGCGGATCGGCCATCGCCCTGCCCTTTCTGCCCGGGCGTTCCAGCAGCACGCTGATCCGCCGCATTCAGGCCCTGCCGCATGAACATTGACGCCGTCGCCCAGGTGCTGGACGCGCTCGACACGGGCGATGCCCATGAGGCCTTCGCCATCGGCGAGCAGGCGCTGCGGGCCGATCCGCAGGACGCCGCGCTGTGGAGCGTCTGCGGCATCGCCGCCCGCCTGGCCGGCCGGCCCGCAGATGCCGAGCACTGCTGGCGCCGCTCGCTGGCGCTTCAGCCCGATGCGCGTGTCACCCAGCATCTCGGCGAACTGCTGCTGGCCGGTGGCCAAGCCGACGAAGCCCTGGCCTGCTGGCAGGACAGCGCCGACGACGGCAGCGCCGACGCCACCTGCTGGGCCAACCTGGGCCTGCTGCGCCTGCGCAAACGGCAAGACCAGGCCGCCGAAACCGCCCTGCGCCACGCCCTCTCGCTGGACGCGGGCCAGACTGCCACCTGGACCAACCTCGGCGTGCTGCTGGCCGCCAACAAACGCTGGCCCGAGGCCGAAGACGCCTACCGCCACGCGCTGGAACGGCGGCCGGACGACGTCGCCGCCCTCACCAATCTCGGCCTGACGCTGGAGGAACTGCGCCGCCACGACGAGGCCGAGGCCTGCCAGCGCCGCGCCCTGGCGCTGGCCCCCGACCGGCCCGAGGTGCACAACCACCTGGCCGGCGTGCTGGCGCGGCGCCAGGGCCTGGGCGGCGATGCGGAAGCCGAGGCCGAATTCCACTACCGCGAGGCACTGCGCCTGCAGCCGGAAAACGCCGCCCATCTCTCCAACCTCGGCGCCCTGTTCTTCGACCAGGGCCGCATCCACGAAGCGGAGTCCGCCTTCCGCGCCGCACTGGCGCAGGACGCGGAACTGGCCTCGGCCCACATCAACCTGGGTCAGCTGCTGCTGTCCATGGGCCGGCTGCCGGAAGGTTTCCAGCACACCGAGATGCGCTACCGCATGCGGGTGACAGGATCCGTCCCCGGCTTTCCGGAGCCGCCGCCAGCGGGCGCCGCCCGGCAGTGGACCGGCCAGCCGCTGGCCGGCAAACGCCTGCTGGTCTGGCCCGAGCAGGGACATGGCGACCAGCTGCAGTTCTGCCGCTACCTGGCCCTGGTGCGGACCCTGCACCAACCGGCCTTCATCACCTGCGCCTGCACCGATTCGCTGCTGGCGCTGATGCACACCGTGGCCGGCGCCGACCGCCATATCGCCCTGCAGGATGCGCCGGCCGCCCTGCCCGAGCACGACTACTGGGTGCCCATGCTGAGCCTGCCGCTGTTCTGCGGCACCACGGTCGGCACGATTCCCGGCGCCACGCCCTATCTCGCGGCCGATGCGGCCGACATCGCCCGCTGGGCGCCGCGCATCCCGCGGGCGCCGCTGCGTGTCGGCCTGGTCTGGCGCGGCAATGTGCAGCACGACAACGATGCCGACCGCTCCCTGGACAGCCTCGTCACCCTGGCTCCGCTGTGGCGGGTGCCGGGCGTGGTCTTCGTCAGCCTGCAGAAATGGGCCGGTGAGCACGAGGCCCGCCACCCGCCCGGCGATCAGCCGCTGGTGCACCTGGGCAGCGAGATCGAAAGTTTCTCCGACTCGGCCGCGATCCTCGCCCAGCTGGATCTGCTGATCGCGGTGGACACCGCCGCCTGCCACCTGGCCGGCGCGCTCGACATCCCCTGCTGGGTGATGCTGCCCGCCTTCCGCAACGACTGGCGCTGGCTGCGCGGCCGCTCCGACACGCCCTGGTACCGCCGCACCCGCCTGTTCCGCCAGACCCGGCGCGGCGACTGGCCGTCCGTCGTGGAAGAAATCGCCAAGGCCCTGGCTCGGCTGCGCGGCGGCTGACACGGTATCGTCACCGGGCCGTCATATTCGACCACCAGGATTGCGCCCTTCATGTCCCTCTCCCCCCAACAGGTCGCAGCCGCGTCCGCCAGCGACGATGCCGGCCTGATCTGCGGCTACCGCTTCGATGCCGATGCCGACCTGGCCCGGCCCTTGTCGCTGGACGAGGCCACCGTCTGGCTGCACGAGGCCACCAAGGCCGCGCCCGAGGACGACGCCTTCGCCTGGCTGCATTTCAACCTCAGCAACGCCCACGCCGAACGCTGGATCCAGCGCCACGCCGGCCTGCCCGATGCCTTCTTCGACGCCCTGCGCGAGGACTCCCACTCCACCCGCATCGAGCGCGACGACGACGCCCTGGTGGCCGTGCTCAACGATGTGCACTTCGACTTCGGCTTCGAGCCCAGCGACATCTCCACCCTGTGGATCTGCGTGCGCCCGCACCTGGTGGTGACCGCCCGCACCCGGCCGCTGCGTTCGGTCGATGCGCTGCGCACCGCCCTGCGCGACGGCCGCTCGCCGCGCTCCACCGTGGAGTTGCTGGAGCAACTGATGCGCACCCAGGCCGCCAGCCTGGTGGACATCCTGCGCGGCGTCACCCGCAAGGTGGACGATGCCGAAGACAAGCTGCTGGCCGGCCGCCGCGCCAGCGAACATGGCCGCCTGGGCACGCTGCGCCGCCTGCTGGTGCGGCTGCAGCGCCTGCTGGCGCCCGAGCCGGCCGCCCTGTTCCGTGTGCTGCACCATCCGCCCGCCTGGATGGCCGAGGACGACCTGCAGCAGTTGCGCGGATCGACGGAGGAGTTCTCCGCCGTGCTGCGCGACATGCAGGGCCTGCAGGAACGCATCAAGCTGCTGCAGGAAGAAAGCGCCGCCGCGGTCAACGAGGAGAACAACCGCAGCCTGTTCGTGCTGACCGTGGTCACCGTGCTGGCTCTGCCGATCAACATCCTGGCCGGCCTCTTCGGCATGAACGTGGGCGGCATTCCGCTGGCCGAGAGCAAACACGGGTTCTGGATCCTGGTCTCGCTGGTGATCGCCTTCACCGTCATCGCCGGCTGGCTGGCCCTGCGCAAGAAGGACCGTTGAGGCCTCAGCCCTGGCCCAGTGCCTCGGCCAGGTAGGCGGCCGTCCTGCCCTTGCCCGCACCCGCCACTTCCCGAGGCGTGCCACTTGCCACCACCTGGCCGCCCTGCAGTCCTGCGCCTGGGCCGATGTCGATCACCCAGTCGCTCTGCGCCACCAGGCGCATGTCGTGCTCGACCACCACCACCGTGTTGCCGGCATCGGCCAGGGCGTGCAGGTGCAGCAGCAGGCGGTCGACGTCGGCCGGATGCAGGCCGGTGGTGGGCTCGTCCAGCACATAGAGCGTGTCGCCGCGCCGCAGCCGCTGCAGCTCGGTCGCCAGCTTGATGCGCTGGGCCTCGCCGCCCGAGAGTTCGGTGGCCGGCTGGCCCAGGCGCAGATAACCCAGGCCGATCTGCTGCAGCACCTCCAGCGGCCTTGCGATGGCCGGCTCGGCCGCGAAGAACGCCGCGGCGCCATCGACCGTCATGCCCAGCACCTCGGCGATGTTGCGGTCCTGCCAGGTGACTTCCAGCGTCTCGGGCGCATAACGCGCGCCATGGCATTGCGGGCAAGGGGCGTAGACGCTGGGCATGAACATCATCTCGACGCTGACGAAGCCCTCGCCCTCGCAGACCGGGCAGCGGCCCTGAGGCACGTTGAAGGAGAAACGGCCGGCGCCGTAACCGCGCTCGCGCGCCTCGGGCGTGGCGGCGAAGAGCTTGCGCACCGCATCGAACAGGCCGGTATAGGTGGCGAGGTTGGAACGCGGCGTGCGGCCGATCGGCTTCTGGTCCACCTGCACCAGGCGCTGGATTCCTTCCATGCCCTCGGCGATGCGGCCGGTGGCGGCGGCTGCCATGTCCACCATGTCTTCGGCGGGCTCGTCGCCAGGGCTGTCGGGCTCGTCGGTCCGCTCGTCCGGCCTGTCCTGGCGCGCGGCGCCCAGCCGGTCCGACACCAGTTCGACCAAGGCCTGGCTCACCAGGCTGGACTTGCCGGAGCCCGAGACACCGGTCACGGCGCAAAGGCAGCCGAGCGGGACATCCGCATCGACCTCCATGAGGTTGTGGCGGCTGATGCCGCGCAGCCGCAGCCAGCCGGCCGGCGTGCGCGGTGTGCGTTCAGCCGCCGCACCCTGCGCAGGAAAAAGATAACGCGCCGTCTGCGACCCGGCCACCGCCTGCAGCCCTTCGGGCGGGCCGCTGTAGAGCACCTGGCCGCCGCCCTCGCCCGCCCCCGGGCCCACGTCCACCAGCCACTGCGCACGCCGCATGGTGGCGGTGTCGTGCTCCACCACGAAGACCGAGTTGCCCGCATCGCGCAGGCCTTCCAGCGCATCGAGCAGGGCCTCGCCATCGGCCGGATGCAGGCCGGCCGAGGGTTCGTCCAGCACATAGACCACACCGAAGAGCTGCGAGGCCAGCTGCGTGGCCAGGCGCAGGCGCTGCAGTTCGCCGGAGGACAACGTGGTCGTCGCCCGCTCCATGCCCAGGTAACCCAGGCCCAGCCTTGTCAGCCGGCCAATGCGCTCGCGCAGCTCGATGGCGATGCGCTGGGCGGCGATGCGTTTTTCGATCGACAGCGCGGAGGTGCGGGTGACATCCGGCGTGCCCTCGTGCCTGGCGCCGGCATGGCGCGCGGGCGTTCGCGCGGCGCGGGCGGTGGCCCGGCCGGGGGTGGCATCGCCGGTCTCGTCCTCGGCGGCGGGCCGCAGCCGCTCGGCCAGTTCGGCCAGCGGCAGGCGCGCCAGCTCGCCGATGTCCAGGCCCGCGAAACGCACGGCCAGCGCCTCGGGCTTGAGCCGCTTGCCCGCGCAGGCCGGGCATGGCGTGCCGACCAGGAAACGCGCCACCCGCTTCTTGGTGGAGGCGCTCTGCGTGGTCGCGAAGTTGTGCAGCAGGTAGCGGCGCGCGCTGCTGAAGGTGCCCATGTAGCTGGGCGCCAGCTGGCGCCGGATGGCGTCGGCGGTCTCCTCGGGCGAGAAGCCGGCATACACCGGCACCACCGGCTGCTCGTCGGTGAACAGGATCCAGTCGCGGGTCTTCTTGGGCAGCCTGTGCCAGGGCTTGTCCACATCGTGGCCGAGGGACACCAGGATGTCGCGCAGGTTCTGCCCGTACCAGGCCGGCGGCCAGGCGGCGATGGCGCGCTCGCGTATCGTCAGGCGGTCGTCGGGCACCATGGTTTTTTCGGTGGCGTCGTAGACCCGGCCCAGGCCGTGGCAGTGCGGGCAGGCGCCCTGCGGCGTGTTGGGCGAGAAGTCTTCGGCGAACAGCATCGCCTGGCCCGGCGGATAGCTGCCGGCACGCGAATACAGCAGCCGCACCAGGTCCGCCAGGTGGGTGACGCTGCCGACGCTCGATCGCGCCGTGGGCGCACCCCGCTGCTGCTGCAGGGCCACTGCCGGCGGCAGGCCGTCGATGCGGTCCACCTGGGGCGTGCCGGCCTGGTCCAGCAGGCGGCGCGCATAGGGCGCCACCGAGTCGAGATAGCGGCGCTGTGCTTCCGCGTAAATGGTGCCGAAGGCCAGCGAGGATTTGCCCGAGCCCGAGACACCGGTGAAGACCACCAGCCGGTCGCGCGGGATGTCGACATCGACATTGCGCAGATTGTGTTCACGGGCGCCGCGCACTTCGACCAGGCCCGGCTTGTCTTGTTCTGGGTTCGATGGCATGGGGGACAGCCTGCGCCGAGGGCCGGCCCGCACCTGTCGGGGGCGCGGGCCGCACGGATGTAGGAGGTTTGCGCATCCGGGCTTGCGCCAGCACGCCGCTTGCATTTGGTACCGCCTGCACCCACCGCCAGGATCAGACTGGTGGCGCGGGGATGACCCGCATCCAACTGGAGACCGACCATGAAACAGACCGCATCCACCATCCGCCTGCTGCTGACCGGCGCAGCCATCGCCCTCGCCGCTGCCGGCGCCGCCCAGGCCGCCGACAAGGCGCCCATGAAACACGGCGCCGTGACCTGCGCCGACGGCACGCATGCCACCGACAAGGCCACATGCGACAAGAGCGGCGGCGCCACGCAGATGACAACCAAGGCCGACACGACGGCGGTGCAGACCGAATCCGCCAAGGTCAATGCGACCGGCCAGGCACCGCAGACCGGCGCGCCGTCCAAGACGCCGGCCAAGCCCGATAGCGCCGCGAAGTAAGGCTCAGGCGCCCGTCGGCGGTGGCAGCACTGCTTCGAGCGCCTTGATGCGCTGCCAGACCTGCGCCCGCGTGGCCGTCATCGACATGGCGCTGATTCGCTTGTCGAGCAGGGCCGGCCGTTGGCGCAGGTAGTCGATGGCCTTGGCCAGGCAGGAATCGATGGAGTCGCCATAAGCCTCCCTGGCCTTCAGGCGCGCCTGCCGCAGCATCGGCATGGCCGGCTGCATCATGGCGAGGTCGATCACGTCTCTGCTCATGACGGAGTCGTCGCGCCATCGGTCGGCATTGGCCAGCAGCTTGCTGGTGGCCATGTCCAGCGGCGTCAATGCCAGCACGCCGCAGATGCGGTCGGCCTCGGCGGGTAGCGCGAAGCCGATGCGGCCTTCGTGCACGATCTCGAACTTGATCGGACGGTCCGCCGCCTGGACCAGCGTGCGGATGCCGTACTGGTCCGCTCTCACCTCGCGTATCGGGCCCGGGCTGCCTTCACGAAAGAGGGGCCGCAGTCCCTCGGGGCCGGACAGCAGCTCACGCAGCGCCCGGTAGCCGGCACGGTCCGACACCAGGAAATCGATATCGACCGACTCCCGGTATTCGCCGTAGCGCAGCGCTATTGCCGTGCCGCCGCCGAAGTAGCAGTGATGCGACTGCAGCAATTCGGCATTCAGCGCGCCCAGCACCGCTGCGATCCGCCGGTGATGGTCGCGCTCAAACAAGCAGGCGCCCTCCGCCCAGCTGCCGGGCGAGGGCGTCGATCAGACGCCGCTCCTGGGGCTCCAGCCGGCCGCGATCGACATGGCGCCAGCCGCGCTCGTAGAGTTCCAGCGCCTGCTGCGGGGTGACTTCACGCGCGTCCGGAAGATGCCAGGCCAGGAGTTTGAGCTGCGGATAGTCGTCCAGCAGAAGCGTGGCGGGGACGGCCTCCTCGGCCGGTTTGGGAGCCTGCGGATCGATCAGCTCCACCGACAGGCCCACGCTGTGCGCCGCTTCGAGGTAGGCACCCATGGTCACCGAAGGCTCGCCCTTCTCGATGCGATGCAGGGTGACACGCGACATGCCGGCCGCTTCGGCGGCCGTCGTCGCACTGACCTTCAGCGACTTGCGCCGGGCACGGATCTGCTCGCCCAGCGCGATCAGGTGCTGGGCAACGATGAGTCCGATGGGCGTGGAGGTGGCGGGCATTTGTTTCCCATTCTATTCAAAATCCAAATTTTGCAAAGAATGGGAAACGATTTTCAAAAGAACGTGTTTACTGGGCAGCGCGTTGCAGGGCTTTGGCTTCCTTGGCCAGCGCCGTGATCCGGGCCCAGCCGCCGGCCTTGACCGCGTCCCCGGGCGTGAGCCACGAGCCGCCCACGCAGGCCACGTTGGGCAGCGACAGCAGTTCACCCGCATTGCCCGCCGAGATGCCGCCCGTGGGGCAGAACACCACATCGGCGAACGGGCCGTGCCAGGCCTTGAGCATGCCGGGACCGCCGGCCTGCATGGCGGGGAAGAACTTCAGCGCGGTGAAGCCGTCTTCCAGCGCCGCCATGATTTCCGAGCCGGTCGCCACACCCGGCAGCAGCGGCAGGCCGGCTTCGCGGCAGGCGCGGCCGATGGTGGGTGTGTAGCCGGGGCTGACACCGAAACGCGCGCCGGCGGCCGCGGCGGCATCGGCGTCCGAGGCGGTGCGGATGGTGCCGGCGCCGACCACGGCATCGGGCACCTCACGCGCGATCGCCTCGATGCAGGCGATGGCCTGCGGCGTGCGCAGGGTCACTTCCAGCATGCGGATGCCGCCAGCCACCAGGGCGCGCGCCAGCGGCACCGCATGGGCCACGTCGTGCAGCACGATGACCGGGATGACCGGCGCATCGGCCATGACTTCGCGCGGGGTGAGGGAATGGGTCGGGTTCACAGCCATGTGCAGGCTCCTTCTTCAGCGGTGGTGGCATTGCGGCGCATGCCGGCAAACAGTTCGCGGCCCATGCCACGGCCGGATTCGACGGTGAGCGCGGGCGGCATGGTGGCATTCTCGCGGCCATCCCATTCGGCGGCCGGCACCAGCACTTCGAGGGTGCCGGCATTGGCGTCCAGGCGCACCAGATCGCCGTCGCGCACCTTGGCCAGCGGGCCGCCGGCCAGGGCTTCGGGCGAGACATGGATGGCGGCCGGCACATTGCCGGAGGCACCGCTCATGCGGCCGTCGGTGACCAGCGCCACCCGGAAGCCCTTGCCCTGCAGCACGGCCAGCGGTGGGGTCAGCTTGTGCAGCTCGGGCATGCCGTTGGCGCGCGGGCCCTGCCAGCGCACCACGCAGACCATGTCCTGCTCCATCTCGCCAGCGCTGAAGGCTTTCTGCAGCTGCTCCTGCGAATCGAAGACACGCGCGGGCGCCTCGATCACATGGCGGTCGTCCGGCACGGCCGAGACCTTGATGACGGCGCGGCCCAGGTTGCCGCGCAGCAGCTTCAGGCCGCCGATGGGGCTGAAGGGCTCGGTGGCCGGGCGGCAGACGCTGAGGTCGCCGGAGGCGCCGGTCTCCTGCCAGGAGAAGCCGCCTTCGCCCTCGACCGGCACCCGGGTCTGCTCACGCAGGCCGCCTTCGCGCACGGTGAGCACGTCCTCGTGCATCAGGCCGGCGTCCAGCAACTCGCGGATCACGAAGCCGGTGCCGCCGGCCGCCTGGAAGGCGTTCACGTCGGCGCTGCCGTTGGGATAGACACGCGAGAGCAGCGGCACCACTTCCGACAGGGTGGCGAAGTCGTCCCAGTCGATATGGATGCCGGCCGAGCGCGCCACCGCCACCCAGTGGATCAGGTGGTTGGT
Source organism: Xylophilus rhododendri (assembly GCF_009906855.1). Taxonomy (NCBI): domain Bacteria; kingdom Pseudomonadati; phylum Pseudomonadota; class Betaproteobacteria; order Burkholderiales; genus Xylophilus; species Xylophilus rhododendri. Next base: position 765,660 of record NZ_CP047650.1, read on the forward strand.
GGAGCCCCCGGTGGCCAGCAGCGCGGCCATGGCGTTGACGATGCAGCGCTCGTCCACGATGCGGCCGATGGGCGCGAAGCGGCGCTGCGGCAGGATGCCCATCAGCGTGCGCACCGCCTCGCGGGTCAGCTGCTCGCGCAGCGCCGTGCCGGGGGTGACGAAGGCGGCGCTGGGCACATGCAGGCCCATGGCTTCGAGCAGCATCTGGTTGCTGTTGGCCGTGCCGTAGAAGGTGCAGGTGCCCTGGGCGTGGTAGGCCTTCTGTTCGGCCTCCATCAGCTCCTTGCGGCCGACCAGGCCCTGCGCGGCCTGCTCGCGCACCTTGGCCTTGTCCTTGTTGGACAGGCCGCTGGTCATCGGCCCGGCCGGCACGAAGACGGTGGGCAGGTGGCCGAAATGCAGGGCGCCGATCAGGAGGCCCGGCACGATCTTGTCGCAGATGCCGAGCATCAGCGCGCCGTCGAACACATCGTGCGACAGGGCGATGGCCGCGCCCATGGCGATGGTGTCGCGCGAGAACAGGCTCAGCTCCATGCCGGGCGTGCCCTGGGTCACGCCGTCGCACATGGCCGGGGTGCCGCCGGCCACCTGGGCGGTGGCGCCCAGGCTGCGCGCCTCGTGCTTGATGATGTCCGGATAGCCGGCATAGGGCGCGTGGGCCGACAGCATGTCGTTGTAGGCGGTGACGATGCCGAGATTGGGCACCCGCTCGGCCACCACCTTGAACCTGTCGCCGGTGGGCATGCCGGCGAAGGCGTGGGCGACGTTGGCGCAGCCCATGCGGTCGGCGCCGCGCTGGCGCTGGGTCATCTGATCGATGAGGCCGAGATAGGCAGCGCGGCTGTCGCGGCTGCGTTCACGGATGCGTTCGGTGACGCGGTCTACGGTGGAGTGGAGTTTCATCGTCGTGATCTGTGGTGCGCGCCGCGGCGGGCGCATGTTCCGCCATCGTAGGCGCGTGCCATGGCGTTTTCGTGTGGCGCAGTAACGAACCGGGTACGAACAGGGTTACCAGGGCCGTCGTGAGTTCGGATAATGACGGCTTCGCCCATGTCCCGCATGCCGCCAGACCCCGCCAGCACCCCGACTGCCTGCCGCGATCCGCAGGAGATGCTGGCGCGCGCCCGGGCGCAATGGGGCGGCCAGCGCGACCTGTGGGTGTTCGGTTATGGCTCGCTGCTGTGGAAGCCCGAACTCGATTTCGTCGAGCGGCGCGCGGCCCAGGTCTTCGGCTGGCACCGGGCCCTGAAGATGTGGAGCCGCGTCAACCGCGGCACGCCCGAATGCCCGGGCCTGGTCTTCGGCCTGCTGTCGGGCGGCAGCTGCCGGGGCATGGTGTTCCGCCTGCCGCGTGAGGACTGCGAGCAGGGTTTCGTCACCCTGTGGCAGCGCGAGATGGTGACCGGCGTGTACGACCCGCGCTGGCTGCCCTGCCGCACCGACCAAGGCACGGTGCAGGCGCTGGCCTTCACCCTGTCGAAACAGAGCCCTCAGCACACCGGATCGCTGGACGACCAGGAATACCGGCGCATCTTCTCCACGGCGGCCGGCCGTTTCGGCACCACCCGCGACTACGCCCGCAAGACCTACGAGGAACTGCGCCGCCTGGGCATCGAGGACCGTGCGCTGGCGCGGCTGCTGCGTTTGTCACAGGCCGATTCAGATGGGGGCGGCGCCAGCGCTTAGAGTGTCGCGTCCATCCCGATACAACCGGAGCCAACGCCCCATGAACTTCCGCATCGCTTCCCGCCTGTCGGCCGCCCTCGGCACCGCCGCCCTGCTCACCCTGGCCGGCTGCGCCACGCCCGCCATGGGCCCCACGGCATCGGCCGACCTGCTGCCGACCACCGGCAACGCCGTCACCGGCAACGCCGTCACCGGCAATGTGCAGTTCGTGCAGCTGGGCACCATGGTGCGGGTCAACGGCACCATCAAGGGCCTGAAGCCCAATGCCGAGCACGGCTTCCACATCCACGAAAAAGGCGACTGCAGCAGCGGCGACGGCATGAGTGCCGGCGGCCACTTCAACCCCAACGCCGGCGTGCACGGCCATGCGGGCGAGCCCGGCGTGCATGCGGGCGACCTGCCCAGCCTGCATGCGGACGCCACCGGCACCGCCACCTTCAGCGTGGAGCTGCGCGGCGTGACGGTGGGCAGCGGCCCGACCGACGTGGTCGGCCGCGGCCTGATCGTGCATGCGATGCCCGACGACTTCGTCACCCAGCCCACCGGCAATTCCGGCGGCCGGCTGGCCTGCGCGGTGATCGTCAAGCGCTAAGCATCCAGGGCCTGGCGGGCGCGCCACAGGGCCTGGGCGCGCTGCAGGTCTTGCGGTGTGTCGATGTCTTCCAGGGCGCCGGCGTCCGTGCTGGCGATCTCCCTTGCCAGGCCGGCGGCACGCAGCTCGCCGAGGATGGAGCGGGCGCCCTCGTCGCCCGACAGCGCCATCAGCCGCTCGCGCTGAGCGGCGGCAAAACCCACCGGATGGCCGCGCCGTCCATCAACCACCGGAAAGGCCGCCTGCGCGCCCTCCTCCAAGGCCCGGGCCACTTGTTGCATGGTGGCCGGCAGCACCAGCGGCATGTCGGCCGGCAGGATCAGCCAGCCGTCGGCCGCGGCGGTGGCCCGCACCGCGGCGGCCAGCGCATCGCCCATGCCCGGGTGCGAAGCACGCTCCAGATGCCAGGCTAGGCCGCTGGCCTGCGCCGCGTCCAGGGTCCGCGCCAGCACCTCCCGGCCGCCGAGATCGGCCTGCAGCTTGTGCGTGGCGCCGCCGGCCGCCCGAAAACGGCGGCCCTGGCCCGAGGCCAGGATGAGGATGATGGGTTCCATGCGACAAAAGTATCATGCCGACCATGCCCGACACGCCCCTGAACCCCGCCATCGCCGACCTGCGCAAGAGCTACGAGAAAGCCGAGCTCGGCGAACAGGACTCCGACGCCGATCCCCTCCAGCAGTTCGACCGGTGGCTCAATGAAGCCCTGGCCGCCCAGGTGCCCGAGCCCAACGCGATGACACTCGCCACCGTCGGCGGCGACCTGCGGCCCAGCACCCGCATCGTGCTGATCAAGGGCTACGACGCCCGCGGCATCGTCTTCTTCACCAACTACGACAGCAGGAAGGGCCAGGAGCTGGCCGGCAATCCTTACGCAGCGCTGCAGTTCCACTGGGTGGAGCTGGAACGGGTGGTGCGTATCGAGGGCCGCATCGAGCGCACCTCCGCCGAGGAGAGCGATGCCTATTTCGCAAGCCGCCCGCTGGACTCGCGCATCGGCGCCTGGGCCAGCCCGCAGAGCCAGGTGATCTCCAGCCGCGCCGTGCTGGTGGCCAATGCCGCCAAGACCAGTGCGCGTTACCTGCTGAACCCGCCGCGCCCGCCGCACTGGGGCGGTTTCCGCCTGGTGCCGGATGGCTGGGAGTTCTGGCAGGGCAGGAAGAGCCGGCTGCACGACCGCCTGCACTACCGGCAGCAAGGCGGCGCCTGGCAACGCGAGCGGCTGGCGCCCTGAGGGCGCTCAGCAGGCGAAGGTCTTGTGCAGGAAGTAAAGCCATTCCGGTGCCCAGCGGTTGCGAATCCAGTCGATGCGGCACTTCACGCGCTCGTTCAGCCACACCAGGATGTCCTCGTCCGGACGGTTGCCAGCCGCCATCGCGCGGAATGCGCCGGGCAGTTTTTTGGCAAGCTCCTCGTGAACGACGTAGGCATAGCGCTTCGCATGCTGGGTGCGGACAAGCAGCTGCGTGATGCGTGCCAATTGCACATAGTCCGCGATGCGGTTGTAGCGCCGCGCGAACTCGCGGCCGAGCCGGCTGTCCATGCCGCCCAGCGCCCGCACGGCTTCGTCCTTCAGCATGCGGGCCATGCCCAGCTGCGGGCCGCCCTGCGAGATGTCAAAGAGGATGACGCCGATCCGCTCCAGCGTCGCGCCCACCGTCATGTGGCCTGCCGGCGCACTGGGCCGCAGGTCCTTGCGCAGATCGACCGACCAGCTCTGGGCCGCCCGCGGATCGACCGGCCAGCGCATGGCAGCAGCACGCGGCAAACGCCGGGTCCGCACGGCGCCAGGCGTGCTCTGCGGATGTTTCTCGTCGCCGGAGAGGTCAGCCGTTTTGTCGCCGCCCCAGTCAGGATCGACAGGGCCCAGTGCCAGGAGCGCGGCCAAGGTTTCCTCGGCCTTCGCATAGGTGCCCACCACACGCGGATCGCCCCAGGCGACGCGCCGCCCGGCCTGGGGCGGGTCCGGCAGGACGGTTGACTGAGCGCCTGACGGGGCGAAGCTGGAATAAGCAGCGTTGGCGGCGGTGGACTGCAAGACATTCATGGCGATCGCTTTCTCGGATCAAGGAAAGCGAACGATTCTGGAGACGCGATGCCGCCGTGCCCCGCAGGCTCCGAAGGCCCGGACACTGCGCACGAAAGCCGGCGGCGCGGCGCCCCGACCGCTACAGCCCGACGACCGCCAGCAGCATCAGCGGCAGGGTGACCAGCGCCAGCACGGTGGACACCGCCACACTCGCCGTCACCACATCCTCGGCCGTGCGGTAGCGCTGCGAGAACAGAAAGACATTGGCGCCGATCGGCAGCGCGGCCGTCACCACCATCACCTGCAGCGTCACGCCCGACAGGCCCAGCAGCTTGCCCACCAGCAGCATGCCCAGCGGGTGGAGCACGATCTTCACCGAGCTCAGCGCCAGCGCACCGCGCAGCTGGTGGCCGACCCGCGAGAAGGCCAGCGTGACGCCCACCAGCACCAGCGCCACCGGCACCTGGGCGCCGCCCAGGATCAACAGGCCCTGGTCGATCACCTTGGGCAGCGGCAGGCCGGTCAGCGCATAGAGCAGGCCCAGTACGATGGGCAGCGGCACCGGATGCAGGATGCCCTTGCGCACCGCCCGCAGCACCGTGGCCGCCATGTGGTGCTGGCCGCTGCGGCCGGCGGCGGCGTCTTCCCGGGCCACCGCCAGCTCCAGCAGGATGGTGGCGCAGGTCAGCAGCACGAAGGCATGCACCGAGATCAGGGTGAACAGCACCACCAGGCCCGCCTGCCCGAAGGCCAGGCCGACCAGCGGCACGCCGATCATGGTGGTGTTGCTGAAGGTGCCGGCCAGCGCCAGCACGATGCCGTGCCGCCCGAAGCCGCCGCGCGACAGGCTCACGGCGCAGAACACGCAGAAGACCACCGCGAAATAGATGCCGATGGGCCGGAAGTCCAGCTGGTCCACATGCACCGAACTCATGGTGCGAAAGAGCAGCGCCGGCGTCAGCACCAGGAAGGTGAGGTTCGACAGGTCGGGGATCGCGCTGGCCCGGATCCAGCCGCGGATGCCGCAGACATAGCCCACCAGGATGAAGAGAACGACCGGGACGAGTGCGGAAAAGACGGCTTGGAACACGAAGGGCGGGGATGGGCAGGACCAAAGGCAGGCACTGTAGCGCACCGCCCGGGTTTACCCCTAGCGCCGGCTATCTGCGCCACGCGGCCGCCGCCTGGTCGCCCTGCAGGATCTCGCTGTAGCGGTCGTCCTCGCGCAGCAGCGCCACGTCCGATTTCGACAGCCGGGCATCCACCAGCAGCAGCCCTTCGCGCTCGGGCAGCCGGCGCAGGTCGATGACCTCCTGGTCGCCGGCCGTCAGCACCCGCAACACGCCGCCCGCATCGATCAGCGCCACCTGCGTCGGCGGCGCCGCGCCGCGCCGGCCCTGCGGGATGCGGGCTTGTTTGCGCTCGTCCTCCAGCTGGCACCAGGCCTGGATCTCGATGTTGCCGCCCCAGACGCCGGGCACCCGCTGCAGTTCGGCATAGGCCGCGTGGCCCAGGCTGGCGCGCAGAGCTTGCGGCGGCAGCGGCCTTTCCGGCCAGCTGCGGTTCAGCGCCTCGACCATGGCGCGGGCCAGGCGCCGGCCGGACGCGGGGGTGTCGGTCTGGCGGGCCGTGGCGTCGGCGAGATCGTGGCGCAGCTGCTGCAGCTGCCCGGCATCGAGAAGGCCGCCGGACAGGGCCAGCAGGCAGGCATCGCCCTCGGCCGGCAGCTGGCGCAGCTGGTAGCCGGAGCGCTCCAGCCAGGCACGCCAGTCGATGCTCGGCGGGCGGCCGGCCTGCGGCTGCCAGCTCGCCGGTGCATCGCCCGATGGCGGCGGCAGCGCATCCAGCGCCGACAGGAACTGCTCCAGCGTGCCGGCCGGCCGTTGTCCGCCCTCCTGCTTGACCCGCGGCCAGGCCGGCAGCGGCCGCAGCGAATCCGAGACGAAATGGCAGAACTGCACGCCATAGTCCAGGAACAGCTCCCGCCCCGGCCGGATCGCCCGCACCGTCACAATCACCGGCAGGCCGAAAGGCAGGCCCGGCACACGCAGCAGCAGCGCCGCCACATTGGCCGCCTGGCGCAGTTCCCGCGGCGTGCCGCGCAGCCGCCGGGCATTGAGGCTGGCGGCGATATTGCCCTCGGGATAGCCGAAGCAGGTGGCCTCGCGGGCGGGCAGCTCCGCGCAGTCGGCATCGGCCAAACCCACGTAATGGGCATAACGCCAGCAGCCCGGATAACGCAGGTGGTAGGCATCGACCTCGGCCCGGTCGGCGCACACCGTGCCGCCATAGAGGAACAGGACTTCGAAGGCTTCCAGCGCCTGCAGGCTCACCACGCCCTGGCCGCGTTCGGGGCCATCGTCGAGCGTGGTCACGAACTGGAAGCGGCCCGGCACCGGCGATTCGGCCGCGGGTTCGCACAGCAGCCGCCGTGCCTGGGCCTGCAGGCGGCACTTCAGGGTTTCCCGGGCGCGGCGCGGCAGCGCGGCGGCTTCGAGATAGTGGCGCTCGAAATCCGCCCAGGCGGCCGCGGACCATTCGGCCCGGTCCAGCGCCAGGCCCTGGAGCCAGTCGCCGCCCGATGCGGTGGCGGCGCGGATATGGGGCGAGAAACGCTGAACTTCCAGGCCTTCGACATCGTCGTTGTCCGGATCGGGCTTGATCCGCTTGCTGGGCACCGCATCGGCCTGGGCGGTGTTCTGCTGCCGCGCGGCCTGCAGCAGGACCGCCAGCTGTTCGCGCAGCGAGCCCACCAGCGCCGAACCGCCACCCGGCTGCGATCGCGCCGCCAGCACGGCGGCATGGCGCGGCAGCAGGCCGCGCCAGTCCACCGCGTGCGCCATCTCCCGTACCAGCGGATTGCCGGTGCACAGGCGCATCACACGGCAGAACGGATCGATGCCACCGGCCTGGACCACGCAGGCGCGCAGGTCCGCCACGCTGAAATCGGACGAAGCCTCCAGGAAGGCATCGAGTGCCTGCGCCTGTTCGCTCTCGCGGCGGCTCGCCTGGCCCTCGCCCGCCTTCAGCGCCGCCAGCAGGCGGATCAGCCGCGCCAGCGCGGCCTCGTCGGCCTGCGCCAGCGCTTCGTCGCGCGCCCGACGGGCCAGCACCGCCCTGGCCCGCGCCATGCAGTCGGCACGAAACCGCGCCGAGCCGAGCATGTAGCGCTCCAGCATCGAACTGGCATCGTCGGCCAGGGACAGCTCCCAGGCCATCGAGACGGCATGCCAGCTGCCGAGCCGGAAGGCCATCAGCCGCAGGTCCTCCAGGTACTGCGCATCGACGGTGAGCAGCAGGGCCAGGAACTGGTCGCGCACGCCGTCGGCGGCGCTGCGCGCGGCGGCGGCCTCGGCCGCCCGCAGCGCGCGCGGCGTGTTGAGCGGCAGCCGGGCCTCGATGCGCCGGCCCAGGGCGAAGATCTTCTCGACCGGCCCTTGCAGCACGAAGGCCAGCACGTCGCGCACGCCCTCCCAGATCAGGCGCTCATCGGCAGGCAAGGTGTCGAGTTCCTCCACAGGCAGGTCCGGCACGGCGGGCAACTGGTCGACGTCCTCGCGCAAACAGATCTTGGCCTTGTCGATCAGGCTCAGCCGGGCCGGGCGGTTCTCGAGGCCGAGCAAGCGGGCCAGCAAGGCGGGGCTGCTCTTGCGCCGGATGGTCTCGCGGTCGACCGCACCCATGCGTTTGATCTGGGCCAGCGCGCAATGCTGGATGTAGCGGGCCAGGCCCGCCGCCTGCTTGCGCGGCTGTGCATCTTCCGGCGTGGGCGTGGGGCTGCCGGATGCGGGCGCCGTGAAGGCCGGATCGGCCGCGGCGGGCTGCTCCTGGCCCGCCGGCTGCGGCAGCGCAGGGGCCGGCGGGCTGGCCACGGGCGGGGTGTCCGCGGCGCCATCGCTGCTGGGATCGGGCGACCCGCGCGGCTCCTCGGTCGAGATGCGGATCTGTTGGGGGATGTAGGGCGGCAAGCCGGCGCTTTCCAGGGGCATGCGAGGTTGTCGCCGCCCGGCGCCGCGCCCGCCATGGCCGATCCGAAAGCGCCTGCCGGCCGCCGAACACGACGGCCGGCGCGCCTTGCTTAGAAGCTCGCCTGCACACCCACCCGCAGGCTGCGGCCCGGCAGCGGCGCCTTGGGATAGGCGGTGGTGGTCAGGATCGAGGTGGCGCTGTAGGCCAGCTTGTCGGTGATGTTGTCCAGGCGGGCGAACCACAGCAGATTGGTCTTGAGGGCACCGAACTGCGCCTGGGTGCGCCAGCCCAGGGCGGCGTTCCACAGGGTGTACGAGGGCACGGCGCGGTCACCTTCGGGCACCCGGTCCTGCGAGGCCAGGTGGTCGAAGCCGCCGGACAGGCGCCACGGGCCCTGTGCCCAGGCCAGGGTCGCACCCAGGCGTGCCGGCGCGATGCGCGGCAGCGGCTCGCCGGTGTCGCGGTTCTCGGCACGGGTCAGGTCGGCGCGCAGCTGCAGGTCGAGCGTGCCGCCAGCCAGCGGGCCGGTCAGGCCCTGCTCGCCGGCCAGGCGCACCGTGCCGCTGGACTCGATGCCGTAGAAGCGTGCGCGCATGGAGCTGTAGCGGTACTCGGGGAAGGTCTCGATGCTCGCGTCCGTGGGGTTGCGCTCGCCGTCCGCGCTCAGCACATCGTCGGTACGGGCCAGGCCGATGTAGTTGCTGAAGTTGCTGACATAGGCCGTCGCCTTGAAGCGGTTCGGGCCGCTCTTCCATTCGGCGCCCAGGTCCAGGCTGGTGGATTTCTCCACCTGCAGCGAGGTGTCGCCGGTCTCCCAGGCGGCCGTGGCCAGGTGGGGGCCGTTGGCGAAGAGTTCGTAGTCCTTGGGTGCGCGTTCGGTATAGGCCAGGTTGGAGGTCAGCGCCCAGGTCGGCGTGAGGTTGACCAAAGCGCCGGCCGCCGCGCTGTGCGGGTTGAAGCTGTACTTGCCGGATGCGAAACGGTCGATCGAGGGATTGCCGAAGGACTCCACCTCCACATGCTCGGTGCGCGCGCCGAAGTTGAGCTTGCCCCAGGACATCGGCAGCTCCTCATGGATGAAGAGCGCGGTGTTGTGGGTGCGGCTGTAGGGCGCGAAGGCCTCGTCGCCCACGGCCGAGAAGCTGTTCGATTCGACCTGCAGGCCGATCAGGCCCTGGAGCCGGCCGATGGGCAGGTGGCGCGCTTCCAGGCGCAGCTCGTTGCCGCGGTTGCGGAAGGTGGTGCCGGGCTCGCCGCCTTCGTATTCGGTGTGCTCGTAATCGGTGTGGCTGGCCTGCATCTTGATGCTTTCCAGGCCCAGCGCGTTGATGCGGTACTCGCCTTCGAGCGCGTAGCGGTCCGAACGCATGCCGATGGTCACATCGTCTTCGGCCACCGTGCCGTAGCGGCTGCGGTAGGTGCTGACCGAGGCGCCCAGATAGCCGCGGTCGAAGAACATGGTGCCGCCGACCGCGCCGCCGTGGCTCTGGCTTTCCGAGTTGCAGATGCGGCGCGACAGGCCGAGGTTGCTGGGTTTCTCGCAGTCCAGCGCCACCGGCACCCGCACATTGCCGGTGTGGCGGTCGAAGGCATCCACATGCAGGGCGAAGCGTTCGTTGCCGCCCTCCACCATCGCGCTGCCGCCGGCCGCGCGGTTGCCGGTGGCGCCGTCGAGTTGCGCCTTGCCGTCGATGCCGGACAGGGGTTCGCGCGGGATGCGGTTGTCGATCACGTTGACCACGCCGCCCACCGCGCTGCCGCCGTAGAGCAGCGCCGCCGGGCCGCGCAGCACCTCGACACGGTCGATCAGCATCGGCTCGATCGGCACCGCGTGGTCGAAGCTCAGCGAGGAGGCATCGACGGAAGAGCCGCCGTTCTGCAGCACGCGGATGCGGTCGCCGTCCTGGCCGCGGATGATGGGCCGGCTGGCATTGGGGCCGAAATAGGTGCTGGAGACGCCGGGCAGGCCGTCGAGCGTCTCGCCCAGGGTGGGCTTCTGGCGCAGCACCAGGGCGTCGCCCGAGAGCTGCTCGACCGGCTGCACCATGGCGTCGGAGCCCAGCGGGTTGCCGGTGACGGTGACTTCGCGCAGCGTGGAGACCGGAGCGGTGGGAGCCGTGGCGGGAGCGGTCTGGGCCAGCGCAGAGACGGAGATGAGGGAGAGCACGGCGGCGCGCACGGCGCTGGCCTGGAAGGAGACGGACATGGAAAGACACTCGCTGAAATCGAAGCCGGCCGGATGGCGGACGCGGCAGACGGCCCGGTGCCATGAGGAAACCGGCACCGGAGGGGGACGGCGCTTGTCGGGAAGCGCCGGACTTCAGGCGAGTGGAGGCGGCCCGCGGGCGTCGAACAGCGTGGCCCAGCGGCGCAGGCATTCGCCTGCGTGCCAGGCCAGCGTGGCTGCGGGGGGCAGCAATACCGGCGGGAGGGCCGGCAGCGATTGCAGGCCGTCGGCGTGGGAGAGCTGGTCGTAGAGGCGGCAGTCGCCGCTGTGGCTGTGGTCGCCGAAGAGGCGGCGCAGTGCCGAGGGGGCTGCGGCATCGGCCGCTGGCTCCGTTGCCGCTGCTGCCGAAACCACCTGCGGGCGGGCGTGGAAGACCGAGTGCACTGCGCCCAGCCAGGGGGAGGCGAACAGGGCTGCCAGCAGGAGTGCCATCGCCCACGCGGCCAGCCGGGACGCGGGGGGCGTCCTGGGGGGGCTGAGGCTTTGTGACTTGGTCATGGTGGCGGGGAGCCGCCGATTCTCGCCGATATTTGTGACGCTTCTTGACGGGGGGTCCTGGAGGGGGTGGTTACTCCTGCGGAGGGCGGGGCTGGGGCTGCGCGCTCCAGACCGCGCTCACTTTCTTTGCTTCGCCAAAGAAAGTAAGCAAAGAAAGGCGACCCGACACCCGAGGCCCTTCGGGCACCGCTGCGGTACTCGCAAAGGCGGGGTCCACGACAACTCGCTTCGCTCAAACAGGTCGTGGCCCTGATCCGCCTTTGCTCCGTTCCTCGCTCTCGGGCTCACGGGACCCGGGAGCGGGGACAGCCACTGCTTCGCAGGGCGACGGGCCGTCGCTGCGCTCGGCCTCCACTGAAATGCGGCGCACAAGCTGGGGCGGGTATTCATCAGCCACAGGCCGAGCGCAGCGATGGCCCGTTGCGCTGCGAAGCAGCCGCTGTCCCCGCATCCGGGTCCCGTCTGCGGGTGAGCGAGGAGCGCAGCAAAAGCGGATCAGGGCCACGACCTGTTTGAGCGAAGCGAGTTGTCGTGGACCCCGCTTTTGCGAGCACCGCAGCGTGCCCCCTCCGCAGGAGGGGGACTCCCGCAGCCGGGTCGCCTTTCTTTGCTTACTTTCTTTGGCGAAGCAAAGAAAGTGAGCGCGGTCTGGGGCGCGCAGCCCCAGCCCCGCCCTCCGCCAAGGAGAAGAACAAGTCAAGACTTCACATGCCGAGCAAACGTCTTGCGAAACTTCTGCACCTTGGGACTAACAACCATGGCGCAGTACCCTTGACCGGGATGGTTGGCAAAGTAGTTCTGGTGATAAGCCTCCGCAGGCCAGTAATCCGCCAGCGGCAGCACCTCGGTGACGACAGGACTCCCACGGTAGACCCCACTCGAAACCATCTCGGCGATCACGGCATCGGCAACAGCCTTCTGCGCCTCGTCACGGTAGTAAATGCCGCTGCGGTACTGCGTACCGGTATCGTTCCCCTGCCGGTTAAGCGTGGTCGGATCGTGGATCACGAAGAAGATCTCGAAAATCTCCCGCAGCGAGATGAGCTCAGGATCGAACTCCAGCCGCACCACCTCGGCATACCCGGTCTGCCCGGTACAGACATCCTCGTAGCTGGGCTGCCGCGGGTTCTTGCCGTTGGAATAGCCGCTCTCGACCGCGACGACGCCGGCCACTTCGAGAAAGACCGCTTCGGTGCACCAGAAGCAGCCGCCGCCGAGCACGATGGTTTCGGGATTTGCCATGAAATGAATCCTGCCTTTTTTTGATGGAGCCTGAGCACCGGACTTGGGGCCAGCATGCCATGGCGCAAGCCCCCATCGGTGAGCTTTGGTACGCGGGTCACGGCCCTGCCCTAAAATCGCGGGCTTCACGCACTGCGCGACCCGCCGAGAACGCCACGATGTCCCTCCCGCTCAATACGCCCATCACCCACGCCAGCTCGCAAGACCAGGCCCGATTCAACATGATCGAGCAGCAGATCCGGCCCTGGGACGTGTCCGACAACGACGTGCTCGACCTGCTGGCCGTGCTGCGCCGGGAAGACTTCGTGCCCCTGGCCCACCGCAGCCTGGCCTTCATGGACCTGGAACTGCCGCTGCCCGGCGGCCAGAACATGCTGGCCCCGCGCGTCGAGGCCCGCACCCTGCAGGACCTGCGCATCCAGCCGGGCGACTCGGTGCTGGAGATCGGCACCGGCTCCGGCTACATGGCCGCGCTGCTGGCCAGCCGCGCCAAGAAGGTGCTGAGCCTGGAGATCGATCCGGCGCTCGCCGAATTCGCCCGCGAGAACCTGCAGCGTGCCGGCATCGCCAACGCCGAGGTGCGGGTGGCCGACGGCTCCAAGCTGCCGGTGGACGGCGGACCTTTCGACGTGATCGTGCTCAGCGGCTCGGTGGCCCAGGTGCCGGCGGCGCTGCTGGCCCAGCTGAAGGTGGGCGGCCGGCTCGGCGCCATCGTCGGCGAGCTGCCGATGATGCGCACCCACATCATCACCCGCACCGGCGAAGCCAGCTTCGACACCGCCGAGCCCTGGGACACCGTGGCCCAGCGCCTCTCCGGTTTCGCCGAGCATTCGCGTTTCCATTTCTGAGCCAGGACGGTCATTCCATGCACAGCATCGCCCAGCTCCGCCCGGCCGATTTCGACGACTGGGTCGCACAGCATGGCGGGGAGATCCCCGTCCTGCTCGATGTGCGTGAACCCTGGGAGCTGCAGACCGCCAGCGTGCAGCCAGCGGCCGGCTGGCGCCTGGTGGGCATTCCGATGAACGACATCCCGGCACGCCTGGCCGAGCTGGACCCCGACGTGCCGGTGGCCTGCCTGTGCCACCACGGCGCACGCAGCCAGCGGGTGGCGATGTTCCTGGCGGGCAACGGCTTTTCCGCCGTGAGCAACGTGGCCGGCGGCATCGATGCCTGGGCGCGCGAGCGCGACAGCGCCGTGCCGCTCTACTGAGAAGAAGCTTTCTTCAGCCGGCTTTGGCCACCAGCAGCGCGCACAGCGCATCGGCGGTACGGGCCGCCGCGCCGCGGTGGGCGCCGGCAAAGGACAGCGCCGCGCCGCGGGTAATGCCCAGCCGCGCCGGCTCGGCCACCAGCGCCGAGGCCATCTGCACACCCTGGCCCATGTCGGCCACCCGGATCGCAGCGGCGGCTGCTTCGGCCAGGGCTGAGGCCTCGGCGAAGTTGTAGGTGGACGGGCCCATCACCACCGGACAGCCGCAGGCGGCCGCCTCGATCAGGTTCTGGCCGCCAGTCATGCCGAAGCTGCCGCCCAGCAGCGCGGCATCGGCCAGGCTGTAGTAGAGCGCCATCTCGCCCAGGGAATCGCCCAGCCAGACATCGCAGGGCGGCGGCGCGTCGTCAGGCCCCACATCATTCCAGGCGCTGCGGCGCGAGACCTGCAGGCCGCCGTCCTGCAGCAGCCGGGCGACTTCGTCGAAGCGCTGCGGATGGCGCGGCACGATCAGCCACTGCACCGCCGGCCCGATCGGCGGATAGGCGCGCACGGCCTCCAGCCACAAGGCTTCCTCGCCCTCGCGGCTGCTGGCCAGCAGCACCACCGGGCGGCCGGATGCGCGACGCCAGCGGCGGCCGGCTTCCAACTGGACCGGGTTGGGAGCCATGTCGAACTTGAGGTTGCCGAAGACGGCGCTGACCGGCGCGCCGAGTTCACGCAGGCGCTGCGCATCGGCCTCGGACTGCGCCCATACCGCCGCCAGCGCGGCGAAGGCCGGGCGCGCCAGCAGGCCGAGCCGCTGCGCGCTCTGCAGGGATTTATCGCTGAGCCGGGCATTGGCCAGCACCAGCGGCACGCCGGCGGCGCGGCAGCCGGCGGCCAGGTTGGGCCAGACCTCGGTTTCCATCAGCAGACCGGCGTCGGGCCGGAAATGCGTCAGGAAACGCCCGACCGCGCCCGTGGTGTCCCAGGGCAGCCAGGCCTGCAGGTCGCCCGGCACCATCCACTTCAAGCCCTCGGCGCGGCCGGTGGCCGTGCCGTGGGTCAGCAGCAGCTGCACGCCGGGCAGGCGTTCGCGCAGGGCGGCGATCAGCACGCCGGCGGCGCGGGTCTCGCCGAGCGAGACCGCATGGATCCAGACCCGCGGGCCGCTGGCCGGCGCGACTGCTTCGACATAACGGCCGAAGCGCTCCTCCACCGCTTCCAGGTAACCCGGCTCGGCCACGCCGCGCCGCCGCAGCTTGCGCCGCAGCAGGGGCTGGGCAGCGGCCATGCCGGCCGAATACACCGCGCGCAGGGCGCGATCGAAAGGCACCGTGGTCAGTGGGCAGCCGCGCCCAGCTGGGCATCGGGCTTGAAGGTCTTGAGCAGCTTGACCATGACATCCTCGATGCGGTGCATCGCCGCCTCGGTGTGTCCTTCGAAACGCAGCACCAGCACCGGCGTGGTGTTGGAGGCTCGGATCAGGCCGAAGCCGTCGGACCAGTCGACCCGCAGGCCGTCGATGGTGGAGACCTTGGCGTCGCCCTCGAACTTCGTGGCGCTTTCGATGAGCTTCTGCACCACGGCATGGGGTTCGCCCTCGGCGCAGGCCACGTTGAGTTCGGGCGTGGAGAAGCTGGTGGGCAGTTCGTTGAGCACCTTGCTGACGTCCTCGCTGCGGCTCAGGATCTCCAGCAGGCGGCAGCCGGCATAGGTGCCGTCGTCGAAGCCGTACCAGCGTTCCTTGAAGAAGATGTGGCCGCTCATTTCGCCGCCGAGAGGCGAGTTGGTCTCGCGCATCTTGGCCTTGATCAGGGAGTGGCCGGTCTTGAACATCACCGGCTCGCCGCCGGCGGCCGCGATGGCCGGCGCCAGGCGCTGGGTGCACTTCACGTCGAAGATGATCTTGCCGCCGGGCACGCGGGTGAGCACGTCCTGTGCGAACAGCATCATCTGCCGGTCGGGGAAGATGTTCTGGCCGTCCTTGGTGACGATGCCCAAGCGGTCGCCGTCGCCGTCGAAGGCCAGGCCGATCTCGGCGTCGGAGCTCTGCAGGGCGGCGATCACGTCCTTCAGGTTGTCGGGCTTGCTGGGGTCGGGATGGTGGTTGGGGAAGTTGCCGTCCACCTCGCTGAACAGCTCGATCACCTCGCAGCCGATGGCGCGGAAGATGGCGGGCGCCGAGGCACCGGCCACGCCGTTGCCGGAATCGACCACCACCTTGATCGGGCGGGCCAGCTTGATGTCGCCGACGATGCGCGAGATGTAGGCCGGCAGCACGTCGACCTGGCGCACGCTGCCGCCTTCCTGGTGAGGCGCACTGGCGGCGTCCATGGTGCGGCGCAGGGACTGGATCTCCTCGCCGTAGATGGCCTTGCCGGCCAGCACCATCTTGAAGCCGTTGTAGTCCTTGGGGTTGTGGCTGCCGGTGACCTGGATGCCGCTGTGGCAGAGCGTTGCAGCGGCAAAGTACAGGATGGGCGTGGTGACCATGCCCACGTCGATCACCTGGATGCCGGCATCGACCAGGCCGGCGATCAGCGCGGCCGACAGGGCGGGGCCGGACAGGCGGCCGTCGCGGCCCACGGCCACGCTCTTCTCGCCGAGTGCCAGGGCGGCGGCGCCGAAGGCCTGGCCGAGGGCGCGGGCGACTTCCTCGTCGAGGGTGGACGGCACCACGCCGCGAATGTCGTAGGCCTTGAAGATCGACGGGGAAAACGGCATGGAAAGCGCTCCGGATGCGGACGGTTGGATGACAAAAATCGCTGGTGATTGTAGGCAGGACCGAAGCGCTGCGGTGTCGGACATGGGCGCTCCGTGAAGGCTGCATGCAGATGGCCGGAAACGGCCAGTGCCGGGCCGCCGGCTTCGTATCATGGATCGATGCCGAGCACCGACCACTCCCCTGCCCTGCCCGCCGATGCCGACGGCTGCTGGCGCGCGCTGGCCTCGCACGACGCGCGTTTCGACGGGCGCTTCTTCACCGGCGTGACCAGCACCGGCATCTATTGCCGGCCGGTCTGCCGGGTGCGTACGCCGCGGCAGGAGAACTGCCGATTCTTTGCGCTCGCGGCGCAGGCCGAGCAGGCGGGTTTCCGCCCCTGCCTGCGCTGCCGGCCGGAACTCGCACCGCCGCCCGGCGCCGCCGCGGCCTGGAGCATGCACGACGCCGCCGGCCTGCTGGCCCACGAGGCCGCACGCTGGCTGGACGATCCGCAGCACTGGCAGGACGAGACCGGCACCAGCCTGCTGGCCCGCGCCGCCGCCCACCTGGGTGTGGGTGACCGCCATCTGCGGCGGGTGTTCCAGGCGAGCTTCGGCGTGTCGGCACTGCAGTACCTGCAGACCCGCCGCCTGCTGGCCGCCAAGCAGCTGCTGACCGACACCCGCCTGCCGGTCGCCACCATCGCCCAGGCCAGCGGCTTCGCCAGCCAACGCCGCTTCAACGCCGCCTTCCTGCAGCACTACCGGCTCAACCCGACCCAGCTGCGGCGCGAGGGCGGCGGCAGCGATCCGCTGGCCACGGTGCGCCTGCCCTGGCGCGCGCCCTACGATGCGGCCGGCATGCTGGCCTTCTTTAAAAAGCGGCTGGTGAGCGGACTGGAGACGCTGGTGGAGGACGGGCGCCAGCCCTGGCTCACCCGCACGCTGCGCCTGGGCCGCTGCACCGGCTGGCTGCAGATCGCCTTCGACCACGCCGGACAGCAGCTGCTGCTGCGGGTGGGCGAAGGCCTGGCGCCTGCGCTGCCCGCGCTGATCCCGCGGATGCGCGCCATGTTCGACCTAGACGCCGACCCGGCCGCGATCGATGCGGTGCTGCTGCCGCATTTCCCCGGCAGCGCCGGCATGCGGGTGCCGGGCGCGCTGGACGGCTTCGAGCTGGCGGTGCGCGCCATCCTCGGCCAGCAGGTGACGGTGGCCGCCGCGCACACCGTGTGCGGCCGGCTGGTGGCCCGCTACGGCGAGCCGGTGCAGACGCCATTCCCGGGAGTGAACAGGCTCTTTCCCACGCCGGCCGCCCTGGCCCTGGCCGATGGCGACGCGCTCGGCAGCCTGGGCATCGTGCGCCAGCGCCAGGGCGCCATCGTGGCCCTCGCGCGCGAATGCGAGGCCGGCCGGCTCGCCCTGCGGCCGGGCGATGCGCCGGAGCCGGCCATGGCCGCCCTGCGCGCCCTGCCCGGCATCGGCGACTGGACCGCGCAATACATCGCCATGCGCGCGTTGCGCTGGCCCGATGCCTTTCCGGCCGGCGACGTGGCGCTGCAGAAGGCCCTGGGCGTGCGCGGCGCGCCCAAACCGGCGCAGGCCGCCATCGACGCATCGCAGGCCTGGCGCCCCTGGCGCAGCTATGCGGTGCTGCGCGCCTGGCACGGCACGCCCGAAGCGACAATTCCCCCAGACCCATCCGGAGAGACAAGCCCATGAAATATGCCCAGGACACCGTGCAGCGCCGCTGGATCAGCCCGCTCGGCGCCATCGACCTCGCCGCCACGCCGCGCGGCCTGGCCGGCCTCTGGTTCGACGACCACAAATACCGCCCCGCCGCGCTGGACGCGCCCGACGGCTGGCCGCGCCATGACGGGCCGCATGCCGTGCTGGACGCCACCGAGCGCGAGCTGCAGGCCTATTTCGACGGCCGGCTGCAGCGCTTCGAAGTGCCGATCGAACTGCCGGCCGGGACGGAGTTCCAGATGGCCGTGTGGGCCGGCCTGCTCAAGCTCGATCATGGCCAGACCTGCAGCTACGGCGCGCTGGCCGTGGCGACCGGCAGGCCTTCGGCGGTACGCGCGGTGGGCGCGGCCGTAGGCCGCAACCCGGTCTCCATCCTGGTGCCCTGCCACCGGGTGGTGGGCGGCGCCGGCGCGCTGACCGGTTATGCCGGCGGACTGCCGCGCAAGTCGGCGCTGCTGGCACTGGAGCAGCCCCAGCGCAACCTGACCGGGCTGGAGCGGCAAGGGTCGGCGGCATGAACGATGGCTCGCGCGGCTGGCTCGGCAGCTTCATCGCCCTGGCGGCCATCTGGGGCGCCTCATTTCTCTTCATGCGCATGGGCGCGGCGGAATTCGGCCCCTTCGCCACGGCGGGACTGCGGGTTGGCCTGGCGGCCCTGGTGCTGGCGCCGGCCCTCTGGCTGCAGCGGCCGGCCAGCGGCATGACGGCCCGACGCTGGGCCTGGCTGATCGCCACCGGCGCCTTCAACTCGGGCATCCCCTTCGCATTGTTCTCGTACGCGGTGCTGCACCAGCCGACCGGGCTGACCTCCATCCTCAACGCCACCGCGCCGCTGTTCGGCGCCCTGGTGGCCTGGGCCTGGCTGGGCGAGCGGCCGGATATCTCGCGCTGCATCGGCCTGGCCGTCGGCTTCGGCGGCGTGGCGCTGATCGCCCAGGGCGGCGGCCGGCTGGACGGCAGCATCGGCCTGCTGCCGGTGCTGGCCTGCCTGGGCGCCACGCTCTGCTACGGCATCGGCGCGACGATGGCGCGGCTGCACCTCAAGGGCCTGTCGCCGCTGTTCAGCACCGCCGGCAGCCTGGCCGGCGCCACCCTGGTACTGGCCCTGCCCACGGTGCTGGACTGGCCCGCCCGGCCGCCCGGCACCAGCGCCTGGATGGCGGTGCTGGCGCTGGCCCTGCTGTGTTCGGCCCTGGCCTATTTCCTGTATTACCGGCTGATCCAGCGGGCCGGCGCGGCGCGCGCCATGACGGTGACCTTCCTGATCCCGGTGTTCGGCGTGAGTTACGGCGCGGTGCTGCTGCAGGAGCCGGTCACCGCCACCACCATCGTCGGCGGCCTGGTGGTGCTGGCCGGCACGCTGCTGGCGAGCGGGCTGGTGCGGCTGCCGCGGCCGCACGAGGTGTGAATCAGAGGGCGGACGCCAGCGCGTTGATGCCCAGCGCCAGCAGCACCACGTTGAAGACGAAGGCCAGCAAGGCATGCACCGTGGTCAGCCGACGCATGCGGCCGGTGGTGACCTGCACATCCGAGACCTGCGAGGTCATGCCGATCACCAGCGCGTGATAGAGGAAGTCGAAATACTCCGGATCTTCCGGACCGGGGAAATCCAGCCCCGCGCTGTCGGCGGCGTTCTCGGCCTTCTCGTCCTCGCTCTGGTAGTAGAGATGGGAATAGTGGAAGGCGAACAGGCTGTGGATCCACAACCAGGACGCCGCCAGCGCCAGCGCCGACAGCAGCAGTTGCAGCACCCGCTGTGCCGGCGGCAGGTTCTTGGCATGGCCGATCAGCAGCACGATGGCCGCCACGCTGGCGCACAGGGCCACCACCATCACCAGGAACAGCACCCAGGCGGATTCGTCCTGCGCCTTGGCGCGCTCGCGGATGCGGCAGGCATCGAAGCCGCTGGCCAGGCGCGCGGCCAGGCCCAGGTCGATGGCCGCGGCGGCGATCCAGGCGAGCAGGCCGCGGGCCGGCCATTCGATGGGCAGGGGCAGCAGGGCGACCACGATGAAGGCCAGGGCGGCATAGGCCAGGCGCTGCGGGCCGGTGGTTTCGGAGAAGTGCATCGAAGGATTGTGACGCGGGGTCGGCGTGGCTGACGAGCGGGATGCACGGCCGAAAACAATTCGGCCTACCGCAACTTCGGACTTGTTTTTATGTATTCTGCAGGATACATTCTCAGCTTCACCGTGCAGACCACCCGCGCCTTTGGCGAATGGCTCGACGGCCTGCGGGATGCACGGGCCAAAGCCGCCGTCGCCCGCCGGCTCAAACGCATGCAGGCAGGCAATTTTGGCGACATGAAGCCGGTGGGCGATGGCGTATCGGAGCTGCGCGTGGACGTCGGCCCAGGCTATCGCGTCTACTTCGTGCAGCGCGGTCAGCGGCTGGTGGTGGTCCTGGCGGGCGGAGACAAGTCCAGCCAGGACCGGGACATCCAACGGGCGAAAGCCCTGGCAAAGGAACTGTGAAGATGGAACTCAAGGAATTCGACATCGCCGATTACCTGGACAGCCCGGAAGTCATCGCCGAATACCTGTCCCAGATACTCGAGGACGGCGATCCCGCCGAACTGGTGGATGCACTGGGCGATGTGGCACGTGCGACCGGCATGTCCCATATTGCCGAGCTCACCGGCCTGGGACGCGAAAGCCTCTACAAGACTTTCAAGGAAGGCACCCAGCCGCGCTTCGATACCGTGGTGAAGGTATTGAAGGCCGCCGGCCTGCAATTGACAATCGTCCCGGCACGCCATGCGCGTGCAAGCGGCGGCTCATCACAAGGTCTTGGTTAGCCCTCGCCCCACCGCCTCCCGCACCTGCTGCAGCGCCCCCGGGTCCTCCAGCGTGCTGAGATCCCCGGTATCCCGCCCCTCACATACCGCCTGGATCGCCCGCCGCAGCAGTTTGCCGCTGCGTGTCTTGGGCAGCAGCCCCACGAAGACCACCCGCGAGGGCCGCGCAATCGCCCCCAGCTGGGCGCCGACATGCGCCAGCAGTTCGGCCTCGAGGGCCGCGGCCCGGGCCGGATCGCCGCCGGCCGCCGCATCGCGCGGCACCACCACCGCCAGCGCGGCCTGGCCCTTGACCGCGTCGGCCACACCCACCACCGCGACTTCCGCCACGCCGGCATGGCCGGCCAGCACCTCCTCGATCTCGCGGGTGCCCAGGCGGTGGCCGGCCACGTTGATCACGTCGTCGGTGCGGCCCAGGATGAAGTAATAGCCGTCCTCGTCGCGCACGCCCCAGTCGAAGGTGTTGTAGACGAAGCGGCCGGGCAGGCTCTTCCAGTAGGTGTCGACGAAGCGTTCGTCGTCGCGCCACACCGTCTGCATGCAGCCGGGCGGCAGCGGGCCTTCGATGGCGATCACGCCCTTCTGTCCTGCACCCTGCAGGTCTTGCCCGGTGGCCTCGTCGATCAGGCGCAGGTCGTAGCCGTACATCGGCACGCCCGGGCTGCCGATGCGGCCGGCCGAGCGCTCCACGCCGTTGGCGATGGTCATGATCGGCCAGCCGCTTTCGGTCTGCCAGTAGTTGTCGACGACGGGCACGCCCAGCGCGTCCTGGATCCACCGTGCGGTCGGCTCGTCCAGCGGCTCGCCGGCCAGCCAGAGCGCCCGCAGGCTGGAGATGTCGTAGCGCTTGAGATGCTCCGGATCCTGCCGCCGCAGCACCCGGATCGCCGTCGGCGCCGAGAACATGTGGGTGACGCCATGCCGCTGCACCAGCCGCCACCAGACGGCCGGATCGGGCGTGGCGCCCGCCGCCACCGGCAGGCCTTCGTAGACCAGGGTGGTCATGCCCGCGATCAGCGGGCCGTAGACGATGTAGCTGTGGCCCACCACCCAGCCGATGTCGCTGGTGCAGAAGAAGGTCTGGCCGCCGCGCGCATCGAAGATGTGACGCATGCTGGCCGCCAGCGCCACGGCGTAGCCGCCGGTGTCGCGCTGCACGCCCTTGGGCCGGCCGGTGGTGCCGCTGGTGTAGAGGGTGTAGCTGGGATGGGTGGCGTCCACCCATTCGCAGGGCACCACCGCATCGGCGTGGGCCTGGCGCAGTTCGCTCCAGAGCAGGTCGCGGCCCGGCTGCAGCGGCAACGGCGCCAAGCCGCGATCGACCAGCAGCACCTGCGCGGGCGGCCGGGTGGCGCGCTGCAGGGCTTCATCCAGCAAGGGCTTGTAGGCCAGCACCCGGCCGCCACGGGAGCCGGCATCGGCGCTCACCACCACCCGCGGCTCGGCATCGTCGATGCGTGCTGCCAGCGCGGCCGGTGCGAAGCCGCCGAAGACCACCGTGTGCAGGGCTCCCAGCCGCACGCAGGCCAGCATCGCGAAGACCGCCTCGGCGATCATGGGCATGTAGATCAGCACCCGGTCGCCGCGCACCACGCCCAGTGATTGCAGCGCGGCAGCCATGGCATTGACCTCGCGGTGCAGCTCCTCGTACGTGTAGCTGCGTTCGGTGCCGATCTCGCTGGAAATGGCCACCAGCGCCGGCTGCGCCGCCCGCAGCGCCAGATGGCGGTCGACCGCGTTGTGGCAGAGGTTGGTGGTGCCGCCCTCGAACCAGCGGGCGAAGGGCGGGCGGCTCCAGTCGCAGATTTGCTGCGGCGGCGTGTGCCAGTCGATGAGCCGGGCCTGCTCGGCCCAGAAGGTGTCGCGCTCTTCGATGGAGCGGCGGTGGAAGTCCGCGAAGGTCGTCATGGGCTGTCTCCTGCAGCCGATTATTCGAGACCTTCTTGCGCCGCGCTGACGCGGCGCGGCCTATTTGATCAGGGCTTGTACCTGCTTGAACAGCGGATGCTCGGCGCCGCCCAGCCATTCGAAGAGCACCATTTCCGTGGTCACCAGCTCGGCGCCGGCGCCGGCCAGGCGGTCGAAGGCGGCATCGCGGTTGCGTTCGGTGCGTGAGGCGCAGGCATCGGTCACCACCCAGACATCGAATTCGTCGTCCAGCAGGTCGAGCGCCGTCTGCAACAGGCAGATGTGGGCCTCGCAGCCGGCCAGCACGATGCTGCCCCGGCCGGGTGCCTGCTCCTGCGGCTTCTGCAGGTGGCGCGGCAGGCTGCGCGCATTGCCCTGGGGCGCGGTCTTCTGCGGCGGGCGCAGCCATTCGGTCAGGCCTTCGGCGCAGGCGCTGAATTCCATCTTGGCCAGCACCCGGCGGCAGCGTTCGCGCAGCTCGGGCGGCAGCGCACCGAGCTTGGACGGATTCTGCTCGGTACCCCAGACCGGCACTTCCAGCAGCTGCGCCGCTTCTGCCAGGCGGGCGGCGTTGGCCAGCACCGCATCGGCATCGCCCATGGCGGGCATCAGGCGGGCCTGGTAGTCGATCAGGACGAGTTGGGATTCGGAAACGTCGAGCAGCATGGCGGGGCTTGTCTGAGAGAAGGCCGGCGATTAGAACCGAAACCGGCGCCCTACTTCACCGGGTCCAGCCGCAGCAGCCGGCCGCTGGGGTTGTCGGTGAGCACATAGAGCAGGCCGTCCGGGCACTGGCGCACGTCGCGGATGCGTTCCTTGAGGTCGGCCAGCAGCTTGTGTTCGGACTGCACCTTGCCGCCCGACAGCACGATGCGGTCCAGGTAGCGGAACTTGAGCGAGCCCACGAAGAGGTTGCCGCGCCAGGCCGTGCCGTAGCGCAGGCTGCCGAGGAAGGCCATGCCGGACGGCGCTATGGATGGCGTCCATTGGTGCAGCGGCTGCTCCATGCCTTCCTGCGCGGTGATGCCGGCGCCGATCTTGCCGCCGCCGTAGTTCTCGCCGTAGGTGATCACCGGCCAGCCATAGTTGCGGCCGGCCACCGGCAGGTTGATCTCGTCGCCGCCCTGCGGACCGTGCTCGTGCGTCCAGAGCCGGCCGTCCGGGCCGATGACGGCGCCCTGCACATTGCGGTGGCCGTAGCTCCAGATCTCCGGCAGCGCGCCGGGGCGGTTCACGAAGGGATTGCCCTTGGGCACCGAGCCGTCCTTGGCGATGCGCACGATCTTGCCCAGGTGGTTGTCGAGCTTCTGCGCCTCTTCCTTCTCGCTGAAGCGTTCGCCCAGGGTGAGGAACAGGTTGCCGTCGCTGGCCTCGACGATCCGGCAACCGAAGTGGCTGCCGCTGTCCACCTTGGGCGTCTGGCGGAAGATGACCTGCACATCCTCCAGCGCATCCTGCTTGCGCGACAGGCGGGCGCTGGCCAGCGCCGTGCCGTTGCTGCTGCCCTCGCCCGGCTCGGAGTAGCAGAAGAAGATCTGGCGGTTGTGGGCGAAGTCCTTGTCGGTGACCACATCCAGCAGCCCGCCCTGACCGCCCGTGGCCACCGCCGGCACGCCGGCGATGGGCGCGCCGACCTTGCCGTCCGCGCCGACCAGCCGCATCGTGCCCGGGCGCTCCGTCACCAGATACTGCGATCCGGGGAGAAAGGCCACGGCCCACGGATATTTCAGGCCTTGGGCCACCGTGACGGCGCGCACCGAGGTCTCCGCGGCGATGGCGCCGTGGGCCGCCAGCAGGCCTGCCAGGCAGTACATCAGAGGAGAACCCGGTCGAGAACGCAGTCGCAGAGGCATCGCTTCGTCGCTTTTTTGCAAAAAATTTTGTTTGTGCGCTTGACGATAACCGATGACTGAGAGCATGTAACCATCCTTGACGTAGGCGGCGTCTGACGACAGAATCCGCACCCATGCCCAAGAAAGCCCTGTGCGTCCTGTTGTTGTCGTGTGCCGCCGCTCTAGCCAACGCCGCTCCTACCACCACCGCCGAACAACCTGACGAACTGGCCGCCCTGGTCGCACAGAAGGGCCTGATGGGCCATCTGCGCGATGTGCAGAGCTCGGTGACCGAACGGGCCTCCGACCTCGTCGTGAACGCCATGGGCTTCATCGGCGTGCCCTACCGCCGCGGCGGCAGCAGCGAAAAGGGCGTGGATTGCAGCGGTTTTGTCCGCACCATCTACGAACAGACCGTCGGCCTGCTGCTCCCGCACCGCGCCGCCGAGCAGGCAGCCAGCACCCAGAAGATCGACCGCGACGACCTGAAGCCCGGCGATCTGGTCTTCTTCAACACGATGCGTCGCGCCTTCAGCCACGTGGGCATCTACGTCGGCGACAACAAATTCATCCACGCGCCCAAGCCCGGCGCCAAGGTGCGTGTGGAAGACATGCGCATCGGCTACTGGAATGCGCGTTTCGACGGCGCCCGCCGTGTGGAAGGCGGCGACGAGGCCGCGGCAGCGGTGGCCGCCAGCGCCAACCTGCCCGCCACGCGCTGAAGGACGTTTCCGACATCGCTGTACGCCCCAGGCGTACGACAAAAAGCCCGGTCCAGCCGGGCTTTCTGCTTTCTGGCCGGCCTCGTTGCCGAGGCCGGGCGCTGACTTACTTCTTGCGCGGCGGCGGCACGTCGGTGCAGCTGCCATGCGCCACTTCCGCGGCCAGACCGATGGATTCGCCCAGCGTCGGATGCGGATGGATGGTGCGGCCGATGTCCACCGCGTCCGCGCCCATCTCGATGGCCAGGGCGATCTCGCCGATCATGTCGCCCGCATGGGTGCCGACGATGCCGCCGCCCAGGATGCGATGGGTCTCGGCGTCGAACAGCAGCTTGGTGAAGCCCTCGTCGCGGCCGTTGGCAATCGCCCGGCCCGAAGCCGCCCAGGGGAACAGGCCCTTCTCGACCTTGATGCCCTGCGCCTTGGCCTGGTCCTCGGTGAGGCCCACCCAGGCCACTTCCGGATCGGTGTAGGCCACGCTGGGGATCACCCGGGCGTCGAAGACGGCCGAAGCCAGCTCCTTGTCGCCCAGCAGTTCGCCCGCGATGACTTCGGCCGCCACATGGCCTTCGTGCACCGCCTTGTGGGCCAGCATGGGCTGCCCGACCAGGTCGCCGATGGCGAAGATGTGGCCGACGTTGGTGCGCAGCTGGATGTCGACGTTGATGAAGCCCCGGTCGGTGACTTCCACGCCGGCCTTGTCCGCGCCCACCTTCTTGCCGTTGGGCGTGCGGCCCACGGCCTGCAGCACCAGGTCGTAGACCTGGGGTTCCTTCGGCGCGCCCTCGCCTTCGAACGTGACTTCGATGCCGGCCTCGGTGGCCTTGGCGCCCACCGTCTTGGTCTTCAGCATGATGTTGTCGAAGCGCGGGGCATTGAATTTCTGCCAGACCTTGACCAGGTCGCGGTCGGCGCCCTGCATCAGGCCGTCGAGCATCTCCACCACGTCCAGGCGCGCGCCCAGGCTGGAATACACCGTGCCCATTTCCAGGCCGATGATGCCGCCGCCGACGATCAGCATGCGTTTGGGCACCGCCGTCAGCGCCAGCGCACCGGTGGAATCGACCACCCGCGGATCGTCCGGCAGGAAGGGCAGGCGCACCGCCTGCGAGCCGGCCGCGATGATGGCGCGGCGGAAACTCACCGACTGGGTCTTGCCGGTCTTCTCCTGGCCGCTGCCGGAGGTCTCGGCCACGTCCATGGTGTGGGCGCCGGAGAAGCTCGCCAGGCCGCGCAGCACCGTCACCTTGCGCATCTTGGCCATCTGGCCCAGGCCGCCGGTCAGCTTGCCGATGACCTTTTCCTTGTGGGTGCGCAGCTTGGCGATGTCGAGGCTCGGCTCGCCGAAACTCACGCCCAGGTCGGCGAAATGCTTGACCTCGTCCATGACGGCCGCCACGTGCAGCAGCGCCTTGGACGGGATGCAGCCCACGTTCAGGCAGACGCCGCCGAGGGTGGTGTAGCGCTCGACGATGGCGACCTTCAGGCCCAGGTCGGCGGCACGGAAGGCGGCGGAATAACCGCCGGGGCCGCCGCCGATCACGACCAGGTCGTAGTCGGCATCGGGCTTGTCGGAGACGGGGCCGGAGGCCTTGGCGGCGACAGGCGCGGGCGCGGGAGCCGCCTTGGGAGCGGGAGCGGCGGCGTTTGCAGCAGCAGGCGCGGCAGCCGGTGCAGGCGCCGCGGCGGCCGGCGCGGGCGCGGCGGCACCACTGGCCTCCACGCTCAGCAGGATGCTGCCCTGGCTGACCGTGTCGCCGATCTTGACCTTGATCTCCTTGACCACGCCGGCGGCCGACGAGGGAATCTCCATCGAAGCCTTGTCCGACTCGACGGTCACGAGCGACTGGTCCACGGCGATGGTGTCGCCGGGCTTGACCAGGATCTCGATGATCGGAACGTCCTTGAAGTCACCGATATCGGGAACGGCGATGTCTTGCTGGCTCATGTGTCAGCTTTCAATTTGAGGGTGAACAGGTTGACCGGGCCTTCGGAATTGCGGTCGAACTCGCAGCCGGCATCGACGCCGGCCTGGGCGATCTCGCGCGCGGTCTTGGCCTTGCCGTAGGCCGCGTGCATGGCGCCGAGCGCGAAGCTGCGCCCGGAGCCTATGCCCCAGAACTCCTTGAACTCGAAGACTTCGCGGTAGCTGTAGAGGCCGAAGATGCCCGCCGGGTTGGCCAGCAGCACGCTGAACTGGCTGGACTCGTAGGGGTCGTTATCGTCTTCCTTGGTCTGCAGGAAGAAGTTGTCCTTCAACACCGCATGCAGCCGCGAGAAGGTGTCGAAGATCTCGTCCTTGCTGCCGAACAGGCGCTGCTCGGGCGCCATGGCGGCGAGCGACTTGCGCAGCACCGGGAAGTGCGCCACCGTGCCGGCCATGCCGACGTAGGTGGTGCCTGCCGGCGTGTCGAGGGAAAAGATCTTCGAGTTGTCCTCGAAGCGGTGCTTCAGGCGGGTGTCGCCGAAGGTCACCAGCGTGTCGGCGGCCAGGGCGACCTGGCCGTTCTTGCGGACGACGACGACGGTCGTCATGCGGCTAAAGCGTGATGCGGCGGAGGTCGCCGAGCAGCTGGCCCAGGTACGCATTGAAGCGTGCCGCGGAAGCGCCGTCGATGACCCGGTGGTCGTACGACAGGCTCAGCGGCAGCACCAGGCGCGGCTGGAAGGCCTTGCCGTCCCACACCGGCTTCATCTGGCCCTTCGAGAGGCCCAGGATGGCCACTTCCGGTGCGTTGATGATGGGCGTGAAATGCGTGCCGCCGATGCCGCCCAGCGAGCTGATCGAGAAGCAGCCGCCGGACATGTCGCCGCCGCCGAGCTTGCCGTCGCGCGCCTTCTTGGCGAGTTCGCCCATCTCCTGGCTGATCTGCAGGATGCCCTTCTTGTCGGCGTCCTTCAGCACCGGCACCACCAGGCCGTTGGGCGTGTCCGCCGCGAAGCCGATGTTGAAGTACTGCTTGTAGACCAGGGTGTCGCCGTCGAGGCTGGCGTTGAACTCGGGGAATTTCTTCAGCGCCGCGACCACCGCCTTGATGACGAAGGCCAGCATGGTCACCTTCACGCCGCTCTTCTCGTTCTCCTTGTTGGTGGAGACACGGAAGGCTTCCAGCTCGGTGATGTCGGCCTCGTCGTTGTTGGTGACGTGGGGAATCATCACCCAGTTGCGGTGCAGGTTGGCGCCGCTGATCTTCTTGATGCGCGACAGGTCCTTGCGCTCCACCGGGCCGAACTTGGCGAAGTCCACCTTGGGCCAGGGGATCAGGCCCAGGCCGGCACCATCGCCGCCGCCGGACGCGGGCGCCTTGGCCGCCGAGGCCTTGGTGCTGGCCGCGCCGGACATCACCGCCTTGGTGAAGTTCTGCACGTCGTCCTGGGTGATGCGGCCCTTGGCGCCGGAGCCCTTGACCTCTTCCAGCGGCACGCCGAGTTCGCGGGCGAACTTGCGCACCGAGGGCGATGCATGCGGCAGCGCGCCGGTAGGCGTGGTGGGCTGGTGTGGCGGCAGGGCCGCGTTGGGGTCGGTGCGTTCGACCGGCTGGCTGGCCATGCCGGCGGGCGCGGCGGCGGCCGGAGCCGGAGCGGCTGCCGCGGGCGCCGGGGCGGCGGCGGCAGGGGCCGGAGCGGCAGCGGCGCTGCCCTCCAGGATCGCCACCAGGTCGCCGATGTTCACCACATCGCCGACCTTGACCTTCAGTTCCTTCAGCACGCCGGCGGCCGACGACGGGATCTCCATCGAGGCCTTGTCCGATTCGACGGTGATCAGCGACTGGTCGGCCTCGACCTTGTCGCCGGGCTTGACCAGCAGTTCGATGACCGAGACGTCCTTGAAGTCGCCGATGTCCGGCACCTTCACCTCGACCGGGCCGGACGCCGCAGCGGGTGCGGCGGCGGCGGCCGGCGCCGGAGCGCTGGCCTGGGCCGGTGCCGCGGCAGGCGCTGCGGCGGCAGGCGCCGGTGCAGCGGCGGCCGGAGCCGGCGCAGCAGCCGCATCCGATTCCAGCATCGCGATCAGGTCACCGATGTTCACGGTATCGCCGATCTTGACCTTGAGTTCCTTGAGCACGCCGGCGGCCGACGACGGGATCTCCATCGAGGCCTTGTCCGACTCCACCGTCATCAGCGACTGGTCGGCCGCGACGGTGTCGCCCGGCTTGACCAGCAGTTCGATGACGGCGACGTCCTTGAAGTCGCCGATGTCCGGGACTTTTACTTCCACCAATGCCATATCGTGTGTCTCCGGGTCGCGTTCAGGCGTAGAGCGGGTTCAGCTTGTCGGCATCGATGCCGTACTTCTTGATGGCTTCGGCCGCCTTGGTGGCGGGCAGTTTGCCATCGTCGGCCAGCGACTTGAGCGCCGCGACCACGATGTAGTGGCGGTTGATCTCGAAGTGCTTGCGCAGTTCGGTGCGGAAGTCGCTGCGGCCATAGCCGTCGGTGCCCAGCACGCGGTAGCTGCGGCCAGCGGGCACGAAGGGGCGGATCTGCTCGGCGTAGGCCTTCATGTAGTCGGTGGAGGCGACCACCGGGCCTTCGCTCTTGCCCAGCTGCTCCGCCACGAAGGAGGTGCGCGGCTTGTCGGTCGGGTGCAGCAGGTTCCAGCGGTCGGCGTCCTGGCCTTCGCGGGCCAGCTCGTTGAAGCTCGGGCAGCTCCACACGTCGGCGGACACGCCCCAGTCGGCGGCCAGCAGTTCCTGGGCCGCGATGCTCTCGCGCAGGATGGTGCCGGAGCCCAGCAGCTGCACCTTCGGACCCTTGGCGAGCGTGGCCTCCTTGCAGAGGTACATGCCCTTGATGATCTGCTCTTCGGTGCCGGCCTTCAGGCCCGGCATCGCGTAGTTCTCGTTGAGCAGCGTCAGGTAGAAGTAGACGTTCTCCTGCTTCTCGACCATGCGCACCAGGCCGTGGTGCATGATCACCGCGACTTCGTGGGCGAAGGTCGGGTCGTAGCTGATGCAGTTCGGGATGGTGCCGGCCAGGATGTGGCTGTGGCCGTCTTCGTGCTGCAGGCCTTCGCCGTTGAGCGTGGTGCGGCCCGAGGTGCCGCCCAGCAGGAAACCGCGCGCCTGCATGTCGCCGGCCGCCCAGGCCAGGTCGCCGATGCGCTGGAAACCGAACATCGAGTAGTACACGTAGAACGGCACCATGATGCGGTTGTTCGTGCTGTACGAGGTGGCCGCGGCGATCCAGCTGGCCATGCCGCCGGCTTCGTTGATGCCTTCCTGCAGGATCTGGCCGCTCTGGTCTTCCTTGTAGTAGGAGACCTGGTCTCGGTCCTGCGGGGTGTATTGCTGGCCGGCCTGGTTGTAGATGCCGATCTGGCGGAACAGGCCTTCCATGCCGAAGGTGCGGGCTTCATCGACCAGGATGGGCACGGCGCGGGGGCCGAGCTGCTTGTCGCGCAGCAGCGTGGTCAGGAAACGCACGTAGGCCTGCGTGGTCGAGATCTCGCGGCCTTCGGCGGTCGCATCCAGCACGGCCTTGAAGGTTTCCAGCGGCGGCACCGGGATCGTCTCGTCGGCCTTGGTGCGGCGGTGCGGCAGGTAGCCGCCCAGTGCCTTGCGGCGGGCGTGCAGGTATTGCATTTCCGGCGTGTTGTCGGCCGGCTTGTAGAAGGGGATGTCGGCCAGCTGCTCGTCGGTGACCGGGATGTTGAAGCGGTCGCGGAAGGTCTTGATGTCCTCGTCGGTCAGCTTCTTGGCCTGGTGGGCGGTGTTCTTGCCCTCGCCGGCCTTGCCCATGCCGAAGCCCTTGACGGTCTTGATCAGCAGGATGGTGGGCTGGCCCTTGTGCTTGACGGCCGCGTCGTAGGCGGCGAAGACCTTCTGCGGATCGTGGCCGCCGCGCTGCAGGCGCCAGATGTCCTCGTCGCTCATGTGCGAGACCATCTCCAGCGTGCGCGGATCGCGGCCGAAGAAGTTCTTGCGCACGAAGGCACCGTCGTTGGCCTTGAAGGCCTGGTAGTCGCCGTCGAGCGTGTCCATCATGATCTTCTTCAGGGCGCCGTCCTTGTCGCGCGCCAGCAGCGGATCCCAGTAGCTGCCCCAGAGCAGCTTGATGACGTTCCAGCCCGCGCCGCGGAACTCGCCTTCGAGCTCCTGCACGATCTTGCCGTTGCCGCGCACCGGGCCGTCGAGGCGCTGCAGGTTGCAGTTCACCACGAAGATCAGGTTGTCGAGCTTCTCGCGCGCGGCCACGCCGATGGCGCCCAGCGATTCGACCTCGTCCATCTCGCCGTCGCCGAGGAAGGCCCAGACCTTGCGGTTGGAGGTATCGGCGATGCCGCGGGCATGCAGGTACTTCAGGAAGCGCGCCTGGTAGATCGCCATCAGCGGGCCCAGGCCCATGGAGACGGTGGGGAACTGCCAGAACTCGGGCATCAGCTTGGGATGCGGATAGCTCGACAGGCCCTTGCCCTGCACTTCCTGGCGGAAGTTCAGCAGCTGCTCCTCGGTCAGCCGGCCTTCCATGAAGGCGCGGGCATAGATGCCGGGCGAGCTGTGGCCCTGGATGTAGAGCAGATCGCCGCCATGGCCTTCGCTCTCGGCATGCCAGAAGTGGTTGAAGCCGGCGCCGAACATGGTGGCCAGCGAGGCGAAGGAGCTGATGTGGCCGCCGAGGTCGCCGCCGTCTTCCGGATGCAGGCGGTTGGCCTTGACCACCATGGCCATGGCGTTCCAGCGCATGTAGGCGCGCAGGCGCTCCTCGATGTCGTTGTCGCCCGGGGTGCGTGCTTCGGCGTCCGGCGCGATGGTGTTCACATAGGCCGTGTTGGCCGAGAAGGGCATGTCGATGCTGTTCTGGCGCGCCTGGTCGAGCAGCTGTTCGAGCAGGTAGTGGGCGCGTTCAGGACCTTCGCTCGCGATGACGGCCTTGAGGGCATCGGTCCATTCGCGGGTTTCCTGCGGATCTGCGTCCTGCGGGGTGCGCGCGGCGGCGCCGATCGAATCATCGGGAAGGGCTGACATGCTTTGTCTCCATGGAGGGAGTGCCTGGCTGGCACGGGCGGCGGCGAGTTTCTCACACTTTTATTGCATTTCGAATGGTGCACCGACGTTTCATATTACGGAATTCAATGCTGCGCTGCAATAAGATATGTACGCCCGGCCCCCTACACTCGCCACCATGGTCAACCCTCCCGTCCCCGGCACCCGCAGCCGATCCTTTCCGGCGCGCATGGCCGCGGTGTGGCGCCGCTGGTGGCAGCGCCAGCCGCCGCAGCGCCAGGACCGCTTCGCCATGCTCGCGCCGCTGGCCGCGGTGGTGCTGTTCCTGGCCGCCATCGCCATCGCCTTCTCCTATCTGCGCACCGAGGAGCGCGACCGCGAACAGGAGGCCGTGCGGCGCGACGTGGAATACGCCCAGCAGCGCCTGCGCCTGCGCCTGCTGGAGCGCCAGGAGCAGCTGATGCGCATCGCGCGCGATGTCTCCAATGGCGAGATCGACCGGCAGGAGTTCAACAGCCGCTCCGAATCCCTGATCAGCCAGTACCCCGAGATGCAGGCCCTCACCTGGATCGACGAACGCCGCAAGGTGCTGGCCAGCCATGCAGCCCCCTCGCTGCCGGCCAGCCAGCTGCGCCACACCGACGACCTGCTGCGCCCCGGCGAGACCGAGAACCTGTTCAGCCTGACCCGCGACCTGCAGCAGCCGGTGTATTCCCAGCCGGTCGGCGGCAACAGCCCGAGCACGCTGCTGCAGCTGCAGATTCCCCTTTCCATCCAGGGCCACTTCTCCGGCGTGCTGCTGGGCGAGTACTCGATCGACAGCCTGCTGCGCTACGGCGTGCCCAGCGAGGTGCTGGCGCGGTATGCCGTCACCCTGCAGGACGGCAGCGGCCGCCCCGTGGCCGGCACGCCGCTGGCGCCGCGCACCGGCGCCAAGCGCCTGGTGCCCTGGGGCGCCAATTCGATCACCTACGAAGTGCCGGTCTCGCCGGTCGGCAACGCGCTGGTGCTGCATGCCCAGGCCTACCGCACCTCGCTGGGCGTGGTCGGCAGCGGCTTCTTCTGGCTGGTCGGCATGCTGAGCGCGATGACCGCCTGGATGCTGATCGCCAACTGGCGCCACACCCGGCGCCGCATGCGGGCCCAGCAGGCGCTGATCGCCGAGACCAACTTCCGCCGCGCGATGGAGAACTCGGTGCTCACCGGCATGCGCGCCCTGGACATGGAAAGCCGCATCACCTATGTGAACGCCGCCTTCTGCCAGATGACCGGCTGGACCGAGAGCGAGCTGGTCGGCCAGACCCCGCCCTACTCCTACTGGCCCGACGAGGACCACAGCCACCTGGCCAATCTGCTCAACGACGAACTCACCGGCCGCCACAAGCCCGGCGGCTTCCAGGTGCGGGTCAAACGCAAGAGCGGCGCCATCTTCGACGCACGCCTCTATGTGTCGCCGCTGATCGACCCGCACGGGCAGCAGACCGGCTGGATGACCTCGATGACCGACATCACCGAGCCCAACCGCATCCGCGCCCAGCTCACCGCCTCGCACGAGCGCTTCACCATCGTGCTGGAGGCGCTCGATGCATCCGTCTCGGTGGCGCCGCTGGGCAGCCAGGAGATCCTCTTCGCCAACCGCCTCTACCGCCAGTGGTTCGGCGCCGAGGCCGAAGGCCATCTTCAGATGGCCGCCCAGGCCGGCGTGCAGCCGGCCGACGCCACAGGCGAGGACACGCTCGACGACGTCGACGGCCTGGCCGGCCTGCCCACCACCTCGCTGACCCAGGCGCAGACCGAGAACTCCGAGATCTTCATCCCCTCGCTAGGCCGCTGGCTGGAAGTGCGTTCGCGCTATCTGAACTGGGTGGACGGCCGCCTGGCGCAGATGGTGATCGCCACCGACATCACCAGCCGCCGCAATGCCGAGGAGCAGGCCGCGGCGCAGGCCGAACGCGCCCAATCGATCAGCCGGCTCATCACCATGGGCGAGATGGCCTCCTCGGTGGCGCACGAACTCAATCAGCCGCTGACCGCCATCAGCAACTACTGCAGCGGCCTCATCTCGCGCATCAAGGGCGGCAACACCGAACAGCAGATGCTGCTGTCGGCGCTGGACAAGACCGCCCACCAGGCGCAGCGCGCCGGCCAGATCATCCAGCGCATACGCGCCTTCGTGAAACGCAGCGAGCCCAACCGCACCCCCTCCGACGTGGCCAGCATGGTGGCCGAGGCCGTGGAGCTGGCCGACATCGAAATGCGCCGCCGCAACATCCGCCTGTCGCACTACGTGGCGGCGCGCCTGCCCACGCTGATGGTCGATCCGATCCTGATCGAGCAGGTGCTGGTCAACCTGATGCGCAACGCCGCCGAATCGGTGGACAACGCCGCCCGCCCGCCCGGCCGCCGCAGCGTGGAACTGCGGGTGGTGCCGCGCCATGTGGAGGCCCAGGCTGCCATCGAATTCACCGTGCTCGACACCGGCGGCGGCCTCGCGCCGGAGGTGCTCGAACGCCTCTTCGAAGCCTTCTTCTCCACCAAGTCCGAAGGCATGGGCATAGGCCTGAACCTGTGCCGCAGCATCGTCGAATCGCACCAGGGCCGGATGCATGCGGAGAACCTCTACAATGGCTCGGAGGTCGCCGGCTGCCGCTTCTCCTTCTGGATACCGCTGCGGCCACCCTCCGACACCCCCTCCGCCACCAGCCCGCATAAACCGAGCGTGACCGCATGAGCTTGATTCCCAAAAAAGGCACTGTGTACGTGGTGGACGACGACGAAGCCGTTCGCGATTCCGTGCAATGGCTGCTCGAAGGCAAGGACTTCCGGGTCCGCTGTTTCGAATCCGCCGAGTCCTTCCTCTCCCGTTTCGACCCGCGAGAAATCGCCTGCCTGGTCGTCGACATCCGCATGGGAGGCATGAGCGGCCTCGAACTGCAGGACCGTCTGATCGAGCGCAAGTCGCCGCTGCCCATCGTCTTCATCACCGGCCACGGCGACGTGCCCATGGCCGTCGAGACCATGAAGAAAGGCGCCCTGGATTTCATCCAGAAGCCCTTCAAGGAAGACGAGCTGGTGGCCGTGGTGGAGCGCATGCTCGACCGCGCCAAGGAAGTCTTCGCCGACTCCCAGCAGGCCGCCAGCCGCGATGCGCTGCTGGCCAAGCTCACCTCGCGCGAGGCGCAGGTGCTGGAACGCATCGTCGCCGGCCGCCTGAACAAGCAGATCGCCGACGACCTGGGCATCAGCATCAAGACGGTGGAGGCGCACCGCGCCAACATCATGGAAAAGCTCAACGCCAACACCGTGGCCGACCTGCTGAAGATCGCCCTCGGCCAGAGCCACCACGCCCATCCGGCGCACGCCGCCGCCGCCAAGGCCTGAGGCTTCGCCCGCACGGCGCCCGCCTGACCATGGTCAAGCGGGCGTTTTTCATTTCCGAAACCCGATCCCCACTCGTCTTCCCATGAGCGCCCAAATCATCGACGGCAACGCCCTCTCCCGCCAACTCCGCACCGAGGTCGCCGAACGCGCCGCCGCCCTGCGCGCCAGGGGCGTCACGCCCGGCCTGGCGGTGGTGCTGGTGGGCGACAGCCCGGCCAGCCAGGTCTATGTGCGCAACAAGGTCAAGGCCTGCGAGGACAACGGCCTGCATTCGGTGCTGGAGAAGTACGCCGCCGACATGAGCGAGGCCGAGCTGCTGGCGCGCGTCGATGCGCTCAACCGCGACCCCTCCATCCACGGCATCCTGGTGCAGCTGCCGCTGCCGGCGCACATCGATGCGCAGAAGGTCATCGAGGCGATCGCGCCCGAGAAGGACGTGGACGGCTTCCACGTCGCCTCCGCCGGCGCGCTGATGACCGGCACGCCCGGCTTCTGGCCCTGCACGCCCTACGGCTGCATGAAGATGCTGGAGTCCATCGGCTTCGAATTGCGCGGCAAGCATGCGGTGGTGATCGGCCGCAGCAACATCGTCGGCAAACCCATGGCCCTGATGCTGCTGGCCAAGAGCGCCACCGTCACCATCTGCCACAGCGCCACCGCCGACCTCGGTGCCATGACCCGCCAGGCCGACGTGATCGTGGCCGCCGTCGGCAAGCGCAACGTGCTGACCGCCGACATGGTCAAGCCCGGCGCGGTGGTGATCGACGTCGGCATGAACCGCGACGACGCCGGCAAGCTCTGCGGCGACGTGGACTTCGAGGGCGTGAAGGAAGTCGCCGGCTGGATCACCCCGGTGCCGGGCGGCGTCGGCCCGATGACCATCACCATGCTGCTCGTCAACACCATCGAGGCGGCCGAGCGCAGCGCGGGCTGATCGCCGACATTGAATGGCTCTATGGTCCGGGGGCTTGAACCCGGGCCGAGTGACGCAAAATCCAGGGCATGACCAACGCCCTCCTCGACTTCTCCCACCTGCCCCTGTTCGACCGCGTCCGTCCCGAGGACGTCGCCCCCGCCACCGACCAGCTGATGGCCGAGGCGAGCCAGGCCCTGGAGACCGTCACCGCGCCGGACTTCCCCGCCGACTGGACGGAGATCTCCAAGGTGCTCGACGTGGCCACCGAACGCCTGGGCCGCGCCTGGGGCGTGGTCGGCCACCTGAACGCCGTGGCGGACACCCCCGAACTGCGCGCCGCCTACAACGCGGCCATGCCCAAGGTCACCGAGTTCTGGACCCGCCTGGGCGCCGACGAACGCCTCTACGCCAAGTACAAGGCGATCGACACCGCCACGCTCGACGCCGAGCAGCGCCAGGCCCACCGCAACGCCATGCGCAACTTCGTGCTGTCGGGCGCCGAACTGCAGGGCGCCGCGCGCGAGCGTTTCGCCGAGCTGCAGGAACGCCAGGCCGAACTCGGCCAGAAGTTCAGCGAGAACGCCCTCGACGCCACCGACGCCTTCGCCTACTACGCCACGCTCGAAGAGCTGGCCGGCGTGCCCGACGACGCCATCCAGGGCGCCCGCGCCGCCGCCCAGGCCGATGGCCGCGAGGGCTACAAGATCACCCTCAAGATGCCGAGCTACCTGCCGGTGATGCAGTTCGCGCACAGCTCCGAGCTGCGCCAGAAGCTCTACACGGCCTATGCCACCCGCGCCAGCGACATCGGCACCGAGGAGCAGCGCAAGTTCGACAACAGCGCCATCATCCAGGAGACCCTGGCCCTGCGCCGCGAGGAAGCCCGCCTGCTGGGCTACGACAACTTCGCCGAAGTCTCGCTGGTGCCCAAGATGGCCGAGTCGCCCGCCGAAGTGATCGCCTTCCTGCGCGACCTCGGCAAACGCGCAAAACCATACGGCGAACAGGACGTGGCCGACATGCGCGCCTTCGCCGCAGAAAAGCTCGGCCTGGCCGACCCGCAGCCCTGGGACTGGACCTACATCTCCGAGAAACTCAAGGAAGAGCGCTATGCCTTCAGCGAGCAGGAGGTCAAGCAGTACCTGCCGGCGCCCAAGGCCCTGGCCGGCCTGTTCAAGATCGTCGAGACCCTGTTCGGCGTGCAGATCCAGCGCGACGAGGCGCCGGTCTGGCATCCCTCGGTGGAGTTCTACCGCATCGAACGCGCCCGCCCGGACGGCCATGCGCCCATGCTGGTCGGCCAGTTCTATCTCGACCCGTCCGCCCGCGCCGGCAAGCGCGGCGGCGCCTGGATGGACGACGTGCGTTCGCGCTGGCTGCGCCCCGACGACGGCCGGCTGCAGACCCCATCGCCCAGCTGGTCTGCAACTTCGGCGAAGGCCTGGACGGCAAGCCGCCCATGCTCACGCACGACGACGTGATCACCCTCTTCCACGAGTTCGGCCACGGCCTGCAGCACATGCTGACCCAGGTCAACGAGCGGGACGTCTCCGGCATCAACGGCGTGGAATGGGATGCGGTGGAGCTGCCCAGCCAGTTCATGGAGAACTTCGTCTGGGAATGGGATGTGCTGCGCCACATGACCGCCCATGCCGACACCGGCGAGCCGCTGCCGCGCGAGCTGTTCGACAAGATGCTCAAGGCCAAGAACTTCCAGAGCGGCCTGGCCACGCTGCGCCAGGTGGAGTTCGCCCTGTTCGACATGCTGCTGCACTCCAGCCACGACCCGGCCGAGGATTTCAAGCCCCTGCTGCAGGCCGTGCGCGAGGAAGTGGCCGTGCTGCCCTCGCCGTCCTTCAGCCGCAGTGCCCACACCTTCAGCCATATCTTCGCGGGCGGCTATGCGGCCGGCTACTACAGCTACAAGTGGGCCGAGGTGCTGAGCGCCGATGCCTACGCGGCTTTCGAAGAGGCCGCCGGCCCGCAGGGCGAGCCCGATGCCGAGACCGGCCGGCGCTACCGCGAGGCCATCCTCGAATCCGGCGGCAGCCGCTCGGCCATGGAGTCCTTCAAGGCCTTCCGCGGCCGCGCGCCCAGCATCGACGCGCTGCTGCGCCACCAGGGCATGGCCCCCGCCGCGCAATGAAACGGATCGCCTTCGCACTGCTGCTGGCCGCCGCGGCGGGCGCCCAGGCCCAGCAGGTCTACCGCATCGTCGGCCCGGACGGCCGGGTGACCTTCTCGGATCGTCCTGCCACCAGCCTGGCCGACCAGG
The DNA here is from genome assembly GCF_009906855.1 of Xylophilus rhododendri. Lineage (NCBI taxonomy): Bacteria > Pseudomonadati > Pseudomonadota > Betaproteobacteria > Burkholderiales > Xylophilus > Xylophilus rhododendri. The sequence goes on from NZ_CP047650.1 coordinate 804,328, forward strand.
CGCCGGCCGGCACCGCCACGCCGGTCGATACGCCGGCCGCGTCCGTCAACACCGCCGCGCTGCCCTACGAACTGCGCCAGGTGGTGCAGCGCTACCCGGTGACGCTCTACACCTCCGACGGTTGCGCGCCCTGCAACGACGGCCGCTCGCTGCTGCGCTCGCGCGGCGTGCCCTTCGTGGAAAAGACCGTCACCACGGCCGCCGACAGCGAGGCCCTGACCCGCATCAGCGGCGGCACCTCGATTCCCTTCGCCACCATCGGCGCGCAGGCGCTGCAGGGCTTCTCCAGCGCCGAATGGAGCCAGTACCTGGACCTGGCCGGTTATCCCAAGCAGTCGCAACTGCCCGCCACCTACCGGGCTCCGCCCGCCGCGCCGCTGGTGACGGTGGCCGCGCCCCGGTCCGCCTCGCCTGCAGCGGCGGCCGGCCAGCCGTCGCGCTCGGCGCCCTCCGCGCCGCCGCGCAACCCGGCCGGCATCCAGTTCTGAGCGACTAGAACAGCAGCGTCTGCACGCCGGCCGGGCTGGCCAGCAGGCAGACGTTGGCGCGCTGGTGGGCGAACACGCCCACCGTGACCACGCCGGGCCACTGGTTGACCTCGGACTCGAAACCCAGCGGATCGGTGATCCGCAGGCCGCGCACGTCCAGGATGTGCTGGCCGTTGTCGGTCACCAGCGGCTGGCCGTCCTTCAGGCGCAGCGTGGCTTCGCCGCCCAGGGCCGCGAAGGAGCGGGCGATGCGCTGCGCGGCCATGGGGATCACCTCCACCGGCAGCGGGAACCTGCCCAGCACCTCGACCTGCTTGGAGGCATCGGCGATGCAGACGAACTGCCGCGCCAGCGCCGCGACGATCTTCTCGCGCGTCAGCGCCGCGCCGCCGCCCTTGACCATATGGCCCTTGCCGTCGATCTCGTCGGCGCCGTCGATGTAGACGGCCAGCGACTCGACCTCGTTGGCATCCAGCACCGGAATGCCCAGGGCCTGCAGCCGCTCGGTGCTGGCCAGGGAGCTGGAGACCGCGCCGGGGATCTGGTCGCGCATGCTCGCCAGCGCCTCGATGAACTTGTTGACGGTGGAGCCGGTGCCCACCCCCACGATCTGGCCGGGCACCACGTAGGCCAGTGCGGCGCGGCCGACCTGGGCCTTGAGTTCATCCTGGGTGGAAGCTGCGATGGGGGCGGTATTCGGGGAGGGTGTCGTCATGGGAGAAAATCCGGCGCTGTTGATCCGGAATTATCCAATGCCCCTGCTGCCCTATCCGCTTGTCCGCCCCCTGCTCTTCCAACTCGATGCGGAAGCCGCGCACGATCTCACCATCGACTGGCTGGAGCGCGGCCAGAACACCCCGCTGCAGGCCCTGTGGAAACAGCCCCTGGTGCAGGACCCGATCCGCCTGGCCGGCCTGGACTTCCCCAACCGCATCGGCATGGCCGCCGGCCTGGACAAGAACGCCCGCTGCATCGATGCGCTGGGTGCCATGGGTTTCGGCTCGGTGGAGGTGGGCACGGTCACGCCCAAGCCGCAGCCAGGCAATCCCAAGCCGCGCATCTTCCGCCTGCCGCAGGCCGAGGCGCTGATCAACCGTTTCGGCTTCAACAACCTGGGCCTGGACGTGTTCCTGCAGAACGTCGCCCGCTCGCGCCTGCGCCAGCGCAAGTCGCCGATGGTGCTGGGCCTGAACATCGGCAAGAACGCCGCCACGCCGATCGAGCGCGCCACGGACGACTACCTGATCTGCCTGGACGGCGTGTACCCGCATGCCGACTACGTGGTGGTCAACATCAGCTCGCCCAACACCAAGAACCTGCGGGCGCTGCAGTCCGACGAGGCGCTGGACGGCCTGCTCGCCGCCGTCTCCACCCGGCGGGCGCAGCTGGCCGAAACCCATGGCAAACGTGTGCCGCTGTTCGTGAAGATCGCGCCCGATCTGGATGAGCTGCAGGTGCAGGCCATCGCCGATGCGCTGCTGCGCCACGGCATGGACGGCGTGATCGCCAGCAACACCGCGCTGGACCGCAGCGCCATCCAGGGCATGCCGCATGCCGAGGAGGCCGGCGGCCTGTCCGGCCGGCCGGTGCAGGTGGCGAGCAACCGGGTGATCGCCGGCCTGCGCGCGCGCCTGGGCGCCGGTTTTCCCATCATCGGCGTGGGCGGCATCATGAGCGGCGAGGACGCGCTCGCCAAGCTGCGCGCCGGGGCGGACATGGTGCAGGTCTACACCGGCTTCATCTACCGCGGCCCGGCGCTGGTGCCGGAAGTGGCCCGGGCGCTGCGCGACGCTCGCCGGGCCTAACCCGCCATCGCCGGCACCACGCCGCCGGCCGCACCTATGCCGGCCATCATCGCCTCCACCGGCGCCGGCCGGCTGAAGTAATAGCCCTGGAAGGCGCGGCAGCCGCTGCGCCGCAGGAAGTCGAGCTGGCCCGCGGTTTCGACGCCCTCCGCCACCACCGCCAGGTCCAGGCTCTCGGCCAGGGCCAGGATGGTGCGCACGATGGCCGCATCGTTGGGGTCGGTGAGCACGTCGCGCACGAAGGACTGGTCGATCTTCAGCTGGTCCAGCGGCAGGCGCTTCAAGTAGCTCAGCGACGAATAGCCGGTGCCGAAGTCGTCCAGCGAGAAGCCCACGCCATGCGCCTTGAGCGCCGTCATCTTGCCGATGATGTCCTCGACGTCGCTCAGCAGCAGGCTCTCGGTCAGCTCGATTTTCAGCCGGTCCGGCCGCGCGCCGGTGCGCTCCAGCACACCCAGCACCGTCGCCACGAAATCGACCTGGCGGAACTGCCGCGCACTCACGTTGACCGCCAGCGTCAGCTCCCGGGTCGCGGGCTGCGCGCCCCAGCGCACCAGCTGCTCGCATGCCGTCTCCAGCACCCAGTTGCCGACCGGCAGGATCAGCCCGGTCTGCTCGGCCAGCGGAATGAACTCGCCCGGCATGACCATGCCGCGCACCGGATGCTGCCAGCGCAGCAGCACCTCGGCGCCGGTCAGGCGGCTCTGCTCGTTGACCACCGGCTGGAAGAACAGCAGCAGCTCATGGTTGCCGATGGCCGAGCGCAGGTCGGCCTCCAGCGCCGAGCGGGCGGTGACCGCCTCCTGCATCTCCGGCTGGAAGAAGCAGATGGTGTTGCGGCCGGCCGCCTTGGCCTGGTACATGGCCAGGTCGGCGCGCTTGAGCAGGTCGTCCACGCTCTCGATGTCGCCGTCGAAGAAGGCGATGCCGACGCTGGGCGTGCTGTGGTGCTGGTAGCCCTCCAGCAGATAGGGATGGTTGAGCGCCTCCAGCACATGCCGGGCGACGGCCGACACCGCCTGCGTGGCCTCGTCGTCGGCATGGGGCAGGCCTTCGAGCATCACCACGAACTCGTCGCCGCCCAGGCGCGCCACCGTGTCGCCGGGCCGGGCGCAGCTGACGATGCGGTTGGCCACCCGCTCCAGCAGCGAGTCGCCCACGTCGTGGCCCATGGTGTCGTTCAGGTCCTTGAAGTTGTCCAGGTCGATGAAGAGCAGCGCGCCGCGCTGGGTGCGCTCGCGGCAGCGGTCGAGCGCCCCGGTGAGGCGGTCCAGCAGCAGGCGGCGGTTGGGCAGGCCGGTGAGCGCATCGTAGAAGGCCAGGCGCTCGATCTCGTCCTCCACCCGCTTGCGTTCGGTGATGCTGCGGCCGATGCCGCGGTAGCCGCCGAAACGGCCTTCCTTGTCGAAGATGGGCGCACCGCTGATCGACACCCAGTAGATGTTGCCGTGGGTGTCCAGGCGCTGCAGCTCCAGGTCGTGGAACACCTCGTGCGCATCGAGCGTGGCGCGGTGGCGGGCCCATTGCGCATCGGTCATGTTGAGCGCGCCCAGGTCCCAGCGCGTCAGGCCGATGTTGTCTTCCTTGGGCAGGCCGATCTCGGTGTCGGAATAACCTTCGAAATGCATGAAGCGGTGGTGCTCGTCCAGCTCCCAGTACCAGTCGGAGGACAGCTCGGTCAAGGCGCGGAAGCGGGCCTCGCTCTGGCGCAGCGCCTCCTCGGCGCGGCGGTGCGGCGTGATGTCCATGTGCGCGCCCACGATGCGCAGCGGCACGCCGTGCTCGTCGCGCGCCATCACCTTGCCGCGGTCCTGCAGCCAGATCCAGTGGCCCAGGCGGTGGCGCAGGCGGAACTCCACCTGGTGCACGGTGGCGTCGTTCTCCCAGTACCGCGCGATGGCCGCGCGCAGGCGGGCCAGGTCCTCGGGATGGACCAGCGCCTGCCAGTCTTCCGGGCCCTTGCCGATCTCGCCGACCGACATGCCCAGCATGTCGTACCAGCGCTGGTTGAAGTCGACCCGGCGGCCGGCCACGTCCCAGTCCCACAGCCCGATGTCGGCGCCGGCCAGGATGAAGTCCAGGCGCTCGGCCTGCGAGCGTTGTTCCTGCAGCTCCTCGAACTGTCGGATCTCGCGCTCGCGGCGGCGTCGCTGGAAGACATGCAGCATCACGCTGCACAGGAGCGTGGTGCTCAGGAAGACCGCCAGGAAGGCGGTAGACCGGCCGCGCCAGCCGGCCTGGATCGCGGTGCGCGAACGGCTGGCCACCACGAAGAGCGGCTGGTCGAGCTGCATGGTGCCGGCGTGGACCTGGTAGCGCGTCAGCAGCCGGTCGCGGCCGGGGGCGTCCAGGGACTCGGTCTCGCCGCCCGCGCCGGAGACGCTGGAGAGCACCTCGCCGTCGCGCGTCGCCAGGGTCATGCGCATGTCGGGCGCATAGACGATGGAGGACAGCATCGCGGCCAGGCGCTCCTCGTCCAGCACCGCGTAAGTCACGCCGGCGAACTGCGCGCCGTCGAAGATGATGCGCACCACCACCACGCCCCGGGGCGCATCGGCCTGGCCGGATGCCGGCAGGCGCGAGATGCGCAGCACCTGGCCCTCGTCGACATGGGCGCGGGCTTCGCGGAAGAAGCGCTGGTCCTGCACGCTGCGGCCGACGAAGTCCCGGTCGGTGGCGGCCCGCACGATGCCCTGGGCATCGACCAGATTGAAGTGCGCCACCGAGGGCACCAGCCGCGCCAGCCCGCGCAGGCGGCGCGAGGTGCGCTCGTCGGCGTCGCTGCGGTCGAAGATCTCCGGTGCGTCGCGCACCCCGTCGAGCGCGCCGGCCAGGCTGAAGAGTTGCGAGCCCAGCCGTTCGTCGAGGATGCGCACCTGGGATTCGAGGCGCCGGCGTTCGTAGTTGCCGGTGCGTTCGCGCTCCTGCCAGGACACATAGCCGCCATAGGCGCCCAGCGCCAGCAGCCCCGCCAGCAGGAACAGCCACTCCCATGCGACACGGCCGAAGCGGCTGCGTGACTGGAGGGCGGAAAAGGCGGGCAAACCGGCGCGTGCCATCCGTCCTACCGGAAGGCCCTGGTTTCAAGCATCGATCGGATCGAACCGCGCACGTCGCAAACCTGCCATTCAGACGTAGAACACCCCCATGGGATGACATGGGGAGTACGTCCAGAGGCCCGGCCCGGATGCAAAAGCCCGGGCTCAGGCGCGGCACTTCCCGCTGCAGACGCGAAACGGGTCGAATAAACCCACTGTCACGTCGGTTTCTAGTTTACACGCTGATGCAGGTCCGACCCGGTTCTATCCGGCCGTGGGGCGGCTGGACTCGAAGAGGAACCAGGTGCGGCGCTCGGTCTCGTCGATCCAGTTCTCCAGCAGGCTGGAGGAAGCGATGTCGCGGTGCTCGTCGGTCACGTTGTGGGCCTCGCGCAGCCGCCCGGCCAGCACCTGGTTGTCCTCGCGCAGCTCGGCCAGCATGTCCAGCGGATCGACATAGTCGGCGTCGTTGTCGGCGATGCGCTGCATGCGGGCGATGTGGCCGATGGAACGCAGCGTGGTGCCGCCCACCTTGCGGATGCGTTCGGCCAGCGGATCGGTCATGGCGAAGAGCTGGTCGCCCTGTTCGTCGAGCAGCAGGTGGTAGTCGCGGAAGTGCGGGCCGCTCATGTGCCAGTGGAAGTTCTTGGTCTTCAGGTAGAGCGCGAACACATCGGCCAGCACGCCGTTGAGGGCGGCGGCGATGTCGGTGGCGGCGGCCGCGCCCAGGTCGCTGGGCGTGCCCAGGGGGCGAAGCCGGCGGGCGCGCAGTTCGGCGGCCTGGTTGTCGGTCGGGTGATGGCTCATGGCTTTTCCTTGTGGACGGTTGGTTCGATGCATCGGCGCCACACTGTGCCGATGCGCGGGCGGCACCGTTTTGATTTCGGTCATGGATGGTGCAGGCAGCCGGCGGCCCCGGTCTATTGGCCATAAGAGGGTGGGCGGAACACGCGGCCGTCATAAATGTTTCATGACATCGAAATACGATTTGTGACAAACCACTTTGGCGCGTGCCATGGCCGAAGCCAGCGAATACCTCAGCGAATTCCGCCCCCGTCTCCAGCAGCCCAATGCCGAGGCGCTCTGCAATCCCGCACCCTGTCTCACCGCGGACGAGACCAATGACAAGGTGCTGGAGATCTTCACGCGCCTGCGGGACCTGAGCAGCCTGCCGGTGGTCGAGGGCAATCGGCCGATCGGCCTGATCAACCGCAACATCTTCCTGTCGCAGATGAGCCAGCCCTTCCGGCAGGAGCTCTACGGCAAGAAGAGCTGCATCGCCTTCATGGACAAGGAACCGCTGGTGGTCGATGCCGACCTGGGCCTGGAGGCGCTGACCTTCAAGGCGGTGGCGCACGGCGAGAAGGCGCTGGCCGACGGTTTCATCATCACCCGCGAAGGCGAATTCGTCGGCGTGGGCAGCGGCCTGCAGCTGATGCAGGTGGTGGCGGACCTGCAGGCCTCGCGCAACCGCCAGATCATGCACAGCATCGAATACGCCAGCGTGATCCAGCAATCCACGCTGCGCAGTTCGCGCGAGGCCCTGGCCCGCGCCTGCCCCGAGGCAGCCCTGGTGTGGGAGCCGCGCGATGTCGTCGGCGGCGACTTCTACCAGTTCAGCGTGCAGCCCGAGGGCTGGCTGGGCACGGTGGCCGACTGCACCGGCCATGGCGTGCCGGGCGCCTTCATGACGCTGATCGCCTCCACCAGCCTGAACCAGGCGATCGAGCAGCACGGCCCGCGCGATCCGGCGCGGCTGCTGGGCAGCGTCAACCGCAGCATCAAGCAGATGCTCGGCCAGATGGACGGCAAGGACGGCACGCCGGGCTCCGACGACGGCATGGACGCCGCCTGCTTCTGGTTCGAACCCGCCGCCGGCCGGCTGGTGTTCGCCGGCGCCCGCCTGGCGCTCTTCGTGCTGCGGCCGGGCGCAGAAGAAGTCGACACCACCGAAGGCCAGCGCAAGGGCGTGGGTTATGTGGACAGCGAATTCGACTTCGCCTGGGCCAACCAGGAACTGACCGTGCCGCCGGGCAGCCTGGTGTTCGTCACCACCGACGGCCTGATCGACCAGATCGGCGGCCCGCGCGCCCTGGCCTTCGGCAAGCGCCGCCTGCGCGAGCTGTTGCTGACCCAGCGCGATCAGCCCGCCGCCCAGGTCAACGAGGCCGTCAGCCAGGCCCTGCGCGACTGGCAGGCGCAGAACCACCGCCGCGACGACCTCACCTTCTTCTGCTTTCGCGCCTGATTCACCCCGAGATTGCCACCATGCCTTCCCCATTGATCACCGAAAAATACGGCTCGTTTTTCAATCTCGCGCGGCAGCACCAGGTCATTTTTTATTATGTCGGGTATTTTTCCCAACATATCGTGGCGGCGATGGCGGATGCGGTGAAACTGCAGCTCGAAGTCTCCGGCGTGGCCGGCCCGACGCGCCGCAAGCTGTTCTCGTCCTTCATCGAGATGGCACAGAACATCATTCATTATTCGTCCGACTCGCTGACGCCCCACACCCACAGCGACGGCGAATTGCGCCACGGCTCGGTGTGCATCCGGCGCGAGGACGACGGCAGTTTCCAGCTGCTCTGCGCCAACCCGGTGGAGCAGCGCATCGCCGACGAACTGCGCGTCAAGCTCGACGCGCTGCGCGCCATGACGCTGGAAGAAATCAAGCAGGCCTATCGCCAGACGCTGCGCGATGAAACGCCCGAAGGCAGCAAGGGCGCAGGCATCGGCCTTCTCACCGTGGCGCGTGACGCCCGTGCGCCGCTGGATTTCGATTTCGAGCCAGCCGACAACACCGGTGCCGCGCCGGTGTTCTATCTCAAGGCCACGATCTGAGAAACAAGATGGACAACCTTTATATCGCCCCGACGCCCAGCACTCCTGAAGTGGATTTCAAATTCGACGCGCACCGCCTGAGCCTGCGCGGCGAATCCTATCCGGAAAATGCCGCGGCGTTCTACGGCGACATCATCGCCAAACTCAAAGATTATCTCGGCGGACAACAGAGCGAGAAAATCGAGGTGAATATCGCGCTGGCGTATTTCAACAGCTCCAGCACCAAGATGCTGTTCAACCTGATCGAGGCGCTCAACGATGCCGTCGACACCGGCAACCAGGTGCAGCTGAACTGGTTCCACGACGAGGAAGACGACACCATCCTGGAGTTCGGCCAGGAGTTGAGCGAAGACTTCACCTCCATCGAATTCGTCAGCCACGCGGTGAGGCCGAGCTAGATGAACGCCCAGGCCCTGCCGACCGATATCTTCGAGGCCGAGACCCGGGCGCTGGAAGTGGCGCGGGCCGCGCATGACAGCGCCTCGGCCGCCGGCGATGCGGCTGGAGCGCGCTCCCATCAGGCCCTCGGCGAACTGCTGTCGGCCTATGAACGGCTGCTGCGCGAAACCCGCCGCCTGGTGCGCCGCAGCGACCGCACCGAGCGCGAGATGAGCCAGCTCAACCAGCGCCTGCAGGACCTGGCCACCGAACTGGAATACCGCGCCACCCACGACCCCCTGACCGCCGTGCTCAACCGGGCGGCCATCATCGAGCGGGTCAACGGCTGCTTCGAGCGGCAGGACCTGTCGCTGGTGGTGCTGGACATCGACCACTTCAAGCGCATCAACGACAGCTTCGGCCATCCGGTGGGCGATACCGTCATCGTCGGCGTGGTGCACTGCCTGAAGAACGTGGTGCCGGAAAGCGCCCATGTCGGGCGGGTCGGCGGCGAGGAATTCACCGTGCTGCTGCCCGGCCAGGGTCCCGAGGAAGCGGTGGCCGTGGCCGACGCGATGCGGCGCTGCATCGAAAGCCATGACTTCGCCCTGCCCGACGGCAGCGACATCACCGCCAGTTTCGGCGTGAGCTGGGCCGCCCGCGGCGGCCGCTTCGACGATGCCTACAACCTGGCCGACGAGGCGCTCTACGCCGCCAAGCGAGGCGGCCGCAACCGGGTGGAACTGGCCGCGATCCAGCAGGCGATGCCGGCGTCATGACCCAGATCATTCCCGCACCGAGCCGCGCGGCCACCCGCCGCCGCGACTCCACCTACTTCGATCAGCTGGTGCAACTGCCCAACCGGGCGCACTTCGTCAAGCAGGTGGATGAATGCGTGCGCCGCCGCAGCGGCCACCACATCCTGGCGCTGCTCGACATCGACGACTTCAGCGCCGCCAACGAGGTGATGGGCCACCGCTTCGGCGACCGCCTGCTGGCCACCGTGGCCGAATGCCTGGCCCGCGCCCTGCCGGAAGGCGTGCTGCTGGCCCGCGTCGGACCCGACACCTTCGGTGTGCTCGGCGCGGTGGCCCGGGTGGAGCCGCGGCATCTGCTCGACTGCGTGCGCCAGCCGCTGATCGTCGAAGGTGTGCCCTACAAGGTCTCGCTGACCTGCGGTTATGTGCTGCTGCCCAGCGACGTGCAGGCCGGCGCCGACCTGGTGAAGGACGCCACCATCGCGCTCAAGCGCGCCAAGCGCGACCACCGCGGCGAATACGTGCAGTACCTCGACCACATGGGCACCGAGGCGCGCGCCCGCGCCCTGCTGCTGTCGAACCTGCGCGCGGCCATCGACGACAAGCTGCTGTTCCTGGCCTACCAGCCGCAGATCGACCTGCAGACCGGCACCGTGATCGGGCTGGAGGCGCTGCTGCGCTGGCGCACCCGCGAGGGCAGCTTCGTGCCGCCCGACCAATTCATCCCGGTGGCCGAGGCCTCGGGCCTGATCGTGCCGCTGGGCCGCTGGGTGCTGTCCACCGCCTGCCAGGCGATGCGCCGGCTGATCGATGCCGGCTGCGCGCCGCAGCGCATGGCGGTCAATGTGTCGATGGTGCAGCTGCGCGATCCGGGCTTCTACAGCGCCGTCTGCGCCGCCCTGCTGGGCGGCGGGCTGCAGGGCCGGCACCTGGAGCTGGAGATCACCGAATCGGTGGCGGTGCTGCCCACCCAGCAGCTCGAAGCCACGCTGTCGGCGCTGCGGGCCATGGGCATCTCGATCGCCATCGACGATTTCGGCACCGGTTATTCCTCGCTCAGCCGCCTGGAGCGCCTGCCGCTGGACCGCATCAAGATCGACCGCTCCTTCGTCAGCCAGCTCAGCCAGCCGCCGGGCGGCCGCATCGCGGAAATGGTGGCCCAGCTCGGCCGCAAGCTCGGGCTGCAGGTGCTGGCCGAAGGCATCGAGGACGAGGCCACCTGGAAGGCCCTGCTGTCCATCGGCTGCCAGCAGGGCCAGGGCTATCACATCGCCCGGCCGATGGCCGAGGCCGACATCCTGGCCTGGCTGCAGGAACGCGTCAAAGCATCGCGCGGATGAGCTGCCCCAGCTCGACGTAGGCCTGCTCCACCGCGGGCGAGAAGGGCATGCCGCAGCTCAGGCGGATGAATCGTTCATAACGGCCGCTGTTGGAGAACATCGGCCCCGGCGCGATGCGGATGCCGCGCGCCAGCGCCTGCTCGTGCAGCAGCGTGGACGACGCGCCGTCCGGCAGTTCCAGCCACAGGCTGAGGCCGCCCGGCGGCAGGCTCAGGTGCACCCCCGGCGGGAAATGGCTGGCGATGGCCTGGGCGCTGGCCTCGCGCTGGGTGCGCAGTTCCGAACGCAGCTTGCGCAGCCGCCGGTCGAAGGACGGCGCGCTGACGCCCCGCGCCGCCAGCAGCTGCGACCAGCTCTGCATGTTGCGGGTGCGGGCGTACTTCAGCATCTGCACCCGGGTGTGCCAGCGGCCGGCGTTCATCCAGCCCTGGCGCAGGCCGGGGGCGAAGGTCTTGTTGAAGGAGGCGCAGTAGATCACCTGGCCTTCGGTGTCCCAGGCCTTGATCGGGCGCGCGGGATGGGTGGACTCGACCAGGTCGCGGTAGATGTCGTCCTCGATCAGCGCCAGGTCGTGTTCGGTGCAGAAGGCCAGCAGGCGCTGCTTGTGCGAATCGGGCATGACGCAGCCGGTGGGCATCTGCAGGTGCGGCACCACGATCACCGCCTTGATGCGCGGCTGGCTGCGCACCGCCAGCTCCAGCGCCTCCAGCGAGATGCCGGTGTGCGGGCTGCTGGGGATCTCCAGGGTGCGCAGCCCCTGCGTCTCGATGCCCTGCAGCAGGCCGAAGAAGGTGGGCGATTCCACCGCCACGATGTCACCCGGCTGGGTGACCGCGGCCAATGCCAGGTTCACCGCTTCCGAATTGCCCAGGGTGGCCATCACCTCTTCCGGCGCGATGCGCACGCCGCAGTCCAGCGCATGGCGGGCCATGGCGGCCTGGAATTCCGGATGCGTGCCGCGGATGGTGGCGCCGCGCAGCAGGATGTTGGGCTGCTCGCGCAGCAGCGCCGTCGCCAGGCGGTTGAGCGAGGCCGCGTCGAACAGCTCGGGCGCCGGCATGGCCGTGCCGAGGTCGATCTTCACATCGGCCTGCCGCGCCTTCTCCAGGAACAGCGAGATGCGGGGATTGATGCCGCTGAAGGGCGAGGCATCGATGTCGGTGGGGCTCTCCATCTCCAGGCTGGGCTCGCGTGCCGCCGGCAGCCGGGCCAGAGCCGGCTGGCGCACGAAGTAACCCACGCGCGGCCGGGCTTCGAGCTGGCCCTGCTCCTCCATCCACCGCAAGGCCTGCAGGCCGGTGGACAGGCTGACCTGGTGGCGCAGCATCAGTTCGCGCACCGAGGGCATGCGGCTGCCCGGCGGCAGCGCGCCCTGCTCGATCGCCGAGCCGTAATGGCCGGCCAGTTGGCGGTACAGCAGTTCCTGATGCGGGGCGGCCTTGGCCGGGGTCGGGGATGACAGCATCGGGCCAATATCGCATCGTTGCCGCTGTACCGCAACAGATACAGCTACCGTGAATTCCGGGCAGAACAGAACAGATTCAAATGCACTGATACGGTCGCTTCTGTTGTGGTCTGTGCCTGCCCTTCGAGGCAGCCAAAACCTACAGTGGAGTCTCCTAATACGGGAGATCACCATGTCTCTGAACAACCCTCTTTTGCAATCGATCGCCGCCCACCAAGAGCAACTCATCCACCTGGAAACCGGCAGCGAAGTGCGCTGCGTCGCCGGCTCGCTGCGCCTGCAGCTGGTCCACGAAGGACTCGCCATGACGCTGTCCGCCGGCCAGGCCACGCGTGTTCCGGCCGCCCAGTGGGTGGCGCTGGAAGGGCTGCAAGGCGCGCGTTTCTCGGTGCAGTGTCACGCTGATGAAGTGGCCTCGCAGCCGGTGCTGCCGGTGCAACAGGGCCGTGCGGCCCAGGCCGGCATCTGGCACACGGTGGCGGCAGCGCTGGCGCGGCTGACGCAGCGGCGCGGCCCTCGCACGGCCTGAGGACGGCGCAGCGCGGGCTGCGTGGTGGGTTTTAAATCTGGATACAGATGAATGATTTCTGAATGGTAAGTTCAGCTTCATGAATGTGATCGCCGGAATCCCCACCACCTCGCTCGCAGCGCTTTTCCTGGGACTGGGCGTGGCGGGGCTGGTCCTGTTTCTCTGTTTCGACAAGCTGCCCCGCAAGCTGGCGCTTGCGGCCGCCGTCGCATTCGCCCTGGCGGAGCTATCGACCCTGTCCGTGGTGTCGGTGGGCCTTGCCTACGACCCGATGGAGCGGGGCCCGATGCCGCAGGCCCAGGCCGAGGCGCAGCGCGCGCCCGGCCAGCAGTCGGCGCAGACGTCACGGCCGAACACAGCCTCCGGGACCTGAGGCGACATCCTTCTTCCTGCGCGCGCACCGGCCAGCACCGGCCGGGCGGGCATTCGGTGGACATCCGCCGCTGAAGCGGCCGGCCGGCGTTTAGGATCGTCCTTCCGCCCGCCGCCCCGTCACCGATGTCCTCAGCAGAAAACCATCCCTGGAACGGCTTCATGGCCGTTCACGGCAACCAGCCCGAACAGCTGCGCGACCTCATGCTGGCCTGGGCCGCGCGCCATCCGCTGGCGCCCCTGGAAGACGAACGCATCCTGGTGCAGAGCAACGGCGTGGCGCAGTGGCTCAAGCTCTCACTGGCGCGCGATCCGGCGCAGGGCGGCATCGGCATCGCGGCCGCCCTGCGCATGGAGCTGCCCTCGCGTTTCTTCTGGCAGGCCTACCGCGCGGTGCTGGGCGCCGAGGGTGTGCCGGCCACCTCGCCTTTCGACAAGCAATTGCTGGTCTGGCGCCTGATGCGCCTGCTGCCCGCGCTGCTGCAGGAGCCGGTGTTCGCGCCGCTGGAGCGTTTCCTGCAGGACGACAGCGACATGCGAAAACGCTGGCAGCTGGCCCAGCGCCTGGCCGACCTGTTCGACCAGTACCAGGTCTACCGCGCCGACTGGCTGGCCGACTGGGCCGCGGACCGCGACGAACTGCTGACCAGCCGACACGGCCGCCAGGAGGTGCCCCAAGCCCTCGCCTGGCAACCCCGGCTGTGGCGCGCGCTGCTGGACGACGTCGGCGTGAAGCCCGCCGAAACCAGCCGCGCCGCCGTGCACCGCCGCTTCCTCGCAGCAGCCGAAGCCTGGGACCACGACGAGGCCCCGGCCGGCCTGCCGCGCCGGCTCATCGTCTTCGGCATCTCGTCGCTGCCGCAGCAGGCGCTGGAGGTGCTGGCCGCCCTGTCGCGCTGGGTGCAGGTGCTGCTGTGCGTGCACAACCCCAGCGAGCACGACTGGTCCCACATCGTCGCCGACCAGGACCTGCTGCGCGCCGGCCGCCAGCGCCAGCGCCGCCGCGCCGGCAGCCCGGCCGAGGTGCCCGAGGACCAGTTGCACCTGCATGCCCAGCCCCTGCTGGCGGCCTGGGGCAAGCAGGGCCGCGACTTCATCCGCCTGCTCGACCAGCACGACGAACACGAGCGCTACGCCGGCCGCTTCGCCGCCATCGACCAGCGCATCGACTGCTTCGTGCCCAATGCCGGCGACACCCTGCTGCGCCAGCTGCAGGACGACATCCGCGCCCTGCGCCCGCTGCACGAGACCCGCGCCACCTGGCCCGCGCTGGACGCGGCGGCCGATGCATCCCTGCGCTTTCACATCGTGCACAGCCCGCAGCGCGAGGTGGAGGTGCTGCACGACCAGCTGCTGGCCGCCTTCGCCGCCGACTCGACACTCACCCCGCGCGACGTGATCGTGATGGTGCCGGACATCGCCGCCTACGCACCGCACATCCAGGCCGTCTTCGGCCTGCTGCCGGCGGACGACGCGCGCCACATCGCCTTCCATGTGGCCGACCGCGAACAGCGCCACCACGACCCGCTGCTGGTGGCGCTGGAAAGCCTGCTCGCCCTGCCCGACTCCCGCCTGGCCACCAGCGACATCCTGGACCTGCTCGAAGTACCGGCCCTGCAGGCGCGCTTTCGCATCGCCGACGAAGACCTGCCGCTGCTGCGCCGCTGGATCGCCGCCGCCCATGTGCGCTGGGGCCTGCATGCCGAGCACCGCGAGTCGCTCGCCCTGCCCGCCGGCATGGCGCAGAACAGCTGGGACTTCGGCCTGCAGCGCATGCTGCTCGGCTATGCCGTCGGCAGCGGAGGCGCCTGGGAAGGCGTGGAGCCGCTGGCCGAGATCGGCGGGCTGGACGCGGCCGTGCTCGGCCCGCTGGTCGATCTGGTGAACGCGGTCGAAGCGCTCTGGCGCCAATTGAGCACCGACGCCACGCCGGCCGAATGGGCGCTGCGCCTGCGCGGCCTGCTGGAGACCTTCTTCGAAGCCGAGGACGGCAGCGACGGCTTCACCCTGGTCAATCTCGACAGCGCCCTGCAGTCCTGGCTGGAGGCCTGCGACAGCGCCGGCATGCACGACGAACTGCCGCTGTGCGTGGTGCGCGAAGCCTGGCTGGAGCGCCTGGATGCGGCCGGACTGGAGCAGCCCTTCTTCTCCGGCGCGGTCACCTTCGCCACGCTGCTGCCGATGCGTGCGATTCCCTTCCGGGTGGTGGCGCTGCTGGGCATGAACGACGGCGACTATCCGCGCGCCCGGCCGGCCATGGACTTCGACCTGATGCGCGCCGACTACCGCCCCGGCGACCGCTCGCGCCGCGAGGACGACCGCTACCTGTTCCTGGAAGCGCTGCTGTCGGCGCGCGACCGGCTGCATGTGAGCTGGGTCGGCCGCAGCATCCAGGACCAGTCCGAGCGCCCGGCCTCGGTGCTGGTGGCGCAGCTGCGCGAACACATCGCGGCCGGCTGGCGGCTGGCGGGCGACGAGGCCGTGGCACAGGCCTACGCCGGCGAGCGGCTGCTGGATCGCCTCACGCTGACGCACCGCCTGCAGCCCTTCGACGATGCCTATTTCACCGCCGGCGGCGATCCGCGCCTGTTCAGTTATGCCCGCGAATGGCATGCCGAGCCGCAGGCGCAGGCCCCGGCGGCCGCAGCCGCGCTGGCGCCATGGGACTTCGAAGGCCCGCTCACCCTGAAGACGCTGACCGCCTTCCTGAAGGACCCCGTCGGCCAGTTCCTGCAGCAGCGGCTGCAGGTGCACCTGCGGCTGTACGAAGAGGCCAGCGCCGACCAGGAACCCTTCGCGCTCGACGGCCTGAAGAACTGGTCGCTGCAGGACGAACTCATCCAGGCGCAAGCCGCCGCCATGGCCCGCGGCGAGCCGCGCGAGGCGGTGCTGCAGGACCGGCTGGAGCGTATCGCCCGGCGCGGCGAACTGCCGGTGGGCGTGTTCTCGCTGCTGCAGCAGGAAGACCTGCGCGAGCCGATGGAGCGCATGTTCGGCAACTACGCGGAGGCGCTCCAGACCTGGCCCCTGCCGCTGCCGGACGCCTGGCTGGAGCACGAAACCGCGAGCGCCGCCGGGCCGGTGCGTTTCGAGGATTCGCTGGATTCCCTGCATGCCGACGCCGCCGGAAAGCGCTGCCGCATCCTGCTCGACAGCGGCTCCCTGGTGGATGGCATCCGCACGCCGAGCTATCGCCTCGACCAGCTGCTGGCGCCCTGGGTCGCCCATGTGGCCGCGCAGCTCGACGGCCAGCCGCTCAGCACCCACATCATCAGCAAGGTCGGCAGCGTGACCCTGCGGCCGCTGACCCGGGAGCAGGCAGGGAACTACTGGTCCACCCTGATCGATGCCTGGCAGCAAGGCATGCGCCGCCCCCTGCCCTTCGCCCGGAAAACCGCCGCGGCCTGGCTCAACGCCAAGGGATCGAACGACGAGAGGCGGGACAAGGCTCGCGCCAGGTACGAGCTGCACGACCCCGAACAACAGCAGTTCGGCGAGCGCCACGACAACCCCGCCCTGGCGCGTGCCTATGCGGACTTCGATGCCCTGTGGTCGGACGGCGAATTCGCCGACTGGATAGACCGGCTGCTCAAGCCCATCGACCAGGCCATAGAACGCGCCAGCGACAAAACACGCGGCGCCGAGACAGACACCGGAGAAGCGGCATGAGCCCCGACCTGCAGCCCGCCCACCTGCCGCCCCTGCTGGACCCCTTGCGTTTCCCGCTCAGCGGCAGCCGGCTGATCGAGGCCAGCGCCGGCACCGGCAAGACCTTCACCATCGCCGCGCTCTATCTGCGCCTGGTGCTGGGCCATGGCGGCGAGGCGGCCTTCAGCCGCGCGCTGACGCCGCCCGATATCCTGGTCGTCACCTTCACCGACGCCGCCACCAAGGAGTTGCGCGACCGCATCCGCGCCCGGCTCTCGGAGGCCGCCGACGCCTTCCTGCAGGAGCCCGCCACGGTGCCAGCGCTGTCGCCCGGCGAGGACCTGCTCTACGACCTGCGCGCCGACTACCCCTGCGCCGACTGGCCGCGCTGCGCCCGCCTGCTGCGGCTGGCGGCGGAGTGGATGGACGAATCCGCCGTCTCCACCATCCACGGCTGGTGCGCCCGCATGCTGAGCGAACATGCTTTCGACAGCGGCAGCCTGTTCACCCAGGCCCTGCAGGCCGACCAGAGCGGCCTGCAGGCGGAGGCCGAGCGCGACTACTGGCGCAGCCATGTGGCGCATCTGGGCGAGGCCGATGCGCGCCAGTTCCGCGAGTGGTGGAAGACACCCAAGGATTTCTGGAAACAGGTGCGGCAGCTGCTGAAGGTGCAGTCCGCGCTGCCGCCCGGCCTGCCGATGGGCCAGGCCCTGGCGCCGGCCCGCGCGGCCCAGGCGCTGGCCCTGGAGCCGGTGAAGGCGCCCTGGCGCGGCGAGAGCGGCTGGGCGATGGAGCTGCTGGGCCTGCTGGACCAGGGTTTCGCCGCCGGCCATTTCAAGATGCCCGCGCGCAAGGACTGGATGCACAAGCTGCGCGCCTGGGCCGAGAGCGACTCCGCCGCGCCCTGCTTCAAGAGCACCGACACGGCGGCCAAGCGTTTGACTCGCCCCGCGATGCGGGCCGCCTGGCAGAAGGGCGATCCCGAAGCCCTGCTTTCGCATCCCGCCTGGCCCGCGCTGGAACGCATGCAGGCCGACATCGCCGGCCTGCCCGACGGCAGCGAGGCCGTGCTGTGCCACGCCGCCCACTGGATCGCCGCGCGCCAGCAGACCGAGCAGGCACGCCGGGCGGAGATGGGTTTCGACGACCTGCTGTCGCGCCTGGACGCCGCGCTCGGCGGTCCCAACGGCGCACGCCTGGCCGCGCTGATCCGCGAGCAGTTCCCGGTGGCGCTGATCGACGAGTTCCAGGACACCGACCCGGTGCAGTACCGCATCTTCGACCGCATCTACGGCGTGGCCGCGCACGACCCGTCCTGCGCGCTGGTGCTGATCGGCGATCCCAAGCAGGCGATCTACGGCTTTCGCGGCGCCGACATCCACACCTATCTGCATGCGCGGCGCGACACCGAGGGCCGCCATGCCACGCTGGGCCGCAACTTCCGCTCCAGCGATGCGATGGTGGCCGCCGTGAACCATGTCTTCCACCGCGCCGAGGAGCGGACGCAGGGCGAAGGCGCCTTCCTGTTCCGCGCGGCGCAGGGCAATCCGGTGCCCTTCCAGCGGATGGATGCGCGGGGCCGCAAGGAAGTCTGGACACGCGGCGAAGACGTACCCGCCGCTCTGACCCTGTGGCAATGGCCGCAGGACCCGGAACAGAAAAGCGCCCCGACGGCCGAGGCAGTGCGCTCGCGCGGCGCGCAGGCCTGCGCCGCCCACATCACCGAACTGCTGGCCGAAGGGCGGGCGGGCCGCAGCGGCTTCGTCCACCCGGACGGCCGCCTGCAGGGCCTCAAACCCAGCGACATCGCGGTGCTGGTCAACAGCGGCGTGCAGGCGGACGCGGTGCGGCGGGCCCTGTCGCGGCACGGCGTGCGCAGCGTCTACCTGTCGGACCGCAGTTCGGTCTTCGCCAGCCCTTTGGCGGCCGACCTGCAGCGCCTGCTCTTCGCCTGCGCCGAACCCGACGACAACCGCGCCCTGCACACCGCCCTGGGCTGCGCGCTGCTCGGCCGCAGCTGGGCCTGGCTCGACCGGCTGGGCCACGACGAACTGCAGTGGGAGGCATTGCTGCTGCAGTTCCGCGGCTACCGGCAGCTCTGGGCCCGCCAGGGCGTGCTGCCGATGCTGCGCCATCTGCTGCAGGACTTCGAGGTGCCCCAGCGCCTGCGCGCCGCCCAGGACGAGCGCGGCCTGACCGATGTGCTGCACCTGGCCGAGCTGCTCCAGCAGGCCAGCGTGCGCCTGGACGGCCAACATGCGCTGATCCGCTGGCTGGCCGAGGAAAGGCTGGAGCCCGGCCAGGACAACGACGAACGAAAGCTGCGCCTGGAAAGCGATGCCGCCCTGGTCAAGGTGGTCACCATCCACAAGTCCAAGGGCCTGGAATATCCGCTGGTCTTCCTGCCCTTCGCCAATGTCTTCCGCGCCGCCACGGCCAAGGACATGCCGCTGAAATGGACCGACGCCGGGGGCACATCGCGCATCGACCTGAACGGCACCAGCGCCGCCGTGGAAGCGGTGGACCGCGAACGCCTGGGCGAGGACCTGCGCAAGCTCTACGTGGCCCTGACCCGGGCGCGCCATGCGACCTGGGTGGCCACCGCGCCGGTCAAGGACCTGGAACGCAGCGCGCTCGGTTATCTGCTCGGCGGCGGCGCATCCCTGGCCGGCCCGGCGCTGCCCGAAGCCCTGCACACACTCGCCGCCGGCGACGAGGCGATCGCCGTAGAGCCCCTGCCCGAACCGACCGACCTGGTGCTGCCGCCCGAAACCGACAGCCGCGAACCCGCCCCCGAACCGCCGCTGCCCACCAGCCTGCGCGAGCCCTGGTGGGTGACCAGCTATTCGGGCCTGAACCGCACCGCGGCCATGCCCCTGGACGACGGCGACACCATCCCCGCGACCGCGCCCGACAGCGCCACCCAGGATGTCTACACCGAGAGCCTGCGCGATGCGCTGGACAGCGCGGCGCCGCTCGCCGCCCCGGCCAGCGCGGCCGGCCTGCATGCTTTCCCGCGCGGCGCCGGACCCGGCCTCTTCCTGCACGGCCTGCTCGAATGGGCCGGCCAGCAGGGCTTCGCCCGCCTGCGCACCGATGCCGCCCTGCAGGCGGAACTGGCCGAGCTGGTCGCCAGACGGTGCCGGCAGCGCGGCTGGGACGCCTGGGCCGATCCGCTGCGCGCCTGGCTGCTGGCCTGGATCGAGACACCGCTGCGCCTGACCGGGCTGGAGGCCGCATCGCCCATCGCACCCGCCGAGCTGTCGCCATCGCAGTACCAGGTCGAGATGGAGTTCTGGTTCGCGGTGAACCACACCGGCACACTCGCCCTCGACGCCCTGGTGCGCCGCCACACCCTGGGCGGCGCGCCGCGGCCGGCGCTGCTGCCGCGCCAGGTCAACGGCATGCTCAAGGGCTTCATCGACCTGACTTTCGAACACGAGGGCCGCTACTACGTGGCCGACTACAAATCCAACGCCCTGGGACCGGACGCAGCCGCCTACAGCGCCGAGGCCATGGGCGCGGCGATCCTGCAGGCCCGCTACGACCTGCAGTACGTGCTCTACGTCTACGCCCTGCACCGCCTGCTGCGCAGCCGCCTGCCGGACTACGACTACGAGCGCCATGTCGGCGGCGCCGTCTACCTCTTCCTGCGCGGCGGCGACGCCCCCACCCAGGGCCTGCACTGCGAACGCCCGCCCCTCGCGCTGATGGAGGCGATGGACCGGCTGTTCGCCGGGGGCCCCACATCGCCCGGCGAGCCCGCGTCCGCCGACCTGTCCGCCATCGCATGAGCACCACCTCCTCCTCCACCCTCTTCGGCCTGCTCGATGGCTGGGTCGCCAGCGGTGCCCTGCGCTCGCTCGACCGCGCCTTCGCCCGCTTCCTGCTGCAACACGACGCACAGGCCGGCGAACCGGCCCTGCTGGCCGCCGTGTTCGCCAGCCACCAGCTCGGCCGCGGCCATGCCTGCCTGGACCTGCGGGCGGCGCTGCACGATCCCGCCGGCACGCTCGCCTTCGGCCAGGACGATGCGGACAGCGCCGATGAGGCCGCCGACACATCGCCCGCCGCCGCGCTCGCCGGCATCGACCTGGCGCGCTGGATCGCCGCCATCGACGCCGCGCGTTTCGTCGACGGCGACGGCCCCGGCGGCCAGGCGCCGCTGGTGCGCAGCGGCGAGCGCCTCTATCTGCGGCGCTACTGGCAGTACGAACAGTCGGTGCGCCAGGCCATCGACAGCCGCGTCGCCACCCCGAGCGCCGCCGCCCGGTCGCAGGCCCACGCGGGTTTCGTCCAGGCGCTCGAAGCGCTGTTCCCCCGCGAGCCCGGCGCACCCGCCAACTGGCAGAAGATGGCCTGCGCCCTGGTCGCGCGCCAGGGTTTCGGCATCGTCACCGGCGGGCCCGGCACCGGCAAGACGACCACCGTGGTGCGCCTGCTGGCCCTGCTGCAATACCTCGCGCTGTCGGGCGACGGCCAGCGCCTGCGCATCCGCCTGGCCGCACCGACCGGCAAGGCCGCGGCCAGGCTGGGCGAATCGATCTCGGGCGCCGTCTCCCGGCTCGCGCTGCAGGACCTGCCCGGCGCCGCGGGCGTGCGCGAGGCCATCCCCACCGCCGTCACCACGGTGCACCGCCTGCTGGGCAGCAAGCCGGACTCGCGCCAGTTCCGCCACGATGCGCAGAACCCGCTGCCGCTGGACGTGCTGGTGCTGGACGAAGCCTCGATGCTCGACCTGGAGATGTTCGCCGCCGTGCTCGCCGCCCTGCCCGCCCATGCGCAGCTGCTGCTGCTGGGCGACAAGGACCAGCTGGCCTCGGTGGAGGCCGGCTCGGTGCTGGGCGACCTCTGCCAGCGCGCCGATGCCGGCCACTACCTGCCGGCCACCGCCGCCTGGCTGGCCGACATCACCGGCGAACAGGTCGACCCGGCCCTGATCGACCCGCACGGCCATGCACTGGACCAGGCCGTGGCCAAGCTGCGCGTCAGCTACCGATTCCACGAGAACAGCGGCATCGGCCGCCTGGCCGACGCCGCCAACCGGGGCGACGTGAGCGCCGTGCGGCAGGCCCTGTCGCACGGTTATGCCGACCTGGCCTTCCAGGCAGACACCGGCGACGCCGCCCTGCGCCGCCTGGTCACCCACGGCGCGGCGCAAGCCTTTCGCGGCACCGACGACACGAACCACCCCGCCGGCTACAGCCACTACCTCGCCCTGGTGCGCGACGGCCGCCCGCCAGCCGATGCGCCCCGGGACGACTTCGACCGCTGGGCAGCCGAAGTGCTGCGCCGCTACGGCGAATTCCAGCTGCTCTGCGCGGTACGCGCCGGCCCCCTGGGCGTGGAGGCGGTCAACGAACGCATCGCCCGCCTGCTGCGCGCCGGCGGCTGGCTGGACACCGCGGCCGGCGACTGGTACAGCGGCCGGCCGGTGATGGTGACCCGCAACGACCACGCCCTCGGCCTGATGAACGGCGATGTCGGCATCACCCTGGCCCTGCCCCTGCAAGCGCCCGACGGCGCACTGGTCTGGGTGCCCCGCGTGGCTTTCGCCGCGCCCGGCAGCCCCGGCGGCATCCGCTGGGTCATGCCCAGCCGCCTGACCGAGGTCGAGACGGTGTTCGCGATGACCGTGCACAAATCGCAAGGCTCGGAATTCACCCACGCCGCCCTGCTGCTGCCGGCGCAGCCCAGCCGGGTGCTGACCCGGGAGCTGGTCTACACCGGCGTGACGCGCGCCAAACGCTGGTTCACCCTGGTCGCGTCGCCGCAGATGCTGGAGGCGGCCGTGCTGCAGCGGATCGAGCGGGCCAGCGGGTTGGCTGCGGAACAGAGCGGCGCCAGCATGGATTGATGAAGGTCCAGCAAATGTCGAGATCGTCGATTACCACTGACGGGAGAAAGTCATGAGCACCAGATTCAAGAACGGCATGCGCCCTATCCACCCGGGCGAGATCCTGCGGGAGGAATACCTCGTCCCCATGGGTATGAGCGTCAACGCCCTCGCCAAAGCGCTTCGCCTGACCACGAGCCGGGTCAACGACATCGTTCGTGAGCGGCGCGGTATCACCCCGGACACGGCGCTACGCCTGGCCAGGTATTTCGGCGCGGATGCCCAATCCTGGCTCAATCTGCAACAAGCCTTTGAATTGCGCGTGGCTGAGACGGACGTTCAACTACAACAAGCACTGGAAGAGATTGAACCGATGGCGCTGGCCGCCTGAGCCAGCGAAATCCAGGCCCGCTTCGCACCGATGCATCGCGCCAACTTTCAGACGCACTGGATCATGGCCAAGCCGCTGCAGGAAATGAGCCTTAGGGATGTGCACTCGCCATGCCTGCACTCGTGGCTTCAATCCGCATGCACCAGCGCAGCATTGTTCCGAAGGCGCTCCACCGCCAGATCGATGAAGGCCCTTGCCTTGGCCGTGACCCTGCGGCCTTCCGCATGGACGACATGCACGGGCAAGGCGGGTTCCTCGAACTCGGGAAGCACCACTTCCAGCCGTCCCGCATGGATGTCCGCGGCCACCTGGTAGGACAGCACCCGCGTGATGCCCCAGCCTTTCAGCGCGGCTTCGATGGCCGCTTCGTTGGTATTGCAGAACAGGCGCGGCCGCACCTGGATGCCGGCCCGATGGCCGTGCCCGAAACGCCATTCGAGCGATGACCACGCGCCGACGGCCGCGATGATCCTGTGCTGGCCGAGATCGCCGGGGCGTTCCGGCCGGCCGGCTGCCGCGAGGTAGGTCGCGGACGCACAGACCACCCGGCGCACGCTGCCCACCTTGATGGCGTGATAGCCCGAGGACGGCAGGTGTCCGATGCGCACGGCGACATCGATTCCTTCTTCGACGAGATGGGTGTTCCGGTCCACGAACAACGCCTGCCCGGTCATGGTCGGATAGCGGTCCAGGTATTCCGTGAGGATGGGCAGCACGTGCAGGGTGCCGAATCGCGTCGATGCCGTCACCGTGAGGGTTCCGCTGGGCGTGGCATGGGCACCCGCGGCGCCGGCGTCGGCTTCCTCCACCTCCAGCAGGATGCGGCGGCAGTCCTCCAGGTACCGGGCGCCCGCCTCGGTCGGTTTCACCGAACGTGTGGTGCGTTGCAGCAGGCGTGCGCCGACACCCTCCTCCAGCATGGCGATGGCCCGCGTCACGGCGGGCGGACTCATGTGCAGCGCCCTCGCCGCGCCCGCGAAGCCGCCCACCTCCGCCACCTTGACGAAGACCGTCATGCACAGCAATTTGTCCATTCGCCATTCCGATTTGTGGAATACAGGATTCTATGTTTTCGGGATTCTCTTCACCGAGGGGAATTATCAGAATGCGGCCCTGTCAGTCACCACAGGAACTCCCGCCATGAAGCTCTACCACTTTCCCTTGTCCGGCCACGCCCACCGAGCACGCCTCTTTCTTTCCCTGCTGGATGTGCCGCACGAAGTCATCGACGTGGACCTGGCCAACGGCGCCCACAAGACGGCCGGCTTCCTCGCCATCAACGCCTTCGGCCAGGTACCGGTGCTGGACGACGACGGCACGCTCGTCAGCGACTCCAACGCCATCCTCGTGTACCTCGCCAAGAAGCTGGGCCGCACCGACTGGCTGCCGGAGGACGCGGCGGGCGCGGCACGGGTGCAGCGCTGGCTGTCCGTGGCGGCCGGTGAAATCGCCTACGGCCCCGCCGCGGCCCGCCTGATCACGGTTTTCAAATCCTCGCATCGGGCCGAGGAAGTCATCGCACGGGCCCATGCGATCTTCGAACGCATGGAACAGGCGCTGGAGGGCCGGGACTGGATCGCAAGCGCAAGACCCGGGACCGTCTCGGCACCGACCATCGCCGACGTGGCGCTGTACAGCTACACCGACCGCGCGCCGGAAGGCTGCGTGGACCTGGTGGCCTATCCCAACATCCGGGCGTGGCTGGCGCGCGTGCAAGCCTTGCCCGGCTTCGTTCCGTTCCAGAGGACGCCCGTCGGCCTGGCCGCCTGAAGCGCGCGGAAGGATCCTCCAATGGCTGCGCCCGCCCCCTCCCGCCCGACACCGCTTCCCCCTGGCATCCGGGCGAGCTGGAAATCCAGCGCAAGGCAGGCGTGGTGGCGCAGATGGACTCTTTCGGGCGCCAGTACGTACGGACCTTCATGCCCGAGCAGCACCGGGAGTTCTTTCCGCTGCTGCCCTTCGTTCTGCTGGGTGCGGTCGATCCAGGCGGGGATGTGTGGGCCACCATGCGCGCGGGCGTGCCCGGTTTTCTGAGCGCGCCGGACGAACATCACCTGAGCGTCGACACGGTGCGTGAACCCGCCGACCCCGCGGACGCCGGCCTGGAAGACGGTGACGCGGTCGGCCTGCTGGGCATCGACCTGATGACACGCCGGCGCAACCGGCTCAACGGGATCATCCGCCGCACCGTGGGCGAAGACCGGTTTTCCATCGAAGTCGGGCAGAGCTTCGGCGCCTGCCCGCGCTACATCACCAACCGCTCCTGCGTGCCGACCCGGCCACCCGGTCGAACGTCGCCGCAAGCCCCCCGTCTCGCCGACGGGATGGACGCCGAGGCACGCCGCCTGATCGCCAGTGCCGACAGCCTGTTCGTCGCCTCCTACATCGAGGCGAAGGACAGCCGCGACGGCCGGCGCCAGGTGGATGTGTCGCACCGCGGCGGCAAGCCCGGCTTCGTGCGGCTCGACGCCGATGGCGGTCTCACCGTGCCGGAGTTCAACGGCAATCTCTTCTTCAATACCCTGGGCAACTTCGTCCTCAACCCCAAGGCGGGCCTGCTGTTCGTCGATTACGAGACGGGCGACATGCTGCAGATGACGGGTGTGGCCGAGGTGATCCTGGACTCGCCGGAAATCGCCGCCTTCCAGGGCGCCGAGCGCCTGTGGCGTTTCATGCCCCGCAAGGTCGTCCACCGACCGGCGGGCCTGCCGCTGCGCTGGGACCGACGCCCGGACGGCGCATCGCCCAGCGTGTTCCTGACCGGCAGCTGGGACGAAGCTTCCGCCCGCCTGCAGGCGCAGGCGCTGGCCGGCCGGTGGCGGCCGTTCCGCATCGCGCGGGCCACCGAGGAAAGCAGCACGGTCCGCTCCCTCGTGCTCGAAGCGGCCGATGGCGTGGCCATGGTTCCGCATCTGGCGGGGCAGCACCTGCCCTTGCGTCTGGTCGATGCCGATGCGTCCGCAGCTTCCGGCCCTGCGCCGATCCGCAGCTACACCCTGTCGTCCGCGCCGGGAGACAAGCTCTACCGCATCAGCGTCAAGCGCGACGGCGTGGTATCGCAAGGCCTGCACCGGCTGCAGGAAGGCGAGCTGGTCGAGGTACAGGGCCCCGCAGGCGCCTTCACCATCGACGCTTCGCAGCGGCGCCCGGCGGTGCTGCTGGCGGCGGGCATCGGCATCACGCCCATCCTGTCCATGCTGCGGCATCTGGTGCTGGAGGGCGTTCGTACGCGGCATCGCCGGCCGGCGTGGATCTTCCATTCGGCCCGAACGAAAGCCGAGCGCGCGTTCGACCGTGAAATCGCCCAACTGGCCGGCGCTTCGGAAGGAGCCGTTCGGCGGGTGCGTGTGCTCGGCTCCGGCCAGGGCGCGAAGGCCGTGGCCGACTACGACGCCATCGGCCGCATCGACCTGGATCTGCTTCAGGCGCACCTGCCGCTGGCCGACTACGACTTCTACCTGTGCGGGCCGGCGGGCTTCATGCAGTCGCTGTACGACGGCTTGCGCTCCCTGAACATCGCCGACGAACGCATCCACGCCGAATCGTTCGGACCCGCCGGCCTGAAACGGTCGGGCCTGGCCGCCAGCTCCGGCCGTGCGGACGCGGCGCCGTCGCCGGTCGCCGCCGAGGTGGTCTTCTCGGTATCGGGCAGACAGGCGACCTGGAAGCCCGGCGATGGCTCGATCCTGGAGATCGCCGAAAAGGCAGGTCTGGCGCCGGCCTACGGCTGCCGCAGCGGCAGTTGCGGGACTTGCAGGACCAGGATCGGCGGCGGACAGGTCGCATACATCACCACCCCCACCGCACCTGTCGGCGCCGACGAAGCCTTGGTCTGTTGCGCCGTGCCCGCCACCGCCTTGGTCTCGGTCATTTGCTAGGGCACACCTGCTGCGAGCTATAAATGAAAAAAACCCCGCAAGCCTGAGACTTGCGGGGTTTTTGAATTGGTGGGTGATGCAGGGTTTGAACCTGCGACCCCTGCCGTGTGAAGGCAGTGCTCTACCGCTGAGCTAATCACCCGTCAAAACGCTGTTGCGTCCTGAGCCCACGATTATGCCACAGGATTTTCGAACTTTCGCCAGATTGCAGCGCCGCCTGCAGATTTATCGAGCTGCTTGAGCACGCCGTCATGCGCGCTGACCTCCTGCTCGGTCGCCATCAGCACCGGCAGGGTGAACTGGCTCAGGTCGATGCGGATCACTTCCACGGTGCCATTGGAATCGTCCGAGCCGGCATCCATGATCAGCGCGTCCTGGCCGCGGGTCATGTTGATGTAGACGTCGGCCAGCAGCTCCGCGTCCAGCAGCGCGCCGTGCAGCGTGCGGCCGGAGTTGTCGACTTCCAGGCGGTCGCACAGGGCATCGAGCGAATTGCGCTTGCCGGGGAACATCTCCTTGGCCATCAGCAGCGTGTCGGTCACGCTGGCGACGATGTTGCGAATGCCCGGGCGGCCCACGAGCTGCAGTTCCTTGTTGAGGAAACCCACGTCGAAGGCGGCGTTGTGGATGATGAGTTCGGCGCCGGCCAGGTAGTCCAGCACCTCGTCGACCACTTCGGCGAACTTGGGTTTGTCCTTCAGGAACTCGTTGCTGATGCCGTGCACCCGCAGCGCGTCTTCATGGCTGTCGCGCTCGGGGTTCAGGTAGAGGTGCAGGTTGCGGCCGGTGAACTTGCGGTTGACCATTTCGACCGCACCGATCTCGATGATGCGGTCGCCGGCCTCGGCCGAGAGGCCGGTGGTTTCGGTATCGAAGACGATCTGGCGGCTCATGTGCTGCGGCCCTTTTTCAGTGGTTTTCCTTGGCGTGGTTGATCGAGTACTTGGGTATCTCGATCGTCACGTCCTGCTGCGCCAGGATGGCCTGGCAGGACAGGCGCGACTGCGGCTCCAGGCCCCAGGCGCGGTCGAGCAGGTCTTCCTCGGCCTCTTCCGCCTCGTTGAGCGAGGCCAGGCCCTGGCGCACCACCACATGGCAGGTGGTGCAGGCACAGCTCATGTCGCAGGCATGCTCGATGTCGATGTGGTTGTCGAGCAGCGCCTCGCAGATGGAGGTGCCGGCGGGAGCGCTGATTTCGGCGCCCGCGGGGCAGTACTCGGGATGCGGCAGGATCTTGATGACGGGCATGTCGTGGGGTCTATCGGTTCTTCTGAAGGGCGGCGGCTCAGAGGCTCTGCACCTGGCGGCCGGCCAGCGCGCGGCGGATGCCGCGGTTCATGCGTTCGGCGGCGAAAGCTTCGGTGCCGTGGGCCAGGGCCTTGGTGGCGGCCTCGATGGCGGCGGTGTCGCTGCCTTCGCGGCTGGCTTGCAGGGCGACGATCAAGGCTTCGACCTGGGCACGCTCCTCGGCCGGCAGCAGGTCGCCGTCGGCCTGCAGTGCGCTGCGGGTGGCCAGCACCAGGCGGTCGGCATCGACACGCGACTGCACCAGCGCACGCGCGGCCATGTCCTGGGCGGCGGTGCTGAAGCTGTCCTGCAGCATGCGGGCGATGGCGTCGTCGCTCAGGCCGTAGGAGGGCTTGACGTCGATGCGCGCTTCCACGCCGCTGGTCTGCTCGCGCGCGGCCACGCTCAGCAGGCCGTCGGCATCGACGGTGAAGGTGACGCGGATGCGCGCGGCGCCGGCGGCCATGGGCGGAATGCCGCGCAGCTCGAAGCGGGCCAGGCTGCGGCAGTCGGCGACCAGATCGCGTTCGCCCTGCACCACATGCAGGGCCAGGGCGGTCTGGCCGTCCTGGTAGGTGGTGAAGTCCTGACCGCGGGCGCAGGGGATGGTCTCGTTGCGCGAGACGATGCGCTCCACCAGTCCGCCCATGGTCTCGATGCCGAGCGAGAGCGGGATCACGTCGAGCAGCAGCAGGTCGTCGGCACCCTGGTTGCCGATCAGCTGATCGGCCTGGCGGGCGGCGCCGAGGGCCACGACCTGGTCGGGGTCTAGGTTGGTCAGCGGCTCCTGGCCGAAGTGGCGGGCCACGGCGGCGCGGATCTGCGGCATGCGGGTGGAACCGCCGACCAGCACCACGCCCTGCACTTCCTCGGCCGAGACTTCGGCGTCGCGCAGCACGCGGCGCACCGAGTCCATGGTGCGTGCGGTGAGGCTGGCCGTGGCGGATTCGAAGTCGGCGCGAGTGAGTTGCTGGTGCAGCGGGCCGTCGGAGAGTTCGGCCGAGAACTCGGCCGAGTCCGCATCCGACAGCGCTTCCTTGCAGGCGCGCGCGGCCTGGCGAAGCGCGGCGCGGTCGCCCGCCTGGTCGGCATGGCGGGGCGACTGGCGCATCACCGATTCGGCCAGGGCCGCGTCGTAGTCGTCGCCGCCCAGCGCGGCATCGCCGCCGGTGGCCACCACTTCGAACACACCGCGCGACAGGCGCAGCAGGGACACATCGAAAGTGCCGCCGCCCAGGTCGTACACGGCGTAGAGGCCTTCGCTGCCGTTGTCCAGCCCGTAGGCGATGGCGGCGGCGGTGGGCTCGTTGATCAGGCGCAGGACTTCCAGGCCAGCCAGGCGGGCCGCATCCTTGGTGGCCTGGCGCTGGGCGTCGTCGAAATAGGCGGGCACGGTGATGACGGCGCCGTCGATGTCGGCATCGAAGCTGTCTTCGGCGCGCTGGCGCAGCACGGCGAGGATCTCGGCGCTTACTTCCACCGGCGACTTGGTGCCGGCCACGGTGGCGATGCCGACCATGCCGCCCTGCCCTGCTTCGGGGCTGTCGACCAGCGCATAGGGAAGGCGCTGCTTGTTCTGCACATCGGACAGGCCGCGGCCCATCAGGCGCTTGACCGAGACGATGGTGTTCTCCGGATCGCTCACCGCGGCCGCCTGGGCCGCCGAGCCGATCTGCCGGCCTGTGGCCGAGAGGTAGCGCACCACCGAAGGCAGCAGCACTTCGCCGCTCTCGTCCGGCAGGCATTCGGCCACGCCGCTGCGCACCGCGGCGACCAGGGAATGCGTGGTGCCCAGGTCGATGCCGACGGCGATCCGGCGCTGGTGCGGATCGGGAGACTGGTCGGGTTCTGAAATCTGGAGGAGCGCCATGCGGGGAAAAGGGAAACGAAAGAACGAAAGGCGCCGCGAGGACCGCGGCGCAGGAGGCTATTGTCCGACCAACGCGCGGCGCGCATCGATGTCGTCGGCAAAGCGCGCAAGAAACATAAGGGCACGGACTTGCGCTGACGCGGCGGGGTAGTCGTGCTTTTCATCGAGCAGCTCGGCGCAGCGGGCGATGGCGGCCTGGCGGGCGGCTTCGACCTCGGCTTCCAGTGCATCCACGGCGGCGCGGTTTTCCGCATCGTCGAGCGCCTCGCGCCACTCCATCTGCTGCATCAGGAAGGCGGCCGGCATGGCGGTGTTGGTCTCGGCGGAGATCGGCGCGCCGTTCAGCTCGCACAGATAGGCGGCGCGCTTGAGGGGACTGCGCAGCCGGCGGTTGGCCTCGTTGATGCGCACCGACCATTGCATGGCCAGGCGCTGGGCCGCCGCGCCCTGGGCGGCGAAACGGTCAGGATGTGCCTCGCGCTGCAGCGCCTTCCAGCGCTCGTCGAGCTGTGCAAGATCCTGGGCGAAGGTGGCGGGCACGCCGAACAGTTCGAAATCGTTGGCCTGGATGTCCATTGGAGGCAGAAAAAAGCCGCCCGCGCGAGCTTGGGCGGCTGTCGCGAGCAGGCTCGCTTCAGATACGGAAGGACTCGCCGCAACCGCAACGATCGCGCTCGTTGGGGTTGAGGAACTTGAAGCCTTCGTTCAGGCCTTCGCGCACGAAGTCGAGCTGGGTGCCGTCGATGTAGGCCAGGCTTTTCGGATCGACCAGCACCTTGATGCCATGGTCCTCGAACACGATGTCGCCATCGGCGTTGTCGTCCACGTACTCCAGCTTGTAGGCCAGGCCGGAACAACCCGTGGTCTTCACGCCCAGGCGCACACCGATACCGCGACCGCGCTTGGTGAGGTAGCGGTTCACATGCCGCGCAGCGGCTTCGGTAAGGGTGACGGCCATGATCAGGCGGCCGCGGCGGCTTCGACGTGCTTCTTGCGGTAGTCGTCCACCGCCGCCTTGATGGCGTCCTCGGCCAGGATGGAGCAGTGGATCTTCACCGGCGGCAGCGCCAGCTCTTCGGCGATCACGCTGTTCTTCAGCGCGGCCGCTTCGTCCAGCGTCTTGCCCTTGACCCATTCGGTCACCAGCGAAGACGAGGCGATGGCGGAGCCGCAGCCGTAGGTCTTGAAACGCGCGTCCTCGATGACGCCGGTTTCCGCATTAACCTTGATCTGCAGCTTCATCACGTCGCCGCAGGCCGGCGCGCCGACCATGCCGGTGCCCACGCTGTCGTCGCCCTTTTCGAAGGAGCCGACGTTGCGGGGGTTTTCATAGTGGTCGATGACCTTGTCGGAGTAAGCCATGGTGGGGTCCCTTCTTGCTTATGACGGCCGCGGCGCTTAGTGCGCGGCCCACTGGATGGTGCTGATGTCGATGCCGTCCTGGAACATTTCCCAGAGCGGCGACAGTTCACGCAGCTTGGCCACGTTGTGGCGGATGGTGGAGATCGCGTAGTCGATCTCTTCCTCGGTCGTGAAACGGCCGATGGTCATGCGCAGGCTGCTGTGCGCCAGCTCGTCGCTGCGGCCC
Organism: Xylophilus rhododendri; assembly: GCF_009906855.1. Lineage (NCBI taxonomy): Bacteria > Pseudomonadati > Pseudomonadota > Betaproteobacteria > Burkholderiales > Xylophilus > Xylophilus rhododendri. The sequence goes on from NZ_CP047650.1 coordinate 835,840, forward strand.
AGGGCGCGCAGCACATAGCTGGGCTCCAGGCTGGCCGAGGTGCAGGCCGAGCCCGAAGACACCGCCAGGCCCTTGATGCCCATGATCAGCGACTCGCCTTCGACGAAGTTGAAGCTCATGTTCAGGTTCTGCGGCACACGGTGTTCCATGCTGCCGTTGATGAAGACCTGTTCGATGTCCTTCAGGCCGTCGAGCAGGCGCTGCTGCAGCGCGCGCGCCTTGGCGTTCACCTCGGCCATCTCCAGCTTGATGATGCGGAAGGCCTCGCCCATGCCGACGATCTGGTGCGTGGGCAGCGTGCCCGAACGCATGCCGCGCTCGTGGCCGCCGCCGTGGATCTGCGCCTCCAGCCGCACGCGCGGCTTGCGGCGCACGTACAGGGCGCCCACGCCCTTGGGGCCGTAGGTCTTGTGCGCGGTCATGCTCATCAGGTCGACGGGCAGGGCCTTCATGTCGATGTCGACACGGCCGGTGGCCTGCGCGGCATCGACGTGGAAAAGGATGCCCTTCTCGCGGCACAGGGCGCCGATGGCGGGGATGTCCTGGATCACGCCGATCTCGTTGTTCACGAAGAGCACGCTGATCAGGATGGTGTCGGGGCGGATCGCGGCCTTCAACTTTTCCAGATCGACCAGGCCGTCTTCCTCGACATCGAGGTAGGTGGCGTCGAAGCCCTGGCGCTCCAGTTCGCGCACCGTGTCGAGCACGGCCTTGTGCTCGGTCTTGAGCGTGATCAGGTGCTTGCCCTTGCCCTTGTAGAACTGGGCGGCGCCCTTCAGGGCCAGGTTGATCGACTCGGTGGCGCCGCTGGTCCAGACGATCTCGCGGGGGTCGGCGCCGATCAGGTCGGCGACCTGGCCGCGCGCCCGCTCGATGGCTTCTTCGGCTTCCCAGCCCCAGGCGTGGCTGCGCGAGGCTGCGTTGCCGAAGTGCTCGCGCAGCCAGGGGATCATGGCGTCGACCACACGCGGGTCGCAGGGCGTGGTGGCGCCGTAATCGAGGTAGATCGGAAAGTGCGGGGTGATATCCATGGCAGAACTGACGTTAGCTGGCTGTAGAGCTGGCTATGAAGCTGGCGAAACCAAAAGGAACGAAAGGCGGGCCCGGCATGCCGGCGCCCGCGGACTCAGGATTTGGCGAAGGCGTTGCCCAGCGCGAAAACCGAGTTCGGCGCGTTCACGCGGATCGGCTTGACCACCGGCTGGCTCGAGATGGCGCGGCGCACGGCCGGCTTGTCCTCGATCTGCACACCCTTGGCGATCTGTTCGTCGACCAGTTTCTGCAGCGTGACCGAGTCCAGGAACTCGACCATGCGCTGGTTGAGCGATGCCCACAGCTCGTGCGTCATGCAGCGGCCGGCTTCGCCCAGGCAGTTTTCCTTGCCGCCGCATTGGGTGGCGTCGATGGGTTCGTCCACCGAGACGATGATGTCGGCCACCGTGATGTCGGCCGCCTTGCGGCCCAGGGTGTAGCCGCCGCCGGGGCCGCGGGTGGATTCCACCAGTTCGTGGCGGCGCAGCTTGCCGAAGAGCTGTTCGAGATACGACAGCGAAATCTGCTGGCGTTGGCTGATGGCAGCCAGCGTGACCGGGCCGTTGTTCTGGCGCAGGGCCAGATCGATCATCGCGGTGACCGCAAAACGGCCTTTGGTTGTGAGACGCATGGCAAGCTCCTTGGCTATTGCACTGTATGAACACCCCGTCGGGCATGGACCCGAAGGGCACCGTCTCCACCCATTCCCTGCCGCAATCGTGCTGTTTTGCACGACGGACAGAGCCCTGCATCGTCGGGAATCGCTTTGTTGTCTTTGTTGAGTATTTGAATCAAGTATAACCCAAGACCCGCTACTTTGGTCGGGAATCGGCCGAAGGGGGCGTAGGAAAGGCCACCACGTTGTCGTGGCCGGAGGCGCCGAGCGCCCTTTCCTTCAGGCGCGAAAGCTGGTCTCGCAGGCGGGCGGCCTTCTCGAATTCGAGGTTGCGGGCGTGCTCCAGCATCTGCTTTTCCAGGCGTTTGATCTCGCGGGCCAGGTCCTTCTCGGACAGGTCTTCCAGCAATGTGTCGCCGCGTGTGCCGGCGTCCGCCCCCACCGCGTCGCGGCCGGCCTTCTCGCCATAGACACCGTCGATCAGCTCGCGCACCTGCTTGACCACGCTGCGCGGCACGATGCCGTGCAGCTCGTTGTGGGCGATCTGCTTCTCGCGCCGGCGCTCGGTCTCGCCGATGGCCTTGCGCATCGATTCGGTCACCCGGTCGGCGTAGAGGATGGCGCGGCCGTTCAGGTTGCGCGCGGCCCGGCCTATGGTCTGGATGAGGCTGCGTTCGGCGCGCAGGAAACCTTCCTTGTCGGCATCGAGAATGGCCACCAGGCTCACCTCCGGAATGTCCAGGCCCTCGCGCAGCAGGTTGATGCCCACCAGCACGTCGAAGGTGCCCAGGCGCAGGTCGCGCAGGATCTCCACCCGCTCCACCGTGTCGATGTCGCTGTGCAGGTAGCGCACCTTCACGCCGTTGTCGCTGAGGTAGTCGGTGAGCTGCTCCGCCATGCGTTTGGTCAGGGTGGTGATCAGCACCCGCTCGTTCTTGTCGACGCGGATGCGGATCTCCTGCAGCACGTCGTCCACCTGGTGCGTGGCGGGCCGCACTTCCACGATGGGATCGACCAGGCCGGTCGGCCGCACCACCTGCTCGACCACCTTGCCGGCATTGCGTTTCTCGTAGTCGGCCGGCGTGGCCGAGACGAAGACCACCTGGCGCATGCGGGTCTCGAACTCGTCGAACTTCAGCGGCCGGTTGTCCAGGGCCGAGGGCAGGCGAAAGCCGTAATCCACCAGCGTGCTCTTGCGCGCCCGGTCGCCGTTGTACATGCCGCCGAGCTGGCCGATCATGACGTGGCTCTCGTCCAGGAACATGACCGCGTCCTTGGGCAGGTAGTCGGTCAGCGTGGCCGGCGGCGCGCCGGGCGGCGAGCCCGAGAGGTGGCGCGAGTAGTTCTCGATGCCCTTGCAGTGACCGATCTCGGCCAGCATCTCCAGGTCGAAGCGGGTGCGCTGCTCCAGGCGCTGAGCTTCCACCAGCTTGCCTTCGGAGACGAAGAACTTCAGCCGCTCGCGCAGCTCCTCCTTGATCGAATCGACCGCGCTCAGCACCTTGTCGCGCGGCGTCACGTAGTGGCTGGCCGGGTAGATCACGAAACGCGGCACCTTCTGCCGCACCTTGCCGGTGAGCGGGTCGAAGAGCTGCAGCGACTCGACCTCGTCGTCGAAGAGTTCGATGCGGATCGCAAGCTCCGAATGCTCGGCCGGGAACACGTCGATGGTGTCGCCGCGCACCCGGAAGCTGCCGCGCGAGAAGTCCTGCTCGTTGCGGGTGTACTGCATGCGGATCAGCTGGGCGATGGCCTCGCGCTGGCTCTGCTTGCTGCCCACCCGCAGGATGAAACGCATCTGGGTGTAGTCCTCGGGTGCGCCTATGCCGTAGATGGCGCTGACCGAGGCCACGATGATCACGTCGCGCCGCTCCAGCACGCTCTTGGTGGCCGACAGGCGCATCTGCTCGATGTGCTCGTTGATCGCGCTGTCCTTCTCGATGAACAGGTCGCGCTGGGGCACATAGGCCTCGGGCTGGTAGTAGTCGTAGTAGCTGACGAAGTACTCGACGGCGTTCTTGGGGAAGAACTCGCGGAACTCGGCGTAGAGCTGCGCCGCCAGCGTCTTGTTGGGCGCGAAGACGATCGCCGGCCGGCCGGTGCGGGCGATCACGTTGGCCATGGTGAAGGTCTTGCCGGAGCCGGTCACGCCCAGCAGGGTCTGGAAGACCTCACCGTCGGCTATGCCTTCGACCAGCTGGTCGATGGCCACCGGCTGGTCGCCGGCCGGCGGATAGGGCTGGTACAGCTCGAAGGGCGAGCCCTCGTACTGGATGAAGGTGCCCGGCTTATCGGTAGCGGGTGCGTCGGATGGAACTGCGGCGATGGGGGCGGTATCAGGCATGTTGGCAAACACTGTACAGGCCGACAGCCGGCCACTGGTTAAAATTCCAGATGGCCCCGGGCACCGCCGATTCAAGCTTGCCGGCACCGGCCATCCATCCGTCTGCATCCAATAGGACTCTCCAGCCATGTCTTTGTTCACCGCCGTCGAAATGGCGCCGCGCGATCCGATCCTGGGCCTGAACGACCAGTTCAACGCCGACACCAACCCCAAGAAGGTCAACCTGGGTGTGGGCGTCTACTTCGACGACAAGGGCAAGCTGCCGCTGCTCGAGTGCGTGCAGAAGGCCGAGCAGGCCATGATGGCCGCCCCCAAGGCCCGCGGCTACCTGCCGATCGACGGCATCGCCGCCTATGACGCCGGCGTGCAGAAGCTGGTCTTCGGCGAAGGCAGCGAGCCGCTGACTTCCGGCCGCGTGGCCACCGTGCAGTGCCTGGGCGGCACCGGCGGCCTGAAGGTCGGCGCCGACTTCCTGAAGTTCATCAGCCCCGATGCCAAGGTGCTGATCAGCGAGCCAAGCTGGGAGAACCACCGCGCGCTGTTCACCCGCGCCGGCTTCCAGGTCGATGCACACCCCTACTACGACGCTGCCAAGCGCGGCGTTGATTTCGAAGGCATGCTGGCCGCGCTGAACGCAGCCGCCGCCGGCACCATCGTCGTGCTGCACGCCTGCTGCCACAACCCGACCGGCTACGACATCACCTCGGCCCAGTGGGACCAGGTGGTCGCCGCCGTCAAGGCCAGGAACCTGGTGGCCTTCCTCGACATGGCCTACCAGGGCTTCGGCCACGGCATCGCCGAGGACGGCGCGGTGGTCGGCAAGTTCGTCGCCGCCGGCCTGACCTTCTTCGTCTCCACCTCGTTCTCCAAGAGCTTCAGCCTCTACGGCGAGCGTGTGGGCGCGCTGTCGGTGCTGTGCGCCGACAAGGCCGAGGCGGCCCGCGTGCTGTCGCAGCTCAAGATCGTCATCCGCACCAACTACTCCAACCCGCCCACCCATGGCGGCGCGGTGGTGGCAGCGGTTCTCAACGACCCGAGCTGCGCGCCCTGTGGGAGGCCGAGCTGGCCGCCATGCGCGTGCGCATCAAGGAAACCCGCCAGAAGCTGGTCGACGGACTGAAGAAGGCCGGCGTGAAGCAGGACATGTCCTTCATCGCCGAGCAGATCGGCATGTTCAGCTACTCGGGCCTGAGCAAGGACCAGATGGTGCGCCTGCGCAGCGAGTTCGGCGTCTACGGCACCGACACCGGCCGCATGTGCGTGGCCGCCATCAACAGCCAGAACATCGACTACGTCTGCGAAGCGATCGCCAAGGTGGCCTGATCCGGCCCCTTGTCAATCGGCAAAGCCGCCCCTTTCGGGGGCGGCTTTTTTCATGGTGCTGCCATGGTTCAACTGCTATATTGCACTGCAGCAAAAACATCGGACAACGCCCATGCTTTACCAGATCTACGAGGCGCAACGCGCGCTGATGGAGCCCTTCGCGGAGTTCGCGAACGCCGCTTCGAAGATGTTCAGCAACACGCTCAACCCGGTTGCCAAGCTGCCGCTGGCGCACCGGCTCTCGGCCACCTACGACCTGCTCTACCGCCTGGGCAAGGACTACGAGAAACCCACCTTCGGCATCCAGACCGTCTCCATCGGCGACACCGAAGTGGTGATCCATGAAGCGGTGGAGCTGACCAAACCCTTCTGCGAACTGCTGCGCTTCAAGCGCTTCACCGACGACTCGACCACGCTGGCCAAACTCAAGTCGCAGCCGGCCGTGCTGATCGTGGCGCCGCTGTCGGGCCACTACGCCACCCTGCTGCGCGACACGGTGCGCACCATGCTGCAGGACCACAAGGTCTACATCACCGACTGGAAGAACGCCCGCACCGTGCCCCTGGCCGAAGGCGAGTTCCACCTCGACGACTATGTGAACTATGTGCAGGACTTCATCCGCCACCTGCAGGCGCAGTACGGCAACTGCCACGTCATCAGCGTCTGCCAGCCCACCGTGCCGGTGCTGGCCGCCGTCTCGCTGATGGCCTCGCGCGGCGAGACTACGCCGCTGTCCATGACCATGATGGGCGGCCCGATCAACGCCAAGAAGTCGCCCACCGCGGTGAACAACCTGGCGATGAACAAGAGCTACGAATGGTTCGAGAACAACGTCATCTTCCGGGTGCCGCCGGGCTTTCCCGGTGAGGGCCGGCTGGTCTACCCGGGCTTCCTGCAGCACACCGGCTTCGTGGCGATGAACCCCGATCGCCACCTGAGCAGCCACTACGACTATTTCGAGAACCTGATGAAGGGCGACGACACCAGCGCCGAGGCCCATCGCAAGTTCTACGACGAATACAACGCCGTGCTCGACATGGACGCGGCCTACTACCTGGAGACCATCCGGGTGGTGTTCCAGGACTTCTGCCTGGTCAATGGCAACTGGGACGTGAAGAACCCCAAGGGCGTGGCCGAGCGGGTCAAGCCCGAGGCCATCGCCGGCACCGCGTTGCTGACCGTCGAAGGCGAACTCGACGACATCTCCGGCTCCGGCCAGACCGAGGCCGCGCACGACCTGTGCACCGGCATCCCGAAGGCCATGCAGAAGCATGTGGAAGTCAAGGGTGCCGGCCACTACGGCATCTTCAGCGGCCGCCGCTGGCGCGAGCTGACCTATCCCGCCGTGCGCGACTTCATCCTGAAGTACGAACCGGTGCATGAAGCTTCGCAGCCGCCGCAGCCCAAGGCCGAATCGACCGCCGCCAAGGCCGCGCCGGTCACGCCGGTGGCCCTGGCAGCCGCCAACGAGACCGTGGCCAAACCCTCGGCCGACACTCCGTCCGATGCTCCCGCAGCGGCAGCCGCCGCCAGCCAGGCCACGACCCGCTCGAAGACCACCGCCAAGCGCATCGCCGCGGTGAAAGACTCACCCAAGGCCGCGCCGCCAGCCAAGATACCAGCGCCGGCCAAGGCCGCGCGCAAACGCGCGGCAGCCCCCGCAGCGCCGCCCCTCAGGCCGCCGCGCCCGCGCCGCGCAAGAGGGCCGCAGCCTGAGCCTTACGCCGACCGACATGCAGGACAGCCGCCAGGCGCTGGCCGCTCGCCTGGACGCGGCCCTGCCGCAGACCCAGTGCACCCGCTGCGGCTATCCCGACTGCGCCGCCTACGCCCACGCCATCGCCTTCGAAGCAGCAGCCGTCAACCGCTGCCCGCCCGGCGGCCAGGAAGGCGTGGCACGGCTGGCCGCCATCGCCCGCACCGAGGTGCTGCCGCTCGATGCCGACTGCGGCGCCGAGGCCCCGCGCCAGCTCGCCGTGATCGACCCGGCCTGGTGCATCGGCTGCACCCTCTGCCTGGACGCCTGCCCCACCGACGCCATCCTGGGCGCCAACAAACGCATGCACACCGTGATCGACCTGCATTGCACCGGCTGCGAGCTGTGCGTGCCGGCCTGCCCGGTGGACTGCATCGCGCTGGAGAACGCCTCGGGCGAACGCAGCGGCTGGCAGGCCTGGTCGCAGCAGCAGGCCGAGACCGCCCTGCAGCGCTACCGCCTGCACCAGGCGCGCAAGAGCCCGCCACCGCCACCGGCCGCCCCCACCGAAGCCGAGGGTGCCGGCGACCGCAAGCGCTCCGCCGTGGAAGCCGCCCTGGCACGGGCACGCGCCCGGCGCCAGCCGTAAGACGCGGCCAACGCCCCGGCTCTTAGCCGGTCTTCAACTCCAGATGCTTGCGGGCCTGGTGGGCCTCCTGGCGAAGCGCCTCCACCGCCACATGCTCGGCACCCGCCTCCGCCTGCCCGTGCGAGGCCTGGTCCGCCAGCGCCAGATCGTGGGCTGCCGCATCGACCTCGCCCTTGCCGATCTTCAGCAGGGCGTGGCGGATCTTGGCGGCATGCCAGGGGTCCATGGTGTGGCCGGTCGCGCCTTCCAGGTAGCGGTCGATCATGCCGAGCAGGGCCAGCAGTTGCTCCTGCGGCGCGAGGGCTTCGAATTGTTCCGCGGAAATCGCGCTGTCGGTGAGGCGTCGGGTCATGGCTTGCTCCATCCAGTAAGAGGCCCAGTATGGCCCGGCCGAGCCCCGCTGCCCGGGCGCGGGCCGCTGCCAGAGGAGCAGCCCCGGCCTGCCTCCGAAGACATAGCCGTTCGATCCATGGCCGCCAGCGTCAGGCGGGTGCGCTGCACGTACGGCGTCTTGCGCACGGGTCCGATCAGCCATTGGAAGGACAGGAACCGCAAGCTCAATCGACCTTGGCGCCCGAGATCTTCACGGCGCGGGCGAACTTCACCGTCTCCTCGGCGATATAGGTCCTGAAGGCCGCCGGCGGCATGGTCACCGATTCGCCGCCCAGCGCCGCCATCTGGCTTTTGACCTCCGGCTTGGTCCAATGCAGCGCGATCGTCTTGTGGAGCTGCTCGACGATCTCCGGCGGCACACCCCTGGGCGCCACCAGGCCGACCCAGGCGGCGACGTCGAAGGAGGTGCCGCTCAGCTCCGCGATGGAGGCGATGGCGGGCGTGAGGCTTGAGCGCTCGCGGGTGGTCACCGCCAGCACCCGCAGCTTGCCGGCGGCCATATTGGGCAGGATGGCCGGGCCGGTATCGACGATGGCCGGCACCTGCCCGGCCATCACGTCGCTCACCGCCTGGCCGCTGCCGCGATAGGGCACATGCAGCAGGAACAGGCCGAACTGGCTCTTGATGAGCTCCATCGTCAGGTGGCTGGTGACCCCGTTGCCCGCCGAGGCGTAGTCGTACTTGCCCGGGCTGGCCTTCACCAGCTTCAGGAACTCGTCGAAGGTTTTGGCCGGAAAGGACGGGTTGACCGCCAGGTACAGCGGCAGCCGCACCAGCATCGAGACCGGTTCCAGGTCCTTCTCCGGCGCATAGGGCAGCTTGGCATACAGGCTGGGATTGACCGACAGCGGGCCGCTGGAGCTGACCAGCAGGGTGTAGCCATCGGGCGCGGCGCGTATCGCCTCGACCGTGCCGTTGATGCCGCCGGCGCCGGGCCGGTTCTCCACCACCACCGGCTGGCCCAGCGCGTCCTGCAGCACCTTGCCGAGCATGCGGGCGATGACGTCGGTGGCCTGGCCGGGCGGGAAACCGACGATCAGGCGGATCGGCCTGTCCGGATAGGCGGCTTGGGCGGCACCGCTGCCCAGCGCGGCCCATACGGCAGCCAGCGCCATGGCGGACGCGGCCAGGTGGCGAGTCCAGCGCTCGAGGAGCTTGTTCATGGCCGCCTCAGTCGTCGATGCCATAACCGCGCTTGGGCACGAGCACCGTGCGCTCGAAGCTGATGAACTCGGTGCCGTCGCTCTTCGTGCCGATGGTGCGCACCGTCACGATGCCCTGGGTGGGCCGCGAGGCGGATTCGCGTTTGCCCAGCACATGCGACTCCGCATAGAGCGTGTCGCCGACGAACACCGGCGCGCTCAGTTTGATGTCGTTCCAGCCCAGGTTGCCGATGGCCTTCTGGCTGACGTCGCTGACACTCATGCCGACGACGATGGACAGCGTCAGGCAGCTGTTGACCAGCGCCTTGCCGAACTCCGACTTGGCCGCATAGGCATTGTCGAAATGCAGCGGATGGGTGTTCATGGTCAGCAGGGTGAACCAGATGTTGTCGGTCTCGGTCACGGTGCGGCCGGGCCGGTGTTCGTAGATGTGGCCGACCTCGAAATCCTCGTAGTAGCGGCCGAAACTCTCGCGAAAGCGCTGGGGCGCCAGCTGCACTGCATCCTTGCTCATGCTCGTCTCCTGGGGTTGTTATCGATGGGTGTCGGGGCCGGCGTAGCCGCCCAGCGCCGGCACGGTGAAATCCGGCTCGGCCGGCTCGTCCGCGAAATGGATGGGACTGCCGATGTGGCGCAGGCCGGCGTCGTCGGTCAGCACCATGGCGCGGCGGGCCAGGTGCGGGTCGGCCAGCGCCTCGGGCAGGGTCTTGACCGGGCCGTAGCAGACATCGAGGCCGCCCAGCCAGGCATCCCACTCGTCGCGTGTGCGGGTGAGGAAGACGCCCGTGAGGTAGTCCACCACCGGCTGCTGGTGGCGGCCCGGCCCCTGCAGCACCAGCTCGGCCAGCTCCGGCCGGCCGAGGGCGCCGAGCAGGCAGTGCACGAACTTCGGCTCCTGCCCGGCCATGGAGATATGGCCGCCGTCGCCGGTCCGGTAGACCCGGTAGAAGGCCGAGCCGCCGGTCGTGCGCTCCTCGCGCGGATCGGGCTGCCGGCCCTCGGCCAGCGTGGGGCCGAGGATGTTCAGGCAGGCGCCGACGGTGGAGTCCAGCATGGAGATGTCGAGGTAGTCGCCCTGCCCGGTCGATTCCCGACGCAGCAGCGCCATCAGCACGCCGCTCAGGCCGTGCAGGCCGCTCAGCACATCGGCCACCGGGATGGCGGGGATCGCAGGCGATCCGTCCGGGCCGAGGGACATGCTCAACACCCCCGCCATCGCCTCCACGCCCAGGTCATGGGCCGGCCGCGCCGCGTAGTCGCCGTCCTGGCCGAAGGCGGAGATGGAGCAGTAGACGAGCCGGGGATTGCGCCCGCGCAGCGTCTCCTGCCCGAAACCCAGCCGCGCGGCCACGCCCGGCCGGAAGGATTCGACGAACACATCGGCCTCGTCGCACAGCCGCAGCAGGCGCTCGCGGTCGGCTTCCAGCTTCAGGTCCAGGCAGAGGCTTTGTTTGCCGCGGTTGAGATTGCGGAAGAACACCGCATGCCCCCCTTGCCGCTCGCCGATGCCGCGTCCGGGGTCGCCCGCGGGCGGCTCCACCTTGATGACTTCGGCGCCGTGGTCGCAGAGCGCCAGAGTGAGATAGGGTCCGGGCAGGAACAGGGACAGGTCGATCACCTTCAGGCCGGTGAGCTTCATGGCGCGGCTCCCTGGTCCACCCGCGATGGCAGGAGTTCTTCGTTGTCGGCGCCCAGCGGCGCGCACACCGCCTGCTGCAGGCGCTGGCCGTCGAAGCGCAGCGGATTGGCCAGCATCCGGAAATCCGGCCGCAGCGGATGCGGCACCTGCCGCACCACGCCGCTGTCGCGCACCGCCGGGCTTTCCAGCGCCTCGACCAGGGTGTTCACCGGCGCCACCGGCAGCAGGCCGCCCAGGCGGTCGAGCCAGAAGCGGGTGCCGTGCTTGCGGAGTTCGGCATCGAGCAGCGGTGTCAGCGTCTGCCGGTGTTCGCCGCGGCTGGTCGGCGTGGCGAACTCGGGCCGCGCCAGCAGGTCGGTGCGGCCCAGCGCGTCGAGCAGCGCCAGCCAGAACTTCTGGGTCATGCACATGATGAAGATCCAGCCGTCCGCGGTCGCGAAGGTCTGCACCGGCCCGACCGAGAGATGCCCGCTGCGTGCCTGGCGCGGCGTGACCGCGCCTTCGTTGAGGTACCAGGTGGCGGCATAACCCAGCTGGTGCAGGGCCACGTCGAAAAGGCAGGTGTCCACATCGCAGCCGATGCCGCTGCTGCGTGCGCCCAGGATGGCGCCCAGCAGGCCCACCGCCGCGGTCAGGCCGGTGGTCTGGTCGATGATGGAAGGCGCACCGAAACGCGAGGGCGGGCCGTCCGGCTCGCCGGTCAGGTGCATCAGGCCGGTCTCGGCCTGCATCAGGTAGTCGTAGCCCGGCCAGGCGGCGCGTTCGTTGTCGCGGCCGTAGGCGGAGATGTGCAGGCAGACCAGCCTTGGATTGAGGTGTTTCAGGTCGGCGTACTGCAGCCGGAGCTTGGCCGGCTGGTCACCGCGCAGGTTGTCGACCACCGCGTCCATGTCCGCGGCCAGGCGCTCGAATTGCGCCCGGCCCTCGGCCGATTTCAGGTCCAGCGTGATGCTTTTCTTGTTGCTGTTCCAGGTCTGGAAATACTGGCTGTCCGCCTCGCCCAGCCGGTAGGGGCCGGTGTAGCGGGCGGGGTCGCCGCCGCTTTCGAGGTTCTCCAGCTTGATGACCTCGGCGCCCATGTCGGCCAGGAACATGGTGGCGTAGGGTGCGGCGCCGAACTGCTCGATCGACAGCACCCGCAGGCCTTGCAGCGGCTTCATGCTCAGGCCGCCAGGTTGCGCTTGACCCACTGCCTGGCGATGATGATCCGCTGCAGTTCGTTGGTGCCCTCGCCGATGCAGGTGAGCGGCGCGTCGCGGTAGAGCCGCTCGATGTCGTACTCCTTCGAATAGCCGTAGGCGCCGTGGATGCGCATCGACTCGATGCTGTTCTCCAGCGCCGCCTCCGAGGCGAAATACTTGGCCATGCCGGCCTCCATGTCGCAGCGCTCGCCGCGGTCGAAGATGGCCGCCGCGTCCAGCGTCAGCAGGCGCGCGGCGCGGGCCCGGGTGACCATCTCGCCGAGCTTCAGGCCGATCGCCTGGTGCTCGTGGATCGGCTTGCCGAAGGTCTTGCGGACCTGGGCGTATTCGGTGGCCAGCCGCAGGGCGCCCTCGGCGATGCCGACACCACGCGAAGCCACGTTGATGCGGCCCAGCTCCAGCCCGCCGGTGGCCTGGTAGAAGCCCTGGCCTTCCACGCCGCCGATCAGGTGGTCCGCGGAAATCCGGTAGTTGTCGAACACCAGCTCCGCCGAATCGATGGCCTTGTAGCCCAGCTTCTCCAGCTGCCGGCCCACGGTGAAACCCGGCCCCTTGGGCGCGATGAACAGGCTCATGCCCTTGTGGCGCGGCTCGGCCTCGGGATCGGTCTTGACCAGCAGCGCGAAGCAGGAGCCCTGGATGCCGTTGCTGATCCAGGTCTTGGTGCCGTTGATGACGTAGTCGTCGCCCTCGCGCCGCGCCGTCATGCGGATGCCCTGCAGGTCGGTGCCGGCATCGGGCTCGGTCAGCGCCAGACCGCCGCGCACCTCGCCGCTGGCCAGGCGCGGCAGCCATTGCTGCTTCTGCGCCTCGGTGCCGAACTTCTCGATGGCCAGGGCCAGCATCAGGTGCGAATTGAAGATGCCGGTGATCGACATCCAGTAGGACGAGATCCGCATCACGATCTTGGCGTAGGTGCTGGCCGGCAGGCCCAGGCCGCCGTATTCGGGGCTGATGGTGGCGCCGAAGAGGCCCAGCTCCTGCATCTGCGCCACGATGGGCGCGGGCCATTCGTCGGCATGGTCGTAGTGCTTGACGACCGGCACGACCGACTTCTCGATCCAGCGGTCGATCGCGTGGAGCAGCTCGGCTTCGTCGGCCGGGGTCATCGAATTCATGGAGTGCAACCTTGCTGAGTAGTGGGTGCATCACCGCGATGCGCCTTGAATTCATTGTTGTACGTACATGTCGATGAAGTCCAGAGGCTTTTGCTGGTAGTTTCACTAGGCGCTCTTCTTCCGAAGCCTATAGACTTGTCCGTATGAGATATGCAAAACATGCCGTCCGTGCCTGAGCCGCGGGAACAGCCCGAACTGGCCCGATGGCTGCGTCCCGGCGACCATGTCTGGTGCGGCCAGGGCGCGGCCGAGCCGCTGTCGCTCACCACCGCCCTGGTGCGGCAGGCGCCGCGGATCGGCCGGCTGAATGCCTTCATCGGCATGCTGTTCAGCGACACCTTCGCCGATGCGCGGCAGCAGGGCCTGGCGCTCACCGGCTACGGCGGCATCGGCAACGGGCGGCACCTGCTGAAGTCCGGCGCGATGCAGGTCGTCGCCTGCCACTACTCGCAGATCGCCGGCCTGGTGGCGCGTGGCGAGCTGCGCTGCGACGTGGTGATGCTGCAGCTCTCGCCCCGCGGACCGGACGGCCGCCACAGCCTGGGCATCGCCCACGACTACCTGCCGCTGCTGGCCCGCCATGCACGGGTGGTGATCGCCGAGGTCAACGAACAGATGCCCTGGACCCACGGCAGCGCCGAGGCGCTGGACGCCCTGCGGATCGATGCCAGCGTGCAGGTCTCGCGCCCCCTGCTGGAAACCGGCGGCCCGGCGCCCGGCGATGTGGAGCGGCGCATCGCCGCCCATGCCGCCGCCTTCGTGGAGGACCGCTGCGTGCTGCAGCCCGGCGTCGGCACGGTGCCCGACGCCATTCTGGAAAGCCTGGGCGACCGCCGCGACCTGGGCATCCATGCCGGTCTGGTGGGCGACGGCGTGCGCAAGCTGATGCAGTCCGGCGCGGTCAGCAATGCCTTCAAGGAGTTCGATGCCGGCCGCAGCACCACCGGCCTGGCCTTCGGCAGCCAGGCGCTCTACCGCTTCGTGGAACGCAATCCGGACATCGTGATGCGCGACCCGGACACCACCCACGCCGCCGCCTCGCTGGCGCGGCTGTCGCGGCTGGTCACGCTGAACTCGGCGGTGGAGGTGGACCTCGGCGGCCAGGTCAATGCCGAGTTGGCCGGCCGCGCTTATGTGGGCGCCATCGGCGGCCAGGGCGACTTCGTGCGGGCGGCGCTGAACAGCCCGGGCGGCCGCTCCATCATCGCCCTGCCCTCGCTCACCAAGGACGGCGCCAGCCGCATCGTCGGAGCGCTGGCCGGCGGCGTCGTCACCACGCCGCGCAGCGATGCGGATATCGTCGTCACCGAATGGGGCGCGGCGCAGCTGCGCGGCCAGACCATGGCCGAACGTTGCCGCCGCCTGATCGCGATCGCCGCGCCGCAGCACCGCGAGGCGCTGGAGCGCGGCGCCACAGCCCCTTGACCCGACGGAGACCCGAACCGAGATGCCACCCATGAACCCAGCCCGCGCCTTCGAGGCCCGCACCCTGCTCTTCGTCCCCGGCGACCGGCCGGAGCGTTTCGCCAAGGCCGTCGCCAGCGGCACCGACTGCATCTGCATCGACCTGGAAGACGCCGTCGCATCCGACCGCAAGGCCGCCGCGCGCGCCGAGGTGATGCAGTACCTGCAGCAGCGCCAGGGCGGGCCTTTCGTCTGCATCCGCGCCAACGGCCTGCGCACCGCCGAGGGCCTGCGCGACCTGCTCGCCCTGCTGGAGGTGCCGCCGCCCGATGCCGTGCTGCTGCCCAAGACCGAAAGCGCCCAGGAGCTGCAACTGGCCAGCGAAGTGGCCGGCGACGGCCGCCTGCGCTGGATCGCCCTGATCGAAAGCGCGCAAGGCCTGCGTAATGCCGACGACATCGTGCTGCACAGCCCCCATCTGGCAGCGCTGATGTTCGGCGGCGTGGATTTCAGCGTGGACATCGGCGCCGCCTTCCAGTGGGAATCGCTGCTGTACGCCCGCCAGAAGCTGGTCTGCGCCGCCGCGCTCAAGGGCCTGCCGCTGATCGACGTGCCCTTTCTCGACCTGGACCGGCCCGAGGCCCTGGCCGAAGAGACCCGGCGGGTCGCCGCCCTGGGCTTTGCCTGCAAGTCGGCCATCCATCCGCGCCAGGTGGCCGACATCCACCTCGCGCTGCGGCCCACCGATGCCCAGCTCGACAAGGCCCGCCGCATCGTGGAGGCCGCCGAGGCCGCGGGCGGCGGCGTGTTCACCGTGGACGGCAAGATGGTGGACGCCCCGGTGATCGCCGGCGCACGCCGCACCCTGGCGCTGGCGCCGCGCTGAGTTCACTCGGGCACGATGCCCGTGTCCTTCACCAGCTTCTCCCAGAACTTGGCTTCGCTGCGGCTCTGGGCGTTGAACTCGGTCACCGAGTTGGCCACCGGCACGGCGGCCTGCTGGGCCAGGATCTCCACCATCTCGGGCGACTTCACCACCGCCGCCACCTCGTGCTGCATGCGCTCCAGGATCTCGCGCGGGGTTTTGGCCGGCGCGTAGATGCTGTAGGTGATGTAGATCTCGAAGTCCTTCATGCCGCTCTCCACCATGGTCGGCGCCGAGGGCAGCAGCGGCGAGCGGGTGCCGCTGGTGATGCCGATGGCCTTCAGCCGCCCGGCCTCGATCAGCGGCTTGGCCGAGAGCAGCGTGGTCACCGCGAAACCCAGGTTGCCGGCCGCCGTGTCGGCGACCAGCGGCGCGCCGCCGCGGTAGGCGATGTGGGTCACGTCGGCCAGGTGTTGCTTCTGGTTGAACATGGCGCCGACCAGGCGGGTCATGCTGTCGGAGCTGCCGTAGGAGCCGTAGGCCTTCAAGTCCTTGCGGATCGCCGCCGCCAGCTCCTGCGGATTCGAATACGGCGCATCGGCCTTGGCCGCGAACACCATCGGCGACTGGGCCACCCGGGTCACGCCGACCAGGTCTTCCAGGGTGTCGAAGGGCAGCTTCTTCTTGATGTAGGGGTTGACCAGGTGCGCGGTCACCACCAGCACATAGGTGTAGCCGTCGGGCGGCGACTTGGCCACGTATTCGGTGCCGATGATGCCGTCGGCGCCGGTGCGGTTGTCCACCAGCACCGGCTGGTTGTCGAGCCGCGGGCCGAGCCGCTGCGCCAGATGCCGCGCGATCGCGTCGGTGCCGCCGCCGGCCGCATAGGGCACGACCAGGCGTATGGGTTTGTCCGGGAATGCCGCATGGGCGACGGTGGCGCAGGCGGCCAGCAGCAGCGCTGCGAGGCGGGAGGCCGGGCTCGGCCGGGATGGGATGGGCAAGGCGGTCTCCTGTGCACCGGATTCGATGGTGTCCGGCATGCAGGCCATGTTGTACGTACATATCCGATGGCGAATCGGGATTTGCCCTGAATTCCAGCAACAGGCCTCAATGCGTCCTCACCTTTGGAGACCTTCGCCGAACGCAAAAGTCCCGAGCCTAAAAGATACGTACAAGCCACGGATTCCGACACGCGTCCGTCCGTCAGAGGAACTCGGATCGAAAGACGAGCCCGCGGACCTCATGCAGCCGGTTCGCGCTGCCGCATGAACTCGGCCGCGGCCTGGTCGCCGCGGTCCGGCGAGGACGCCAGCGCCTGCATCACGCCCAGGCGGTCGGCCGGCGACTTGTCCTGGTTGAACTTGAACTTGCCTTCCAGCGAGTCGATCGGGATACGCACCGCGACGATGGCCTTGAGGCGCGAGGCGATCAGCTCGGCCGGCATCTCCGGAAAACGCCAGGCGCCGCCCAGGGGCTCGTCGTACTGGCGCACGGTGCGGTCGAGCACGGCCCGCACTTCCTCCGGGCCCTCCAGGCACAACGGCAGGCCGCGCGCGTGGATGGCGGCGTAGTTCCAGGTCGGGAAGGTCAGCTGCTGCTGGTACCAACTCGGCGAGACATAGGCGTGCGGGCCCTGGAAGATCACAAGAGCGGGCGCACCGGCCAGCAGGTCGGCGAGCTGCGGATTGGCCCTGGCCAGGTGGGTGGTGAGGGTGCCGGCCGCACCGTCTTCGGCATCGAAGAGAAAGGGCAGATGGGTGGCCTGGGTGCCGCTGGCACCGTGGGTGATCAGGGTGGCGAAACTCCACTGGCGCATGCAGCGGTGGAGTTCGGCCAGGTCGTGGTTTTCGTAGGCTTTGGGGGTGTACATGGGTCTCTATCTTGATCAATAGCCGCGTGCGGCATCCACCAGGTTGAGCAGGGGCTGGCCACCCTGCAGGCGGCGGATGTTCTCGGCCACCTGCCGCACCACCGCGGCCGGCGAGGCCATGGTGGCCATGTGCGGGGTGACGACGATCTGCGGCATGTCCCACAGGGGGCTGGCCGCATCGAGCGGCTCTTGCGGGAAGACATCGAGTACCGCGCCGCGCAGATGGCCGGATTGCAGCGCGGCGATCAGGTCCTCGGCCACCAGATGCTCGCCCCGGCCGCAGCCGACCACGCAGGCGCCCTGCGGCAGGCGGGAGAACAGCGCCTGGCCGAGGATGCCGCGGGTGTCGTCGGTCAATGGCAGCAGGTTGACGAGGATGTCGGTGGAGGCCAGGAAGTCCTGCAGGCCGGTCGGACCCGCATGGGTGGCGACGCCGTCGATCGCATGCGCGCCGCGCGCCCAGCCGCCGACCCGGTAGCCCTCGGCCAGCAGCCTGGCCGCCACGCTGCGGCCCAGCGCGCCCAGGCCCATGATGCCGACCCGGCATTCGCCGGCCGGGCGCAGCGGGGGCCGGCTCCAGCGGTGGCTGCGCTGCTGGCGCAGGGCCAGGTCGAAGCCGCGATGGAAATGCAGCACGGCCCACATCACGTACTCGACCATGCCGCGTGTCAGGCCTTCGTCCACCACCCGGCAGACCGGCAGGCCGGTGCCGCTGCTGCCGGGCAGGATGTTGTCCACGCCGGCGGCGATGCTGTGCACCAGCCGCAGCCGCGGCATCTGCTCGTAGAGGCCGGGCGGCGTGTTCCAGCAGACGGCCACTTCGGCATCCAGGCAGGCCGGATCGGGCCAGACCGAACAATGCGCTGCCGGCAGCGCGGCCTGCAGCAGGGGGCCCAGGTATTCCAGCTTCGAGGTCTGGCTGAGCAGGGCAATGTGGGTCATCGAATGTCAGTCCGCCTTGATGTTGGCGGCTTCGATGATGCGGGCATTGCGCTTCAGCTCACGCTGCACCTGGTCGCGGAACTGGCGTGCATCGGAATAACGCGGATCGAAGCCGGCCGCCTCCAGCGCTTCCTGCGTGGCCTTCTCGGCCATCATGTCCTTCAGTTCGTGCTGCAGGCGTTCGACGATCTCCGGCGGCGTGCCCTTGGCGGTGACGATGCCGAACCAGGTCTCGAAATCGAAGTCCGCGATGCCGCTTTCCTGCATGGTCGGCACATGGAGAAGCTGCACCGCGCGCTGGCGGCCCAGCACCGCGATCGGCTTCACCTTGCCGCCGCGGATCTGCGGCATGGCGGCGACCATGGTCTCGATGGTCAGCGGGATCTGGTTGCCGATCAGGTCGGTCATGGCCGGGGCGCTACCCTTGTAGGGCACATGCACCAGGTGGGCGCCGGTCTTCTGCGCGAAGTACTCGCCGGCCACATGCGGCAGCGAGCCGGTGCCGAAGGAGCCGAAGCTCAGGGACTCGGCGGCAGACTTGCTCACCACGTCCTTGACCGTGGCGATGCCGGTCGCCGGATTGGTCAGCATCACCAGCTGCGATCCGCCGGCGATGCCCAGGTAGTCGTAGCTGGCCAGCGGGTCGTAGCCCATGTTCTTGTAGAGCAGCGTGTTGACGGTGTAGGAAGAGCCGCCCATCAGCAGGATGGTGTAGCCGTCCGGCCTGGCGCGAGCCGCGGCGGACGCGCCGATGGAGCCGTTGGCGCCCGGCTTGTTCTCGATCACCACCGGCTGGCCCAGGCGGCTTCCCAGGCGGGTGGCGAGGATGCGGGCCAGCACGTCGGTCGAGCCGCCGGGCGGGAAAGGGGCGATCAGGGTCACCGGCTTGGACGGATAGGTCTGGGCCAGGACGGGGGCGGCGCCGAGAACGGCCAGGGAGGCCACGGCGGTGCAGAGAAGTCGTTTCATTCGAAGGCTCCGGTACGGTGATGAGGGTGGAGGGACGGGACGGGATTCGGAAAGACTCACAGGCCTGCCAGCAAGGGCGGCAGCCGGTGGCGGCAGGGCACGGCCTGCTCGAAGGCATGGGCGAAGGCCAGCAGGGCGCGCTCCTGGCGGTAGCGGCCGACGATCTGCAGGCCGACCGGCAGGCCGTCGGCGGTGAAGCCGCAGGGCACGGAGATGGCGGGCAGGCCGGTCAGGGAGAGGTAGTAGCCGGAGCGCATCCAGTCGATGTAGTTGCCCATCGGCGTGCCGGCGATCTCCTGCACATGCTCCCACTCCACCGGGAAGGGCGGCACCTGGCTGACCGCGCCGACCAGGAAGTCGTGCGACTGCATGAAGCCGTGCATCTGCTGGAACAGCGCGGCGCGCGCCTTCTCGGCCCGGGCGATGTCGGAGCCGCCGGCCTCGCGGCCCACGCCGATGTTCCAGTGGATGGCGGGCTTGAAGGCATCGGGATGGCGGTCGGCGAGTTCGCCGTAGGCCAGGTCGAAGGCGACGCCGCGCAGGGTCTGGAATGCGTGGTCGGCATCGGAGAAGTCCGGGCAGGCCCGGCTCACTTGTGCGCCCATGGCCTCCAGCACCGAGGCCTGCGCCTCTATCACCTGCGTGACAGCCGGATCGGTGGGCAGGCCGCCCCAGGTCGGCGCGAAGGCCACCCGGCTGCCGGCCACGCCGCCCTCCAGCGAGCCGAGGAAAAGCGCCGGGTCCTGCTCGATGGACATGGGGTCGCGCGCATCCGGCCCGGCCATCGCCGCCAGCAGCAGGGCCACGTCGCCCACCGTGCGGCCCATGGGACCGACGACGGTCAGCAGGTTGTAGGGATTGAGCGTGGGCCACTGCGGCACTCGCCCGGGCGAAGGCCGCAGGCCCACCACATTGCAGAAGGAGGCCGGATTGCGCAGCGAGCCGCCCATGTCGCTGCCATCGGCCAGCGCCGCCATGCCGCAGGCCAGCGCGGCCGCCGCGCCGCCGCTGCTGCCGCCGGCGGAGCGGCGCAGGTCGTAGGGATTGCGGGTCGCACCAAAAAGGGTGTTGACGGTGTGCGAGCCCGCACAGAATTCGGGAATATTGCTTTTGCCCAGGGTGATCGCGCCGGCCGCCTGCTCGCGCTGCACCAGCAGGCTGCTGACCGTGGGGACGAAATCGCGGTACAGCGGCGAGCCCTGGGTGGTGCGCATGCCCTGGGTGGCGAAGCAGTCCTTGTGCACCATGGGCAGGCCGTGCAGCAGGCCCAGGGGCTCGCCGCGTGCCTGGCGCTCGTCGGCGCGGGCCGCCTCGGCCATCGCGGCATCCAGGTCCAGGGTGACCAGGGCGTTCACATCCGGATTGCAGCGGGCTATGCGTTCGATGTGCGCAGCCAGCAGTTCGCGGGCGCCGAGATGGCCGTCCTGTATTTCCTGGCGCAGTTCGGTGGCCGGGCGGTCGCAGAGTTCCATGGTCATCAGTCTTGAAGTATTGACATACAATACAAACTATTTTCTATAAATACTTTTAAGCCAGATTCGTGCCTGGCGAAAGAGGAATGACCATGTCCGAAGAAGCGCAGGACGGCTTTGCCGAGGAAGCCGGCGAGAAGAAGGAGTACCTGTACGTGGCGGCGGTGGAGCGCGCGATGCGGGTGCTGGAAGCCTTCGCGACCCGGCCGGGCGACCTGGGCCTGACCGAACTGGCCGACATGACCGGCCTGGGCAAGAGCGCGGCCCAGCGCTTCGTCTTCACCTGGGAAAAACTGGGCTATCTCAGCCGCGACGGCGGCTCGCGCCGGCTGCGCCTGACTTCGAAGGCGGTGGAACTCGGCCACTCCTATCTGAAAGGCGATCCGCTGATCGCCCAGGTAGCCCCCCACCTGGCGGTGCTGCGCGACCAGTTCGGCCTGGCGGTCAACCTGAGCCTGCGGCGCGGCGACGACATGGTCTATCTGCTGCGCCTGCCGAGCCGCCAGCTCACCCTGGCCGAGATGCTGCCCGGTCGGCGCCTGCCGGCCTGGTCCAACGCCAGCGGCCGCATGCTGCTGACCGGCTGCCGCGAGGACGAGCTGCGCGAGATGTACCGCCGCCAGCCGCCGATCGCCTTCACCCCGCGCACCACCACCGACCTGCCGACGCTGCTGGCCGAGATCGCCCAGGCCCGCGAAGACGGCTACGTCATCACCCAGCACCAGGTGAACATGCACCAGATCGCGGTGGCCATCCTGGCCACCGTGTCCTCCGGCGCGCAGGTCGCCATCGGCATGGCGACCACGCTGGACGACTATTCGCCGGCACGGGTGCAGGCCGAGCTGATTCCCGCGCTGTTCCGGGCGGCGGCGGCGCTGCGCTGAGGCGGCGGACCGTCCCGGCCATCTCGGCTATCGCGGCTGAACCCAGGCCTTCAAGGCCTGCTCCACGCCGGCGCGCGCCGCCGCGAAGCGGCCGGCGGGCACCACCACCGACACGGCCAGCGGCATGCCTTCCCGCGGCGGCAGGCCGATGCCGATGGCGCAGATGCCGAGCGCATGCTCTTCCAGGTCGTAGGCGAAGCCGCCGTCGCGGATCGCCTGCAGCTGAGCGATGAGGGCGTCCGCATCGGCCAGGGTGCAGGGGGTCATGCGGTCGAGCGCGCCCGCGCCGTAGAGCCGGCGGATCGCCTCGTCCGGCAGCTGGGCCAGCAAGGCCTTGCCGCTGGCCATGCTGTAGGCGGGATAACGGCGGTCGATGCGGGGAACGGCGCGCTCCTGCTGATCGCTCAGGAAACGGTCGAGGAACAGCACTTCGCTGCCCGCCAGGCTGGACAGGTCGACCGTCTCGCCGGTGGACTCGAACAGGCGATAGAGCCGGGGCCGCAGCTCCCGCGCCACGCCCGGTCCGGCCAGTTCGCCCAGCCTGCGCAGGCCCCAGCCCGGGCGCACGCCGCCGATGCCGGCCTGCACCAGGTGCTCGGCCTCCAGCGCATCGACGATGCGCTGCACGGTGGAGCGCGCGAGGCCGGTGGCGGCGGCCAGCTGGCCCAGGCTGCGGCCATCGCCGTGGGAGGTGACCTCACGCAGGATCGCGGCGGCACGCGCGATGACCTGCACGCCGGAGGCAGGAATATCGGGGGAATCGGAAGACATGTGCACGGACTGTACCGCATTGCGGTACGATGCCTGTACCACAATACGGTACACCCACTCGGTCATGGCTTCCCGCTCGATTTCCCCAACCTCTCCTTTCTACGTCGTCATGCTCGGGCTCCTGTCCGCCCTGCCGCCCATCGGCACGGACGCCGGCCTGCCCGCCCTGGCCAGCATGGGCGCCGAACTGGGCGTGGCGATACCGCAGGCCGCGCAGACGCTGACCATCTTCATGCTGGGATTTGCCATCGCGCCCGTGCTCTTCGGCCCCTTGTCCGACCGCTACGGCCGCAAGCCCATCCTGATGCTGGGCGTGCTGCTGTTCTCGGTGGCGGCGCTGGGCTGCGCCATGGCCGGCAGCATCGGCACCCTGCTGCTGATGCGTTTCCTGCAAGGCGTGGCGGCGGGCGCGGCTTCTTCGCTGCCGGCGGCCATCGTGCGCGACGTCTACCACGACGATCTGGCGCTGTCGCGCCAGTCCTATGTGGCCCTGGTCAACGGCGTGGCGCCGCTGGTGGCGCCCATCCTGGGCGCGGCGGTGCTGATGTTCGCCGGCTGGCGCACCATCTATGCGGCGATGGCGGTCATCGGCGCCGGCCTGCTGCTGCTGGCGGCCACGGGTTATGCGGAAACCGCGCCGCAGCCCGCGCCCGGCGTGCGCCGTCCCTCGGTGCTGCGCGCGGCGCTGCAAGGCTACGGCACCGTGCTGGCCGACCGGGGTTACCTGGCATCGACCGGCCTGCTGGCCGCCACCTTCGGCGTGATGTTCGCCTACATCACCGGCTCCTCGGCGGTGTTCATGGGCATGCTCGGCGCCTCGCCGGCGCTCTACAGCCTGCTCTTCGCCTGCACGGCCAGCGGCACCATCATCGGCGCGGCCAACAACGCGCGGCTGGCGCGGCGTTTCGGCGGCGGCCGGACACTGGCCACCGCCGCGGTGCTGAACCTGCTGGTGTCGATCGCCCTGCTGGCCGTGGGCCGGCTCGGCATCCATTCGCTGGTGCTGACCGCCGCCTTGATGGTGCTGAGCAATATCTGCGCGGGCGTCATCATGCCGACCGCCACGCATGGCGGCCTGCGCCGGCTCGGCCATGTGGCCGGCAGCGCGGCCGCCCTGCAGCGCTGCATGCAGATGGTGGCCGCCTCGGCCTTCGGCACGCTGGTGGGCCTGGTCGGCGGGCAGTCGCTCGCGGCCATGGGCACGGCCATGACCGCGGCCTCGCTGCTGGCCCTGGGATTCCTGCTGGCCGGGCGGCGCGCCGCAAGCGCCACCCTGGTGCCCTCGGGCGGCGCCTGACGGGCCGTGTCCGCTCAGCCCCGGCAGGCGGCCGCCAGGATCCGTTCGCGCGGATCCGGCACCAGGCCGCCGAAAGCCATGGGTTTGGCCGGCGGGAAGACTTCCCTGCGCACAGGGCCCGACCACTGGGCGTCGCGATAGCGGAGTTGTTCCTCGTGGAATATCGATCCGCTGGAACACTCCACCAGGACGGTCGAGAGATAGGACTGGAAAGACTCCCCGTCCGCATCCTGCCGGGGCTTGGCCAGCGTCACGCGGAAAAGCAGCCTCTGGCGATCGCTCCGTCTGCCGATGGAAGCGGTGTCCAGTTCGGTCGCATCCGCATGCGGATCGCCGCGGTCACCGGCAATCGCAAACCAGTTGCCGGCGCGGGACGTCGAACAGAAGAGGCAGATGGCAAGGCCGGCCACGAGCCGGAAATCGAGCTTCATGCCGCCAGTCGCGTCGGATGTGACAATAATTCCGTCATATGTGACGAATTATAACGAGGACATACGGCGCTTCCCGGGGTTTGCCCGCAGGGCGAGATAGCATTTGCACATGGGTGAAAAACAACAGTCGGCGCATGCATGGATCGGGACGCCGCCGCGGTCGCTGGAAAGGCTGGCGTCCAGAGGCGTGCGCTTCGACGACAGCGACGATTTCCTGCTGAGCGCCGAGCCGTTCGAGCATCGGCTCTACGTCGTCGACCTGCAGCAACGAGGCGTGCCGGGCGCCGACCTGGTCCGGCTGATCCGCCGCCGCAGCCAGGCCGGGCTGGTGGCCTTGAGCGCCGCGCCGCATGCGCAATTCGTCCAGGTGCTGGAAAGCGGGGCCGACTGCATGGTGGACCGCCTGGCCCCCGCCGCGCATGTCGAGGCGGTGATCGCGGCGCTGCGCAGGCGCCTGGAGATGGCCGCCGCGCCGTCCGGCCCCTGGAAACTCAAGCAGGAGCAGGCCCGGCTGCAGGCGCCCGACGGCACCGAGATCATGCTCAGCCGCAGCGATGTGACCCTGCTGAGCGCCTTCGTGCAGGCCGAGGGCGGCGTGGTCGCCCGCGCCGACATCACCCGCAGCTTGTGGGGCCCCGAAGCCACCGACATGGACGGCGCCCTGCATGCCGCCCTCTACCGCCTGCGCAAGAAAGTCGAACAGGCCGGCCAGACCGCCTGGCCCGCCCATGCGGTCGCGGGCGTGGGTTATGAATTCCGCGCGCCCTTGCTGCTCGGCTGAGCCGGCGCCGCGGCGACGCCGCTGAACATCAGCTGCACCAGCCGCAGGGCGCGCGAGGGTTCCACCGGCTGCAAGCCCACCAGATGCTCGACCAGATCGTCGGCGCCCGGCCGCTCGGTGAATGCCATGGACCAGTCCGCGAAGCGCCGCGCATCCAGCCCGGCCTGCAGCAGCCGGGTGACATCCGCATGCCGGGCATCGGCATCGATGCAGGCCATGGTGCGTTGCAGCGCCTCCCGCGGCCCTTCGAGCACCTGGGCGAAGAAGCCGCCGGTGCACAGCAGGGCGCCGGTGATGCCGGCCTGGGCATTACGCACGCGGGCGACCAAGAGAATGTCCGATACCTGCCCGGGCAGGGCCAGCGACCGGCTCACGTAGAAGATTTGGTGCAGCGGCATCAGGCGGCCATTGTGCCGCCAGCGTCCTCGAAATTTTCCGCCCGGCAGCGGAATAAGCGCGGCAGGCCGGGCGTCTATCCCCATGTCGCCGCCCGCGCCTTGAGAATGGCGGCCTGATCTCCACCCCCGACCCGCCCCATGCGTGACCAGGACGAAGCCGCCATCGTCGCCTGCATCCCCAACCTGCGCCGCTACGCGCGCGGGCTGCTGGCCGACGCCACGCTGGCCGACGACCTGGTGCAGGACACCCTGGAGCGCGCCTGGAGCCGCTTCTCCCTGTGGCAGAAGCGCGGCGACATCCGGGCCTGGATGTTCGGCATCATGCACAACCATTTCATCGACGGCGTGCGCGCCCGGGGCCGGCGACCGGAAGACAGCATGGGCGACACGCTGCCCGAAGCGCCGCAGCGCGCCAGCCAGTCCGACGGCATCGAGCTGCGCGACCTGGACCGGCTGCTGCAGCGCCTGCCCGCCGAACAACGCGAGGTGATGCTGCTCGTCGCGGTCGAGGAGATGAGTTATGCCGAAGCCGCCGCAACGCTCGGCGTGCCGATCGGCACGGTGATGTCCCGCCTGGCGCGCGGCCGCGAGAAGCTGCGCCAGGAACTGCAAGGCCGCGAACCCTCCGCGCATGCCGCGGCGCCCTTGCGCAGGATCAAGTGACATGGACGCTTCCCCACTCAAACCCCTCTCCGGCGACGGCGGCAAGCCGGTGACCGAAGCCGACCTGCACGCTTATGCGGACGGTCTTCTGGACGCCGCGCGGCATGCCGAGATCGATGCCTTCCTGGCCGCCCATCCGGCCGAGCGCGAACGTGTGGACGACTGGCGTGCCCAGAACCTGGCACTGCGGCAAATGCTCGATCCGGTCCTCTCCGAACCCCTGCCCTTGCGCCTGCCGCTGCAGCCCGCGCCCCGCGCCGGCTGGCGGGAATGGCCCTGGCGCTCGCTGGCGGCCGGCGTGGCGGTCGCGATCGTCAGCACCGGCTCGGCCTGGTGGGGCCGCGGCGCCTACGACGCCCGGCTGCAGCGCAACGCCACGCTGGCGGCGGCGCAGGCCGGCACGCTGCAGGGCTTCGCCCACCGCGCGGCCGTGGCCCATGTGGTCTACAGCCCGGACCTGCGCCGGCCGGTGGAGGTGGGCGCCGACCAGGAGCAGGCCCTCGTCACCTGGCTGACCAGACGTTTGGGCGCCGCGGTGAAGCCGCCGGACCTGCGGGCCCTGGGCTACGCCCTCATCGGCGGCCGGCTGCTGCCGGGCGACAAGGGGCCGGTGGCGCAGTTCATGTTCGGCGGCGCGCAGGGCGAACGGCTGACGCTGTACGTCACCCGCGAGGACGCCGGCCGCGAAACCGCCTTCCGCTTCGGCCAGGACGGGCCGGTGAATGTCTTCTACTGGGTCGACAAGGACTTCGGCTACGCGATCTCGTCGAGCGACAGCCGGCCGGAGATGCTGCGCGTGGCCGAGGCGGTCTATCGCCAGCTGGATACGGGCAGGTAGGCTGCCGACTCCCGTCAGCACGGGGGTTGAAGTGCCCCTGAGAATTCAGAGCGTCCCAGGCTGCTGAATGCCTGGAAAAAGTGTGCATGACTGGCCCGCGAGCCGGCATGTCTTGCACGTCTAAGTAATTGATGGTGTTTGATTTTTTAACAAAATCAACTCCAAGCTGTTAAAATGGGCGAATGGGTTACGCCATGAAGCTCGCCGACCGCATGCGCCAGTCGATTCGACGTCGCTCAGGCCATGTCGTGCTGCGCGCCGAGCTCGCGCCACTGGGCAGCGCATCGCAGGTTTCCGAAGCCTTGAAGGAGCTCCAGCGCGACGGGGAACTGCTGCGACTGGGCGCAGGCGTCTACGCCAAGGCCCGCCGGGACGAATCCACCCACGAGGTGACCCCGGTCGCGGATGTCGAGACCCTGGGGCGCGAGGTGGCGCACAAACTCAAGGCCCGGGTGACCGACAGCGGGAATGGCACGCTGGTGCTGGACACAGGTGACCGTCGTCTCTCCCGCAAGCTGGCTCTGGGCCCTGGCAGCGTTCAATACGTCAACAATCGCAGCCGCAGGGCCCTCACTGAAAGCAGAAGAAAGCCATGGGACATGGCGATTTTCCCGACCTCCGATGTGGGCGACTATGTGCGCCGGCTAGCTAGCTTTCATGGGGTCAGGTATATGCCGACGGCTGCCGATCAATGGGCCGAGACGGTGACCCGACTGGCAGGAGACGAAGTACGTTCCGGCCCGGTGCAGGATCTGTTGGTCGCTCTCAAGCGTGCAGGCAAGCTCACCAAGGACGACATGGCGAGCTTGCTCGTGAACTACCTGCGGGAGCGCAAGCAGGGTGTTTGATCCGTTCAAGGATTTCGAGACGTCCGGCTACCTGCGCAACAAGTTCGCCGAGAAGGATCCGCAGATCGTCCAGGAACTGGAACACCAGATGTTCCGCGCCAGTCTGGACGAAGCCATCACGCACCTGGCGAAGCGGCGAGGCGCCTTGCGTTATGAAGATTTCCTCGCCGTCCATCGCATCCTCTTCGAAGGCTTCTATCCCTGGGCATCGAATGGCACCGTGGCAGCAAGTCGGATTACCTGACCGCACTGAGCGCCGAGATCGCTACGCCGGGCAAGGGCATCCTGGACGCCTATCTGCTGCCATTCGTGGGCAAGAGTCAGGAACGCCAAGCATGGGGCGGCATGATCGGCGGACTGCCGGGCCTGGACGGCAACGGGGTGGGCGACGCCGTTGCGGGCAACTACGAGGACGCGCAAGTCTCCGAGCAATATCGCGAATTCGAGCGGCGGCGCGGATACCGCATTGATGAGTGCTCTTGAAGTCGAGCCCATGGTCTCCCGACACCCGGCTCCGCCCGGGGTTGAAGCGCCTCTGAGAAAATAGCGCCCCGCCGCTTCGATGTGAACCCGGCGCAGGACCGCCCCGCCAGATGAATCCCCAAGACGCCCCCCGGCCCGCCAGCCAGCCGACGCCCGCACGCCTGAGCGTGGCGCCCATGCTCGACTGGACCGACCGCCACTGCCGCTATTTCCACCGCCTGCTCAGCCAGCGCGCCCTGCTCTACACCGAGATGGTGACCACCGGCGCGCTGCTGCATGGCGATGTGGCGCGGCACCTGCGTTTCGACGGGAGCGAACATCCGATCGCCCTGCAGCTCGGCGGCAGCGAGCCGGCCGAGCTGGCGCAGGCCGCGCGCCTGGGCCAGGACTGGGGCTACGACGAGATCAACCTCAACTGCGGCTGCCCGTCGGAGCGGGTGCAGCGCGGCGCCTTCGGCGCCTGCCTGATGCGCGAGCCGGCGCTGGTGGCCGACTGCGTGAAGGCGATGGTGGATGCGGTCGGCATCCCGGTCACCGTCAAGCACCGCATCGGCGTGGACCGCGAGGACAGCTATGCCTTCGTGCGCGACTTCGTCGGCACCGTCGCCGAGGCCGGCTGCACGCGCTTCATCGTGCATGCCCGCAGCGCCTGGCTGCAGGGCCTCAGCCCCAAGCAGAACCGCGAGGTGCCGCCGCTGCGCTACGAGATGGCGCGCCAGCTCAAGCAGGACTTCCCGCGGCTGCACATCGCGGTCAATGGCGGCATCGCCAGCCACGAGCAGATCGCCGAGCGCCTGGCCGAGGTGGACGAGGTGATGGTCGGCCGCGAGGCCTATCACAACCCCTGGAGCCTGGCCGGCTGGGATGCCGCCTTCCTGGGCGGCGCGCCGCGTGAACTCAGCCGCGAAGCGGTCGAGGAAGCCATGGTCGATTACATGGAGCGCGAAGCCGCCGAACACGGCACGCCCTGGTATGCCGTGGCCCGCCACATGCTGGGCCTGCGCCACGGCCTGCCCGGCGCACGCGGCTGGCGACGGGTGTGGAGCGACCACCGGCTCAAGGGCTTGCCGGCGCGCGAGGTGCTGGCCATGGCCCGCCAGGCGCCGCCGGTCGCCGCGGAAGTCGACTGAGGATTCCTGCGCAGGGACATCGCTTCGCCAAGCCGGGCGCGGGGGGCGGCGCGCACGCAGAGACTGCGAAGGCTCTTCAGCGCGAACGATTCTCATGCTCACACTCGACCGGCTCCCGACTTCCTCGCCCGATCAGGCCCGCAGGCCGATCCCCAGCTCCCCTTCCGAATCCGCCGGCATCAGCCCGTTGACGCAGTACCGCGCGCAGCATGTGCTGGCGCAGCTGCCGCCCGCATCCGGCACGGCCTGCAAGGACGACTATTCGGCCGCCTCGTCCACCGCCACGGGTACGCCATCCGTGGCCGAGCTGCGCATCGGCAGGCGCTGGCTGACCCGCCAGCTCAGGCTCGTCGACGAACACGCGCCGCACGGGCTGCTGGCCACGCTGGAGCGGGTGCGCCTGCTGCGTTTCCTGCTGCGCCTGCGCTACCAGGACGGCTGGGACGACCTGGCCAGTCTGCTGCCGCTGGTGCTGGCCAAGTCGCGCCAGCCCTATGTGGAGATCGCCCTGCTGACGGGCTTTCTGCTGTTCGTGCTGATGTCGTCCAGCGCCGCCGTCCGGGCCACGATCCAGGGCTTTTGGGTCGACTATCCGGAGGCCATGGACACCCTGCTGCGGCAGCAGCAGCATCTCATCGACAGCCTGCTGCGTGCGCCCGACGGCGTGGCCCGGGACGCCGGCATCGCGGCGCTGCGGAACCTGCGCGAAGGCAGGAAGCTCCAGCAGCAGGCACCGGGGCCCGATGACAGCCCGGCCGCCGTCGAGATCCGCTACCAGGCCCGCCTGCTGCAGCGCCTGCAGGACGCCGCCACGCGGGCCGACCTCAAGCGCAAGTCGGCCCTGCTGTCCAACGCCATGCTGCTGATGCTGGGCGGCATGCTGGTGTCGATCGCCAAGGCCATGACCGGCGCCATCCTCGCATCGGCCGAGGAAGCGGGCCGGACCGGGCAGGTGGGGCGGCTGACGCCGGTGGAGCAAAGGCTGCAGATGGCCGTGCCCATCGTCATGGCCACGGCACAGCTGCTGCAGGCCGGCTCGGGCGCCATCGGCCTGCGCACGCACCAGCTGCAGCACCGGCAGCTGCGGGCCGACCTCGCGGCGGCGCGGCAGGCCTTCGGCGAGGCACCGTCGCAGGCGCTGGACCTGTACCTGCAGGAGCAGCGGTTCCGCGCGCGCACCGCCGGCTTCGGCCAGCTCTGGAGCGGCAGTCTCAGCCTGGGGCAGCTGATGATGCTGGTCGCCAACATCCTGTTCTTCCTGCGGCCCGCCGTGGTGCTGCCGCTGGCGATACCGGGCGCCCTCCTCACGCTTGCTAGCAGCGTGCTGATCGGCGCGAACGAGGAGCGCGAAGAGGACTTCGACGGCGCCGGGGCGCCCCGGCATCTGCACACCGGCCCGCGCAACCAGGGACTGCAGCTGCATGAGCAGGGCCTGGACGCCACCTGGCAGGCCGGCATGGCCGACTATCTGCGCGAGCAGGAATGGGTGGTGCGGTCGCAGCTCTGGAGCGCCCTGCTGGCCATGCTGGAGGCCAAGGAAGACCTGCTCGCCCCCTGGCCCCGCTGCTCGGCGCGGGAAAGGCGCGCGGCGGTCGCCCGGCACATCGGCAGGAGCCAGCGCAGGCACCTGCTGCCCGCGGGCGTCGAACGCATCGCGGAGCTGCTGCGGCAGGAGTACCCGATCGATTTCTTCGACCGGCCGGTGCGCGCCATCCACCAGGCCATCCACACGCAGATGCAGGCCCATCCGGACGCGGCGGCGATCCAGCGGCATTTCGATTTCCGCCAGGAGGTGTTCGCCGCCACCATGGACATCCTCTCGCGGCGCCCCGAGGCCCGGTGCTCGGCCCTGCTGCAGCGGGTGGCCGCCATGCCGGGCGACCGGCTGCGGGCCGATGCGGATTTCTTCGACCATCTGGCGCAGGATCCGGTCGCCGACGCCATCCACCTGCAGGTACGCAACCAGCGCCTGGCCGGTCACCTGGCGCGCCGCTCGCTGGCACGCCGCGCCGACCATCACGAGATGCTGTCGCGCCTGGCCCGGCTGCGCGGGCCCGCCCGGGCGACGTCCGCTCACGAAGTCGGCGATTCGGCGGTCTAAGATGCGCGCGGTCCAACGCATTCCAGGAGAACCGCATGCCCTCGTCCCATGATCTGCCAGACGCGTCCGCCGCCACGAACCGGCCGCCGCGACTGGCCCTGGCGGGACCCCTGACCCTGACGCTGCTGCTGGCGGCCTGCCAGTCCACGCCGCTGCCGACCTGGCAGAACACCCAGCCCAGCGCCCCCGGCTACCGCGCGCCGCCCGCCCAGGTCATGCCGCCGGCCGCCCCGCCGGTGGTCGACATGGCGCCCGGTGTGCAGGTGACGCCGGTGCGCCCGCTGGACGCGGTCGACCCCGGACTCGCGCCCACGCCCGCCCCGGCGCCCGCCGAGCCCTTCGTGCAGACCGAGGTGCCGCCCTACGGCCCGGCCGTGGCCGCGCGTTTCCCCGCTCCCACCGTGCGCTACGCCACGCCCGGCCTGGCCGACGGCCGCAACACCTTCAGCAGCAGCGCCGAGATCCACGCCTGGCTCACCGGCCTGGGCAGCGCCACCGGACGCGGCAACGAGATACGCGCCGGTGTCGTCAGCATCGGCAACTCGCAGCGTGGCGAGCCGCTGGAGGCGCTGGTGCTGACCCGTTCGGCCAATACCGAGCCGAGCACCCTGCTGGCCGATGGCCGGCCCACGGTGCTGCTGATCGGCCAGCAGCGCGGCGACGAGCCGGCCGGCGCCGAAGCCCTGCTGGTGCTGGCCCGCGAGGCCGCCGCCGGCCTGCTGCAGCCGCTGCTGGGGCGCATCAACATCGTCATCGTGCCGCGCGCCAATCCCGATGGCGCCGCGGCCGGCAGCGCCGCCACCGCCGACGGCACCGACCTGGCGCGCGACCACCTGGTGCTGCGCACGCCCGAAGCCCGCGCCATCGCCCACCTGGTGCGCGACTACCGGCCGCTGGTGATGGCCGATGCACGCGAATACCCGGTCACCCGCGCCTTCGCCGAGAAGTTCGGCGCGGTGCAGCGGGCCGACGTGCTGCTGCAGTACGCCACACCGGGCAACGAGCCCGAGTTCGTCACCAAGGCCGCCGAGGAATGGCTGCGCCGCCCGGTCAGCGCCGCGCTGGAGCGCTCCGGCCTCAGCCAGGACTGGTATTTCCACGCCGCGCTGGACCCGGCCGACCGCTCGCTGACGATGGGCGACGCCCTGCCCGGCGACCTGCGCAA
Organism: Xylophilus rhododendri; assembly: GCF_009906855.1. NCBI lineage: Bacteria > Pseudomonadati > Pseudomonadota > Betaproteobacteria > Burkholderiales > Xylophilus > Xylophilus rhododendri. Next base: position 868,330 of record NZ_CP047650.1, read on the forward strand.
CGCCGAAGGCCTGAAAAACGTGGTCAGCCTGCTGGTCGCCACCCGCGGCCAGGGCCTGGGCCGCATGCACCTGCAGCGCCGGGTGCACAGCCAGGTGGTGGCCCTGTCGGCGGTGCTGCAGGGCGCCGCCACCAAGGCCGACGAACTGCGCCAGCTGCGCGAGTTCGTGGACCGCGATGTCGCCTCCCAGGCCTGCCGCACCGATGCCGCGGTGGAGGTGCTGCCCACCACCCAGCGCCGCAAGGTCACCCTGCTCGACCCCGAGACCGGCGTGGACCGCCCCACCGATTTCGACTGGAATTCCTACCTCATCCCGCGCACCGTGCACAGCCGCCGCAAGCCCTGCGGCTACTGGCTGGACGCCTCGGCCTCCGGCGCCATCGATCGGCTGCGCGATGCCGGCGTGCAGGTGATGCGGGTGGCCGAGCCCTCCTCCCTGCTGATGGACAGCTACCGCGAGACCGCGCGCCGCGACGACACCGACCGCGGCACCGTGCTGGTCGATGTCTCCGTCAGCCGCGCCCTGGCCGATGTGCCGCAGGGCAGCTTCTACATACCGCTGTCGCAGCCGCTGGGCAATTTCATCTTCGCCGCGCTGGAGCCCGACGGCCCGGACAGCCTGTTCGCCCGCCGCGTGATCCCCAAGCTGGAATCGGTGGGCCGGGTGGCCAACCTGCCGACCCTGCGGCTGGAGGAATATTGATTCCTTGTCCTACAGCTGGGGCGGCAGGCGCCGCCTAAGCTGCCTCGCTCAGCGCCACGTCGGCGTGAAGACCAAGAGGAGACAGGCCATGAGCGAGTTCGTGATGGATCCCGGAATGCTGACCATGGGCGGTGTGTTCTACCCCACCGGCCATGCAGTCATCATGTTTCCCGACAAGGCCGATGCCGACAGCACGGCCGCCGCCCTGGTGACCGAGGCCGGCTTCTCGGGCGACCAGGTGCGCACCCTGTCGCCCGCCACCTTCCTTCGCGATATCGCCAAGTCCGAGGAAGGCAGCGATATCCCGCTGCCCTCGGTGGGCACCGAAGGCGCCACCGTGCGCTCCTTCGAATCCCTGGCCCGCCAGGGCCATCACGGCCTGGTGGTGGCGGCCGATTCGCGGGAAGACACCGAGCGCCTGATGGCCGTGGCCCGCCGGGTGCCCTTCTCGCTGGCGCAGAAGTACCGCAGCCTGGTCATCGAAGACCTGAAATAACTCAGCCGTGCGCGCCGGCGCTGCCCGGCCGCGCGGCCCGCGCCAGCACATGGCGCACCATGGCCTGGGCCAGCTCCTGCTCGCCCAGGAACACGGTGCCGGCATGCTCCTGTTCCAGCAGGCGGGCTTCCTCCTCGTTGTGGCTGCGCACCACGACCTCGATCTCCGGATTGAGCGTACGGGCCGTCTCGATCATGCGGCGGATGTCCATCGACTCCGGCACCGCCACCACCAGCATGCGGGCGCGGGCGATATGCGCCTGGATCAGCACCGAGGGCTCGGCGGCATTGCCGAACACCGCCACCGTGCCCTGCTCGCGCAGGCGCTCGACGATCTCGCGGTTCTCCTCGGCGATCACATAGGGCAGGCCCTGTTCGGCCAACGCGGCGGCGATGCGCCGGCCCACACGCCCATAACCCACCAGCACCACCTGGCTGGAGAGATAACGCTCGTGCGTGCCCATGGGCAACTCGGCCAGCGGATCGTCGCGCTGCTCCAGCTTGCGGGCGAAGGCCGAGCGCTTGAGCAGCCAGTTGCTCAGCGGCGCGCTGGCGCCGAAGATCAGCGGATTGATCGAGATCGAGATCAGCGCGCCGGCCAGCACCAGGCTCTGGCCCTCGGCCGGCAGCAGGCCGAGCGAGCGGCCCAGCGCCACCAGGATGAAGGAGAACTCGCCGATCTGCGCCAGGCTCGCCGAGATGGTGAGCGCCATCTGCAGCGGATAGCGGAACAGCATCACCAGCGCCGCCGCCGCCAGCGACTTGCCCACCACGATCACCGCCACCACCGCCAGCACCTGGAAGGGCCGCTCCACCAGCACATGCGGGTCGAACAGCATGCCGACCGACACGAAGAAGAGCACCGCGAACGCATCGCGCAGCGGCAGGGATTCCTCGGCCGCGCGGTGGCTGAACTCGGACTCGCGCATCACCATGCCGGCGAAGAAGGCGCCCAGCGCGAAGGACACGCCGAACAGCGCCGCCGCGCCGAAGGCGATGCTCACCGCCGCCGCCACCACACACAGCGTGAACAGCTCGCGCGAGGCGGTGCGGGTGACCTGCCACAGGATCCAGGGGAACACCCGCCGCCCCACCACCAGCATCAGCGCCACGAAGATGCCGACCTGCAGCAGCGTGAAGCCCACCGTCTTGAGCAGGGTCATGACATCGGCCGAGCCGCCACCGTTGCCGCCCAACACGCCGGCCAGCGGCGGCAGCAGCACCAGCACCAGCACCATCGCCAGGTCTTCCACCACCAGCCAGCCCACGGCCACGCGGCCGGTGAAGCTGTCGAGCAGGTTCAGCGTCTCCAGCGCCCGCAGCAGCACCACCGTGCTGGCCACCGACAAGGCCAGGCCGAAGACCAGGGCGGCGCCGACCGGCCAATCCCACCACCAGGCCAGGCCCATGCCCATCAGCGTGGCCGCGGCGATCTGCACCAGCGCCCCCGGCAAGGCGATGCGCCGCACCGCCAGCAGGTCGTCGAGCGAGAAATGCAGCCCCACCCCGAACATCAACAGCATCACGCCGATCTCGGACAGCTGCGCGGCGATCTCGGCATCGGCCACGAAGCCCGGCGTGAACGGTCCGATGATGACCCCCGCCAGCAGATAGCCGACCAGCGCCGGCAGCCGGATCTTGATCGCCAGGAAGCCCAGGATGAGCGCCAGGCCCAGCCCCGCTGCGATGGTGTTGATGAGGGAGACGTTATGGGGCATCGGTCGTGGAGTCCTCTTCCGGGGAGTGAATGGGTATCGATTGGATCGCCCACTTATAACCGCTGATGCCTTGCGAACCGCCCAATTCCGGCCTTCATCACGGGCTTTGCCGCCATGAAAAAAGCCCGCCGGGTGGCGGGCTTCGTCGTCGCGGTGCCGTGCGGCTCAATGCATGTGCAAGCCGCCGTTGACCGCGAACTCGGCGCCGGTCGTGTAGCCGCCTTCGTCCGAGGCCAGCCAGGCGATGATGGAGGCGATCTCCGTCGGCTCGCCCAGGCGCTTGACCGGGATGGTGGCGACGATCTTGTCGAGCACGTCCTGGCGGATCGCCTTGACCATGTCGGTGCCGATATAGCCAGGGCTCACGGTGTTCACCGTCACGCCCTTGGTGGCCATCTCCTGCGCCAGCGCCATCGAGAAGCCGTGCATGCCGGCCTTGGCGGCCGAGTAGTTGGTCTGCCCGGCCTGGCCCTTCACGCCGTTGACCGAGCTGATGTTGATGATGCGGCCCCAGCCCTTTTCCACCATGTCGCCCACCACCTGCTTGGTGACGTTGAACATGCTGTTGAGGTTGGTCTCGATCACCGCGTCCCAGTCCTCGCGGGTCATCTTGAGGAACATGCGGTCGCGGGTGATGCCGGCGTTGTTCACCAGCACGTCGATGGCGCCATGTTCGGCCTTGGCCTTGGAGAAGGCCTCGACGGTGGATTCCCAGTCGCCGACATTGCCGACCGATGCGTGGAAGGTGAAGCCCAGCGCCTTCTGCGAGGCCAGCCACTTCTCGTAGTCACGCGTCGGGCCGCAGCCCGCGATGACCTTGAAGCCGTCCTTGTGCAGGCGCTGGCAGATGGCGGTACCGATGCCGCCCATGCCGCCGGTTACGTAAGCCACTTTCTGGCTCATGGATCACTCTCCTGAATCTTGTGTGTTGTGGATGCCGCCTGCGCCTGGATCGGTGCATGCGGCCTGAGGACTAGTTTGGCGCAAGTTCAGCGCTCGATGGTCAGGGCAACCCCCATGCCGCCGCCGATACACAGCGATGCGATGCCTTTCTTGGCATCGCGGCGCTGCATTTCGTGCAGCAGGGTGACCAGGATGCGGCAGCCCGATGCACCGATCGGGTGACCGATGGCGATCGCACCGCCGTTGACGTTGACCTTGGAAGTATCCCAGCCCATCTCGTTGTTGACCGCGCAGGCCTGGGCCGCGAAAGCTTCGTTGATTTCCAGCAGATCCAGATCGGCTGCCTTCCAGCCGGCCCGGGCCAGCGCCTTGGTGGAAGCAGGAACCGGGCCCATGCCCATGATGGCCGGGTCCAGGCCGGCCGTGGCGTAGCTGGCGATGCGGCCCAGCGGCTTCAGGCCCAGGGCCGCCGCCTTCTTCGCGGTCATCACCATCACCGCCGCGGCGCCGTCGTTGATGCCCGAGGCATTGCCCGCGGTCACGCCGCCGGCCTTGTCGAAGGCGGGGCGCAGGCCCGACAGGGCCTCGGCATTGGTCTTGCGGTTGATGAACTCGTCGGCCGAGAACACCACCGGGTCGCCCTTTCGCTGGGGGATGGAGACCGGCACGATCTCGTCGGTGAAGCGGCCGGCGTCCTGCGCGGCCGCGGCCTTCTGCTGGCTGGCCAGGGCCAGCGCGTCCTGCTGTTCGCGGGTGATGCCGTACTGCTTGGCCACGTTCTCGGCGGTGATGCCCATGTGGTACTGGTTGTAGACGTCCCAGAGACCGTCCACGATCATGGTGTCGACCATCTTCCAGTCGCCCATGCGCTGGCCGTCGCGCGAGTTGGGCAGGATGTGCGGCGAGGCGCTCATGTTCTCCTGGCCGCCGGCGATGACGATCTCGCTGTCGCCGGTGGCAATCGCCTGGGCCGCCAGCATCACCGACTTGAGGCCGGAGCCGCAGACGGCGTTGATGGTCAGGCCCGGCACCTCGCGCGGCAGGCCGCCCTTGAGCAGGGCCTGGCGTGCCGGGTTCTGGCCGGCGCCGGCGGCCAGCACCTGGCCCATGATGACCTCACCGACCTGCGCGGCCTCCAGGCCGGAACGCGAGAGCAGCTCGCGGATCACGATGCTGCCCAGCTCGGTGGCGGGAATCTTGGAAAGCGAGCCGCCGAACTTGCCCACCGGTGTGCGGGTGGCGGCGACGATGACGATGTCTTCCATGGTGGTCTGCTCCTGGCGAAGATATGGATGAAGAAGATGGGAAGGAGGCTCAGGCCTTCTGCCGCACGTAGCGGCCGGGCGCCGCCTCGATGGCGGTGTGGCCATGGCCGCCGTAGGTGCGCGGCGCGGCATGGCGGCGGCCGGCGTGGCCGGCGAGCCATTGGCTCCAGTCGGTCCACCAGCTGCCCGGACGTTCCTCGGCGCCCGCGAGCCAGGCCGGCTGGGTGAGCGGCAGCACGCCGTCCTCGCGCACCCAGTAGCTGCGCTTGTGTTTGGCCGGCGGGTTGATGACGCCCGCGATATGGCCGGAGGCGCCCATGACGAAACGGCAGGGCCCGGTCAGCAGCTGGGTCGAGGCATAGGCGCCGCCGCCCTGCGCGCCCACCGGCACGATGTGGTCCTCGCGCGAGCCGTAGACATAACTCGGCAGGTCGAGCAGGCGCAGGTCCACCGGCTGGCCGCAGACGGTGGCCGCGCCCGGCCGGCACAGGCGGTTTTCCAGGTAGGTGTTGCGCAGGTACCAGGCGTAGAAGGGGCCGGGCAGGTTGGTGGCGTCGCTGTTCCAGTAGAGCAGGTCGAAGGGCGCAGGCGTCTCGCCCTTGAGGTAGTTGCCCACCACGTAGTTCCAGACCAGCTCGTTGGGCCGCAGGAAGCTGAAGGTCGATGCCAGCTCCTGCCCGCGCAGCAGCCCGCCCTGGCCGAGGCTTGCTTCACGGGCGCGCACCGCCTGCTCGTCGATGAAGATATCGAGCACGCCGGTGTCGGAGAAATCGAGGAAGGTGGTCAGCAGCGTCATCGACTGCGCCGGCTTCTCGCCCTGCGCGGCCAGCACCGCCAGCGCGGTGGCCAGCATGGTGCCGCCGACGCAGAATCCCAGGGTGTTGATCGTCTTGCTGCCGGTGATCTCCTGCACCGTGTGGATGGCGCGGATGACCGCGTCCTGGATGTAGTCGTCCCAGCCGGCCCGGGCCAGCGATTCGTCCGGATTGCGCCAGCTGATGACGAAGGTGCGGTGGCCCTCGGCGACCGCATGGCGGATCAGCGAGTTGGCCGGCTGCAGGTCGAGGATGTAGTACTTGTTGATGCAGGGCGGCACCAACAGCAGCGGGCGGGCGAAGACCTTGTCGGTCAGCGGCTTGTATTCGAGCAGCTGGAACAGCGCGTTCTCGAAGACGACCGCACCCTCGGTGGTGGCCACGTTGCGGCCCACCTCAAACTGGCCTTCGTCGGTCTGGCTGACATGGCCGCGCCGCAGGTCGGCGGCCAGGTTCTGCATGCCCTGGGCGATGCTCTGGCCCTGGCTGTCGACCGCCTTCTGCAGCGCATCGGCGTTCAGCGCCAGCAGGTTGCTGGGCGCGGTGGCGGCGGCCCACTGGTCGACGGCGAAGCGGATGCGCTGGCGGGTCTTGTCGTCGGCCTCCACCGCATCGGCCATGGCGGCCATGGTGCGGCTGCCCAGCAGGTGCGCTCTTGCGGCGAAGGTCGCCAGCGGGTTGTGCTGCCAGGCCTCGCCGGCATAACGGCGGTCGGCGATGGGCGGCGCATCCTGCGGCGGCGCGCCCAGTTCGGCCAGGCCGCGGAGGTAGTCGGCCTGCAGGGCCAGGAGCCGGGTCGGATCCAGCCGGGGCAGAAAGCCAGTAGGTTCAGAATCCATATGTCTCTTCAACGGCGCTTGCTGCCAAACATCGGGTCCGGCATCGGCCAAGGGCAGTCAGCCAGGATCATGATGCACGCGAATTCATTGTATGTACCTCGTGGTAATCGCCTGGGTCTATGTGGCTTTGATGATGGCGGTGGCCGAGGCCACGGCCAGCACCGGCACGCTGCTCGGCGCCATCATGACCTTTGTTCTTTACGGCTTGCTGCCGGTGGCGCTGGTGGTCTACCTGCTGGGCACGCCGCGCAGGCGCCGGGCCTTGCGGCGGCAAGCCCTGGCCGAACGCCGGGCGGCCTCAGCCCAGCTGCCAGATGCTGGCCGCCATGCGGCCGGTGCTGCCGAGCCGGGCGGCATCGCGCCGGTGCGAGAAGAACCTTGATGCATCGCTGACGGTGCACCAGCCCTGGCCGCCGTCGTTGCCGTAGGCCTGCGCCACACCCGCGGCCATGAGCCGGCGCCGCGCCAGCGCGGCCAGGTCGGCCCACCATTTGCCCGGGGCGGCGCCGGCACGAAAGCAGCCCGAGGCCAGCGGATCGCTCGCGACAAAGGCCAGCCGCACCTCATCGCCCACCTCGAAGGCCTGCGGCCCGATGCAGGGCCCGAGCCAGGCCAGCAGCGGCGCCTGCGGCTCGCCCAGGCGCTGGCGCAGCGCCGCCACACAGGCTTCCAGCACGCCGCCGGCCAGCCCGCGCCAGCCGGCATGGGCCGCGCCGACGATGCGGCCACCGGCATCGCACAGCAGCACCGGCAGGCAGTCGGCCACCATGACGGTGCAGGCGCGGCCGGGCACGGTGGCGGTGCAGGCATCGGCCTGGGGCATCTCGGCGCCTGGCTGCAGCAGGTCGAGGTCCACGCAATCGCTGCCGTGCGGCTGGCGCATGAAGACCGGCGCGGCGCCCGTGGCCGCGCAAAAGATCGCGCGGTTGGCCGCGACGGCCTCCGCGTCATCGCCCACATGGTCGCCCAGGTTGAGGCTGTCCCAGGGCGCTGAAGAAACGCCGCCGTTGCGGCCGCTGCAGACCGCCCGTACGCCAGCCGGCGCGGGCCAGTCGGGAATCAGCCAGTCCGGGGCGGGGCTTCGGTCGGAATCGATGGGCAGGGCCAAGACGGGTTCGCGCAAGTGGCGGTAGAGTGGCGGGCGGTCGAGCATAGCGCCGGCCCGCGCCTCATCCCTCCCAACAAAGACAAGCAGCATCGCCATGATCCTGGAACACGCCGACATCCGTATCGCACCCGGCCGCAACGCGGAATTCGAAGAGGCCATCAACCGCGGCCTCAACACCGTGCTGTGCAAGGCCAAGGGCTTCATCAACGCCAAGGTGATGCGCGGCATCGAATCGACCGAGCGCTACCTGCTGCTGATCGAATGGGAAAGCGTGGCGGACCACAACGTGGGCTTCCGGGAATCGCCGGCCTTCGCCGAATGGCGCGCCATCATCGGCCCGTTCTTTGCTGCGCCCACCGTGGTCGAGCATTTCGAAGCCACCGCCGCCAAGGCCTGATCGCCCCCAGAGCCGCGTGGCACACTGCGCGGCGCGTTTTTCCATCCCCATCGAACGCCTTCCGTCGGAGACCTTCATGTCCTTTGTTTTCCCGCCGATTCCGCAGCCGGCCGTGCCGGTGGCCGGCCGCAGCGAACTGTTCCCCGTGCACCGCATCTACTGCGTGGGCCGCAACTACGAAGATCACGCCAAGGAGATGGGTTTCACCGGCCGCGAGCCGCCCTTCTTCTTCATGAAGCCGGCCGATGCGGTGGTGGTGGTGGCCGAGGGCCAGACCGGCTCCCTGCCCTACCCCAGCCTCACCAAGAACTTCCACCACGAGATCGAACTGGTGGTGGCCATCGGCAAGGGCGGCAAGAACATCGCCAAGGCCGACGCCATGCAGCATGTCTTCGGCTACGCCGTGGGCCTGGACATGACCCGCCGCGACCTGCAGAACGAAATGAAGAAGCAGGGCCGCGCCTGGAGCATCGGCAAGGGCTTCGACCACAGCGCGCCCATCGGCCCCATCGTGCCGGCCGCGCAGGCGGGCGATGTGGAGAACGCCGAGATCTGGCTGAAGGTCAATGGCGCCGACCGCCAGCGCAGCCATGTCACCAAGCTGATCTGGAACATCGCCGAGACGATCGAGATCCTCTCGGCCGCCTGGGAGCTGCAGCCCGGCGACCTGATCTATTCGGGCACGCCCGAAGGCGTGGGCGCGGTGGTGGCGGGCGATGTGCTCGAAGGCGGCGTGGCGAGCATCGGCACGCTGAAGCTGCAGGTCGTCTGAGCGGCAGCGGCGCTGTCCTCGTGACCCAACGCACCCCCATCCGCCATTGCCGCGAATGCGGCAGCGCCGTGGTCTACCGGCTGCCGGACGACGGCGACACGCGCCAGCGCGCCGTCTGCCCCGCCTGCGGCACGGTGCACTACGAGAACCCGCTCAACGTGGTCGGCACGGTGCCCTGGCTGGACGACCGGGTGCTGCTGTGCAAGCGCAACATCGAGCCGCGCCGCGGTTTCTGGACGCTGCCGGCCGGCTTCATGGAGCTGGGCGAGACGACCGCGGCCGGCGCCGAGCGCGAGACCGACGAGGAAGCCGGCGCGCAGATCGAGATGCAGCCGCTCTTCACCGTCATCAATGTGGTGCGGGTGGGCCAGGTGCATTTCTTCTACCGCGCGCGCCTGCTGTCGGACCGCTTCGATCCGGGCCACGAGACCATGGAAGCCCGCCTCTTCACCGAGGACGAGATTCCCTGGGACGAGATCGCCTTCCACACGGTGCGCGACACGCTGCGGCATTTCTTCGAAGACCGGCGCGCGGGCAGCTTCGGCCTGCACCATTTCGATATCGGCTGAGCGCCTTCAGAAAGCCAGCGACAGGTTGAAGCCGGCCGCCACCCGCGCGGTGCGAAAGCCCTCGGGCTTGTGCAGCGGCCGGCCCAGGAAGAGGTCGTAGGACCAGGCTCCCCGGGCCCCGCGCAAGCCCAGCACGCCGCCGGTGAGCGAACGGCCCAGCAGCAGTTCGGCGGAGGGGCCGCCCACCCGGCCGGTGTCCAGGCCCAGGTAGGCCTCCTGGGCTTCGGCGTATTTCAGGGCGATGTCGTTGCGCCAGAACCAGCCGCGTTCCGCGACCAGGGCGCTTTCCCCGTCGAAGCCGCGCACGCTGTAGCGCCCGCCCAGCGCCAGCCGATCCTGAGGGGTGAGCGGCGTGCGGTTCCACTGCCCATGCCAGCTGCCGCCGTAGCGCAGCGACTGGCCGGCCAGGGCGAAGGGCTGGGTATAGGCCAGGTCGCCGATCAGCAGCTTCAAACGCGAGCTGCCCTCGCCGAAGGCCTCCTCGGGTGCGGCCTGCGCTCCGAAGGCGCCGGTGCCGCGCCGCCAGCCCAGGCTGGCGTCGAGCACCGCATCGCCGATGTATTCGCGATGCGCCAGGCTGGCCTCCCAGCCGGCGGTGACGCGGTGCTGCACATCGATCTCGGTGTCGTCGATGAAATTGTTGGCGCTGCGGCGAAAGCCGCGCAGCGAGGCGGTGGTGCGCCGCGCCGCGTCGCGCCACAGCAGGCGGCTGGCGCGCATCTCCAGGTTGTCGCTGCTGCCGCTGTAGCGATAGGTCTGGCTGGCGCCGGCGACCGACTGGAAGTAGTGGTTGTGGCTGGCCGTGCCGCCGAAGAGCCAATAGCCCCAGGGCAGCGAGTAATGCACGATGGCCGAGCGGGTGCCGCGCTCGTCGCTTTCACTGCGTTTGCCGAGGTTGTGGCCCAGGCTCAGGTAGAACAGGTCGTTGAGTGTCAGCGCGTTGTCGTAGGACAGGGTGGCGCCGGCCTGCTGGCGGCCGGTGGCGCGGGTGCCGCCGTCGTCCAGCGCCAGGTTCAGCCGCAGCGGCAGGGCCTGGCGGTAGGAGACCAGCAGATCGCTCTGGCCGGGCCGGGTGTCGGCACCTTCGTAGGGCTCGACCTGGATGTCGGCCTCCACCGTGGGGATGCGCTGGAGGTTCTCCAGGCCTTGTTCGATATCGCGCAGCTGCAGCAGATCGCCCGGCCGCAGCGGCAGCGCGTTCCAGGTCTGCAGCCGCGGGCTGCTGTCGGGCGTGGGCCGGACCGCATGGACGACGCCCGGCACCAGGGTGACATGGAGCCGGCCATCGACCAGGCTCTGCGCACCGGCAAGCACCCGCGTGGTGACAAAGCCGCGGGCCAGCAGCGCCTGCTGCATCCGCGACAGCACGATCTGCAGGCCGGTGTCGCCCAGGCAGCGGCCGAGGGGCGAGTCGTCCTGCCCGGCGCCGGCAGCGGTCGCGGGCAACCAGGCGAAACGACCGGCCATCGGGCCATCCAGCCGGATGTCATGCACCGGCTGGCAAGGTGTCTCGCTCGCCGGCAGGGTCTGCACGGGGGGCGCCTGCGGCCTTGCGCCGGGCACCTCGCGGCTGCTCTCCTGAACGCCGCGCAGCTGCCGCTCGCGCTCCTGTTGGCGCAGCAGCTGTTGTGTGGCGGGCCCGGCCGGCTGCGCCGCGGCGGCACAGACCCACAGCACGGCAGCGGCGCCGACCAGCGATGACGCCGACCCACTCGATTTCCATTCGTGAAACATCCCATCTCCCTTTGTGAATAGGGTCGAAAGCCTACGTATCCGGGATGGCCGGCCGTCGGGTCCCGGCCGGCGTGCACGACCGTCTGCGCGGCGCTCCCTCACCGGCCGGCGGCGGGCGCCGGCTGGCAGTTCATGCGGATGGGCCGGTAGCTCGAAGCCTGGTCGCCGTCGGCCAGGGCCGCAGCGCCCGCGCTGCAGCGAAGGGGTGCATCGAAGCCCTTGACGGTGATGAAGCGGGTCAGTTCGGGGCTGTCGTCGCGGCTTTCGTACACCAGGCTGCGCAGTTGCCGGTCGGGGTACATACGCACGATTTCCCGGCCCTCGGCCTTGTAGCTGCGCTCCGGCGACAGGGCGACCGAGGCGCCGGATGCATCCTGCAGAAAGAAGGATTCGATGGCCCAGAAGCCTTCCACGATGGTCAGCACCCTCACGTTGCCGCGGTCGAGATAAGCCGATGGCGGCGCCGCGCCGTCCTCGGCCACCGGCCCGGGGCTGGCCAGCAGCTCGCCGACGCGCCCCGGCGAACGCGGCAGCAGGCGCGTGCTGCGGGCCGGCACCTCGAAATTCCGTCCGTCTACCTTGACCTTCTGCACCTCTTCCGAGCGGTTGAGTACCGAGACGCCAGCGGTGCCGCCGTTGTCGTTGAAGAGCTGCAGGCCGACCGGGCTGCTGCCGTCCCGGGTGAAGGAGATGCCTTCGCGGGTCAGGGCATAGGCGGTGGAGAGGCTCGTGCTCGCCGCCGTGCCGCCGCCGTGTCCGGACCAGCTCAGGTTGCTGGACTGGGCCAGCGGCCCCCACTGCCCCTGGACCGACGCGGTTGCGGAGCCGTAGCCGCCCGATGCCGAAGCGCCGCCTTCACCCGAATCCACGCTCCTGGACACCCCGACCGCCACCGAACGCAGGTAGCCCTGCGACTCGGCGTCGAACGTACGGGCGGCGCTCAGGCTGGCGCTCTGGTGGCCGGCGTCGTCGGTGGAGAGGCCGCCGGTCACCACGAGCTGGTTTTCCAGCGGAAACATCAGGGAGACGAACAAGGAATTGCTGCCCAGCCCGAAGTCGTGCACGGCAAAGCCCTGCAAGGTGGTCACGACGGAGCCCAGGCGCAGTCGGGTCGATGCCGTCAAGGTCAGCTGGCGGCTGGCGAAAAAAGGCGTGCGGATCTCCTGCAGGGCCAACCGGACCGGAAAGTCCTTCTTCGACAGGCCCAAACGCCAGGACCGGTAGTCGGAGGAGTTGAAGCACAGCACCTGCCCCAGGCCGCGCAGGCCGTCCTGCCCGGGGTGCCGTACCAGGCGGCCGCATCCGCCGCGGCCACCTGGGTCAGGTCCCGGGGCGCGCCGTACTGTGTGGTGCTGGCACTCAGCCTCAGGTCATGGACCAGCGGCACGGTCGCATCCGCCCGCAGGCCGTACTCGCTGCGGCTACCCGCCATCGAGCTCAGGCTCCAGAGCGAGGCACGATCCCCCATCGAGAACGCCAGGCGCTGGCGCGCGGCGATCCACTGTGCGCTCGCCTGGTAGCGGCGCGCGTCCGAGGCATAGGTGTAGAACGCACTGGCCTGGTAGACATCCGAGCGATCCAGGTGCCGGTTGTCCTGGTCCAGCTGGGACATGACCTGTCCCGCGTCCACATAGAACATCGAGCGGTCCTGCGCCAGCGCCACGGGCTGCGTCTGCCGCTCCTGCGCGGTGGAAACCACCTCGACCGTGCGCTGTTCCACGCGCCCCCCGGCATCGCGCACCGAGGCTTCCACAAAGGCATCGGCATAGCCCTCGAACTCGACCCATTGCTCGCCGGCCGGAACCGGTCCGGCGAAGAGTTCGGTGCCGTTCGACACGATGCGTACATAGCTGTCCGACCTCAGCAGCAGCCGCACCTTGCTGCGCCCGCCATAGGCGGTGAGCTGTCCGCCGTTGCTGCGGTAGGCCAGGCCCAGGATGGACGGCCGGGCAAAAAAGGAACCGGCATCCTGCCAGAGCGCACCGCTGGCCGTCGCCGTGAAGACACCCGCGTAGCCACGGGCCGTGTCGCCGAGCCGGCGTCCCACGGCGAGCAGCCGGTAATTCAGCGCAGTGCTGCGGCCGTTCTCGTCGCTGTAGGAAGCCAATCCCCCGGGGACCGAGGACAGCAGGGTGGCCGACGATGCCGTCGGCGGCGGCACCGGGTTGGCCATCTGCTGGGCCTGCGCGCTCAGGTCGTACTCGAAGGTGGTATCGCCCCGGGAGGCAATGCCACGCGACGCCAGGCCGAGATACTGCGACGAAACCAGACTGCCTCCCCCGCCTGTCCTGCCCAGCCAAAGAGAGGAGGAGCCGATCAGCGCATAGGCCGGATTCGCCGCCTCCACGAACGCCGAGCGCCGGTCGGCCGCGACCAGATCCAGCCGGCGGCCACCGGCTTGCGGCGTGAATTCGAGCCAGACATCGACGCAGGCGCGCGACGAGTCCACGACCGCGATGCAGCGCCGCGCACCGACCTGGAATTCCGGCTGCTCCGCCCAGGCCCGGGCCGCGGCGGGCTCGAACCCCCAGGCGCCCAGATGCTCGACCAGCGGCCCGAGCGAGGCCGGCAGCAGCAGCAGCGCGGGCGCATCTCCACGATCCTGCGCCGGTCCCGGCCCCGGCCCCGGCCGCTGCACGAGCACCACGTCCGGCAGGCTCCTGGCCTGCCAGTGCAGGTGGTATTCCTCCTCGCCCGTCCCGCCGCGAAAGCCTGCGGGCATCTCGCGCAGCATCTGCAGGGGCGCCGCCTGGGCGGCCAGGCACAGCCATGCCGCACCCAGCAGCAGCCATGCAGGCATGGACCGGGCGGCCATCTGTCAACGCCGCTCGGCGCCGGAAGCGGCCACGGGAAGATAGATCGCCTTGAGTGGAGCGCTGAAGCCGAGGTCGCCATACACCAGCAGGCCCACGAACGGACTGCCACGCCGCCGCCGCAGGCCGACCCACTCGCCCGGCATCAGGGACTGCTTGGGAAAATCGAGAATTTGCTCGCAATCCGTCAGCTTCTGCCGATCGGAGGCGCATTCATAACCGCCGGCGAGGAATATATGCTGGCCCGACCTGTTTTCCAGGCGCCAAACCGGCGCCGCCGCATCGGGCATCAGATGGAAACTTTCGGCATCGATCGCGCGATATTCCGTCTTTTTCACGACCACCATGATTTCATACGCCATGGCATAACCGAAGACCGAACCGCTGGCGGCTCCCTGAGACTTCATTCTGGAAACGTCGGCTACCCGGACGTAATATGCGTGCGAGTCGTCCTGCTGGCGCCGCGGATCGGCGATGATCCGCAGAGGAAAGGACTTCCCGGCCCCCAATGTGAATTCATCCGGCGACGCCAGCACTGCCTCGCCATTTTCGGGGCGGGTTTTCCGGATATTTCCTTCGAGATCCAGGCTGTAAATCGTGACCGCCAGAAAGACCGGCTCCGTGCCGCGGTTGGTGACGCCCACCGAATCGAAATACCGGTTGCCCGGGCCGAGCGTCGCATAATTCTTCTCCAGCACCCAATCGACTGGCGCAGCGTGCGTAGCCGCGCAGGCGCCGAAGGCAGCCATTGCGCACAGCAGGCGCGCCGTCCGGATGAATATTGAATTCGTCATGGGAATCGTGATTCGGCAAAAAGAGGGCCACCGATATCGGTGGCCCATGGCGAAACTCTGATATTCAGATGGGGGAAGCGACAATCGTGATGACGCTCTCGTAGACGTGGACCTCGTCCAGAGGCGCATCGCCCAGCGTCGCCATCTTGCGGACATTGCCGATGCCGCAGGCGGCCGCGGAGGTGACGGTCCTTCCGGCGGGGACATCGAAGCTGATCCCGGCGAATTCGAGACGCGCCCAGGGTCCGTCGATCAGGCTCACATTGAGCAGATAGGGGAAGGTCTGGCCATCGGCGGCGGTCGCCACCCAGAACGGACTGCTCTGCAAACCGCTGAAGGCGAGGTGCACGGCGCCGCCGGTGGTATCGACCACGCAGAAGGAGTCGATCACGCCTTTGCGCTGCACCCCGCCTGCTTCCGGCACGAGCGGAGAACTGGAGGTGACGAAGGCATCGACCAGCTGCAATATCTGAACCTGGCGCGGCGTGGCCACGCCGAAATTGTTGGCATAGGACCCGGTACTGGTCGAACCGAGGGTGCCCTGGGTCGCGGCGCTGGCCGCGAGCACCAGGCCCATGCCGCAAGCCAGGGCGGCATATCTCGAATATCTCATGATGACTCCTGCAAATGAATGAGGCTCTTCGAACCTGGACGGGAGAGCCTCATGACCCGCCATTCAACAGACTTCGGCAAGCGGCCCGGATCAGATCGGCGCGGCCAGGACCGTGACAATATCGACATAAGGCCCACGCGCCGGCAGGGGCAAGCCGGCGTCGCGCACCACACGTTTGACCAGGGTGCCGGCACCGCATTCCGCCGCCGACCTTGAAACACGCACCGGATCGACCAGAAACACACCCTTGGCAAGGCCTGAAACTTCAACCGGCGCGGTGCCGTCGAGATATTCGACGAACTGGCGATATTCGATGGCTTCGCCCGCGGCATTACGCGCCAGCCAGTGCAGGGAGTCCGCGGCGGAGCCGGAACTGTTGACGAAAGTCAGTCGAACGCCATGACCCGCCGCGGCCGCCACCACGCAGAAGGCATCGCTGCCCGAGGCATTATCTTGAAGATGCAGGATTTGCACCTGCGCGTGGCAAAAATTGCCCAGCAGATAAAAAGCACCGATCAGCGCCAGTGATTTGCAGCGAAAAAGCATAGGGTCGTGCGAGGCATGAAGCCATATTTTCGGCTTGATTCTCGCGGCCACCCCGGACGCGCACGGCACAGGATTTCAGATTTATCCAGAATCATCATCCATGGAATGGATGACTCCATCCATCGGCTGGCGCGAAGAGGCCTACAAAAGACCCAGGTCGAGCGGCGCACTGCCCGGGAAGATGCGCGCCAGCTGCACGGCATCCAGCCCGTACTGCCGCCGCAGCAAGCCGCCGATGACGGCCCGGTATTCATTGAGCACGGGAAAGTCGCGGTCCTGGTTCAGGGCGCCCGGCCGCAGCACGGCCTGTTCGCCGGCCAGTCTGCCGCCGCGCAATCCGCCGCCGGCCACCCAATAGGCGCTGCCGTGTCCGTGGTCCGTGCCGCGGGTGCCGTTCTCCCGGAAGGTGCGGCCGAATTCCGAGACCACCACGACCACGGTGCGGTCCCAGGCCGGCCCCAGCTCCTGGGCGAAGGTGGCCAGGCCGCTGCCCAGGTTCTGCAGCAGATTGGCCAGTTGGCCTTGGGCGCCGCCCTGGTTGACATGGGTGTCCCAGCCGCCCACGTCGATGAAACCCAGGGTGTAGCGCTCGCGCATGAGCTGCGCCATGCGCCGCGCCTCCAGTTCGAAGCCGCGTGCGCTGATGGCCTGGCGGCTGGCGGCCTGCATCTCCTGCATGCGCGCGGCCATGGCGGGATCGGCCGCCATGGCGCTGGATCGATCGCGCTGGCGTGCCGCCTCGGCTTCCACCTCCTGCGCCACGGTCTGGCGCAGTTCCAGCCCTTCGGCCAGCACGGACGAGAACCGGCTGCCGCGGTACATGCCGGCGTAGACGGCGGACTGGCGCTCGTCGAAGGGCGCGCGCAGCGAGCCTTTCAGGGAGACGTTGGGGATGGCCGCGGGCCCGGCCATGGAAGCCGGCAGCACGTCGGTGAAGGCCACCGGCGCCGCCTGCGCGCCCAGCGTGGAGGCCAGCCGGTTGAGGAAACCGCTGCCGCGCAGCGCGGCGGCGGCCGATCCCGGCGCGGAGCGGTCGCCAGGGATCGGCAGGCCGGCCTCGATGCTGTCCTGCGTCTCGAAATGGCTGCGCGACAGGTCGTCGGTGCCGGCGAAGGGCACGAAGGCCAGCTGGCCCTGGCGCCAAAAAGGCAGCAATCGTTCGGCCACGGAAGGGTGCAGGCCCCAGCCGCTGGCGCCGTCGCCCGGCAGTGCGATGGCCGCCTGCGGATCGGGAGTACCGCCCTCGGCCACCGGGCGCTTGATGGCGATGGTGGGCCGCGAGGCATAGTAGAAATCGCTGCCGGTGGGCACCAGCAGGCTGTTGGCGTCGTAGCCGCCGCGCAGGAAGACCAGCAGGAAACGCGCATCGGCCTGCCCGGCCGGCAGGGCCCAGGCGCGCGAGGCCAGCGGCATGGCGGCGGCGGCCAGGCCGGCGCGGCGCAGGAGTTCTCTTCTGTCCATGGTGGGCTCCCGGGTGCTCATCGCTGCATCCATTCGGGCGATGCCAGCAGCACCGCATTCCATTCACCCTGCGACGCGGTCTGCAGCAAGGCGGCGCGGGTGGCGGGACCGAGCTGCGGCTCGATCTGTTCGTAGTAGAGCCGGCTGCTCAGCAGCGGAAAGCCGACCCGGGCGGGCCGGCTGCCGGCCTCGGCATACAGGGCGCCGGGGCCGCTGCCGATGGTGCGGGCGATCTCCAGCCGGCGCACCAGCTGGCCGGAGCTGGCCCAGGCGGCTTCCGATGCCGGATAGCCATCGGGCGAGATGCGGCCGTAGAGCGGCTCGCCGAGCTGCTGCAGCCATCCCACCAGCGGCTGCATGTTGGTGGGCGGCCGCTCGGCATAGGCCCAGCGCACCGAGGAGACGACGAACTGGAACGGGTCCTTGAACTTGCGTTCCGGCGCCTGCAGCGCGGCCTCGAGTTCGGGCGAGAGGAACATCGCCTGCAGCACCGCCGCGATGTCGCCGCCGCTCTGCTGGAAGCGCCCGGCCATGCGTTCGACCAGTGCCGGCGGCGCCGGATCCGCGACGAAATAGGCGGCCAGCTTCTGCGACACGAACATCGCGCAGGCCCGCTGGCGCACCAGCAGCGCCACCGCCTGGCGCACCTCCTCGAAGCCGCTGCCGGCTATTGCGTGGCCGAGCAGCTTCTTGCTTCCGAAATCGTGCCGGTTGGGATTGAATTCGAACAGCCCTTCATGCCGGTACAGCGCCTGGCGCTGCGGCCCCAGGCGCGGCGGCCCGTTGGCCTGCTCGATGCCCACGCCCGTCAGCACCCGCGCCAGTTCCTGCACATCCTGCTGGCTGTAGCTGGAGCCGCTGGGCCCGCCCGAAACACCCAGGGTGTGCAGCTCCATCAGCTCGCGGGCGTAGTTCTCGTTGACCTTGCCGACGGCGCTCTGGGCGTTGTCCAGGTAGTCGAGCATGGCAGGCGCGCTGAGGCTGGCCATGACCAGGTCCTCGAAACGGCCGAAGACACGCGGGCGTATCGCCTGCTCCTCGTACTCCGGCAGCAGCCAGCGCACCTGGGCCTTGCCGGCATAGACGCTGAAATGGTTCATCCAGAACCAGGTCATCTGCTCGCGCAATTGCCAGGGCGAGCGCAGCGCGCGCAGCAGGTGGCGGTGCTGGGTGGCGTTGCTCAGCTCGTTGCCGCTGCGGTTGAGTTCGCTGCGCGCGCGCTGCTTCTCGTCGGCATCGGCGATCTGGTTGATGCGCTGGTTTTCCGCGCGCAACTGGCGCAGTCCGTCCGGGCCGCCGGCCGCCAGGGGCAGCGCGGCGATGGCGGCGGCGAGTTCGGGCGGATCGGCCGGCGGCGCGGCCAGTTGCCGGCCCAGGTAAGCCGCCCGTCCCTGCTGCCTCAGCTCGGCCAGGGCGGCCGCATCGCCGGCGAAGCCGACGCGGCCCAGCCAGCGCCAGTCGGTCGCCGTGCTGCCGGCCGCGGTACCGCCGGTCGGCATCGGAGCACAGGCGGACAGCCACCAGGGCGCGCCCAACAGGGCCAGACGAAAGCGCGACGAAAGGAGGGGAGCATCGGATCGCATCGCGCGATTCAAAGCCCGGAACGCCGCCGCGTCCAGCCCCGGGCGTGAAGCGCACGCAAAGCTGTGAAAAGCTTTGCGCCGCGCAGGCGCCGGTTCAGGCCTTGGGCTGGAAGCGCTCGACCAGCGCGTAGGCCCGCTGCACCGCCGGCCGCGCGGCGATCGCCTGGAACCAGCGCTGCAGGTTCGGGAAGTCCGCCAGGTCCTGCTGCTGGCGGGTGTGCGGCACGATCCAGGGGTAGATCGCCATGTCGGCGATGGAGTAATCGCCCGCCACGAACTCCCGGTCGGCCAGGCGCCGGTCGAGCACGCCGTAGAGCCGCGCCGTCTCCTTCACATAGCGTTCGATCGCATAGGGAATCTTCTCCGGCGCGAAGGTGCCGAAGTGGTGGTTTTGCCCGGCCATCGGCCCCAACCCGCCCATCTGCCAGAACAGCCATTGCGACACCTCCTGCCGCCCGCGCAGGTCGGCCGGCAGGAAACGGCCGATCTTCTCGGCGAGATACATCAGGATGGCACCCGACTCGAACAGCGAAAGCGGCGCACCGCCATCGGCCGGCTCGTGGTCGACGATGGCGGGGATGCGGTTGTTGGGCGCGATGCGCAGGAACTCGGGCTTGAACTGCTCGTTCTTGCCGATGTTCACGCCGTGAACCTCATAAGGCAGGCCGGCCTCTTCGAGAAAGATGCTGATCTTGTGGCCGTTGGGCGTGGTCCAGTAATACAGGTCGATCATGGTGTTTTGGGGTATGCCGCGATGAACAAAAAGTCACGGCGGCGTATCGTCGCAGACTTCCTGCGCCGGCGCTGGCCGGCCTCCTCCTACTCCGCTTAAGGCTAGAAGCCCATGTCCATTCCCTCGATCCGTTTCGGCCGCACCGGCCTCACCGTCTCGCGCCTGGCGCTCGGCACCATGACCTTCGGCCTGCAGACCGAGGAGATCGTCTCCCACGCGGTGCTCGACAAGGCCAGCGAGGCCGGCATCAACTTCCTCGACACCGCCAACGTCTATCCCCTGGGCGGCGATACGAAGACGGCCGGCCGCACCGAGGAGATCATCGGCCGCTGGCTCAAGGCCTCGCCCGGCCGCCGCGCCAGCCACATCGTGGCGACCAAGGCGGTCGGCATCATGGGCCCCCAGGCCTGGGAGCGCGGCGCCTCGCGCAAGCATCTGCTGGATGCGATCGACGCCTCGCTCAAGCGCCTGGACACCGACTATGTCGACCTCTACCAGCTGCACAGCGACGACCCGGACACGCCGCTGGACGAGACCCTCGACGCCCTGGACACCATCGTGCGTTCGGGCCGCGCCCGCTACGTGGGCGTCTCCAACTTCCTGGCGTATCGCCTGGCCCGCGCCCTGGGCCGCTCGGAGGTGCTGGGCCTGGTGAAGTTCGTCTCGGCGCAGCCGCGCTACAGCCTGCTGTTCCGCGAGATCGAGCGCGAGCTGCTGCCGCTGTGCGCCGAAGAGGGCCTGGCCGTCATCCCCTACAACCCGCTGGCCG
Organism: Xylophilus rhododendri; assembly: GCF_009906855.1. Lineage (NCBI taxonomy): Bacteria > Pseudomonadati > Pseudomonadota > Betaproteobacteria > Burkholderiales > Xylophilus > Xylophilus rhododendri. Next base: position 888,960 of record NZ_CP047650.1, read on the forward strand.
GCGGCCTGCTCACCGGCAAGTATGTGAAGGCCTCGGCGCCGGTGCATGGCACCCGCTTCACCCTGGGCACCGCCGCCGGCCGCTACCAGGACCGCTACTGGAACGACCGCGCCTTCGATGCGGTGGAGGAGCTGCAGAAGATCGCCGACGAGGCCGGCATACCGCTGACCACCCTGGCCGTGGCCTGGGTGATGGCCCAGCCGACGATCACCGCGCCGCTGCTGGGCGCCAGCCGGCCGGAGCAGCTCGATGCGACCCTGGCGGCCGCCGAGCTGAAGCTGGCACCCGAGCTGCTGAAGAAACTGGAAGAAGCCACCCACGGCTTCCGCATGGGCGACTCGGTGCGCTGAGCCCCCGCTGCCCGAAACCCGCCGGCCCGCGGCCGGCAGGGCCTCACATGTTCTCGATCACCACCTGGCCGAAGCCCGAGCAGCTGACCTGGGTGGCGCCGGCCATGAGCCGCGCGAAGTCGTAGGTCACCCGCTTGCTCTCGATGGCCTGCTCCATGCCGCGGATGATCAGGTCGGCGGCCTCGGTCCAGCCCATGTGGCGCAGCATCATCTCGGCCGACAGGATCTCGGAGCCGGGGTTCACATAGTCCTTGCCGGCGTACTTGGGCGCGGCGCCGTGGGTGGCCTCGAACATGGCCACCGTGTCGCTCATATTGCCGCCCGGGGCGATGCCCACGCCGCCGACCTGCGCGGCCAGCGCGTCGGAGATGTAGTCGCCGTTCATGTTCAGCGTGGCGATCACGCTGAACTCGGCCGGGCGCAGCAGGCTCTTCTGCAGGAAGGCGTCGGTCAGCGCGTCCTTCACCGTGATCCAGCGGCCGGTGCGCGGGTTCTGCAGGCGCATCCAGCGTTCGCCGTCCACCGGCTCGGCCTGGAACTCGCGCTGCGCCAGGGCGTAGGCCCAGTCGCGGAAGGCACCCTCGGTCAGCTTCATGACGTTGCCCTTGTGCACGATGGTCACGCTGGGCTTGTCGTTGTCGATGGCGTACTGGATGGCCTTGCGCACCAGGCGTTCGGTGCCCTCGCGCGAGACCGGCTTCAGGCCGATGGCCGAGGTGCCGGGGAAACGGATGTTGGTGACCCCGAAGTCCTCCTGCAGCACGCGGATCAGGCGCTGGGCCTTCTCGCTGCCGGCGGCGAACTCGATGCCGGTATAGGTGTCTTCCGAGTTCTCCCGGAAGATGGCGATGTTGGTCTTGCCCGGCTCCAGCAGAGGCGTGGGCACGCCCGGGAACCAGCGCACCGGCCGCAGGCAGGCGTAGAGGTCGAGCTTCTGGCGCAGCGCCACGTTGAGCGAGCCGACGGCGCCCGGCACCAGCATCAGCGGGCCCTTGATGGACACCACGTAGTCGCGCACCGCCTGCAGGGTTTCCTCCGGCAGCAGCGTGCCGGCGCCGTAGAGGGTCTCGGCCTTCTGGCCGGCGTAGACCTCCATCCAGTGGATCCTGCGCCGTCCCTCGTAGGCCTTGGTCACCGCCGCATCGACCACGGTGATCATCACCGGCGTGATGTCGACGCCGGTGCCGTCGCCTTCGATGAAGGGGATGATCGGCTCGTCCGGTACGTTCAGGGTGTTGTCGGCGTTGACCGTGATCTTCGCGCCTGCGGCGGGCACCTGGATGTGCTGATAGGACATGGACGGGCAGTCTTTCGGGTACGGACGGAGGAGGCGGACGCGGAGCGGCCGAGGCCGGCATGCAACGGGGAATTCTATGTCCGAACGAATGAGCCTGCCCTGTCAACCGGCCTGCTTCGGGCGGCGTTGCAGTGTGACCTTGCGCAATTGCGCAAGGCAGCCTCCCAACGACTGAATCGCAGGACACACATCATGAAGAAACTCCTCGCTCCCCTGATCGCCGGCCTGCTCGTCACCGGCGCATTCGCACAGTCTCCGGCGGCCCCCAGCGCCGCCACCACCGGCCCGTCCACCGTCGCCCAGGGCGAGGGCACCAAGGCCAACGTGGCCAAGACGACACCCAAGGCCAAGCACATGAAGAAGATGAAGCACGGCGCGAAGTCGGCCGACACCGCAGCCAAGTAAGCACCACACGGCACCCGCCGCATCACCAGACCAGCGCCCTTCGGGGCGCTTTTCTTTTGCCTGGGCCACAATGCCGCGTCTTCGGCTCCCGTCCCTGCGATGCACCCCATGCCCTCCTCCTTCCGGCGCCTGATCGCCGCCACCGCCCTCCTCTGCTGCGCCGCCGCCCAGGCGCAGGAAAGCCCGCAGATGGACCTGCCGCGCGTGCCGCTGACCCTCGGCATGTACCGCATCGACACCCAGGTCGCCGCCACGCCCGCCTCGCGCGAGACCGGCCTGATGTACCGCCGCGAGATGCCGCAGGCCGAGGGCATGCTGTTCGCCTTCAGCGTGCCCGCCGTGCAGTGCTTCTGGATGAAGAACACCATCCTGCCGCTGACCGCCGCCTTCATCGCCGATGACGGCACCATCGTCAACCTGGCCGACATGCAGCCCCAGACCACCGACTCGCACTGCTCCACCAGGCCGGTGCGTTTCGTGCTGGAGATGAACCAGGGCTGGTTCGCCCACAAGGGCTTCAAGGCCGGCGCCCGCCTGGCGGGGCCGCCTTTCGAGGCCGGGCGCTAAAAGCGCCGGATCAGGCGATGACCGGCGCTGCCGTGCCGGTCGTCGTCGTGGCCACCGTGACGGTGCGGCCGATGGTCGCCGTATAGGTCGGCAGCTTCACGCTGCTGACGAACACGTACTCGCACTTGGCCGCCGCCGCGCTCAGCGTCACCAGCATGTAGCCGCGCTGGGTGGTGTCGCTGTAGCCCACGTCGTCGATCAGGCCCAGGCCGGCGCCGATGGCGGCGCTGCCCAGCTGCGCGGTCAGGATGCTGCCGTCGATGGAGCTGCCGGCCGAGCCCAGGCCGACGCTCTCGAAGCCGGTCGAGGTCACCGAGGTGCCGGCGAACTCCACGCCGATCTGCTCGCCGGCCAGGCTGGTGAGCTTGTTGAACCAGGCGTCGTGCGAGTCGCCCGACAGGGTGATCAGGCGCTTGCCCTGGGTCTTCACCGTCTGCAGGATGGCCTCGCGCTGGGCGGGATAGCCGTCCCAGGAGTCGAGGTTGTAGGGCAGGCGCGGGTTGGTCGTGGTGTCCAGCAATGCCGTCTGGGTCGGCGTCAGCGCGCCGGTGCCGGCCGCCGCGCGGGTGGCCTTGGCGGTGAGGAAGGCGGTGATGGCCGCCGGCGCGCCGGCCGGGTTGCTGGCGAAGGTGGTCAGCACCGAGGCCGGGAACCACATGCGGCCCATGATGGTCTGGTTGCCCAGCACCTGCCAGGTGGCGGTGGAGGCGCCCATGCCGGTGGTCAGCCAGTTCTGCTGCTCCGAACTCATCATCTGGCGCGAGGCGTCCGGGCGCACGCCGGAGCCGTTGGGCGTGATGCCGGCCAGGTAGCGGGCGATGCCGCCGTCGGTGTCGCCGAAGTTGTCGTACTGGCGGTCGCGGCCCTCGATGCGGGTGTCGAGCATGTGCAGCGAGAGGATGCTGCCGAAGTCGAAGCGGCGGTAGATCTTCAGCAGGTTGCTGGCGTCCGGCGTGCGGATCGGCATCCACTCGTGATAGACCCGCGCCGCGATGTTCTTGCGGGTGACCCAGTCGCCCTGGGTGGCCGGGTTGTGGTTCTCGGCGCCGTTCACATAGCTGTTGTTGGCGAACTCGTGGTCGTCCCAGATGGCGATCCAGGGCATCTTCGCGTGGGCCGCCTGCAGGTTGGCATCCGACTTGTAGAGCGCGTAGCGCGTCCGGTAGTCGTTCATGGTGACGATGTCGTTGGCCGGGCTCGCCACCCGGTTGCCCGGCACGTTGTCGTTGCCGTACTTGGCAGGATCGGAGCCGTATTCGTAGATGTAGTCGCCCAGGTGCAGGGCGTACAGCGCGTCGGACTTGGATGCGGCGTCGTAGGCGTGGAAATAGCCTTCCGAATACAGCGAGCAGGAGAACACCGCGAACTTCACCGAGGTGATGCCCGCCGCCGGCAGGGTGCGGGTGGTGCCCACGGTGGAGGAGGCGCCGGTGGCATCCAGGAAACGATAGAAGTAGCTGCTGCCCTGGGCCAGCCCGGTCACGTCGACCTTGCCGGTGAAGGAGCTGGCCGCGGTGGTGGTGAGGCTGCCGCTGGTGACGATCTGGGTGAAGGCGGCGTCGCGCGCCACCTGCCAGGTCAGGGCCACGTCGGCGGTGCTGTCGGCCACCTTGGCGTGGGTCCAGAGGATCACGCGGTCGGTCAGCGGATCGCCGCTGGCCACACCGAAGGCGAAGGCGGCCGAGGCGGCGGGTGCGGGAGACGGCGCCGGGGCCGGAGCGGCAGCGATGATCGGATCGTTGCCTCCGCCGCAGGCCGCCAGCGATGCGGTCGCGCCGGCGGCGAGCACGCTGGCCGAGGAGCGGGTCAGGAAATCGAGGAAGTCGCGGCGGCTGTGCCGGGCGCGTTCACGCGGATCGAGGGAGTCGGCTGCGGACATGCGGGAAACCTTTTCGTGGGAATCCCGACATGGAATCGACACTCTGTGTCAGAGGCGTGAAGCTCCCAGCAAAAAGGGCCGGACAAACGAATGTCCGGCCCTTTCAAGAAGCGCGAAAGATCAGGCGAAGTTGGCTTCGGCGAACTTCCAGTTGACCAGCTTGTCCAGGAAGGTCTCGACGAACTTCGGACGCAGGTTGCGGTAGTCGATGTAGTAGGCGTGTTCCCAGACGTCGACCGTCAGCAGCGCCTTGTCGGCGGTGGTCAGCGGCGTGCCGGCGGCGCCGGTGTTGACGATGTCGACCGAGCCGTCGGCCTTCTTCACCAGCCAGGTCCAGCCCGAACCGAAGTTGCCCACGGCCGACTTCACGAAGGCTTCCTTGAAGGCGGCGTAGCTGCCCCACTTGGCGGTGATGGCCGTGGCCAGCGCGCCGGTCGGCTCGCCGCCGCCGTTGGGGGTCATGCAGTTCCAGAAGAAGGTGTGGTTCCAGGTCTGCGCGGCGTTGTTGTAGATGCCGCCCGAGGACTTCTTGACGATGTCTTCCAGGGACATGTTCTCGAACTCGGTGCCCTTTTGCAGGTTGTTGAGGTTCACCACATAGGCGTTGTGGTGCTTGCCGTGGTGGTACTCGAGGGTTTCCTTCGAGTAGTTCGGAGCGAGCGCGTCGATCGCGTAAGGCAGGGGCGGCAGCGTATGTTCCATGGATTCCTCGTGGGGACTTCGTTGTGGGGAACAGCGATTGTAGGCAGCGTTACACCTTGTCTGCAGGCGGGCCGTCCACGGTCAGTGCGACCGTGCCGTCGCTGAGGGTGGCGCGCAGGCGCTGGCCCGGCCGGGTCTGCGCCGCCTGCTGCACCGTGGCGCCGGCCTCGTCTTCCAGGAAGGCATAGCCGCGCTGCAGCACGATGCCCGGATCGAGCATCTGCAGGCGCAGCGCCGCACGGTCCAGGCGCTGGCGATGGCGCTCCAGCCCGCCGCGCACCGCCAGCGGCAAGGCCTGCTCCACAGCCTCGCAGCGGCGCCGGGCGATGCCGGCCTGCGACTGCAGCGCATGCAGCAGCGACTGCCCCTGGCGCTCCAGCCGCAGGCGCTGCGTGGCGACGATGGCCGAGGGGCGCGACAGGCGCGCCGCCACGTTGTCGAGCCGCTGGCCGTGGCGGTCCAGCCGGCGCATGACGGCGGCTTCCAGCGCCTCGCCGGCCAGGTCGAGCGTGCGGCTGAGCATGCTCAGCTGCGGCGCGGCGAGTTCGGCCGCGGCGGTCGGCGTGGGTGCCCGCAGGTCGGCGACGAAATCGGCGATGGTGAAGTCGGTCTCGTGCCCCACGCCGCTGACCACCGGCACCGGGCTGGCGGCGATGGCGCGCGCCAGGGCCTCGTCGTTGAAGGCCCAGAGGTCCTCGATGGAGCCGCCGCCGCGCACCAGCAGGATCAGCTCCGGCGGCTCGGCCCTTTCGTTCAGGGCGGACAGGGCCGCGATCAGCTCGCCCGGCGCCGCCGCCCCCTGCACCGAGGCCGGCGCCACCAGCACGGCAACATGCGGCGCACGGCGCGCCAGCGCGGTCAGCACATCGTGCAACGCCGCCGCGCCCAGCGAGGTGACCACGCCGATGCGGCGCGGCATGGCGGGCAGCGGGCGCTTGCGGTCGGCATCGAAAAGCCCTTCTGATTCCAGCCGCGCCTTGCGCTGCAGGAACTGCTCGAAGAGACCGCCCTGCCCCACCCGCGACATGGACTCGGCGATCAGCTGCAGATCGCCCCGCGCCTCGTACACACCGAGCCGGCCGCGCACTTCCACCAGCTCGCCGTCGCGCGGCGCGAAGTCCAGCATCTGCGCCGCGCGGCGGAACATGGCGCAGCGGATCTGGCCGCTCGCATCCTTCAGCGAGAAGTAGCAGTGCCCGCTGGCCGCACGCGAGAAACCGCTGATCTCGCCGCGCACGCTCACCGGGTTGAAACGCGCATCCAGCGCATCGGCAATGGCGCGGCAGAGCGCACCGACGGCCCAGACACGGGAGGCGGGAAGAGAAGGCGAGGCTGCTGAAAAATTCATCGATCTGTGCAGAGGCAGCGTGGGCGCGGCTTGCCGGACTTGTCCGCCGGCTTGCTCACAAACTTATCCACACAAACTGTGGGCGGGGACTCGCACCGCAGGACGGGCCGAGGACGGCATGCATTGGGGGTGGGCCATAATCGCCGCCGTCATCGGCACGGGGGATCCATCCTTGTTTTCCATCATACAAGCGGCAGGTTGGCCGATCTGGCCGCTGCTGCTCTGCTCGGTTCTGGCATTGGCCCTGGTGATCGAACGGGCGCTCGCCCTGCGCACCGCCAAGGTGGCACCACCCAAGCTGCTGGACGAAGCCATCGCCGTGTCGGCGCGCGGGCTTCCCCCGCCGGACGTGATCCGCCAGCTCGAACAGAATTCCGCCCTCGGCGAGGTGCTGGCCGCCGGTTTCAAGGCCCTGGTCGAGCGCCCCAACAGCAGCGAGGACGACCTGCGCGCCGCCACCGAAGGCGCCGGCCGCATCGCCGCCCACCGGCTGGAGCGCTACCTGGGCGCGCTCGGCACCATCGCCTCGGCCGCGCCCCTCCTGGGCCTGCTGGGCACCGTGATCGGCATGATCGAAATCTTCGGCTCGCAATCGGCCGGCGCCAGCGGCGGCGCCAACCCGGCGCAGCTGGCGCAGGGCATCTCGATCGCGCTCTACAACACCGCCTTCGGCCTGGTGGTGGCCATCCCCTCGCTGATCTGCTGGCGCTATTTCCGTGGCCGGGTCGATGCGCACCTGATGGCGCTGGAGCTGGCCGCCGAACGCTTCGTGCGCCACCTGGTGTACGTGCGCCGCCTGCCCTGAGACAGGTCACCGCCATGAACTTCCGCTCCCGCTCCCGCATGGACTTCCGCGACCATTCGCGCGGCGAGCCCGAGATCAACCTGATCCCCTTCATCGACGTGCTGCTGGTCATCGTCATCTTCCTGATGCTGTCGACCACCTACAGCCGCTTCACCGAGCTGCAGCTGCGCCTGCCGGTGGCCGACGCCCAGGCCCAGCGCGACTATCCGAAGGAAGTGCGTGTCGGCATCACCAGCGACGGCCGCATCTCCATCAACGGCCAGCAAGTGGCCAGCAACGCGGTCGAGCCGCTGTCGCGCGCCCTGGAAGCCGCGGCCACCGCCGGGCCGCAGAGCGTGGTCATCATCAGCGCCGACGCCACCGCCGCCCACCAGAACGTGATCACCGTGATGGAAGCCGCGCGCCGCGTCGGCCTGGGCCAGATCACCTTCGCCACCCAGCGGACCGGCTCGGCCGCCGGCAAGTGAGCGGCCTGGCCGAGCGGCTGCAGGCCGCCTGGCGCCGGCGCGGGCTGACGGCCTGCCTGCTGTGGCCGCTGTCCCTCGTCTACCGGGCGGCCTGGGCCTGGCGCCTGGCCGGCTACCGCAGTGGACGGCGCCCGAGCGTGAAGCTGCCGGTGCCCGTGGTGGTGGTCGGCAATGTGATCGTCGGCGGCGCCGGCAAGACGCCCACCGTCATCGCTCTGGTGCAACACCTGCAGTCGCGCGGCATCGCCGTCGGTGTGGTCTCGCGCGGCTACGGGCGGACGCTGCCGCCGGGCGACGACGACGGCGGGCTGGAGATCTCGGCCGGCAGCGATCCGCAGCATGCAGGCGACGAACCGCTGCTCATCCACCGGCGCACCGGCGTCCCCGTCTTCGTCGGCCGCGATCGCGTCGAATCGGCCCGGCGCCTGCTGCGGGCCCATCCCCAGGTCCGCCTGCTGGTCTGCGACGACGGCCTGCAGCACCTGGCGCTGGCGCGCGACATCGAAGTCTGCGTATTCGACGACCGCGGCGTGGGCAACGGCTGGCTGCTGCCCGCCGGCCCGCTGCGCGAGCCCTGGCCCCGGTCGGTGGACCTGGTGCTGCACACCGGGCAGTCGCCCGCCTTCGCAGGCTATCGCGGCGAACGCCGCCTGGCCGACCATGCCCTGCGCACCGATGGCAGCCAGGTGGCGCTGGCCACGCTGGCCGCCATGACCGGAAGCCGGACGCGGCTGATCGCCATCGCCGGCATCGCCCGCCCCCAGGCCTTCTTCACGATGCTGCGCGAGCGAGGCCTGGTGCTGGCCGAAACCCACGCCCTGCCCGACCACGCCGACTTCACCCGCGACCTGCCGCCCATCGCCGCCGACAGCACCCTGCTCTGCACCGAAAAGGATGCCGCCAAGCTCTGGCAGCAGCGGCCGGACGCACTCGCCGTGCCCCTGCACTTCACGCTCGCGGCCGACTTCCTCGCGCGCCTGGATCGCCTCGTCGATGCGCAGCTATCATCCTGCGTCCGCGTTGCCTGAGCGCCTCGCCCCCATCCTCCTTCACCCGCGTCAACCACCAACGCCATGGACAGCAAACTCCTCGCCCTGCTCGTCTGCCCCGTCACCAAGGGCCCGCTGATCCTCGATCTGGAGCGCAACGAACTCGTCTCGCGCAGCGCCAGACTGGCCTACCCCATCCGCGACGGCATCCCCATCCTGCTGGAAGTCGAAGCCCGCACCTTGAGCGACGAAGAACTGGGCCTGTGAGCATGGAGCCCATGTCCACGCCCGCCACGCCCGCCGCGCCCCCTGTCTTCACCGTCCTCATCCCCGCCCGCCTCGCCTCCAGCCGCCTGCCGGACAAACCCCTGGCCGACATCGGCGGCCTGCCCATGGTGGTGCGGGTGGCGCGCCAGGCGCAGATCTCCGGCGCCGCGCGCACCGTGGTCGCGGCCGACAGCCCCTCCATCATCGACGCCTGCCGCCGCCACGGCGTGGAAGCCCTGCTCACCCGCATCGACCACAGCTGCGGCAGCGACCGCCTGGCCGAGGCCTGCGACCTGCTGGGCCTGTCCGACGACGCCATCGTCGTCAACGTGCAGGGCGACGAGCCCCTGATGCCCGCCGAGCTGATCGCCTCCGTCGCCGAACTGCTGCACCAGCGCCCCGAGGCCGACATCGCCACCGCCGCGCACGCCATCGAATCCCTGGAAGACTTCCGCAACCCCAACGTGGTGAAGGTGGTGACCGACCGCAGCGGCCTCGCCCTCTACTTCAGCCGCGCGCCGATTGCCTGGCAGCGCGACGGCAGCGCGGCCGGAGCGCCCATCCTGCCCACCCCCCGGCCGCTGCGCCACATCGGCATCTACGCCTACCGCGTGCGATTCCTGCGCGCCTTTCCGACACTGGAACAAGCGCCCCTGGAACTCAGCGAGGCCTTGGAGCAGTTGCGCGCGCTCTGGCACGGACGGCGCATCGCCGTTCTGGATGTCGAACACCCCCCCGCCGGCGGCGTCGACACCCCCGAAGACCTGGCGCGCGTACGGACCTTGTTCCTCTAGCTGAGCACACCACCGGCGTCCATTCCATTCGGCCCGGCAGCATCCCGCCTTCGAATATCAAGAATACCGTGCTTCGTGAGAGGCTGCGGTCATTCGGAGCGCCCGCATAAAACTGACGATCGGGCAGCGGCAATCGGCTCATGACGGCGCCATCTGAATTTTCCCTTCGAATATCGAGAATATTCCGCTTCGCATGGAACGGGCGGCATTCGTATCCCCCCGTCGAAGTCATGGCGTGGCTCAGCAGAGTGAAGACCCCTTTGTCACTCATGCCATTCCCATGCACCTCTATCCCATTTCCACGCCTTCAAACAACAGTTCGGCGCCGTCTGTCGTTTCGACTTTGGCCCTGCTGGCCCAAGGCGTGATCCAGCGATATCTCCCAAGCCATGTAAACCCGACCCCGCGCGTCGTTGAAAACGATCAACTGCCATCCCAAGGCATCAGCCACGAAATGGCGGGACTGCTGGCGCTGGATGAAACACATGCCAAAACCCAATCCAGGTCGAAGCGCGAGTCCTCAGCATCAGATTATCGAAGAAAGGAAACAACAGAGCCAGACTACGACGCAAATCAAGGTGGCCGGGCTTTTGACAAGCCATCGAGCATCCCTCGCACAAATGCGCTCCCGTCAGATCCGGTACCGCGCCATGCGTATTATCAGCGAGCCCTGAACAAAGCACCGCAGAAGCCAGAACAAAGCGATACCGTCACGGATTATTATGGTCGGCCGGTCAACCCACCGCCTGGCGCATACGGTTTTAATAGCGAAACCCACCCCAGCGGAAGGGGCCGCAAGCAGTTCCTTGGATATGACATGACAGGAAAGCCCATCTACCGTGCCGATTCACGCTATCTCGTCGGCTGGGACGAGCAGAGAAAACCCATCTACAGCGATGACGTCCGTCCGCAACCTTCGATCGACCCGAGCTTGATTGGCAACATTCCCAGCACGCCGGCCTACGGCAAAGGATTTGAATTTGCAGACACCAATTGGTGGGATTACACAACCACCACCCGACAGCCCCGCAAGAAAGCGCCCGCCAAAAAGCCAAGCCATCTGAATCAGTACGATGCAGACGGCAATATCCTTCCAAGCAAGGCAACGCGGCGAGAAGGAAAAAATCAATATATCGACGGCGGCACAGGCACCGTGCTTGCATCCAGCGAACCCATGCTGCACAACTTCATACATGATCCAGCACCGTCGGACTCTCCCAAAAAACAACACAGATTCTTTATCTAACACTCAATCAAAGCGGCCTGCATCGCCGGAGTCAGCTGCAGCTGACTCCGGCCCCAGAAAAAATACGTCGTTTCGCAATAAACAAGCGGCATTCGGTTAGCCCTGAATAATTCCCGTCATGACTCCGCAAAGTAAAGCCCTCCTCATAAACAAGGCACACTTTCATGACTGCGGAATTCAACCCTTCCTCGTTTCCCAAGCATGGATCGACAAATTCGAACATCACGGCCTTGACAGTTTTGGCCAAGGGTTTGATTCATCCAGCCCAACGACATTCGCAAAACCCGCTCGAAACCAACCCACAAAAGACCCCGATCATTGCCGCAAGCAATTTGCCGCCCCAAGACATCAATGGCGAAATGACAAGCCTGCTGGGTTTGCGACACGGCGCGTCAGCCCATGACAGCATATACACACCAGCGAATGTAGTCGCAAACGACGAATCGGACCACGCCCGCCGAGTCAGATCGAGACGTGATCTGCGGACCATATCGGATCAATATGGGCGCTACCATTATGTCAGTGCCCAAGTGGAGGCCCAGCCCCATGGCCAATTCGCACAGTGGGCGGACGGCTTTTACCGCTACTACTACAAAGGTGGCCTGCAAGGTCAAGCACGCTACATCGTCGGTGTGGACGGCCTTATTTATCAGCTCTTCGAACCGAGCCATACGGGCACATCGCACGCCCACGCTCATGCACAGGATCGAACAGCGGTTCAACCGACACAAGCCCCTGCATCGCCGACCACCAGCCGAAACCCCATCTTGCCAAATTGGGGCCCCAACCAAAGCGATGGGCCGCCCGCCGGCACCGTGAACCCGAGCAAGGCGGATTACAAGAATTTTGGCTGGGATGATCCCCATCCCGCCCGCCCTGATCAGCGACTGAATCACCCCACGGTTCGTCCCGGGTTCCAGCAGCCCAAGCCTGCTTATCCAGCCTCGCTCGGCGTTAATGAGCAGCCGGCGGCACCGACACGCCCCGCCTACGTCGCGAGTGCAAGCACCAGGGATCCAAGCAAGGCGTTTTATGGTTCACACCAGAGTGATCAGCCGGACCCGGGCACGCGCAAGCCACTCCAGACATACAAGCACCCCGGCTTTACCCAGCCCTCGAGCCGGATTGCGGGGCGGCCCTTCACAAAGCCACCCGCGCCACTTTATCACTCGCGTTATGACGAAAACGGCCAGCCTGTTGATGATTCCGAAGACTACACCGCAGTGACCGACTATTACGGCAGAACCATCAAGACGCATGTTGTAGGTTACGACATGAACAGCAAGAAAATATTCAGCCATCTCGGCCCCAGAAAACTCATCGGCATTCTGCCAAACAAAACCGCTGTCTATGGCGACTACGAGCGTGTTCTGATCGGCTGGGACGAAAACAGACGTCCGGTTTACAAGGGTGATAATTTCAAGCAAGGCACCATAGATCCGCAATACCTGGGTAGAACAGCCAGCACTCCCTCATATGGCAAGGGATTTGAATTTGCCGACACGAATTGGTGGGAGCACAACTACACGACCACCACCCGCGCACCACGCATCTACATATCCGCATCCAGACCCAGCTATTTAAACAAATATGACAAGTACGGCCATGTCTTGCCAGACCACGAAAATGGCCGAAACCGGAATCCTGCTTTCAACCGGAACAGCCAGGCAGGAGCAGGCTCGCCGCAGAGACAAGCGAATTTCATCGCCCGAGAACGGCCCAAAGCACGTTACCCCTTATATTTTTTCGAAGACATCACCTGCCAGGATGAGGGCTGGGAACTTCCAACCGTAAAAAGCAAGCGGCAACTTGGCGTGTCTTTAATGCCTCCGGCAGCCCCGCCACTGCCAACTGGAAACAAGACCATCGATGGACAGCATTTCGCGGAATATACCGCCGAAATGAATATCCATCGCATGCAGCAAAAATACTTCAACCGAACACTGGAATCCGAAAAGCCCCTGATGGAACTGCTCAAGGAAGTGGAGCAGGAAGTATTAGACGCAGAACAGGCCCAGATCGAAAATTTACAAGAAAAACGAGAAAGCCCCGAGCAGGCCGTTTTTGCAAAATTGCCCATCGCACATTTCACATCCGACACACTGGAAAGCTTTCTGGAAGAAGTCCTGCCCCGATACCAGGATGCATATGGGCAACCCCTCACGATCGGACAAGCAGGCAGCAGTTTTCACAATTACGTAGCCGAGGAAATAAAAACCACGGTACTTGGGTATTTCAAGAATCCAACCCCTGAGCCAAGAAAACAAATCATCCGTCTGATCAAAGCGTTTTCAGCGCTGAAGACCATATTCGGAAACGATGCCTCATTCATGTTCACCCAATCCATACAGCCAGGATTGATGGGTGAAAATCCTCGCAAAATAAGCCACTCACTTCACAAATCACTGGCAGACAATCTGCTCAGCATTACATACAACCCGCTTTTCACCATGGACGCAATGCGCCCCCTGATGCCATTGAGCCACGCCGGCGGAATAATATATAAAGTAGAAACAGAACTATACAAGATCCACGTCATTACCAATATCTACTTCGATCCAAAAAACCCGGATATTTTGGGAAAGATATCAGCTGACCTGGAAACCGTCGCAAAATCAGCGCTCGCAGACGAAATGTTAGCCAAGAGAACGCCCGGATTCCCTCTGACACGCACCACCAAGCTTCATTATCGGCCGCGACTAGAGAAGTACCATCCCGTCTCCATCAACACCCTCGACGAGTACAACAGGATACAGATACTCTACGACGCACCGCAAGAAACGTCGGTTCGTGACGAGGCAGAATCGCTTGAAATATTGGCCCGCATGCCATTCGGCCCGGCAGCACAAGAAATCAAGAAAATAATCACACCCATCAAAATGATTCTCGATGTCTTTTTTGTGCCCTTTGCCGAGGAAGACAGCTCCGGCAAACCCACCGGAAAAATCGTCAGATGGACGCTGGAGTCACCTTCGGATTTCTTCTCCAAATACTTCATTGCGCCAATGGGCCCGTTGATCACCGGCCTGAATGCCATCAGCGGCTCTCACAGCGGAGAATTCCATACCTTCGTCGACGCCGCCGAGCGATATTTCTCCACCATTCCGGCCATTAACAGCCTCTGCGCCGCACTGGAGGATTGCGACAACAGGCCGCTTGAATCAATTTATCACTCCAAACTGGCCTTTCATCTCGCAGGCATCGCTGATCAGTGCGAGAGCGAATTCACGCGCATCCGGGCGTACAGGATCTGGCTGCTGTTCAAATACGCCAGTTCCGCCGCCGACGATGCAAAAAGTACGATCAGCCTGGCCATCGCAAGGTTTATGTCCGAGATGGCGAACGGCGATGGGATGGGTGAAAAAGTCAGAATCGCACTCAAGGAAATCAATCAGCAGTATCTCGTGAACAACCCGCAGATGAGCCAGATGGCCGAACAGGCAGATGCAAAGCTGCTGGAGCTTCGCAACAGCGTGAGAGAAATAAGACTTCAGGATCATATCGAAAGCAAGCCCCAAATAGCTGATTTACTAAGGCGCATCGGCCAGATGAATTTCGACAGTCTGGTCGAAACAGACCAGATCATAAAAGCCCGGCAAGTCACTCAGCAAATCGGCTCGGCCATGGTTGACATAATATTGACCATTGCCTCAAAAGGGCTCTTGCTGCCCGAACTCATACAAAACGGCGTGGAAATACTCGACGACAATACCCTGGGCGCGCTGAACAAAATAATTTCCGGGTGTGTGGGTGAGTTCGACAAGATGATCAGCCCCATCGCAGGCAGCGAGAAGTTCCTCACGACCAAGGCCATTGAAAAAGTCATGGTCGAGATCGAACAGAATTTCGTGAAAAACGACAACGCCTTGGGGAAAATCGCCAGGATATTCAGAGGCCATTTGGTCAGCAACCTGAAGCTCCTATTCTGCGTGCCTGGCTCCCAATCGATTTCCGGCCTGCTTTCGCTGATACCACAGACGATTTTCAGCACCATCAATGACTTTATATTCCTGGACCTCATCGGCCACCGGCTGAAAGAATACCAAGCCACAACCAGACAGCATGTCAGCGACCTCCAGAAAAAATACTACAACGGCTTGCTGAGCAAAAGCCGCGACGAATTGAAATCAAATTTCAAGTGGGTTTACTATTCATTGTGCACCATCGGCAAGATCGAGGACCCCGTCTTCCTGAAAGAGAGTCAACCCCTATTCTTCGGCGAAAATTACCTATCGCTGGCGCAGGAATATGTGGCGTCCATCACCGGAGAAGCTCCTCTGCCGGAGTTCAATCCACTTACTGACGGCAAGCCTCTACCAATCGATCCAAACATCCCCGCGCAAGACGAAGCGGAACAGGAGGATGAAAACGATACCGTCGAAAAAAAACGCACATTCGTCAATTCTGCCGACATTGTTTCGCCCGACGCCGCAAAGGCCGCAATGGGCGGCAAGCAGATTTTCAACGAAAAAATCGTAGAGTTGAGCAGAATATATGGCCCAAAAATGAATGACATCGTGGATCGCATGCCAAAAGGCATTCATTTTGTCGACTCTGATTTTGTAAGCGTACTGGGTCCACTAGATCTGGAGGTAGCACAATTGAAGGCCACCTTCAACCGAAGACTGGATGGCACCGGCGGCTACCCGGCATATGACGAATTCATCAGAACATTCACCATTACCACGACCAACGCCGTCGGTTTGCCGGAAAAAATCAGCCTGGAGATGGTGATGAAATCGGGCAGCATCGAATATGCGCAGGAATTCGCGGATGAGCAAATCAGGAAGAATCAGCAGTTCATGCGTTTTCTGGCTGAGAGAAGCCTGATGTCGGCCAACTATTGCACAATCGAGGATATCCAGCGAAGCGACGGCTCTCGCGATCAGACAGTCGTACGCAAAACCATTGAAGGCGATTTCAGGGCTTTTGATATTCACGTCACTTACCAGGAAGTGCACACGGAGAGTCATGGCGAGACCGAAGAGATAATCGGGATCATACCTACGTACACGGCAGTCAACCCACATGATCCCCATGCAGTCGCTTTCCAGAATCTGATGAACGGCGGCCAGGTGCTGCAAGAAGACAGATTCAAGCTCATAACCGACGTTTCGGACAAGATTTTCTACTTCAAGGGTCAGATAGAAAGCAGGCTATATGAACTCTTCTATGACTACCAACTGAACTTCATTACCGCGCGGGAAGCCGGTGGTCATCTGTTCCTGAGTGAAGACAATGACTTTGTCAAGCATATCAGGACGGAGCTCACAAGAAAGATGGCGTTTTCGCATCTGGATACAGAACCTCATGTCGTGCCGATCTCGACCAACTTCGGCAAGTTCAAGTCTTTCTCGAAAACTCCCTTTATTTTTTCGCTGCCAGAGAACGCGGTGTCGAGGACGCTGTTCTCAGATGATGTAGCGACGCTCCGAAAAGCCTTCGACGCCGCGCACTGGTTTGTCAGGGAGGCTAACGGAACGCCTTTTGTCGGCCTGGGCATAGCGAACGTCAAACTGGTCAGAACCGATTTTGTTTCCATGCAGGTTCCGCACGTTGAATCGGCGGTGGTCGGCAGCTCCATCGGCGAAACGACGCTGACCGTGAACTTTGAAATAATTCATCGATGGCGCACGCAAGCGGCCGACGCGAACACAGCCAGTGCTCAGTCGCGCGATCTCAGGAATCAACTGGCGGCCGATCCACGCGCGATGACGCAGAAAACCCTCTTGTCCTTTTTCACCAGCCACTTCGGGAATCAATTCAAAATCCTGTGCACCGCTTTAGGCGACGCCTCACTTTCACCTCCGGATGGGCGTTTTGACAAGGTGTTGGACACCATATTGGCGCCCTTGACCCCCTACGCCCGTGTGTCGAGGTTAAAACCTCTCCTGAACCTGAATTTCAGAAAAAAGCTCCGGGTCGATGCCGCCGCCAGAGCGGCAGCTGCTCCACCAAACACGGTAGCGGATGCCCTCGATGCTGCGAGCCCACTGCGTGCTATTTCAATGGCCGATCTCAACAATGCCCTGCGCAATCGTCCGGCAGAAACGATCGACGCCATTGCACGATTTGACGACATGGTGGCCAAAGTATTTTCGGTCTATATGCACGCCACACTTCGTGTCGTGATAAAGCACGAATCAGATCATGCATCCAATGTGTACAGTTGGATGCTGGGAGCCATGGATGCTGAATCAATCTATCAGGAACGGATATTTTATTCTCTGGTCCGAAGTGTAGCCATAGCCTCAAAGGGTATTGGCATGAGTGCAGCATTGTCCATGGACCCACGTGAGGCCGTCACCACTTTCTACGGAAACTTTGACAGCGGGCAATACACCCCCGAAAGAATGAAATACCCAGACCCGGAGTTATTTATCCCGGAACAGACTTCGGTGACCGGAGAGCTATGGGAAGAGCTGAAAATACTGCGGCAGACCAATCTGGCCGACTACAACTCCAGAATCGATCAAATTGCAAAATCGCTCATCAAGAACCCATCGCCGAAAACGTTCAGAGAGCTGCACGCGATATTTTCGGTCGCCAATCGGCACATCACCAGTGGAGATTGCCATCAGTTGGCCGACACGTCCTACAACTTCCTCTCCGAAAAAACTCAAGCCGCCTTGCAGAATCTCCAGGACTTTGCGCATGCCATTTACAGCCAGATCAACAGCTATGGAAGCGACGCCAACCGGTACATTCAACTTCTAAGAAGCCAAAACTTCATTCAAGGAAACTATCAAGCAGAGGTAGAAGGAATCACGGCTTTCCTGGACGAGTTCAGAACCAGCATCATCGCGAGAGACGGGGTGGATCTGACCAAATGCTACCGCGATATTCGCATGTTCTTCAACCCAGATGACCTGCCAGTAAAAACCAACAGCGGCCCCATAAGGGGAAGAGCATTCATCACCATTCACAGCGCAGAAACGAATCAACCACTATTCACGGTTGCACATAAACTTTCGGTCATCACGGATCAAAAGACCGGTGAAAAGACACTGATTTTCGTCGAGCCGGTTTCTGTTTCTCCAGCCAATCTGCAGCACATGATCGCGAGCACACAGAGATCAACCGGCTACGCAGCATTCCCGGCGCTGATCGGCACAGGCAAGGATTTCAAGAAGCACGCTCACACACTGGTGAACTTCTCTCCAGCCATCGCAGGCAGGACACTTGACGGCCAAACCTTCCGCAATTTGTTCGAAGCCACCGTGTCCGAAATCGCCAGCAGACGGCCCATCAACCAGGCGGATCGAACGACAGACCTGAACCCCAACGGCGGAATCAGGATATTCTGGGATTTTACGTTGCTGGACAAATCAAGCGACGCAGGCAGTCACCCAACGGCAGTCAAATATCAATACGCGTCTCAGGGCCACCATACATTCAAATTCAGGCCCAAACGGCAGAACACCAACACAGCAAACGTGCAGCCGAGGTCTCCCGCCATCTTTCAGTATCGCCTGCTGCCAAGTGAACTCACAGAGCCGCCGGTAAAGCCAGCGCTGATAAAGGCCGAGTACAGCATTCCTGATTCCGACGATCTTGGACAAATCACGACCTTCGCCGCTGACGTGAACAACGAGCCGGCTTTCCGCGGCAAAAATCTCAGTCTAAAACACACTAAAACACGGATCCTCGAGTTGCTGCGGGCAACGGGTCGCAAAGTGGAAGACATTGTCAGCATGAGGCAATTAAGCACCAGTGAAATAGATTACCAGAAATTCATGACTGAATGGAGTACGCGCAACGCGCTTTTTAAAACCAAACTATCGGAAATCAACAAGGTCGGAATGTTCGAAACCTTCATGGGGCGCTTGATGGACGATTGCGACGTCTATTTCTCGCTCGGCGACATCTCGTGGCGGCGATACCTGAGCAAAACCGATGACAACATTGGCAAAATTGTCACCATCATGCACGCCCTGGAATTCAGAAAAGGTGCCGTGCAAAGAGTCGACGGCAAACCTTATATTGGCCTTGTCGATATTTATAATGTCATCGACATCAATTTCTATAGATTCAAGACTCGTGCGTCCGCGCTTGACATGCTTTACGAACTCAGCAGCATCGAGCTCGAAACCAATAAATGCGAACTTATTTCTTCGGCTAGCGAAGATGATTTGATTAGCAAAATTGCGACTTATTGCAGGTCCGTGCGGTGCAAAGAGATAGACGACGAAGCGTTCAAAAAATCGGAAGAATCGGGCAGGGTTTACAACAAAAACATGGTGATGACATTAAGAAAATACCATGGCTTCTTCGTCGGCCACGCGCGTAAATTTGGCAGCAAAATCAACCTGCCATTCCACATCCATGTTGTCGATCAAGTAATTCTGCAAATGGAAGCCGAAAGCAGCAAAGCCGTATTGCAAAACGACGAGATCGTGGAGAGTTTGCTTGGCGTGCTGTTTCCAATGTATCAAGCCCACCCGGAGGAAATAGAACCCTACTTTTATGCGAGCATCAAGCTATGCCTGGATACCAAGCAATTCCCGATATTAGCAAGGTTTTTTAACGATAAAGTACTGCCGGTGATCAACCTTACAAAGCTGGGAACCGACGAATCCAAGACCACTCTCTTCTGGAGCGAAGAAGAAATACGCTTCGAATATGGTCCACAGAACTCGCTCATCAAGCATCTATCTTTCAAAGGTCTGATATCGGGATTTTCACCAGATGAACGAGCAAGATTCCTGACCGCATTGGAAGACGCCTTTGCCCTCAGGGGGCAGAAGCTTTTCCTGGAAGAAAAAAAAGACGCCAGTGTAATTTACACGCTCATCCCGGCCGCTTCCACGCAATTCAGCGAACGTTTCAAGATTAGTTCCAAGCTGAAAAAAAACCTGGATCGTATGGCGCTTATCGAAAGCACGAAAGGATATGTCCTGCCTGAACTCGACCACGAGAAATCCAACGACCAGACTGCATATGAGTATAGAAACTTACAGGGCAAGTATTCGCTGGACAAGTTGGGCACCTACGCCATAAACAGGTATCTGCAAACAAAGGCATTCGCTGCGGACGACATGGATAAATTGGTT
The DNA here is from genome assembly GCF_009906855.1 of Xylophilus rhododendri. Lineage (NCBI taxonomy): Bacteria > Pseudomonadati > Pseudomonadota > Betaproteobacteria > Burkholderiales > Xylophilus > Xylophilus rhododendri. The sequence continues at coordinate 909,129 of NZ_CP047650.1, forward strand.
AAAACGTTCAGCACATGGTTGCCCAGCAAGGAAATAGCGCGGGATTATTATGAAAACAATGCTGCGTTTCAATCAGAGCCATTTTCATATTCCGCAGCGGATATGCAGAGAGATATTGCGCAAATGAAGGCCGCGGTCACCAACCTGCCGCAAGACATTCGCCGGGCCGGGCACGCCGCGCGAGCCGCCATGCGATATCTCATCGAGAAATATGCGAAGGCTGACACGGATCCTCAGCGATTCAGCATCATCAAGCGCCTAGTGCAGGAGAGAGGAAAAGATGCACTTCTGTATTTTTTAGAGCGCACAGTCGCTTCCAACTTCGATTTATTAGACCAGCTTGCAGCCCATCCTGGCGGGATCAAATTACAGTTCAGCCCCTTCATCGGAGGCGCATCAGACAACCGGCATTATATATTTGCCTATTTAAAAAAATTGGCTGCCCTGCCGGACGAATGTCAGTTCCTTTTCGCAGCCTTGCAAGACGCGTTTAAGCTGCATAACATGAAGCTGCAAAACAATATTGATTACGCGGGAAACTCGGTTGAAGTAGCCATCGACAACGCGGTACACCAGGAGTTTGTGGACTTCAAGATCTGTGATCTTGAAGAATTCATTGCGGGGCTGCCGAACAACACCGACTTCGATATCGAATATTCGAGTTACCAACCCAGCCCGGATCGCCAACCGGTCAGCGTTTTCACCGTAGGCAACTCGGCAGCCAATGACGCTCGATACAAGCAAGCCAATGAAATCTTGCTTTATTTAAATAACGTCATCCCCGGGCCGAGCGTTGAAAATCTGGCGCGAGCTTTGAAAAACCAGCTGGAGAGCAAGAAAAGAAAACGAAACTGAAAGCAGACGTTCTGCCGGCTGACATTCTGCTTTGAGTAAGGAGAATGCCGAACTTCGTGTCATAACATACCCGTTCGAGCAATCATCGTAACGGCAAAGGCAAGGTGCAGCCGGGCTTCTTTTAAAAGGCCGGCGACCTTGCCGCTCGCTATCGGAGACAAGTTCCTGGCCGGAACCTTTCCTTCGAATACCGAGAATATTGAATTTCGCGAGGGCCAGGGAGCTTTCGTGTAGCTCTCTCGAATTGCCGCCGTTCCTCCGCAAAGTGAAGCCCCCCTTCATTAATCAGGCGTACTCCCATGGCTGCGGAATTCAATCCTTCGTCCTCTCTCCAAAACGCATCGGCAAATTCCAAAATTTCAGTGTTGACCGTTTTGACTCAAGGCCTGATTGCTCTAAAAACACAGCAGTCGCAGAATTTACCAGGGGGCAAGAGCTCAAAATCCGAGGTCATTGCGGAACAAAAGCTACCGCCCAACGAAGTCAGCGAGGAAATGAGAAACCTGCTTGGCCTCAAGTCAGGCTTCAAAAGCCATGACAATATCGACACGTCAACCGAGACTTTCCCAAACGATGGTCACGATCACGGCCGCAACGGGAGATCGAAACGTGACTTGCGGGCCATGCAGGACCGGTATGGCCGCTACCATTACGTCACTACGTTGGTAGAAGTTCAGCCTGGCGGCCAATTCCTGCCGTGGGCCGATGGCTTCTACCGCTATTACCACAAAGGGGTTCTGCAGGGACAAAACATCTACATCGCCGGACTAGACGGTCGCTTTTACCAGGTTTTTCAACCAAACCGGGCTGACATGGCACCCGGCAACGTCTATGTGCAGGGTCGCACAGGCATTCAGGCAACGCAGGCTCCGCCACCGGCTAGCACCAGCCGAAATCCAAGCTTGCCCTATTGGGGTCCCAACCAGAGCGATCAGCCACCCGCCAGTACCGCAGACCCGCGCAAGGCGGATTACCAAAACTTTGGCTGGTTCGATGCCAATCCCGCCCGCCCTGACCAACGGCTAAACCATGCAGCAGCGCATCCTGGGTTCCAGGCGGCACAGCCAGTTAATCCGGGCGCCTTTGGCAGCCATGACCGGCCGAATGAACCCACGCGCCCCCCATATATCCCGAGCGCCACCGGGAGAGATCCAAGCAAGGCGTTTTACGGTTCAAACCAGAGCGATAAGCCGGAAACAGGTACTCGAAATCCTGGCCAGGCGGACAACAACAAATTTCATTGGACCGCCGCCACACGCTCGCCAATGGTGCATTCACCAAGCACGTCGACCAGACGTCTTTCTACCAAGCCGCCTGCGCCACTTTATCAATCGCGCTATGACGAAAACGGCCAGCCTGTTGATGAATCCGAAGACTACACCGCGGTGACCGACTATTACGGCAGAACCATCAAGACGCATGTTGTAGGTTACGACATGAACGGCAAGAAAATATACAGCCACGTCGGCCCCAGAAAACTCATCGGCATGCTTCCAAACAAAACCGCTGTCTATGGAGACTACGAGCGTGTTCTGATCGGCTGGGACGAAAACAGACGTCCGGTTTACCTGGGTGACAATTTCAAGCAAGGCACCATAGATCCGCAATACCTGGGTAGAACAGCCAGCACTCCCTCATATGGCAAGGGATTTGAGTTTGCCGACACGAATTGGTGGGAGCATAACTACACGACCACCACCCGCGCACCACGCATATACATATCCACATCCAGACCCAGCAACTTGAATATATACGACAAGCACGGCCATTTCATTGGTGACGCTGAAACAGGGAGGGCGAGAGGACGGCCAGGCCAGCACACCCATGACGGCCCAGGCAATCGCCTCGGCAATAACGGCGACATACCGGAAACGACCACCAAGGACCCGAGGGCTGCCATCTATCCGGTGGCACTGGATCGCAGTGGCAAGCCCACTCGAATCAATCAAGCGTGGCGCACACCCACGGACAGACTCGCGCCTGACTACGGTCCAAATAACGATCCGGCATACCAGCAGCGATACTCCGCTGCAGGGCGGTCTTCCCAACGCTACGGCAACTCCAGCAACCGGGCCAGCTGGCAGTTGGCCAGACCGAAATATCCACAGTATTTTATCTTTGAAGACATCACATACAGGGCGATGAACCAGGCCTTGGCAACCGTCAGAAGCAAAAGGCAAATTGGGGTTAAATTAACAGAACCTGCCCCGCCCCCATTCAAACCGGCAACAGTACTGTCGACAGTGAAAACCTGGCCGAGTACACCGCACGAAAAAATATCTACAAAATGCAACAGGACCATTTCAACGCCATTACGGGGTTCGAAAAGCCGTTGATGGATACGATCAAGGAACTGGAGCGCGAAATACGTGATGCGGAACAAGCCCAGCTGACCGATTCGCTGGATAAACGCGAAACCACGGAGGATACGTTAATTGCCAAATTGCCGGTCGCGCATTTCACTTCGCCGACCATGGAAACAATTCTGGAAGAGTTGCTCCCTCGATATGAAGACGCTCACGGCACGCAGTTGACGGAAGCGCAAGCGTCGAATAGTTATCATAATCAGGTGGCCGAGACCATCAAAACCCAGATTCTCCAATACTTCAGGAATCCGACGCCTGCAGCCGAGATAAATATCATCCGTTTCGTCAAGGCATCGGCCGGATTCAAGGCAGCATTTGGAAAAGACTCTTCATTTATATTCACCCCCTCAGGCCAGGCAGGACTTCCCGGAGAGCCGCCAAGGGCCATAAGTTATTCGCTGCGTTATTCCCTTTCGAACACGCTCACCAGCATTCTGTTCAACCCGATTTACGACATCGTGCCCGGCACGTCACCGCAAATCGTGGGGCAAACGGGGGCTTCGGTTCAAAAAGTCGAGACCGACCTCTATAGCGTCCAGGTTGTCGCGAGTATGTATTATGAAATCTCCAGTCCTGATGCTTTGACCGCCGCATCGGAACTCTTGGAAAAATGCGTGAAAACGGCTCTTGCCGATGAAATGATCGCCCGGAGAACGCCAGGAATTCCGCTGGTGCGTACCAGCAATTTCGCTTACACAGCGGAAGCGGATAAATATCATCCCGTGACAATCACGACAGTGGAGGAATACGAAAGGCTTCGCACAGCGTATGGTTTCGCGCCAAGGATATCGACGCGCGATGAACGTGCGCCACTGCCATTTATGGCGCGGATGCCATTCAGCTTGGCGGCGCAAGAACAACGGAAGATTTTCCTGCCGGTCAAAACCATGCTGGATCAATTTTTCGTGCTCTTTGCGGAGAAGGATTCATCCGGGCAGTCTACCGGTAAGATAGTCAGATGGACGATCGAGTCCGCAGCAGAAAAGGTCTCGAAATATTTTCTAGATCCAATAAACGGATTGAAATTTTTCCTGACTTCAGTATCGGGGCCCCACACCATCCAATTCGCGGCTTTCAGCGACGACGCCGAACGGTATTTTTCCAGCATCCCGGGCATTTTCGGACTTTGCGAAGCCTTGGAGGAATGCCAGCAAACGGTACTCGAGAACGTGCAGGATTCTAAAATTGCCTGGAATGCTGCCGGAATTACCTCGGGGTCCAGGACGGAATTCATGCGGATTCGCGCGTATCGAATCTGGCTGTTGGCTAAGTACGCGTCGCTCGCGACCGAAGACTCAAGGGCCGGCTTCACGTTGGCCATGGGCAAATTCCTTTCGGATATCGCCGATGGCACCGGCCGCGGAGAGCTTATCAGGATGGCCCTCAGGGAGGTCAACCGCCTGTCTTTGCGCAACCAGCCTGAGCAATGGAAAATCGCCGAGCAGGCGGATGCGAAGCTGGTCGAATTACGCACCAGCGTGAGAGAAATCAAGCTGCAGGATCATATTGAAAGCAGGCCGCAGATTGCGGACTTGCTGGGAAGGATCGGGCAGTTGAACTTTGAAAGCCTCACGAGTGCAGATCAGTTGATGAAGGCGCGGCAAATCAGCCAGCAAGTAGGGTCGGCGTTCATAGATGTGTTGATGACGATCGTGACCAAAGGAGCACTGCTGCCCAATCTGGCGCAGAACACAGTAGAAGCCATCGACAACAATACGCTGGGTCTGATGAACTACCTGATTTCAGGATGCGTCGGTGAATTGGATGCGGTTATTAGCGCAATTCCTGCAGGCAAAAAATACCTCACGACCGAAGCGATCGAAAAGGTGATGTCAGAGATAGAAACCACTTTCTCGCAGAACGACAACAAGCTGGGAAATATTTCTCGAATATTCAGAAGCCATTTGATCGGCAATATCAAAACGATGTTTTGCGTGCCGGGATCGTTTTCACCCGCGGGACTGATTTCCGCGATACCGCAAACGATTTTCAGTACCCTTAATGACATGATTTTCGCAGATATGATCAGCGCGAATATACAGGGGTACAAGATTGCCTCCAGGGAGCACGTCAATGCCTTGCAACGAAAATATTTCAACAGCCTGGTCAGCAAAGGGCGGGAAGAATTAAAGGAAAACTTCAAGTGGGTCTATTATTCTTTATGCAAGATCGGGAGCATTGAAGATCCGGCCTTCGTCAGGGAGAATCCGATTCTCTTTTTCAAGGAAAACTACCAGTCGCTCTTGCAGGAGTATGTTGCCTTGACCACGGGTGAAGCGCCCCAGCCCGAGTTCACCGGCCCCCTCAGCAGCATTAGATTCGCCCCGACCAATCTCACCCAGGCAGACGGGACGCCGGCAGCACGGCAAAACGGCGCAGAAATAGGCAAGCGTGTACTCGTCGATGCCGCCGAAGTTCAAGACGTCAATGACACTTGGCTAGCGAAGCAGGGCGATGAAATATTCCTCCAGCAAATGCGGCAGCTGGATTTGATTCACGGGAGAAAATACGAGGAACTTTGCTACCTGCTTCCGCCGGGAGCAACACTCACCGATCGGGATTTCTTCCACGTTTTAGGCCCGCTGGATCCCGAAGTGGAACAGCTGAAAAATACATTCAATGCGAAGCCCGACGGCAGTGGCGGCTATCCAGCCTATCACGAATTCATCAGGAAATTCAGCATCACGACTTACCGGGGCATTGTCCCGACACATGTAAGTTTTGAGATAACGCTCCCGACAAACAATATAGAAATCGCTCAGGAATTGACAGCGGATGAGCTGCAGAAGAACGATGAATTCATGCAGTTCATTTCCGACAAGAATACGCGGGCGGCAAAGTTTGTAGTCATCAGGGATCAAGAAAGGCCGGACGGTACGCGCGAGCAGATGGTGGTCAGGAATACTCCGGGAAATTATAGGATATTTAACGTTCAAGTGAGTTACCAAGCGGTCTACGACGAACGACATGCCGGCATCAGGGACAAAATTGGCATTTTACCCCACTACAGTCCGCTGCATGCATTTGATCAGCATGCCAGCACGTATTGCGATTTGCTGAATTACGGACAAGTTCTGCAGGAGGACAGCTTCCGGAGGATCACGGAAGTGACGGACACGGTCTTTGTGATCAACGCAAGATTCATGCACAAACGCTATGAGCTGTATTATGACAACAACCGCAATCTGATCACGACAAGACCGGCGGGGACCCGCGTCTTCTCCTTGAAAGACGACGCTTTCACTGAGCAGGCCAGAAAGGATCATGCCGCCAGGAGGGGGCTGGGATTCTTCGCTACTCACCGCCATGTAGTACCGGTGCCGACTGCTTTCGGAAGGTTCAGGTCGTTCTCCAAGACACCGTTTATCTTTGCGACAAAAACTCCCTTGGCAGTTTCCACCCCGCTGCAGGCGCAGGATATAGCGGAATTTGAAGACTTGTTCAGGGCGGCCGAATACGTCGCATCCCATGCCAGGAACATTTATATGGGCCTGGGCGTGGTGAACGTCAAATTCGAGAACAGTGGCATAGCCGGATTGTCTGTGCCTTATATAGAGAAGCTTGCCCCTGGAAGTTCGATTGGCCAGACTACCCTCAATGTCAATCACCGGTTCTTCGCCCAGCTGGACCATGACCTGGCCACTGCCAATGCCTTAAGATCGGAGGCCAGAACGCTTAAAAACACACTGGATGTCTATTCCAGGCACAGACCCCCGCAAGCGCTTCTGGATATTTACAGGCAGCACCTGGATGCGCAGTTCCATGTACTGCTCTCGGCTCTCCCCGAATGGGCGAGGACGCCAGCGGACTCACGCTTCGAGCAGGTCGTCGACACCGTGTTCGCCCCCTTGGCGCCTTTCGTCGACAGCTATCGATTGAAGCATCGGCTGAACGATCTGGAAATATCGCGGATCAGGGCGGCCGCGCCGGGCAATCCTGCAGCGGCGAGTCCGGTCGATCTTCTGATCGACAAAAACATCCTTCAGGTAGCGAGAAGCAATCCTTCCTACTTGATGGAATGCCTGGCGAACTTCGATGCAAGAGTCGCGCAGATTTTCGAGATCAAAAGAAATCATCAGCGGGCCGGGACGATAAGGCATGAAGCAGACCATGCCGCCAATTTGGACAGTGCGCAGGTCGGCGCGCAGGATGCAGATTCGGTGCAGCAGGAAAGAGTATTCTACTCACTGGTCAAGAACTTGATATCGGCCTCCACAGGAGTGGAAATGAGCGAAGTGCTGGGCCTCAGCAGGCACCAGGCCATTATCAGGTTTTACGGCACATTCGTCTACGACCAGGCTTACCCCGAACGATTCGGCTACACCGCGACTGATGACATCATCGCAGAGCAGTCGTCGGTCACCGGTGAAATTTGGGAGCGCCTTAAAGTAGTGAGCCGTGATCAGCCGGCCGAGTATCTCCACGTGATGGACCAAATCGCCCGTTCTCTGCTCATGGACGTGTCGGCAGGTGGTTTTGCGACGATGAAAGCTGTTTTTGATGTTGCCACCCGCCATGTGACCAGTGGGGATCGCCACGAACTGGCGGATACCTCATACGACTTTGTTTCCAGGCGAACGCAGCGCGCGGCACAAAATCTTCAGGATTTTGCTCATGGACTGCTCATGCAAATCAAGGCGCTGGCTACCACGAAAAAGGATTACGTCCGCGTTTTGAGGAGCCTGAATGTGATTCAGAATGATTATTCAACCGAATGGCATCAGATGAAGTTGTTTGCCGATGCGTTCCACATGTCCCCCGTCAATCAAATTGACCTCGATCTTACAAGCTGCTATCGGGAAGTGAGGATGTATTTCAATCCAGACGAGTTTCCAGTCACTTCCGTGCCGACCCGAATTAATGGCAGGGCTTTTATTACACTTCACCGGAAAGATACAGCTCAGCCCATTTACACCGTTGCATTCGGGCTTTATGTCGAGAAAAACACCCGGACCAACGAAAACATCATGAAGCTTGTCGACCCCCTCGCCGTTGCTCCCAATGCCCTGAGAGCCGTGATCAGAGAAACGGCGCGATATACCGGCTGGCCCAGCTTTCCGGCGCTGGTGGGATCGGTGAAGCATTTTCCAGATTTGGCCGGCACGGTAGCGAATTTCGCGACAGCCGTGGCGGGCAAGACAATGGATGAACGCGCCTTCTCCGGTCTGTTCGAATCCAGCCTTGTGGATATGGCCCATCATCGTCCGATGGGCCCTCGAGACGTGGCGGCAGCCCTCAATCCTAGTGACATGCGGACATTCTATGATTTCACCTTGCTTGACGCAGAAGGCGAAGGCGCCCCCGTGCAAGACGTCAATCGGGCCGGTGGCGTGAAATATCTGTGGGCGCGTGAGACTTATGGCGTCCCGCGTACTTTCAAGGCGCGGCCCAAGCGCGACAGTGGCGGCCCGACGGATCGCGCAATCACGCCGCTACTGGTGAAGCTGGAATACAGAATTCCCAATTCGACGGAGGTGGGCAACATCACGTTCGTTGCCGCGGATATCTATAATCAGCCGGCATTTTACGGCTTCCACCCGAGCACTCATTTCACCAAAATACAGGCGCTTCAGCTCCTCTCCAGCCTGGCCCATGTCAAGGCGGACGCCTTTGTCGGCATCACGCAGTTGAAAACCGGCGAAAAAGCCTATCAGGATTTCATGTCTGCATGGAATGCGCGCCAAGCCGCATTCAAGGCCAAGCTTTCCACCATCAGCAAGATTGGAATGTATGCAACTTTCATGGAGAGTCTGAAGGCGGATTGCGATGTCTACTTTCCGCTGGGCAGCGTTTCATGGCGTTCGTTTCCAAGCAGAACCGATGGCAATATCGATAAGGTTCTCACCGTCATGCGGGCGTTGGAATTCAAGAAAGGAGCGGCGCAACGCCCTGACGGTGCACCCTATGTGGTGCTGACCGATCTCTGTAATGTCATCGACGTCAATTTCTACAGGTTTCGGACGGATGCTTCGGCGCTCGACATGCTGTACGAACTCAGCTCCATAGAATTGAGCAGGAACGGCTGCGCCGTCATTTCGGGAGCCACCGAACTGGATCTGTTGGAAAAAATCGAGATTTATTGCAGGGGCGTTCAATGCAACGCTGTGGAGGAAGAGAAGTATGCAAAACCTGACGATTCCAGAAGCAGTTATAACAAACATACGGTCCGAGAACTGAGAAAGCAATACAGCTACTTCCTGGGCTATGTCGGCAGATTTGGCAGTGACTTGGACGTGGGATTTCACTTCAACGTGGTCAGACCTGTCATGCAAGCGATGGAAAGAGGACGCGATACCGCGGTGTCTCTTGCGGAGGAAATCACCGACAGCATGCTAGGCCTGCTGCAGCCGCAATACCAGAACAATCCGGCCGATCGCCGCGCGTTTATGTATGCCGGCATCAAGCTGTGTCTGGAAAATGGGCAACCCGCATCGTTGGCGAAGTTCTTGAACAATGCGGTGTTCAGCGATCTGGGGCTTGCGGAAATTGCCGGCGGTGAGTGGAACGTACTGGTTTCCTGGATTCGCCAGGAGATCCGTTTTCAATACAGCGGCCCTGGCTTGTTCACCAGAACAATCTCCCTCGCCGGCCTGGCATCCGGTTTTTCGGTCGACGAGAAATTTCATTTCCTTCGAGCTGTTGAAGAGAGCCACGCATTGAAAGGGCACAAGCTGATTCTGGAAGATAAGACAGACGAGGAGTTGACTTACACTTTCATTCCCGCCAACTCAGCCCAATACAGCGAACGTTTCAAAATCAGTTCAAAACTGAAGGCGAGCCTGGACAGCATGCCGCTGGAGGCGGGTTCCAAGGGCTACGTGATGCCAAAACTGGACCACAGCAGATCTTCCGCACAGAACAAGAATGACTACGAGAATTTGAAGATCAGATTCGAGCTGGACAAGCTGAACAGCTATGGCATGAACCGTTACCTGCAAGCCAGGGAACCCAGCGCCAGCGACATGGAAATGAATGTGAAAATATTCAGCCAGTGGTTGCCGAGCAGTGAACTCGCGCGGCTCCTCTCACAGGCTTCTCCGCAGGCAGCGGAAGAGGATGGCATTTTCCAATACTATGCAGCAGACATGCATGCGGATATTCTCCAGATGAGTGAGGCGGTTATTGCCTTGCCTCAGGATCTGCGCGGGACAGTGCATGCCGCGCGTGTCGCGCTGCGACACCTGATGGACACTTATTTCACGGTGGCCACAGACGCCCAACGATTCAGCATCATCAAACGTTTGATTCAGGGAAGACAGGCCAAGCCGCTGGTTTACATCCTCGAACAGACGGTGACCTCCAAATTCGATGAAATAGAGATGCTGGCCGCCCAGCTTGGCGGGGCCAAAATTGGTTTCGAGGTTGCCGCTGGGGGTTCACTGGATAATTGGAGCTATGTTTTCCGTTATCTGCAGGCTTTGCTGCCACTGCCGGAGGAGCGCCGGTTTCTTTGGGATCGTCTGCAAGACGCTTTCAAGCTGCACCGCTTGCAGCTGGCCGATGAAATTAATTATGCCGAAGGCAGCATTCGCCTGACATACGACAGCACCATTTATCCCGAGCTGGCACAGTTCAGGTTTGCCGATCTCGAGGAGTTCGTCTCCCGCCTCCCCCAAGGCACCAGCTATCGTATAGGATTCAAGGCGCGGCAAACGGCCCCCGGGCAGCTTCCGCGCAGTGTATTCGACGTGGATGAGTCGAAAATCGACCAGGGCCCTTACAGCAAGGCCAATAAAGTCCTGGCGTATTTCAACAATGTGTTGTCAGGGCCCCAGGTTGAATATGTGGCCGTGTATTTCACACGGCTTCTGGAGATGAAAAACCATGCTCAAGGTTCCGGGCAGGCCTTGAATTAACCGAGAGGCGCCGTGCGATGGCGGCTCTGCGGCGTCGCGCGGCCGGATCGGTAGATGGAGTGGATGCATGCTCTGGCGCGACCATCGGCTGGAATGAGCCCGCGCAGCCGTCTTTGCTAGGGCTTACCCCGTGCCGCACCGACAGGCGGTGAAGGTTTCGTGCAAGGCGTGCATGCTATCCTCGACTCCAATAGAGCACCCGCCCGCCCCTTGGCACCCACGCCCTTCGCGCGCGCGGCTTGCGGTGCCAGATTTTTTATCTTCCGAGGATTCCCATGAGATTGATCCTGCTGGGCGCGCCGGGCGCCGGCAAAGGCACGCAAGCTGCGTTCATCTGCCAGAAATACGCCATTCCGCAGATCTCCACCGGCGACATGCTGCGCGCCGCCGTCAAGGCCGGCACGCCGCTGGGGCTGCAGGCCAAGGCGGTGATGGAATCCGGCGGCCTGGTCAGCGACGACCTGATCATCAACCTGGTCAAGGAAAGGCTGATGCAGCCCGACTGCGAGAAGGGCGTGCTCTTCGACGGTTTTCCCCGCACGATTCCGCAGGCCGATGCCATGAAGGCGGCGGGCGTGAAGCTCGACTATGTGCTGGAGATCGACGTGCCTTTCAGCGACATCGTCGAGCGCATCAGCGGTCGGCGTTCGCATCCGGCTTCGGGCCGCACCTACCACGTGAAGTTCGCGCCGCCCAAGATCGAGGGCAAGGATGACGCGACCGGCGAGGACCTGATCCAGCGCGAGGACGACCGCGAAGCCACGGTGCAGAAGCGCCTGGACGTCTACAGCGCGCAGACGCGTCCGCTGGTGGATTACTACCGCGGTTGGGCCGAGCAGGAGCCGGCCAAGGCTCCCAAGTACCGCAAGATCAGCGGCGTGGGTTCGGTCGACGAGATCACGCAGCGCGCGCTGCAGGCGCTGTCGAACTGAGCAAGCTCAGCTGAAGGGCGATGCGGGCCTGGGCTGGCGTCAGCGCCGGCTTGCGGTCTCCCCGATCGAAGGGATCGGCGTCGCCCAGCGGGCAGCGGCTGCCGATGGAAACCTGCACTCCCGCGGCGCGGGCTTCGTCCAGCGCGTGTTCCATTTCCCGATGCAGCGTGGCGTTGCCGGTGCCGGCCACGACCAGGCCTTCGACACCGGCGGCCAGCAGCGCCCGCACCTCGCGCCCGGTGGCGCCTGCATGGCTGCTCAGCCAGGCCACCCACGGAAGCCGTCCGCCCTGCTCCAGGCGCGCCTGCAGCGCTTCCAGCGCCCCCGGGACATGGTCGGCGCCGGCCATCGGCCATCCACGCAGGATTTCCCAATCGCCCGCCCTGCCCCGTGCGAGGCAGCCTGCGTCGCCGGCTTCGAAGGCATCGATCCGCTTCGGATGGACCTTGCGCACTTCGCTGCCGGCAAGGACGCGGCCCGCGAACACCACCAGCACCCCTTGGGCGCCCGGCATGCAGGCCACAGCGATGGCATCGCGCAGATTGCCCGGGCCATCGGGCTCGGCATCACTCGCGGGCTTCATGGCGCCGGTCAGCACGACCGGCTTGCCGGCCTGCAGCACGGCGTGGAGGAAGAAGGCGGTTTCTTCCAGGGTGTCCGTGCCATGTGTCACCACCACCCCGTGCACCTCGGGCTGCGCCAGCCAGTGCTGCAGGCGCCGGGCCAGCGCCAGCCAGACCGCCTCGGCCATGTCCTTGCTGTCGATCTGCGCGACCTGCTCGGCCAGCAGTTCGCAGCCGGCAGGCAGTGCCAGGCCCTGCGTGAGCTGGCCGACCGGCACCTGTCCGGCCCGGTAGCCGTGCTGGGAGGCGCGATCCGCCATGCCCGCGATCGTGCCGCCTGTGCCCAATACCACCACTTTCATAGACAACCTTGCTGTAGCGCTTGCCAGCGAGCCGAAAACTGTTTAAAAATACAGGCACTGGATATCCAGACAGCCCACCCTCAGGAGAGGCCATGATCGATACACCCGTCCTGCCCGTCAAACTCACCGCGCGCCAGCAGCAGATCCTGGAACTGATCCAGAACGCCATCGCCCGCACCGGTGCGCCGCCGACCCGTGCCGAGATCGCCAACGAGCTCGGCTTCAAGTCGGCCAACGCGGCCGAAGAGCATTTGCAGGCGCTGGCACGCAAGGGCGCGATCGAACTGGTCAGCGGTACTTCGCGCGGCATCCGGCTGAAGCACGGGCAGATGCACCAGGCGGGCGCCGGTCGCGCCCATCAGCTGATGCTGGCGATTCCCGGCCTGGCGCAGCTGGCCTTGCCGCTGGTCGGCCGGGTGGCGGCCGGTTCGCCGATTCTCGCCCAGGAGCATGTGGACCAGACCTACCACGTCGAAGGCAGCCTGTTCCAGCACCGGCCCGATTACCTGCTGAAGGTGCGCGGCATGTCGATGCGCGACGCCGGCATCATGGATGGCGACCTGCTGGCGGTGCAGTCCACCCGCGAGGCACGCAATGGCCAGATCGTGGTGGCGCGGCTGGGCGAGGAGGTGACGGTCAAGCGTTTCCAGCGTACGCCCCACGGCATCGAGCTGCATGCCGAGAACCCCGACTACCCCACCATCATGGTGGCGCCGGACGAGCCCTTCGAGATCGAAGGCCTGGCTGTCGGGCTGATCCGCAACACCATGCTCATGTAGCCATTCGCCGCAGCGTCAGGTGGCGGGCGTTCGGCTGGGGCCTGGGTTCGACCAGGCCTGGCGGCAACCCTCGCGCTGCGGTTTCTCAACGTGAATCCTGCCTGGACCGATCGATGGATACGACGTCCTGTCACCAAGGAGTTTTCACATGGCATCCACCACCGCTTTCTCGCGCGGCCCGGCCGCTTCTTCCAACGTCAACGTCAACGGCAACGGCGGTTCCTGGCTGGCGCCACTGGCCGGCTGGGTGCAGCGCAGGGTGTTGCCGCGCAAGGCGCAGGCGCAGGCACATCCGGCCATGCAGGCCAAGCCGCATGCGGTGCCCATCGTGGTCACGCCCAGCCGGCCACGGCCGCCGCTGCGGGTGCTGCGGGTGGCCGACGGCGCCTCGCGCCAGGACGCGGGCCGCATGGTGATCTCGGGCCGGCTGGCCGATGTCTGCGCCGAACTCGATCGCCTGGCCGCATGGGAGTCCGCCCGTTCGGTGGAGCGGCGGCAGAAGATCAACTAAAGCTCAAGCAAAGCGCCGCCAACGGCCCCATGGCGGGGCCTCCTAACCTGCGCTCACGTTTTTGCTGGCGTGCCCGGCCCGATCTCGCACATCGGCAAGGCACAATCGCAAAGATGAACATCGTGATCCTCGACGACTATCAGGATGCCGTGCGCAAGCTGCCATGCGCCTCTCGTTTGGACCCCTACTCCGCCAAGGTCTTCACCAACACGGTCAAGGGCATCGGTCAGTTGTCGGTACGACTGAAGGACGCCGATGTCATCGTGCTGATCCGCGAGCGCACCCACATCAGCCGGCAACTGATCGAGAAGCTGCCCCGGCTCAAGCTGATTTCCCAGACCGGCAAGGCCGGCCCCCATATCGACATCGCGGCCTGCACCGAAAGGGGTGTGGCGATCGCGGAGGGCGTGGGTTCGCCGGTGGCGCCGGCCGAGCTGACCTGGGCCCTGATCATGGCGGCCATGCGGCGGCTGCCGCAGTACATCGCCAACCTGAAGCACGGCGCCTGGCAGCAGTCGGGGCTGCGCTCGGCCTCGATGCCGGCCAACTTCGGCGTGGGCGTGGTGCTGCGCGGCAAGACGCTGGGCATCTGGGGTTATGGCCGCATCGGGCAGCTGGTGGCGGCCTATGGCCGGGCCTTCGGCATGAATGTCCGCATATGGGGCCGGGAGGCCTCCCGGGCCAAGGCGCTGGAGGATGGCTTCCAGGTGGCATCGAGCCGGCAGGAGTTCTTCGAGCAGTGCGACATCGTCACCGTGCACCTGCGCCTGAACGAGGAGACACGCGGCATCGTGACGCTGGATGACCTGTCGCGCATGAAGCCGACCGCCCTCTTCGTCAACGCCTCGCGGGCCGAACTGGTCGAGCCAGATGCGCTGATCGCCGGCCTCAACCGCGGCCGGCCCGGCATGGGAGCGGTGGATGTTTTCGAGACCGAGCCACCGCTGCAGGGCCATGCCTTGCTGCGGCTGGAGAACTGCATCTGCACGCCGCACATCGGTTATGTGGAGCAGGACAGCTACGAGCTCTACTTCGGTGCTGCCTTCGACAACGTGGTGAACTACATCAAGGGTTCGCCGACCAACATCCTGAACCCCGGCGCGCTGCAGGTCCGGCGCTAAGGGCAGAGCGCTGCAAGTGCCGGCCGCATCACGCGGCCCGGGGCTCAGCGCGGCGGTGTCTTGTCCGACGGGGGCACGGCCACGTCGAACATGTCGAAGTCGATCAGGTGCGGATCGTCCGCCGGTGCCGCCGGCGTGCGGGCGCCCACCGGGCCGCCTTCGGGCAAGGCGATGTCATCCAGCGAAGGATGGGGCGCACGGGCCGGCGCGGCACCCGAGGCGAAGTCCATCGGCAGGCCCAGGTCCGGCAGGCCCGAATCCGTGGTCTGCATGTGGAAGGGCGCGGGCATGTCCAGCGGGTCGCCGGGTTCCAGCGCGAAGTCGATGGTGGCGCCGGAGCTGGCCACCGGTGCCGGTGCGGGCGCCTCGACGGCCGGGGTCGCCGCCACGGCGGCGGCAAGCGCCGGCGTGCTGGTGAAGCCCGCCAGGCCCGGAGGCGTGGTCAGGCGCACCGCCGTCGTGCCATGTTCGAGTTTGGCCACTTCGTACAGCATCAGCAGGTCGCGGTAGGCCTCGAGCTGGAAGGGCGGATGCGCCTGCAGGTCGGGCTGGCGCACCAGGAAGGATTCGATCAGGTCCAGCACTTCGGCCCGCGACCAGTTCTGCGCGATCTGCCCCAGCACGTCCTCGTAGGAGAACAGGTCGCGGCTGCGTTTGAGGAAGGTGGCGAAAGTGGGCAGCTCGGCGTTGAAGACCGCGTTGAAATCCGCGCTCAGCTTGCGATATGGATCGGTCAGGCTGAGGGTGTGGAAGAGCTGCAGCAGGTCGAGATAGGCGCCCGGGCTGGTGCCCGGATGGCTGTCGATATAGCCCTGCAGCAGTTCGATGGCCTGGTCGTACTGGCCGAGCGAGGCGAAGAAGTCGGCGTTCTGCTGCACATCGGCCAGCTCGTTGGCCGAGCCGTTGCGCAGTTCGCGCGCGGCGCGCATCGCGGCCTCGGCGGAGTTCGGTGCGACCGGTGCCTCGGCATGCGGCGCGCCAGCGGCTGTCGCATGCATGGGCTCCATCAATGGCGCCTGTTCCGCATCCGCGCCGGGAACCAGGGTGTCGGCTTCGCCGGCTTCGTGGGGATAGAGGAAATCGACCGGAGCCGGCTGCGTGTCGACAAAGCCTTCGCCGAAAGCGGTGGCGGCGTCGGCGCCGAATTCGGCCTGATGGCGCGACTTCCACCACACCGGACGGCCGGTGCCCCGGCTGCGCCAGAACAGGAAGCCGGCGGCCAGCAGCACCAGGATGACCACGCCGCTCAGCGCCCACATCCAGATCCAGGCCGAGTCGCGCTGCGACTGTGCCTCGGCGAGCTGTGCCTGCAGATCGGCCTCGCGTCCGCGTGCCAAGCGCGAGCCGGTCTGCAGCGTCTTGATCTGGTTTTCCAGCGTCAGGATGCGCTGCTGGTTATCGCCATCGGGCGCCAGCGTGCCGTCGGCGGTATTGAGCGCACGCCACACGGCGGCGGCCAGGGTGCGCTGCTCGGGAGTCGTGGTGAGGGACGGCGTGGCCATGCTGTCGGAAGACCGCAGCGAGACGATCTGCTCCTGCAGCCAGTCCATCGGCGACTGCAGCTCCAGCCGCGGGCGGCTGGCGGCGGCGCCGCTGTCAGCGGTGCGGACCGGCTCCGGCGCCACCTTGGGCGCCTTCGGTACCGCGGGCCTGGCCGCTGCCCGGCTGTGCGATGGCGCTGCCGCTGCGACCGGCGGGCGCCGCGTCGGTGCGGCCGATTCGCGCACCGCCGGCAGCGGACGGTACTGCGGCACCGCCGCGGGATTGACCGGCAGCGTGGCCACCGTGTTCGATTCGATCGGCGAGCCCGCCAGGAGCGTGTAGCGGCGCGACACCGCGGTGGCGCAGCCTGCCCGCAGCAGCACCGCCACCACCGGCTCGTTGACGGCCAGCACCGAACTCACCTGCACCACCGCCTGCAAGGGCTGCGCGCCCGCACGGGTGGTCACCCGCACCCGCGTCGGATCGACCCGGCTGTCGCCATAGAACAGCTCGGCGCTGACGCAGGAGGAACTGGCATCGCTGCCCGCATCCAGCGCGATGTCGAAGCTCAGGTCCAGCGCCTGGCCCACGATGGCCTCGCCGCGGGACGGCCCCATCGACAGCGCCTCGGCCTTCCACGCCACGGCACACAAGGCCGCGCCCAGTACCACCTGGAAACGGTTGGGCATGCTCAAAGCGTGCGCACCGTCAAGACAAGGAACCCGGATTTCAGTCGCGGCAGGTGGCAATGCATGGCTGGGGAATGATCAGGGCTCAAGTTAGAAACGAAGCGGATTTTGTCACACGTAAAAAAAAATAACAGATCCGATAATGCCCCGTCGTGGGAATAAAGCCGCAGTTACATTCGCCCCTCCTCACTGCTCTCCGCCCGCGGCGTTTCAAGGATGCAGCCGATGCCCGCAGAAGTAAGAAGTCACAGCCATGGCCAGACCATGGTGGTCAGCTTGCACAATCCCGAATACGGCAATGCGCTGGAACCCGGCATGTATGCCGCGGCCGTCGAGGCCCTCAATGCCGCCGGCGACAACCCCGATGTGCGCTCGGCGGTGATCGTGGGCGCGGGCGAAAGTTTCTGCGCCGGCGCCCGGCTGCAGCAGCTCGCGCAAGGCCGTGGCGGCTCGCGTGCGCAGCAGGCCGAGGCGGTCGATGGACTGCATCTGCTGATCGATGCGGTCAGCACCTTTCCCAAGCCGGTGATCGCCGCGGTGGAAGGCAAGGCGGCCGGCTCCGGCTTCTCGCTGGCCCTGGCCTGCGACATGGTGGTGGCGGCGCGCGACGCGGTCTTCGTGCTGTCGCAAGCCCGCCTGGGCCTGACCCCCGACGGCGGCGCGACCTGGCATCTGGCGCGTTCGCTGCCGCGGGCGCTGGCACTGGAGATCGCGCTGCTGGGCGAGCGGCTGACGGCCGAGCGCCTGTATGAGACCGGCCTGGTCAACCGGCTCACCGCCACGGGCGAGGCGCTCGATACGGCGCTGCGGCTCGCGGAGGCCCTCAATCGCCGCGCACCCGCCGCGCTGGCCGCGACACGGGAGCTGCTGGCGCGAGCGCCCTCCTCCACCTTGAGCCAGCAGCTGGGCGCCGAACGCGAGTGTTTCCTCGACTGCCTGGCGCATCCTCATGCGGGCATCGGCATCGATGCGGTACAGCACCGCAAGGAGTCTTCGTTCGACTAGTTCCGCAGGCGCTTGTCGCTGGCTGCCGACACGGCTGTCATGCGCCAGCCCGGGCCCACGTAGGAAGGCATCCATTTGTGGGCGCCAGACACACCACGGGGACAAAGCGGTGTCCATACTGGCGGCTCCTTCTCACGGAGATCAGCATGAAAACAAACTCCCTTCGCACTCTTTCCACCGTCGTCGCCCTGGGCGTCGCCGCCCTGTCCTTCTCCGCCCATGCGCAGACCGAGCCCGCCAAGGGCAACGGCCCGGTGCAGCGCGCCGAGGACGCCACCGTGCGTACCGCCAAGAAGGCTGGTCACGCCACCGCCCATGCAGGCGAGAAAGTTGCTGGCGGCGTGCGCAAGACCGGCAACAAGATCGGCTCGCACCTGCCGCCGGCCAAGAACCCCAGCAACCTGGACAGCCAGGGCGTTCCCAAGGTCACCAACGGCTCCTGAACGCGGCCTGGGACCCGGCCATGCGCCGGGTTCGACAGCCCTGCCCAAACCCGCCCTCGTGGCGGGTTTTTTGCATGGCGCGCCAACGCGGGCCCGTCCTACGCAAGGCGCGGGGAGCGGGTTCCATACTGAACTTTCGATCTTTTCGACCAACCACTTCCGTTAAAAAAAGGGGCCCAGCCATGAGCATCGAATCCGTCGAAGACAGCAGCCTGTTCGGCAAACCCAGCGTCGATCCCGAAGGCGTCGTCGGCAAGGCCGCGGCCAGCGCGCACGACACCGTCGACAAGGCCGCCCAGCGCGCCCAAAGCGCCTTCGATTGCGCCCACGACTACATCGACCAGGCGGTGGAAGCACCACGCAACGTCATCCGCGACAACCCGGTCGCATCGGTGGTGCTGGCCCTGGCCGTCGGTTTCCTCTGGGGCCGCCTGGGCGCCAGCCGCGACTGATCCGGCCTGCACCGCACCGGGCTGGAAACGCCCGCAAAAAAGCCCCGCGCCGTGATGGCTGCGGGGCTTTTTTGCGAGCGCAGCGCGCTCAATCGCCGACCGGCTCGGGCTGCACCACCCGCTCGACTTCCTCATCGAAAGGCACGCCGGCCGGCTCCACCAGGCCTTCGCCCGGCGAGGGTGCTTCGACCTGCTCGGGCAGGTCGTCGGAATCCAGGTCGTCCTCGTCCGCAAGGGCGGGATCGGCGGCCGGAAACTCAGGATTGCCAAGACGGCTGTTCATGATTCGGGCTCCTTGTGGAATTAACGGAAAACCCGATTCTGCGCCGGCTTCGCCTCCACAGATGTATGCGGTTGCGAATGCCGTTCCAGCCCCTGCGGCTAGCGCCGACCCGAAGGCTTGACCCTTGGCCGCGAGCCGTTGTCGCGCGGCGGCAGGCCGGTGTGCTGCGTCAGGATGCGGCCGGCGCGCGGCGGCTCCACGGCCGTGGCCTTGCGGCTCTTGGCTACCTGCGGCGCAGGCGTGGAGTTCTTGCGCCGCGCGCTCTGGTAGCCGCCGTCGTCCAGCGGCTGGTAGGTGGGGATCAGGTGGTGCTTGCCGTTGCCGATCAGGTCGGCGCGGCCCATGTCCTTGAGCGCTTCGCGCAGCAGCGGCCAGTTCTTGGGATCGTGGTAGCGCAGGAAGGCCTTGTGCAGCCGGCGGCGGCGTTCGCCGCGCACGATGTCCACCGTCTCGCTGTCGCGGCCGATCTTGCGCAGCGGGTTGCGGCCGCTGTGGTACATGGCCGTGGCGGTGGCCATGGGGCTGGGATAGAAGGTCTGCACCTGGTCGGCCCGGAAGCTGTTGCGCTTCAGCCAGAGCGCCAGGTTCATCATGTCTTCGTCGGTGGTGCCCGGATGGGCGGCGATGAAGTAGGGCACCAGGAACTGCTTCTTGCCGACCTCTTCCGAGAACTTCTCGAACATCTGCTTGAAGCGGTCGTAGCTGCCGATGCCCGGCTTCATCATCTTCGACAGCGGACCGCTCTCGGTGTGCTCGGGCGCGATCTTGAGGTAGCCGCCCACATGGTGCTGCACCAATTCCTTGACGTACTCCGGGCTCTGCACCGCCAGGTCGTAGCGCAGGCCGGAGCCGATCAGGATCTTCTTGATGCCGCGCAGGGCCCGCGCACGGCGGTAGATCTTGATCAGCGGGCCGTGGTCGGTGTGCAGGTTGCTGCAGATGCCCGGATAGACGCAGCTGGGCTTGCGGCAGGCCGCTTCGATCTCGGGCGTCTTGCAGCCCAGGCGGTACATATTGGCGGTGGGACCGCCCAGGTCGGAGATGACGCCGGTGAAGCCGGCGACCTTGTCGCGGATGTCCTCCACCTCGCGGATGATGGATTCTTCCGAGCGGCTCTGGATGATGCGGCCCTCGTGCTCGGTGATCGAGCAGAAGGTGCAGCCGCCGAAACAGCCGCGCATGATGTTCACGCTGAAGCGGATCATCTCCCAGGCCGGGATCTTGGTGGCGCCGTCGTGGCTGCCGTTCTCGTCGGCGTAGCGCGGATGCGGGCTGCGGGCGTAGGGCAGGTCGAAGACGTAGTCCATCTCGGCCGTGGTCAGCGGGATGGGCGGCGGGTTGATCCACACGTCGCGGGCGGTCGTGCCCTCGCCGTGCGCCTGCACCAGCGAGCGGGCATTGCCGGGATTGGTCTCCAGGTGCAGCACCCGGTTGGCATGGGCGTAGAGGATGGGATCGGAGCGCACCTGCTCGTAGCTCGGCAGGCGGATCACGCTGCGGTCGCGCGGCGGCGGCTTCAGGCGCACGGCAGGGTTGGCCACGAAACGCATCGGCTGCGCGCCGCCCGGCAGCTGCGGCGCGGCGGCCATCAGCGAAAGCTTGGAGAGGTCGGGCAGCGGCGGCGGCTGGCCGGCCTCGGCGGCGGCCGCGGCGGCCTGGGCCTCGTCCTCGCGGGCGCAGGTGGCGCCCTGGGCCTTGGCCTGCTCCGACACCATCAGATAGGGATTGACATGCGCTTCCACGCGGCCGGGCATGTCGACCTCGGTGGAGTCGATCTCGAACCAGGCCTCGCCCGGCATCTGCCGCCGCACGAAGGCGGTACCGCGCACATCGGTGATGTTCTCGATCGGCTCGCGCGCGGCCAGCCGGTGGGCGATCTCCACCACCGCGCGTTCGGCATTGCCGTACAGCAGCAGGTCGCTCTTGGCATCCACCACCACGCTGCGCCGCACCTTGTCGGACCAGTAGTCGTAGTGGGCGATGCGGCGCAGGCTGCCCTCGATGCCGCCGAGCACGATGGGCACGTCGTTATAGGCCTCGCGGCAGCGCTGCGAATAGACGATGGCCGCGCGGTCCGGCCGCGAGCCGGCGCGGTCGCCGGGGGTGTAGGCGTCGTCGCTGCGGATCTTCCGGTCGGCGGTGTACCGGTTGATCATCGAATCCATGTTCCCCGAGGTCACGCCGAAGAACAGGTTGGGCTTGCCCAGCGCGCGGAAGGGCTCGGCGCTCTGCCAGTCGGGCTGGGCGATGATGCCGACCCGGAAACCCTGCGCCTCCAGCACCCGGCCGATGACCGACATGCCGAAGCTCGGATGATCCACATAGGCATCGCCGCTGACCACGATGATGTCGCAGCTGTCCCAGCCCAGCGCCGCCATTTCCTCCCGCGAAGTCGGCAGGAATTTCGCCGTGCCGAAACGATGCGCCCAGTACTTGCGGTAGCTGGTGATCGGTTTGGCGGCGCGCGCGAAAAAGGAAACGTCGACGGGGGCGTTCATCGTGGCTTTCTGGGGGAACCCTCGATTTTAGTTGGCAGTTGCTATCACCTACCGCCAGAAATGACAAAGCCGTGGTCGGATGACCACGGCCTGTCGAAGAAACACCCGCCGTTGGCGGGCGCCCGCTTCAGCGCACCAGCAGCACCTGGCCGCGGATTTCGCCGCCGGGATACTTGGCGGAGTGGATGTTGAAGTACCACTGGCCGTCGACGATCTGCTGCACCTGGGCCGGCGAAACGATGGCCTCGCCCTCGAAGCTGGGCGAGGGAATCGGCGTCAGCTTCACCGGCACGACCACGCCGGCATTGGCGCCGGGCGCCGCCGGGCCGTGGAAATGCGCCGCGGTGGCCGGGCCGCTCAGGCCGGAATACTCCACCTTCCAGCGCAGGCCGCCGGTCTGCTTGTTGAGCCAGACCTGGGCCAGGCCCTGGCCCATGGAGACGGTCGGCGGCACTTCGGCCTGGGGCGACAGCCGAGCCTGCATGGTGGCGACGTTGTCGGTGACGGTGGCGCAGCCGGCGGCCAGCGCGATGCTGGCGACGGCGAACAGGCCGAGTGCGGCGCGGCGGATTTTTTGCATGGAATCTCCTGATGGATGCGGACGTATCGGGGTCGGACGACCCGAGGCATCTTGTGCGGCCGGCCGATATCGGTAGAAACAGACTGCAACGAATAGCGGTCCGCTGGCGATAATCGCAGGATGCCGCCATCGCCGACGCCCGCCTCCCAGAACCCACCGCGGTGGAACCGGCGCCCAGGCCCGGCCCCGCCTCCCTCACCGAACTCTTCCTCGCCTTCAACTGGCTGGCCCTGCAGGGCTTCGGCGGCGTGCTGGCGGTGGTCCAGCGCGAGCTGGTGGAGCGCAAGCGCTGGATGACACTCGACGAATTCGTCGAGGAATGGGCCGTCGCCCAGGTCATGCCCGGCCCCAATGTGATCAACCTCGGCCTGATGCTGGGCGACCGCTTCTTCGGCTGGCGCGGCGCCGCCGTCACCCTGCTGGGCCTGATGACGGTGCCGCTGGTGCTGGTGCTCTGCCTGGGCCTGGTCTACAGCCACTTCCAGAACCAGCCGCAGGTCGCGGGCGCGCTGCGCGCCATGTCCGCGGTGGCCGCCGGACTCATCATGGCCACCGCCTGCAAGCTGCTGCCGGCCCTGCGCAAGCATGTGCTGGGCATGCCCTTCTGCATCGGCGTGGCGGTGGTCTCCTTCGTCGCGGTCGCCTTGGTGCGCATGCCGCTGATGTCGGTGCTGCTGGTGGTGGGCGGCATTTCCTGCGTGCTGACCTGGAGAAAACTCAAGCCATGAACATCCATATGGCGCCGGGCGACTGGCTGGCCCTCTTCGGCCAATACCTGCTGCTGTCGCTGCTGTCGGTGAGCGGCGCCATCGGCACCGTGCCGGACATGCACCGCTACCTGGTCGACCAGCACGGCTGGCTGAGCGACATGCAGTTCAACGCATCCATCGCCATCGCGCAGGCCGCCCCCGGGCCCAATATTCTTTTCGTCGCGCTGATGGGCTGGAACCTGGGCCTGAACGCCGGCGGCGGCCTGGGCGCCGGGCCGCATGCCTGGGCGCTGGGCATGTTCGGCCTGCTGGTGATGATGGGCGGCATCCTCCTGCCGAGCAGCCTGGTCACCTACAACGCCGCGCGCTGGGGCCAGCGCAACCGCCATCGGCGCTCGGTGCGGGCCTTCAAGCAGGGCATGACGCCGATGGTGATCGGCCTGCTGCTGTCCACCGGCTGGGTGCTGGTGCGCAACGGCGCTGCCGAGCAGCACCCGGTGAGTGCCTGGGTGCTGGCGCTGGTCAGCGCGGTGCTGGTGTGGCGCACCCGCATACACCTGCTCTGGCTGCTGGGCGCCGGGGCGATCCTGGGCGCGTTCGGCCTGGTGTGATCGTCTGGAGCCGGGCCTTGGACTCCGCCCCCGGCCGGTTGTTTTTCCGCACCGCCTAGCCCCAACGGCCCAGGCAGCGAAGGCTCACATCCTGTTCGCGTAGCGAAAACTCGGTGGCAATCCATGCCGCCGGGAATTCGACATTATGCGACGCCCTATTTCATCCGGTCTCACCATTCTGGCCGGAGCCGTCAGCCTGTATTGCCGCAGCGCAGGCGCGCAACAGCCCCCGGAAGATTTTCCGCATCTGGTGGAAAACGCCATGCCGCTGAATGCGCCCAATCATCTGGTGGTGGAGCCGGTCCAGTCCAATACCCAGGTGCAGCGGCAGGCCTTCGAATTGCAGGGCCGTTATCTCACGGCTGGCGAACATATCGAGGTATTGCTCGAAAAGAACCAGGCACCGGCCGACGGGCATACCGCCCTGCCCCTGCGCATCCTGGTGCGAGATGCCGATGGCCGGCCGATCACGGCGCCGATCAAGGTGGCGGTCGATACCAGCCTGGGCCGTCTGCGCCTGGCCGACGGCCGCCTGGCCAGCAGCACCCATCTGGTGGTGGTCAACGGCCAGGAAGACCTGGAACTCGTCGCTTCCAGCACGGCGGGCAGCAATGCCATCCGGGTGAGCAGCGGCCCGGTGAACGCCGTCGGCAGCATGGACTTCCTCGCCCAGCTGCGGCCGCTCTTCGGCCTGGGCATCGCCGACATCAGCCATACGCTCACCCGCAGCCAGCACGAGGACCAGGTCATCGCCAAGACCGGTTTCGAGGACAACTTCCACCAGTGGGACGGCCCCAACCAGTCCGGCGTGGTCTACCAGAACACCAGCAGCCGCGCCGCCGGATTCATCAAGGGCACGATATTCCAGGATTATGTGCTGACCAGTTCCTACGATTCCGCCAAGATCACCCAGCAGAAATTCTTCTGGGATGTCGATCCCAACGACTATTACCCGATCTATGGCGACACCTCGGTCGTTCGATACGACGCCCGCAGCACCGGCAAGCTTTATCTGCGGATCGACCAGCAGAAGAACTATTTTCTCTACGGCGATTTTCTCAGCCATGACAGCGCCCAGCCGCTGCGCCTGGGCAGTTACGCACGCACCCTGACCGGCGCCCGCGCGCATTACGAGAACGAGACGGTGGCGGCCACCGCCTTCGCAGCCAAAACCTCGCGCACCACCATGGTCGATGAGCAGCCGGGCCGGGGCCTGTCCGGGCCCTATGCGGTGTCGCGGCTGAACGCGGTGGCCAATTCGGAGCAGGTCAGCATCCTGGTGCGCGACCGGCTGCAGCCGGCGGTGGTGCGGTCGCGCACGCCCATGGTCCGCCATGTGGACTACGAGTACGAGCCCTTTTCCGGCCGCATCCTCTTCCGCGAGCCGGTGGCCAGCGTGGACGAGGACTTCAACCCGGTGTCGATCCGCATCGTCTACGAGGTGGAGGACGGCGGACCCAAGTACTGGGTGGGCGGCGCCGACGGCCAGCTGAAGCTGGGGCCGGACCTGACCGTCTCGGGCCGCCACACCAAGGACGACAACCCGCTCACCCAGAAGACCCTCTCCGGCGCCACCGCCGACTGGCAGCTCGGCGAGAGCACGCACATCGTGCTGGACGCGGCCTCCAGCCGCGGCAGCGACTTCATCGCCAGCGGCAGCCTGGGCACGGCGAGCAACCGCGGCCTGGCGGCGGGCGGCGGCTCCATCCTGGCCCTGCCTTCCGGTCAGGCCTTGCGGGCCGAGCTGAACCACGACAGCGGCCCCTTCAAGGTCTCCGGCTTCGCCGCCCGCACCGACGTGGGTTTCGACAATGCCAGCGCCGGCATCAACCCCGGCCGCAAGGAGGCGCTGCTCAAGTCGGAATACGCCATCGCCGAAAACCTCACCGCCGTGGCCAGCGGCCGCTTCTCGCAGGACCTGATCACGCCCGGCGAACAGGTGCTGCTCTCGGCCGGCCTGCGCCGCGCGGTGACACCCCGGCTGCGCCTGGGCGTGGGCGTGAACAAGGTGCGCGACGACTATCCGGCCGGCGCCAGCCCGCTCGGCAGCCTCGGCTCGGCCGCCCTGCCGGGCGCAGTTGCGCCGGGCGGCCTGCACAGCACCAGCTTCGGCGCGGGCGATTTCCAGTACGGCCCCTTCTCCAACCTGCTGGGCAGCAGCTGCGTCGGCCTGCCGCAGTGCGACATCGTGCACCGCTACACCTCGGTCTACGCCGACGCGCGCTACGAACTCACCGACAGGTGGAGCCTCACCGGCGTCGCCGAGCAGGCGGTGGACGGCGACCACGGCTGGCGCCTCGGCGTGGGCACCGAATACCGTTTCCGCGACGCCGGCAGGCTCTACGGCCGCTACGAATGGGTCGATGGCCTGTTGGCCAACTACGGCTTCGGCGACGACCTCAAGAGCAGCCACCGCCTGGTCTTCGGCGCCGACACCGCCTATATGCCGGGCGGCAATGTCTTCGAGGAACTGCGCCTGGCCGAAGGCAGCGACGGCCACGACGCGGTCAACGCGGTGGGCGTGCGCAATGTGTTCCACCTGAACGAACACCTGGTGGCCAATACCTCGGTGGAAAACCAGGTGCTGGTGCAGACCGATACCGGCAACCGCAACGCGCAGGCCGTGGCGGGCGGCCTGGAATACAGCGGCAGCCCGCTCTGGCGCATCGGCGGCCGGCTGGAGTACCGCATCTCCGACACCCAGAAGACCTGGCTGTCCTCCGCTTCCGCGGTGCGCCGCCTGAACCAGGACTGGTCCGTGCTCGCCCGCAACCTGCTGCTGAGCTCGCAGGGCCGCGACACCGCCGCCGGCCAGGACCATACCCAGGACCGGCTGCAGCTCGGCCTGGCCTGGCGCGACACCGGCAGCAACCGGCTCAATGCCATCGGCCGCTACGAACACAACATCGACCACAACACCGGCCCGGACAGCCCCGACAACTACCGCAACGACGTGCTGGCCCTGGCCGCCAACTACCGGCCGGCGCGCGACTGGACGCTGAGCGC
The DNA here is from genome assembly GCF_009906855.1 of Xylophilus rhododendri. Lineage (NCBI taxonomy): Bacteria > Pseudomonadati > Pseudomonadota > Betaproteobacteria > Burkholderiales > Xylophilus > Xylophilus rhododendri. The sequence continues at coordinate 936,233 of NZ_CP047650.1, forward strand.
CTCCGGCGCCTTCAAGCACCAGGTCGACCGCTTCGACGGCCCGGGCTCCAGCTTCAACGGCAAGCTGGTCTCGGCCCGGGTGATCCACGACCTCAACGAGCGCTGGGACCTGGGCCTGATCGGCTCGCACAGCTGGGGCGGGCCGACGCAGGAGAACGGCGTGGGCGTGGAAGTCGGCCTGCGGGTGATGACCAACCTCTGGCTGTCGGCCGGCTACGTGGCCGGCAGCTATGCCGACAGCGAGCTCTACAGCACCAACAGCCACTGGCGCGCGCTGTACCTGCGGCTGCGCTTCAAGTTCGACGAGAACCTCTTCAAGCCCTGAGGACGGGACGGCACATGCACAAGCTCTTCAACGATCTGCTCCCTGCGCTGCGCAGGCCCTGGATGGCGCTGATCCTGGCCGGATCGCTTTTCGGCCCCGCCCTGGCGGGCGCCGCCGTCGGCCCCGATCTCGCCCGCCCCCAGGGCCAGGGCTGGGCCGGCACGGACACCGGCGGACTGACCGAGAAAGCGAACAACCTGTGCCCGGCCGGCCAGGTGCTGATCGGACTGAATTTCTGGAACGTGGCCATGCGGGCGGTACTCTACGACGGCACCGGCATCCAGGGCATCTGCGCCACCATCGCGGACAGCCTGGCCATCCGCGAAGCCGGCACGACCGGCGCGGCGCTCGCCAGCGGCGTGGGTTATGGCGCCACCAGCCGCATGGTGTGCCCGGCCGGCCAGGTCCTGAGCGGCTGGTCCGTCATGCAGCCGATGACCGACAGGCAGTCAGTCAGCGGTGTCGGCCTGTTCTGCAGCACCCTGGGCCGCAGCGGCACCAGCGTGACCGTGAGCAGCCCTTTCAACACCCAACTGGTCGCCGGTGTTTCCGCGGGCGGCCGCCGGCCGCTGGCACTCTGCCCTGCCGGCACCGCCGCGGCCCGCTTCGATGCGCGCACCGGCAGCGCACTCCAGCAGCTGCAGCTGGTCTGCTATGCGCTCCTCGACCAGAAGCCGGACCTGCGGCTGGCCGTGTTGCCGCCCTCGCCCCCGATGGTGGTGGGTACCCAGTCGACCGTCACCGCGACCGTGACCAACACCGGCAATGCCGATGCCGCCGGTGCCGTCATCAAGCTGCAGACGAACGCCGCCCTGAAGCTGCAAGGCAAGGTCGGCAGCGGCTGGAGCTGTACCGTCCAGTCGGACACCGTCGCCAGCTGCGCTCTGTCGGGCACCATCGCTGCGGGTGGCGGCACCATCACCGTGCAGCTGCAGTTCCGGCCCGGCCCGGAAGTCGGCGGCACCACCGTCACCAGCGAATACTCGATAGGCGCCGATGGCGGCGAAGGCCCGGCGCCGGCGGGCTGCAGCGATGCGAGCCAGTGCGTGCGCAGCGCCAACGCGGTGGAAGCCGGTGTCCTGCTCGGCATCACCACCTCGTCGCCCGTGCCAGCGCTCGCCGTGGGACAGGAATCGAGATACACCGTCACCCTCAGGAACCAGGGCAGCGCGGCTGCGAGCGCGGCCCAGGTGAAGGCGCGGGTGCCCGCCGGGCTGGACTACGTCGCGGGCACCGGCGACGGCTGGACCTGCGTGCCCGACAGCGACCTGGTGTCCTGCAGCTTCGGCGGCTCCATCGCGGCCGGCAGCAGCAGCGCCCTGACGCTGGGCTTGCGCCCCACCCCCGGCGCGGCTGGCAACACCGTCAGCCTCGCCACCTCGGTGGGCAAGACCGGCGCCGGCGCACCCTCGCCCGGCGCCTGTTCCGATCCGGCCGAATGCTCCACCAGCGCCGACGGCGGTACGCAGGTCGCCACGGGCGTCGTGCTGGGCATTGCGTTGTCGCGGCCGGTGCCGGATCTGGCGGTGGGGGTGGACTCCACCTACACCGTCACCGTGACCAACACGGGCACCGGGCCGGCCGCTGCCGCCCAGGTGAAGCTGCAGCTGCCCGCCGGGCTCGACCATGTCTCGACCACCGGCGGCGGCTGGAACTGCTCGCTTGGCGCGGGCAGCCTGGTCACCTGCAACGCCACCGGCACCTTGCCGCCGGCAGCCGTCGGCACCTTCGGGCTGGTGGTGCGGCCCACGTCGGCCGCTGTCGGCACCGATCCCGGCGTGACCGGCTCCATCGGCAAGGAAGGCGGACCGGCGCCCGCACCCGGCACCTGTTCGGATCCAGCCGAATGCACGGCCAGCCCCGGCGGACTGGGACCGGTCGGCAGCGGTGTGTCGCTGGGCATTTCCATCTCGGCTCCGGTACCCCGGCTGACTGTCGGCATCGACTCCACCTACACCGTCACCGTGACCAACCAGGGCAGCGGAGCGGCCACCGCCGCCCAGGTCAAGCTGCAGCTGCCCGCCGGGCTCGACCATGTCTCGACCACCGGCGGCGGCTGGAACTGCTCGCTTGGCGCGGGCAGCCTGGTCACCTGCAACGCCACCGGCACCTTGCCGCCGGCAGGCGTCGGCACCTTCGGGCTGGTGGTGCGGCCCACGTCGGCCACTGTCGGCACCGATCCCGGCGTGACCGGCTCCATCGGCAAGGAGGGCGGACCGGCGCCTGCGCCCGGCACATGTTCCGATCCCGCCGAATGCACGGCCAGCCCCGGCGGGCTGGGACCGGTCGGCAGCGGTGTGTCGCTGAGCATGTCCATCTCGGCTCCGGTGCCCCGCCTCACGGTCGGCATCGACTCCACCTACACCGTCACCGTGACCAACCAGGGCAGCGGCCCCGCCACCGCCGCCCAGGTGAAGCTGCAGCTGCTCGCCGGGCTCGACCATGTCTCGACCACCGGCGGCGGCTGGAACTGCTCGCTTGGCGCGGGCAGCCTGGTCACCTGCAACGCCACCGGCACCTTGCCGCCGGCAGCCGTCGGCACCTTCGGGCTGGTGGTGCGGCCCACGTCGGCCGCTGTCGGCACCGATCCCGGCGTGACCGGCTCCATCGGCAAGGAAGGCGGACCGGCGCCCGCACCCGGCACCTGTTCGGATCCAGCCGAATGCACGGCCAGCCCCGGCGGACTGGGACCGGTCGGCAGCGGTGTGTCGCTGGGCATTTCCATCTCGGCTCCGGTACCCCGGCTGACTGTCGGCATCGACTCCACCTACACCGTCACCGTGACCAACCAGGGCAGCGGAGCGGCCACCGCCGCCCAGGTCAAGCTGCAGCTGCCCGCCGGGCTCGACCATGTCTCGACCACCGGCGGCGGCTGGAACTGCTCGCTTGGCGCGGGCAGCCTGGTCACCTGCAACGCCACCGGCACCTTGCCGCCGGCAGCCGTCGGCACCTTCGGGCTGGTGGTGCGGCCCACGTCGGCCGCTGTCGGCACCGATCCCGGCGTGACCGGCTCCATCGGCAAGGAGGGCGGACCGGCGCCCGCACCCGGCACATGTTCCGATCCAGCCGAATGCACGGCCAGCCCCGGCGGGCTGGGACCGGTCGGCAGTGGTGTGTCGCTGGGCATTTCCATCTCGGCTCCGGTGCCCCGCCTCACGGTCGGCATCGACTCCACCTACACCGTCACCGTGACCAACCAGGGCAGCGGCCCCGCCACCGCCGCGCAGGTCAAGCTGCAGCTGCCCAGTGGCCTCGATCAGGCCTCGACAGCAGGCGGCGGCTGGAACTGCTCGCCAGGCGCCGCAGGCCTCGTCACCTGCAACAGCACCGGCACCCTGGCGCCCGCGAGCAGCAGCACCTTCGCACTCATCGTGCGGCCGGGCCCGGCAGCCACCGGCACCGCCCCCCTCGTGGCAGCGTCCATCGGCAAGGAAGGCGGACCGGCGCCCACGCCTGGCAGCTGCGCGGACCCTGCCGAATGCACCAGCAGCCCCGGTGGCGGCGGCACCGTCGATGGCGGGGTCACCCTGGGCATTTCCATGTCCTCCCCCACGCCGGCGCTGGAGGAAGGCGTCGATTCGACCTATACCGTCACGGTGATCCACAAAGGCACCGGACCAGCCCCGAAGGCGCAGGTGAAACTGCAACTGCCCGCCGGGCTGGAGCAGGTTTCCACGACCGGCAGCGGTTGGGCCTGTTCGCCTGGTGCGGCAGGCAGCCTGGTTACTTGCGACGCCACGGTCGCCCTGCTGCCGGGGAGCTCGAGCATCCTGGTGCTGGCCGTGCGCCCCGCGCCCGACACGGCGGGCAAGGTCCTGGTACCCGCCGGCTCCGTGGGCAGGGACGGCGGACCGGCGCCGGCCCCCGGCACCTCCTGCACCGACGCAGAAGCCTGCACCGCCGGCCCCGCCGATCCGCGGCCGGTCGCCAGCGGCGTGGTGCTGACCATCGCCGTGTCCGGGCCGGCACCGGCGCTGACCGTCAATCTGGATTCCACCCTGGTCGTCACCCTCACCAATGCAGGCAATGCGCCGGCCCGGCGTGCCCAGCTCAAGGTGCAGCTGCCGGCCTGGCTGGACTACCGCTCGCTCAGCGGCCCCGGCTGGAACTGCAGCGCGGCGGCAGGCCTGCTCGGCTGCGACTACCACGGCGCCATCGCCGTCGGCGACAGCAACCGCGTGGCGCTGACGGTGCGCCCCGCGTCGCAGGCGGCAGGCCAGCAGCCTTCGATCGCCGTTGCGGTGGGCCAGACCGGCGACACGGCGCCCACGCCCGGCAGTGCCTGCACCGAGAGCGCGCAATGCTGGACCGGCCCCACAGACCCGGCACCGGTAGGCTCCGGCATCGGCCTGACGGTCAAGGTCAGCGCGCTCACGCCCGGCCTGGAAGTGGGCAAGGAGTCGCAATTCGCTGTCACGGTCGCCAACAACGGCAGCGCGAGCGCCAACGCCGCGCAGGTGAAGGTGCAGCTGCCGCCCGGGCTGAACTTCAATGGCAGCGACGGCACCGGCTGGAAGGCTGCGATCGATGCGAACCAGCTGGTCAGCGGCGACTTCAGCGGCAGCATCGCGCCGGGCGAGGCGAGCACCGTCGTGCTGAAGGTGCAGCCCGCCGCCACGCTGGCGGGCCAGACGGCCAGGATCGTGCTGGCGATCGGCAAGGACGGCGCAGAGGCGCCCCATCCCGGCGGATGCAGCGAGCCCGGCCATTGCGCCACGGTGCCGGGTTCGGAGGACATCGTCGGCCGCGGCATCGCGCTCACCCTGGCGACCGCGCCCCCCGCACCGGCCCTGGCCGTGGGCACGGATTCGGTCTATGTCCTGCGCATCCGCAACCGCGGCAGCGCGCCCTCGCCCACCGCCCAGGTCAAGACCCAGCTGCCGCAGGGCATGGACTTCGGCGCCGGCCCTCCCGGCGAGGGCTGGCAGTGCGCAAGCGATGCCAGCCAGCGCGTGACCTGCGATTTCGCCGGCGCCGACATCCCGCCGGGAGGAGAACCCCGTCTGCTGTCGCTGCAGGTGCGGCCTTCCCCGGCCTTGGCCGGGGCCAGCGTGGGCACGGTCTCGTCCATCGGCAAGGACGGCGGCCCGGCGCCCGAGCCCGATGCGATGTGCAGCGATCCGGACAGCTGCAGCATCGTGCCGGCCAGCGTGGTCGGCGGCGGCGGCGGCCTGGCCATCACCAAGCAGGCCAACAAGAAGCAGGCCGAGATCGGCGACGTGGTGCGCTACACCGTCGGCGTGGCCTACCTCGGCGGCGGCACCGCGCGGACAGTGACGGTGGACGACCGGCTGCCCGCGGGCTTTCGCTACATCCCCGGCACCCTGGCGCTGCGCCGCGGCAACGCGCCGGCCCTGCCGGTGGCCGACCCGGCCGGCGCACCTGGACCGCGGCTGACGCTGGCGGCCGGCGACATCGAAGCCGGCGGCCGCGTCGAGCTGTCCTACCGGGTGCGCATCGGCATCGGCGCGCAGCGCGGCACCGGCAGCAACACGGCGCGGGCGCAGTCGGCCAACGGCATGGCCTCGGCCACCGCGCGCGCCGTGGTGCAGGTCAGCGGCGGCGTCTTCAGCACCGACGCCTGCATCCTCGGCAAGGTGTTCACCGACTGCGACGGCAACGGCCTGCAGAACGGCCAGGAGATCGGCATACCGCAGGCCCGTGTCTACCTGGAGGACGGCACCAACATCGGCACCGACAGCAACGGCAACTTCAGCATCTGCGGCATGCGGCCGACCACCCATGTGATGCGGGTCGATCCCGCCAGCCTGCCCGAGGGCGCCAGGCTGCTGCCCTCGTCCAGCCGCAATGCCGGCGACCCGGACAGCCTCTTCGTCGACCTGAAGAACGGCGAGCTGCACCGGGCCGACTTCGCGGTGCAGGCCTGCACGCCCGCGCAGCAGCAGCAGATCCGCGAGCGCGCCCAGGCGCTGGAGAAGGCCGAGCAGGCACCGGGACAGCGGCCGGACTTCGGCCTGCGCTTCAACTCCGACCGCAGCCTGCGCGCCCCGCCCGGCCGCTGAGCCGCCGCGGGCCGCGCCTGCAGACCCGACGCAAAACGCCCAGAATGGGCGTTTTGCTTTTGTGGATCCGACTCGACATGGAATATCGCGCACTCGGCCGTTCCGGCCTGCAGGTCTCCCCCATCACCTTCGGCTGCAACGTCTTCGGCTGGACCATCGACGAAGCCACCTCGCACCGCCTGCTCGATGCCTGGGTGGACGCCGGCATGAACTTCATCGACACCGCCGACATGTACTCCACCTGGGTGCCCGGCCATGTCGGCGGCGAGTCCGAAACCATCATCGGCCGCTGGTTCGCCCAGGGCGGTGGCCGGCGCGACAAGGTGGTGCTGGCCACCAAGGTCGGCAAGCCCATGGGCGAAGGCAAGGTCGGCCTGCATCCCAGATACATCCGCGAGGCGGTCGATGCCTCCCTCAAGCGCCTGCAGACCGACCGCATCGACCTCTACCAGTCGCACGACGACGATGCGAAGGTGCCGCAGGAGGACGTGATGGGCGCCTTCGACGACCTGGTCAAGGCCGGCAAGGTGCGGGCGGTGGGCGCCTCCAACTACGAGGCCCCGCGCCTGGCCAGCGCGCTAGACACCAGCGAGCGCCTGGGCCTGGTGCGCTACGAGAGCCTGCAGCCGCTGTTCAACCTGCACGACCGGGCCTTCTTCGAGAAGGAGCTGCAAAAGCTCTGCGTGGAGCGCGGCGTGGGCGTGATCAACTTCTACGCCCTGGCCGCCGGCTTCCTCACCGGCAAGTACCGCAGCGCCGCCGATGCCGGCAAGAGCCCGCGCGGCGCGGGCGTGGTGCAGAAATACCTGGATGCGCGGGGCCAGCGCATCCTGGCCGCGCTGGACACGGTCGCGGCCCGCGTCGCCGCCAAGCCCGGCCAGGTCGCCCTGGCCTGGCAGATCGCCCAGCCGGGCATCAGCGCGCCGATCGCCAGCGCCACCACGCTGGAGCAGCTGAAGGAGTTGCTGGTGGCGGCGGCGCTGAAGCTGGATCGGCAATCGCTCGATGAGCTGAGCGCGGCCAGCGCCTATTGAATCACAGGCCCGGCGCGGCCACTTCGGCGATCAGCTCGATCTCCACGCAGCTGCCCAGCGGCAGCTGCGCCACGCCGAAGGCGCTGCGGGCATGGGCGCCGCGCTCGCCGAAGACTTCGGCCAGCAGCTCGCTGGCGCCGTTGGTCACCAGGTGCTGCTCGGTGAAATCGGGCGTTGAGTTCACCAGGCTCATCACCTTGACGATGCGGGTCACCTGGTCGAGGTCGCCCACGGCCGACTGCAGCGTGCCCAGCAGGTCCACCGCCACCGCGCGGGCGGCTTGCTGGCCCTCTTCCGTCAGCACGGAATCGCCCAGCTTGCCGACCCAGGGCTTGCCGTCCTTGCGGGCGATATGGCCCGAGAGGAACACCAGGTTGCCGGTGCGCGCGAAGGGCACGTAGGCGGCGGCGGGGGTGGCCACCGGCGGCAGCGTGATGCCGAGGGCGCGCAGTTTGTCGTAGACGCTCATGGGAAGAATCCTGAAGGTTGCTGAAGTGAGAAAAAGACAAGGCCGGCATGGCGGCCGGCACGGGACAGCGGCGGCCGGCTACTCGATCGGCTCGACCGTGACGCCGACGTCCAGCGTGTGTTCGCCGCCGCCGTGCAGCAGGCCGCGCATCGGCGAGACGTCGCCGAAATCGCGGCCGTGGGCGATGGTGACATAGTCCTCGCCCGGCCTGCGCCGGTTGGTGGGGTCGAAGTCCCACCAGGCGCCGGGCTCCTGCACGTCGTGGCCCGGCGGCGCATATACCGACACCCAGGCATGCGATGCATCGCTGCCCACCAGCCGCGCCTGGCCGGGCGGCGGCACGGTCAGCAGGTAGCCGCTGACATAACGTGCCGGGATGCCCTGGGCGCGCAGGCAGCCGATCATGATGTGGGCGAAGTCCTGGCACACGCCGCGCCGCTGCGCCAGCGCCTCGACCGCGGGCGTGCCGACATCGGTGCTGTCGCTCTCGTAGAGGAAGTCGTCGTGGATGCGCCGCATCAGCGCATCGGCCGCCTGCAGCACCGGCATGCCGGGCTGGAAGACCGGCCGGGCATAGGCCGCGAAATCCTCGTGCTGGGGCACGTATTCGGAGGCGAAGACGAACTCGGCCGCGCGGTCCCAGACGCTGCCGGCGCGAAAGCGGAAACGCTCGCGCACCGCTTCCCAGGCGGCGCCGCCGTCCTCGGGCAGGGGCGCGGGCGGGCTCGTGTCGACCAGGCTCTCGGCCACCACCCGCAGTTCGTCGTGGGCCGCCTGCAGCGAGAAGAAGCTGCGGGTGTTGCCCCAGGCGTCCATGCGCTCGGAGCTGGCCGAGGGCTGCGGCGTGATGCGCATGCGGTGCTGCAGCAGCTTCTGGCAGGCGGTGTTGCGCGGCTTCAGGTGCACGATGTGCTGGGCGGTGTCCACCGCCGGCACATAGGCATAGACCGTCTCGTGTTGGATGCGCAGTCTCATCAGGTGGCGATGCTGTGGCGGGCGTCCGAGTGGGTGAAGTATTGGGCGCTGATCGCATCCGAGAGGTTGTAGGCGCTGTCGCAGCATTGCTGCAGCAGCAGCGCCAGCTGGGGCGAGGCCTTGCTGCCGTCCGGCCCGGAGCCGCACAGCACGGACAGGTCCCAGAGCTCGGTATTGGGCACCATCAGGCTGAGCGCGCCGCGCTCAGCGCCAGGGGCCGCATGGCCGCCCTCGCCTGCCGCGCGCACCTCGGCCAGCCGGGCCAGCCGGCCGCGCAGCAGCTGCGCCACCCAGCCGAGCGAGCGCGGGTTGTCGCGGTCTATCACCAGCAGGTCGACCAGGGCCGCGACCTCGCGGGTCTGCTGGTACTGGGCGTGGAAGGTGATGGTGCTGTCGAACAGGGCCAGCACGCCTTCGAAGCCGGCCTCGTCGAACACCGCGCCGGTCTCCAGCGCCAGCTGCAGGGCCGAGGCCAGGAAACCCAGCCTTTCGATATGGCGGCCGATGGACAGCAGGCGCCAGCCGTCGTCGCGGGTCATGCGGTCGGTCTGGCCGCCGGTGATCGCCGCCAGGTGGCTGCTGGCCGACTCCAGGATGCGCAGGGCATCCACCGAGAGATAGCTGTCCTCGCCCTCGTAGGCGGCGAAGCGGCGGTAGAAATCTTCCTCGGCATGCACGATGGTGCTCCAGTGCTCCTGGGCCAGGCGTTCGCGCACGCCGGCCGCGGCCAGGCGCTGCGAGCGCAGGTTCTGGCCGACGGAGAAACCCTCATCCGATGCCAGGGTGCGGATCAGCGAGCGTTCGAACACCCGGCGTGCCTGCGCGGCCGAGGGCACTTTGGAGGACACCAGGCCGTTGTCCACCGCCGTGGCCGAGAGCCAGGCCAGCAGCGGCTGCGAGGACTGGTCGTCGCCGTTGAGCGACTGCAGCACCAGGCGCGCCAGGCGCACGTTGTTCTCGGCACGCTCGGTGTAGCGGCCGAGCCAGAACAGGTGTTCGGCGGCGCGGCTGGTCACCAGGCGGGTGCGCCGGGTGATGATCTCGGGCATGGCATGGGTCGGCAGCAACGTGGCGGTATCGACCTCGCCCGGCGCCAGCACCCAGACATCGGCACTGCTGCCGCCGCGCTGCATCGAGACATGGGCGCTGCCAACGCCGGATGCATCGCCCACCACCCGCGCCATGCCGCCGGGCAGCACCCGCCAGCTGCCCGGACCGTCGGACACCGCGAACACCCGCAGCAGCACCGAACGCGGCGCGATGTGGCCGCCGCCGGCCGCCGGGTTCTGCTGCCAGGTGGGAATCTGCGACAGCGGCAGCTGCTCCTGCAGCGTGTGTTCGATGCTGCGGCGCTGGATGCGGCCGCTCCATTCGTCGCGGCCGCGCTGCGCCAGCTCACTGCCCAGCACTGCCTCGAAGGAGTCGTGCCAGGGCGATGGCGGATAGGTCGGCTTGATCACGCAGTCGGCCATGCGCGGCACCGCGTTCTCGCGCGCTGCATCCTCGCCGCACCACCAGGTGGGCAGGGCCGGCAGGGTGAGTTCCTCGCCGAGCAGATGGCGCGCCAGGGCGGGCAGGAAACCCAGCAGCGCGGGCGATTCCAGGAAGGCCGAGCCCGGCGCGTTGGCCAGCAGCACATTGCCGGCGCGCACCGCCTGCAGCAGGCCGGGCACGCCGAGCGTGGAATCGGCGCGCAGCTCCAGCGGATCGAGGAACTCGTCGTCCACCCGCTTCAACAGGCCGTGCACCGGCTTCAAGCCCTGCAGGGTCTTCAAGTAGAGCCGGTCGTCGCGCACCGTCAGGTCGCTGCCCTCGACCAGGGTCAGGCCGAGGTAGCGCGCCAGGTAGGCATGCTCGAAATAGGTTTCGTTGTAGGGGCCGGGCGTGAGCAGGGCGATCAGCGCGTCCTTGCCCGCCGGACTGCTGCGCTTGAGGCTCTCCACCAGCGCGCCGTAGGTGCTGGCCAGGCGCTGCACCTGCATCGACTCGAAGGCCTCGGGGAACTGGCGCGAGATGGCCAGCCGGTTCTCCAGCAGATAGCCCAGGCCCGAGGGCGCCTGGGTGCGCTGCGACACCACCCACCAGTGTCCGTCCGGCCCGCGCGCCAGATCGAAGGCGGCGATGTGCAGCAGCGTGCCCTTGGGCTGGGCGCCCTGCATCTCGCGCAGGAAGCCCGGATGGCCGTGCACCAGCGCCGGCGGCAGCAGGCCGCTGGCCAGCAGGCGCTGCTCGCCGTACATGTCGGCCATCACCCGGTCCAGCACATGCACCCGCTGCAGCACGCCGGCGCAGATGCGCTGCCAGGTGGCCGGATCGAGGATCAGCGGGAAAAGGTCGACCGACCAGGGCCGCGGCGGCGCGCTGCCCTCGTCGGCATAGACGTTGTAGGTGACGCCGTTGTCGCGGATCTGCCGGCGCAGGTTGGCCATGCGGCGGTCCAGGTCGTCGAGGCCCGACTCGCCCAGCAGGTCGAAGAAACGCGCCCATTCGGCCACCAGCGCACCATCGCTTGCGGTGCCGCCGCGCAACTCGTCGAAATGGCCGCGCGCGGCCGAACCCGCGATGGCATCGGCCAGCGCGGAGGGAGTCTCGGCGACCGTGCCGGCAAAAAGGGAACTGCGGGGTTCATCCATGGGAGGGGCGATTGTCCCTCATGACCGGCCCCGGCCTGTGGCGTGCGCACCATGGCCTTCGTCAGGCGGCCGGCAGCTTCGGCCCGGCTCCGGCGCGAAAGCCGGCGCCCGCCAAAGATGCCGGCTTTTTCCACGCCCGAGACTTGCCATGCCACGTTCCACCTTCCTGGGCAGCCCGCCCGTCGGCGCCGCCTTCACCTCGCTTCGTTCCCTGGCCGATGCACTGGCCGAAGACGGGCCGGACATGCCGGCGCCCGCGCCGCACCCCACGGCCGGCACGGTGCTGGCCGACCTGCCGCAGCACGGCGGCGCAAGCCATGGGTACCGCGGCGGCATCGATTCGGACGACGACGACATGGACGTCGGCAGGGACGCCATCGAACGCGCCGCGCGCCAGCACCGCCAGGGCCGGCAGCACCGCGAACGGGTGCTGCGGCTGTGCGTGAGCCTGAACCACGGCTGGGGTGTGCCGCCCTATATCGAGCCGGAGCCGGGCTACCGGCCGCCCGATGCCGAGACGCAGGCCATCGTCTGCTGGCGTTTCGAGGACGGCGTGCTGGAACTGCGCCCGCTCGGCGCCTTCCTGCAAAGACTCGACAGCGGCTTCGCCCTGCATCTGCACGGCAGCGGCCTCATGGCCATGCGCGACGGGCAGTGGGTGCAGGAGCCGGACCAGGCCTTCTTCCGCGACCTGGAAACCGCCGCCGGCCTGCCGGTGCTCTGAGCGCTGCTCAGCCGCGCCGCAGATCCAGCGTGTACGGAAACTCCCGGCTCGCCGCCACGCCCGAGATCGGCTCGGCCGGGATCTTCAGCTCCCCGGTCGAATGCCCGCTCTGGAAGAAACGCGCCAGCCGGCGGCTTTCCGCCTCGTTGGCATTGACCGGCAGCGTGGTGTAGTTGCGCCCGCCCGGATGCGCCACGTGGTAGCGGCAGCCGCCGATGGCGCGGCGCATGGCCACGTCCACGATGTCGAAGGTCAGCGGCGCATGCACGCCGATGGTGGGGTGCAGGGCCGAGTACGGGTTCCAGGCCTTGTAGCGCACGCCGGCGATGTATTCGCCCTCCACGCCGGTCGGCTGCAGCGGCAGCTGCCGGCCGTTGACCAGCACCGTGTGGCGGTGCGCGTCCAGCCCGGTGACACGCACCTCGATGCGCTCCAGCGAGGAATCGACGAAACGCACCGTGCCGCCGCCGGCCGTCTCCTCGCCCATCACATGCCAGGGCTCCAGCGCCGCGCGCAGCGTGAGCTGGGTGCCCAGCGCCTGCACCGAGCCGATGCGCGGGAAGCGGAACTCGAAATGCGGCGCGAACCAGGCGGCGTCGAAGGCATAGCCGGCGCCCCGCATCTCCTCGATCACGTCCTCGAAATCGGCCTGCAGGAAACCCGGCAGCATGAAGCGGTCGTGCAGCGTGGTGCCCCAGCGCGCCACCGGCGCCTGGAAGGGTTTTTTCCAGAAGCGCGCCACCAGCGCCCGCAGCAGCAGCTGCTGCGCCACGCTCATGCGCGGATGCGGCGGCATCTCGAAGGCGCGCAGCTCCAGCAGGCCCAGGCGGCCGGTGGCGGAGTCGGGCGAATACAGCTTGTCGATGCAGAACTCGGCGCGGTGGGTGTTGCCGGTGATGTCGATCAGGATGTTGCGCAGGGTGCGGTCCACCAGCCAGGGCGGCATGGCCTCGCCGTGCTCCTTGCGGGCGGCGGCGATCTGCTGCAGGGCGATTTCCAGTTCGTAGACCTGGTCGTTGCGGGCTTCGTCCACCCGCGGCGCCTGGCTGGTCGGGCCGATGAACATGCCCGAGAACACATAACTCAGCGAGGGATGGTTGTGCCAGTAGTGGATCAGGCTGGCCAGCAGCTCGGGCTTGCGCAGGAAGGGGCTGTCTTCCGGCGTGGCGCCGCCCATCACGAAATGGTTGCCGCCGCCGGTGCCGGTGTGGCGGCCGTCGGTCATGAATTTCTCGGCCGACAGGCGCGACTGGAAGGCGGCCTCGTAGAGGAACTCGGTGTTGCGCACCAGCTCGCGCCAGCTGGCCACCGGCTGGATGTTGACCTCGATCACACCCGGATCGGGCGTCACGGCCAGCAGCTGCAGGCGCGGGTCGCGCGGCGGGGCATAGCCTTCGAGCACCACCGGCATCTTCAGCGCGGCGGCCGTCGCTTCCACGGCCGTGAGCAGGGAGAGGTAGTCCTCCAGATGGCTCATCGGCGGCATGAAGACGTAGAGCATGCCCTGCTTCTTTCCGCCCTTCTCCACCTTCTCGCGTGCCTTGGCCTCGGCCTCGGGGCCATTGGCCAGGGCCGGGTCGCGCACTTCCACGCAGAGGCCGACGCGGCTGGTCCAGGGGGCCGATTCGAAACGCTGGGGTTTCTGCGTCATGGCGGCGGCCAGATGCGCCTCCTGTGCCTTGGCTTCCACCTGGCTGGGCAGCGGACGGCGCGGGGCGCTGGGGTCCAGCTCGATGACGTAAGGGATGTCCTCCACCTTGATCCAGGGCAGCGAATCCAGCGGCAGGCGAAAGCCCATCGGCGAATCGCCCGGCACCAGGCGCAGCACGCCGTCGCGCACGAACCAGGGGCCGGTAGCCCAGGTGGTGGCGCCGGCCACTTCCAGCGCCTTGCCGGGCTGCACCGTGTCGTCGCGCGGCGCGGCCTGCAGCGGCAGCAGCCAGCCGGTGGTGGCCGACAGGCCCTTGTCGAAGACGCGGCGCAGGCGTTCGCGCTCCAGCTCGTCAGCCAGGCGGGCATCGATCACATCGACGTTGACCGGCAGGCGGCGTTCGCGCCAGAGGTAGTAGAGCGTGTCCTCGTAGGCCGGCTCGATGTAGCTGTCCTGCAGGCCGAGCTGGCTGGCCAGGTGGCGGGTGAAGCGTTCGGCGTCGTCGGTGGTGAAGCTGTGCGGCTGGCGTTCGTCGGCCAGCAGGGCCTTGTCCTTCCAGCAGGGCTGGCCGTCGGTGCGCCAGTAGATGCCCATGGCCCAGCGCGGCAGTTGCTCGCCCGGGTACCACTTGCCCTGGCCGGTGTGCACGAAGCCGCCGGGGCCGTATTCGGCCTTGAGCTTGGCGACCAGTTCGGTGGCATGGGCGCGTTTGGTCGGGCCCATGGCCGCGGTGTTCCATTCGGCGGCGTCGCGGTTCTCGGTGGCCACGAAGGTGGGCTCGCCGCCCATGGTCAGGCGCACGTCGTAGGCGCGCAGTTCCTCGTCCACCGCATCGCCCAGGGCCAGCACCTCGTGCCATTGCCGGTCGCTGTAGGGCCGGGTGACGCGGGGCGATTCGTGCACCCGGCTGACCTTCATCTCGTGGCGGAAGTCCACCTCGGCCTTGCCCAGCAGCGCGCCCTCGATGGGCGCGGCGCTGCCCGGCGTGGGTGTGCAGGCCAGGGGGATGTGGCCTTCGCCGGCGAACAGGCCCGAGGTCGGGTCCAGGCCGACCCAGCCGGCGCCGGGCAGGTAGACCTCGCACCAGGCGTGCAGGTCGGTGAAGTCGTGGTCGGTGCCGCTGGGGCCGTCCAGGGCCTTCACATCGGGCGTGAGCTGGATCAGGTAGCCGGAGACGAAACGCGCGGCCAGGCCCAGGTGGCGCATCAGGTTGACCAGCAGCCAGGTGGAATCGCGGCAGGAGCCGCAGGCCTTCTCCAGCGTTTCCTCCGGCGTCTGCACGCCGGGCTCCATGCGGATCAGGTAGCGCACATCGCCCTGCACCTGCTGGTTGAGGCCGACCAGGAAGTCGATGGTGGCGCGCTCGCTGCGGTCGATCTTCTTCAGGTATTCGGTGACCAGGGGCGTGGCCGGCTCGGGCACCAGGTAGGGCGCGAGTTCCTCGGCGATCTGCGGCGTGTAGCGGAAGGGGAAGGTCTCGGCCTCGGGCTCCAGGAAGAAGTCGAAGGGGTTGTAGACCGACATCTCCACCACCAGGTCGATGGTGACCTTGAATTCGGTCGTCGGGTTGGGCACCACCAGGCGCGCCATGTAGTTGGCGAAGGGGTCCTGCTGCCAGTTGACGAAGTGGTCGGCCGGCTCGACCCGCAGCGAATACGAGATGACGTTGCTGCGGCAGTGCGGCGCCGGCCGCAGGCGCACGATCTGCGGGCCCAGCAGCACGGGGCGGTCGTAGCGGTAGTGGGTGACGTGGTGCAGAGCGGCGTGGATGGACATGCGCGGAGGGTGCTTTGCTGACGAGGAGGAGGACCGCAGGGGCGCGGACTAAAGCCGATCTGCATACTAGCAAGAGGCAAGCCCGAGCGGCGGTGCGCCACCCCTAAGATCTTTCGATCTTGTCCTGCCCGCCTACAGCCACCGTCCCGCCCCGCCATGGCCGGCCCTGGACGCCCTGGCTGGCCGGCTGGCTGGCGGGCAGCGCCCTGCAGCTGATGCAGCCGCGGCTGTGGAGCATGGCCGCCTATCTTGCTCTGGCCGCGTCGGCCCTGCTGGGCCTGCGCCTGGCGCGACACCCGACGAACGGCCATCGACTGCGCGCCGCGGCCGTAGCCCTGGCCGCCGCCTTCGCGCTGTGCGGGCTGCGCGCGGCCGCCTTCCAGGCACAGGCGCTCTCCCCGGCGCTCGAAGGCCGGGACCTGCTGCTGACCGGCACCGTGGCCGCCATGCCGCAGTCCACACCGAACGGCATGCGTTTTCGCCTGGAGATCGAATCCGCCAGCCAGGAGGGCGCGGCCGTGGCCGTGCCGCCGCTGATCGACATGGGCTGGTGGACCGAGTCCGGCGCGGGCGACGTGTTCGACGGCCCTGCCCTGCGCGCCGGCCAGCGCTGGCAGTTCACCGCCCGGCTGAAGGCGCCGCACGGCAGCCGCAATCCGCATGGTTTCGACTACGAACTCTGGGCCTGGGAGCAAGGCGTGCAGGCCACCGGCAGCGTGCGCCTGTCGCGCAGCCTGGCGGCGCCGCGCCTGCTGCAAGAGGCCGGCTGGCGCCACCCGGTGGAAGCGGCGCGGCAGTCGGTGCGCGATGCGATCCTGGTCCGGCTGGCCCGCGCCGAGCCGGGCGATGCGGCGCTGACCCTGTCCCGGCAACGCGCGGCCGGCGTGGTGGCGGCCCTGGTCACCGGCGACCAGCAGGCCATCGCCCGCTCCGACTGGGACCTGTTCCGCGCCACCGGCGTGGCCCATCTGATGAGCATCTCCGGCCTGCATGTGACCATGTTCGCCTGGATGGCGGCGGCGGCCATCGGCTGGCTGTGGCGCAGATCGGCCCGTCTGTGCGCCTGGCGGCCGGCGCCGCATGCCGCGCTGCTCGGCGGGATCCTGCTGGCCGGCCTGTATGCCCTGTTCAGCGGCGGCGGCCTGCCGGCGCAGCGCACGGTGCTGATGCTGGCCATCGTGGCCGTCCTGCGCCTGAGCGGTCGGCGCTGGCCCTGGCCGCAGGTCTGGCTGCTGGCCTGCGCGGCGGCGGTGGCGCTGGATCCCTGGGCCCTGCTGCAGGCGGGTTTCTGGTTGAGTTTCGTCGCGGTCGGTGTGCTGTTCGCCAGCACGGCCGCGCCTTTGCCACAGGCGCCGGAAGCGCCGCCATCCGCCCGGCACTGGCGGGCCCGGCTGGGCGCCCTGCTGCGGGAACAGGCGATCGTGACCGTGGCCCTGGCGCCGCTCACCCTGCTGCTGTTCAGCCAGCTCTCGCTGGTCGGGCTGCCGGCCAATCTGCTGGCGATCCCCTGGACCACGCTGGTCGTGACGCCGCTGTCCCTGCTGGGCGTGGCCTGGCCGCCCTGCTGGGACCTGGCGGCCGGGGCGGTGCGCCTGCTGGTGCTGCCGCTGGAGGCCATGGCGGCCTGGCCGCATGCGGTGCTGGCCCTGCCGAGCGCACCAATCTGGGTCACGGTGCTGGCGGTCCTGGGTGGTGCGCTGGCCTGCATGCCGGTGGCGCCACGGCTGCGGCTGCTGGGCATCGCCCCGCTGTTGCCGGCGCTGCTGTGGTTTCCGGTGCAGCCGCGGCCGGGCCGCTTCGAACTGCTGGCGGTGGATGTCGGCCAGGGCAGCGCGGTGCTGGTGCGCACGGCCGGGCATGCGCTGCTCTACGACACCGGCCCGCGCTACGGCGCCGACGACGACGCCGGCCAGCGCCTGCTGGTGCCGCTGCTGCAGGCCGCTGGCGTGCGGCTGGACACGGTCGTGGTCAGCCACCGCGACGACGACCATGCGGGCGGCGCCGCATCGGTGCTGGCCAGCCAGCCGCAGGCCGCGCTGCTCGCCTCCATCGAGGCGCAGCATCCGCTGCAGTCGCTGCGCCCGGCCACCCGCTGCGAGGCCGGCCAACACTGGTCCTGGGACGGCGTGGACTTCAGCATCGTGCATCCGCAGGCGGCCGACTACCGCCCCGGCACCGCCAGCAATGCCCTGAGCTGCGTGCTGCGCATCCAGGACGCCGACGGCCATGCGGCGCTGCTCACCGGCGACATCGCCGCCGCCGACGAGGCCCGGCTGCTCGCCTCCGGCGCCGAACTGCGGGCCGACTGGCTGCTGGTGCCGCACCACGGCAGCCGCGGCTCGTCCAGCCCCACTTTCATCGCGGCCGTCGCGCCGCGCGTCGCCATCGCCCAGGCCGGCTATCGCAACCGCTTCGGCCATCCGGCGGCCGAGGCCATGGCGCGCTACACCGGGCCCGGCGTCGCCTGGACCGACACCATCCACTGCGGCGCGGCCCGCTGGTCCAGCGAGCGCCCCGAAGAAGTCTTGTGCGAACGCAGGGAGGCGCCGCGTTATTGGCAGCACAATCCCGCCTGACTCCATGTCGGCGGGCAGGGTTTGCGTGGCCTCACGCGACATCCATCTCCGGCCTGGAACTTGCTATCCTCGGTGCAGGAGATCGCCCTTTCATGCGGAAATTCGACGAGATGTACGCCACGCTGCCGCCCGAGCCGGGCCAGGTGCGCGACCACTACAAAACCTATGACCGCTGGCTGGCCCAGCAGCCGCCGGACACCATGCTGCGGCGGCGCGAGGAGGCCGAAGTCATCTTCCGCCGCGTCGGCATCACCTTCGCGGTGTACGGCGCCAAGGACGAGGACGGCTCCGGCACCGAGCGGCTCATCCCCTTCGACCTGATCCCCCGCATCATCCCGGCCCACGAGTGGCAGCGCATGGAGCGCGGGCTGGTGCAGCGGGTCACCGCGCTCAACCGCTTCCTGCACGACGTCTACCACGACCAGGAGATCATCCGCGCCGGCGTGATCCCGGCCGACATGGTGTTGCAGAACGCCCAGTTCCGCCCGGAAATGATGGGTGTGGACGTGCCCCGCCACATCTACTCGCACATCGCCGGCATCGACATCGTGCGGGCGCCGGATGCCCAGGGCAACGGCGAGTACTACGTGCTCGAAGACAACCTGCGGGTGCCCTCCGGCGTCAGCTACATGCTGGAAGACCGCAAGATGATGATGCGGCTCTTCCCCGAGCTGTTCAGCCAGCACCGGGTGGCCCCGGTCGCCCACTATCCCGACCTGCTGCTGGAGACCCTGCGCGCCTCCGCGCCGCCGGCCACGCCCGATCCGACCTGCGTGGTGCTCACGCCCGGCATGTACAACAGCGCCTATTTCGAGCACGCCTTCCTGGCGCAGCAGATGGGCATCGAGCTGGTCGAGGGCCAGGACCTGTTCGTCAAGGACGACTTCGTCTGGATGCGCACCACCCGCGGCCCCAAGCGGGTGGACGTGATCTACCGCCGGGTCGACGACGACTTCCTCGACCCGCTGGTCTTCCGCCCCAACTCCACCCTGGGCGTGGCCGGCCTGGTGCAGGCCTACCGCGCGGGCAACGTCGCCATCTGCAATGCCATCGGCACCGGCGTGGCCGACGACAAGGCGATCTACGCCTACGTGCCCAAGATGATCGAGTTCTATCTGGGCGAGCAGCCCATCCTGAAGAACGTGCCGACCCACATGGGCCGCAACCCGGACGAGCTGAAGTACATCCTCGACAACTTGAAGGACCTGGTCGTCAAGGAAGTGCACGGTGCCGGCGGCTACGGCATGCTGGTGGGGCCGGCCTCGACCACCGCCGAGATCGAGGACTTCCGCCGCGCCATCCTGGCCAAGCCGGACGGCTACATCGCCCAGCCCACGCTCAGCCTGTCGAGCTGCCCCACCTATGTGGAGAGCGGCATCGCGCCGCGCCACATCGACCTGCGGCCCTTCGTGCTGTCGGGCAAGGAGGTGCAGATGGTGCCGGGCGGCCTGACCCGCGTGGCGCTCAAGGAAGGCTCGCTGGTCGTCAACTCCTCCCAAGGCGGCGGCACGAAAGACACCTGGATCCTCGAAGTCTGAGCAAAGAAGAGAACACGCATGCTGAGCAGAACCGCAGACCACCTCTTCTGGATGTCCCGCTACACCGAGCGCGCCGAGAACACGGCGCGCATGCTGGACGTCAACTACCAGACCGCCCTGCTGCCGCAGTCCGCCGAGGCCGCCCAGATCGGCTGGCAGGGCCTGCTGACCATCAGCGAACTGCTGCCGGCCTACCAGGCGGTGCACGGCGAGATCACGCCCTACCAGGTGATGAACTTCATGGTGCGCGACGAGGACAACCCGTCTTCCATCATCTCCTGCCTGAAGGCCGCCCGCGAGAACGCCCGTGCGGTGCGCGGCACCCTCACCACCGAAGCCTGGGAGACGCAGAACCAGACCTGGCTGGAGGTCAACCGCATGCTGCGCGCCGGTGATTTCGAGCGTGATCCCGGCGCCTTCTTCGAATGGGTGAAGTACCGCTCGCACCTCTCGCGCGGCGTGTCGGTGGGCACCATGCTGATGGACGAGGCCCTGCACTTCATGCGCATCGGCACCTTCCTCGAACGGGCCGACAACACCGCCCGCCTGGTGGACACCAAGTTCCACGCCATGCACAACGACTTCATCGGCCTGACCAGCGACGACAGCGAGCAGGAGTACGACTTCTATCACTGGAGCGCGGTGCTGCGCAGCGTGTCGGCCTTCGAGATCTACCGCCGCGTCTACCGCGACGTGATCCGGCCCGAGCGTGTGGCCGAGCTGCTGATCCTGCGCGCCGACATGCCGCGTTCCCTGCACGCCAGCCTGAACGAGGTGGTGAGCAACCTGCAGAGCGTGGTCGCCGGCAGCGAGCTGAGCATGAGCCAGCGCAAGGCCGGCAAGCTGCGCGCCGAGCTGCAGTTCGGCCATATCGACGAGATCCTCGCCACCGGGCTGCATGCCTTCCTGACCCAGTTCCTCGACCGGGTCAACGAACTCGGCGCCCACATCAGCCGGGAGTTCCTGGTACCCACGGCGGCCTGACCGCCCGCCAGGTTGCCGGACCCGCAGGGAGACCTTCATTTCCACCGCTCCCCGGGGTGTCCGCGGCAAACACGGCGCCTCCCTCTCGATCAGCAACCGGCTGACGCGCTGGCTCAGCCGGCTGTCGGTCGGCCGCAAGCTGACCCTGATCTACCTGCTCGACCTGAGCGCGGTGATCTTCGTCTCCGGCATCCTCATCAACGAGAAGTACATCTCGATCGACTTCACCCGCAAGGAGGAGATCGGCAGCATGTACAGCGCCTCCGTGCGCGAGCTGCTGCTGATGCCCTTCCTGCCCTACAAGGAGCAGGTCGACCCGGGCGAGAACGCGCTGCGCCGCTTCAACGACCTGCGCGCCCGCTACGACGCGCCGCTGCATTCGGCCGAGGCCAGCGCCCTGTTCGAGCGCGCCTGGCGCCGCGCCGCCGCCAACCGGCAAGCGGGCTCGACCGAGGTGGCCGACAGCCAGCTCACCCGCAACATGCTGCGTTCGGCGCGCGAGCTGCTGACCACGGTGGGCAACCAGTCCAACCTGATCCTCGACCCCGACCTGGACAGCTACTACGCCATGTCGCTGGTGGTGCTGCGTTTCCCGGAGCTGCTGGAGGTGATCGACGACACCATGCGCACCTTCGACGGCGCCGGCAACGCGGCCGGCGTGCGGGCCCAGGCCTTCGGCGAGCGGCGCTCCGAACTGCTGATCCTGGCCGGCCGCATCGATGCCTCGGCCATGGGCATACGCTCGGACTACCTGCAGGTCTTCGCCGCCGGCTCGCCTGCGCTGCGCGCCGCGCTCGATCCCGGCCGCCAGAGCCTGGCCGACGCGCTGGCCGATTTCCTCACCATCGTGCAGCGCCTGGCCGGCCCCGACGCCGGCCCGCGCGACATCGCCCAGCTGCAGGCGGCGCGCTCCACCGTGCTCTACGAACTCGACCGCAGCTGGATCCGCTGCGCCAGCGAACTCGACGTGCTGCTGGCCACCCGCGTCGAGAGCCTGTTCATGCGCATGTTCATGCACCTGGGCACCGCCCTGCTGCTGCTGGGCTGCATCCTGAGCCTGGTCTATGCGGTGGCCCAGCAGATCGCCCGGCCGCTGCGCCACCTGGCCCGCGTGGCCGACAGCGTGCGGCGCAGCGGCAACTACGCGCTGCGCGCCGAATGGGTCAGCCGCGACGAGATCGGCACCCTGGTCACCGCCTTCAACGGCATGCTGGCCCAGCTCGGCCGCGAGCGCGAGAACCAGCAGGAGCTGGCCTCGCGCGAACGCGCGGCGCGGGCGCAGCTGGAGATCGTGGAATCGGTGCCCATCGCCATGGTGGTCACCTCCATCCCGCGCCACGAGGTGCTGCATGCCAATGCGCCGGCCGCGCCCTGGCTGGACGGCATCACCACCGACCCCTGGGGCCGCAAGCTGGAGCCCGGCGTGCGGGCGCGCTTCTTCCAGCAGCTGGCCGACCGCGGCGCGGTCGACGAGTTCGAGGTGCGCTGGGATGCCGGCGGCGAATCGGCCTGGGCGGTGCTGTCCGCGCGGCGCCTGCTGTTCCAGGGCCGTGACGCCATCCTCACCGCCTTCACGCCGGTCAACGTGATGAAGCAGATGGAGCAGCGGCTGGAGCTGTGGTCGAAGGTGTTCGAGGCCTCCTCCGAAGGCATCGCCATCATGGACGAGCAGCTGCGGGTGCTCAGCGTCAACAACGCCTTCTGCCGCAGCACCGCCCTGGAAGCCTACGAGGTGGTCGGCCGCGACTTCGCCAGCCTGCTGGAGGAAACCGGCGCCACGCCGCTGCAGATGCGCATCGGCAATGCCGCCAGCGAGCGCGGCGCCTGGCAGGGCGAGGTGCAGTTCCGCCGGCGCGGCTCGGCCAGCTATCCGGCCTGGCTGGTGGTGTCGGCGGTGCGGCCGGCCAGCGGGCATGGGGCGGTGTCGCACTACATCGGCATCTCGGTCGACATCACCGAACGCAAGCGAACCGAGGAGCGGGTGCAGTTCCTGGCCGACCACGACGTGCTGACCGAGCTGCCCAACCGCTCGCTCTGCGTGGCCCGGCTGGCCGACGCGCTGGTGCATGCGCAGGCCGCCGAGGAACGCGTCGCCGTGCTCTTCATCGACCTGGACCGTTTCAAGTCGGTCAACGACACCCTGGGCCACCATGTGGGTGACGCGCTGCTGCGCTCGGTCGCCGGCCGGCTGACCCAGGCGGTGCGCAACGAGGACACCGTCAGCCGCCTGGGCGGCGACGAGTTCGTGGTGATCCTGCGCGGCGTGGCCGATGCCAGCGAGATCCGCGACATCATCGAGGAGCGCCTGATACCGCTGATCCGCGCGCCGCACGACGGCGAAGGCCACGAGCTGCGTGTGTCCTGCAGCATCGGCGTGGCCGTCTTCCCCGAGGACGGCCAGGACATCGACGAGCTGATGCGCCGCGCCGACGCCGCCATGTACGAGGCCAAGTCCTCCGGGCGCGACCAGTACCGCTTCTTCTCGTCCGAACTCGACAAGCTGGCCCGCGAACGCCGCACGCTGGAGCAGGCCCTGCGCCACGCCCTGGAGCGCGACGAGCTGGAGATGCACTACCAGCCGCGCATCGACGCCCGCACCCTGGACGTGGTCGGCGCCGAGGCCCTGATGCGCTGGACCCATCCGGAGCTGGGCTCCATACCGCCCAACACCTTCATCCCCATCGCCGAGGAAAACGGCCTGATCCGCCCGCTCGGCCTCTGGGCCATGCAGCAGGCCTGCGGGCTGCTGCAGCGCTGGAAGGCGCAGCGCCGGCCGCTGATCTCGCTGTCGGTCAACATCTCGGCCAGCCAGCTGGCGGATCCGGCGCTGCTGGATTTCCTGCGCGACTTCACCATGCACAGCGGCATCGATCCGCAGCTGCTGGAGCTGGAGATCACCGAGACCCAGCTGATGGAAAACGCCGGCGCCGCCGGCCAGGGCCTGAGCGCCCTGCGCCAGCTGGGCGTGCGTTTCTCCATCGACGACTTCGGCACCGGCTATTCGAGCCTGGCCTATCTCAAGCGTTTCCCGATCGACAAACTCAAGATCGACAAGTCGTTCGTGCAGGACCTGCTGGGCGACACCACCGACCTGGCCATCGTGCGCGCCATCATGGCGCTGGGCCACAACCTGGGCCTGGGCGTGGTGGCCGAGGGCGTGGAGAACTTCGCCATCGCGCACCAGCTGAAGCTGCTGGGCTGCGACGAACTGCAGGGCTACCACTTCGCCCGGCCGATGCGGGTCGAGGCGCTGGAAGCCTGGATCGACGCGCGCCAGCAGCAGGCCGGCGGCGAGCGCCGGCAGCACGGCGAACATTGACGAAGTTCTTCGTTCGGCCGGACATGGCTTCGTGTGTCCGGCCGGACGGGGGGTGCGGACGGGACGACAGTGGCGCTCCTACTGTCTTCCACCGGATCTGCACATGGCATTCCTTCCCATCGTCGGGCCCTTGATCGGCTGCTTCCAGGGCGTCTTCCACGCCGTCGAACGCGCCGTCAACAGCTCTGAGCACAACTTCAAGAAAGACCTCGGCAGCCTGCTGGAGCAGGCCGGCGTTCCCGGGGATGTTCGCAAGAAGATCCAGAAGCTCCTCGACACCGGCAAGGACGAGGAGATCGGCGAAAAGATCAATGCCCTGATGGCCGCGGGCATCATCCCGCCCGAGCTGGGCGACACCATCCTGCAGCTGGCCGAACAGAACGGCGTGCCGCGCAGCTCACTCGACCCGGAGCGTTTCGGCGAGCAGATGGACGACGAGGACATCTACCGGGTGCTGGGCGGCAGCTTCCCGCAGGAGCTCGACGAGATGGAGTCGAAGCGGGCCCAGCAAGCGGCGGTGGAGCAGGCGCTGGAGGACGAGGAATCCGCGCTCCAAGAAGCACTCGGCTGATCCCTCTCCACATCCGCGGGCCTGCCGGCCGCAGCGCCGCAGCGCCTCAGACCAGGCGTTCGACCAGCGCCGGCTTGAAGCCCAGGTCCGCCGCCTTGCCCTTGCGCCCGCGTGCGGCCCTGGCGTTGTTGAGCGAGCGGATCTCCAGCGTCTCTTCCCGCTCCTTGCCGCCCCGGCCCAGGCCGGAGATACGCACGCTGCGGGTATAGGCCGCGGCGCCGGCCAGGGTGTCCTTGGGTTCCAGGTCGATCAGCATCAGACCCCGGCCGCCCTTCTCCATCAGCTTCAGTTCGGAAATCTCGAAGGTCAGGATGCGGCCGCCGGCCGATGCGCAGGCCACGTGTGTGGCCGGCGGCACTGGCTCCGAGCCCGCCGGCTGCGCGCCCGGCGGCAGCATGGCCAGGCTGGGCTTGCACAGCGTCTCGCCCTCGCCCAGCGAGACGAAGGTCTTGCCCGAACGGTTGCGCGAGACCATGCCCTCCACATAGGCGATGAAGCCGTAGCCGCCAGAACCGGCCAGCAGCAGCGCCGCGCCTGCCGGGCCAGCGAAGTAATGCAGGGGCTGCGTGCCCGACTCCAGCTCCACCAGCGTGCCGATCGGCTGCCCGTCGCCGCGTGCATTGGGCAGCGCGGCCACCGGCACGCTGTAGATGCGCCCGTTGCTGCCGAAGACCAGCAGCACATCCACCGTGCGGCAGGCGAAGGTGCCGTAGAGCCCGTCGCCCGCCTTGAAGGCGAAACCGGCCGGATCGTGCCCATGGCCGGTGCGCGCCCGCACCCAGCCCTTCTGCGAGACCACCACCGTCACCGGCTCGTCGATCACCCGCACCTCGGCCACGGCGCGTTTCTCGGCCTGGATCAGCGTGCGGCGCGGGTCGGCGAACTGCTTGGCGTCGGCCTCGATCTCGCGCACCATCAGGCGCCGCAGGGCGGCCGGGCTGCCCAGGATTTCTTCCAGCTTGGCCTGCTCGTCGCGCAGGGCGGAAAGCTCCTGCTCGATCTTGATCGCCTCCAGCCGGGCCAATTGGCGCAGGCGGATTTCCAGGATGTCCTCGGCCTGCCGGTCCGACAGCTTGAAGCGCTCGATCAGCGCGGCCTTGGGGTCATCGGCCGCGCGGATGATGGCGATCACCTCGTCGATGTTGAGCAGCACGATCTGCCGCCCTTCGAGGATGTGGATGCGGTCCAGCACCTTCTGCAGACGATGCCGCGAGCGGCGCTCCACCGTCTGCTGGCGGAAGGCGATCCACTCCATCAGCATCTGGCGCAGCGACTTCTGCACCGGCCGGCCGTCGATGCCCACCATGGTCATGTTGATCGGCGAGGAGGTCTCCAGCGAGGTCTGCGACAGCAGGATGCCGATCAGCTCGGCCTGCGGCGTGCGGCCGGTCTTGGGCTCGAAGACCAGGCGCACGGCGGCGTCCTTGCTGGACTCGTCGCGCACCGCATCCAGCACGCCGAGCAGCGTGGCCTTGGCCATCTGCTGGTCCTGCGTGAGCGCCTTCTTGCCGGCCTTGACCTTGGGGTTGCTCAGCTCCTCGATCTCTTCGAGCACCTTCTGCGAGCTGACGCCCGGCGGCAACTCGTTGACCACCAGCTGCCACTGGCCGCGCGCCAGTTCCTCGATCTTCCAGCGAGCGCGCACCTTCAGGCTGCCGCGGCCGCCGCGGTAGGCGTCGGCGATGTCGGCGGCGGGGCTGATGATCTGGCCGCCGCCCGGATAGTCCGGGCCCGGGATCAGCGCGAACAGCTCCTCGTCGGCCAGCTGCGGCTGCTTGATCAGCGCCACGCAGGCATCGGCCACCTCACGCAGGTTGTGGCTGGGGATCTCGGTGGCCAGGCCGACGGCGATGCCCGATGCGCCGTTGAGCAGCACGAAAGGCAGGCGCGCCGGCAGCTGGCGCGGCTCCTCGGTGGAGCCGTCGTAATTGGGAATGAAATCGACCGTGCCCTGGTCGATCTCTTCGAGCAGCAGCTGGGTGATGCGCGACAGGCGCGCCTCGGTGTAGCGCATGGCGGCGGCGCCGTCGCCGTCGCGGCTGCCGAAGTTGCCCTGGCCGTCGATCAGCGGATAGCGCTGGGAGAAATCCTGCGCCATGCGCACCAGCGCGTCGTAGGCGGCCTGGTCGCCGTGGGGATGGAAGCGGCCGAGCACGTCGCCGACCACCCGGGCGCTTTTCACCGGCTTGGCGCCGTTGGCCGCGTTGGCGCCGGAGAAACTCAGGCCCATGCGCTCCATCGCATACAGGATGCGGCGCTGCACCGGCTTCTGGCCGTCGCACACATCGGGCAATGCGCGGCCCTTGACGACCGAGAGCGCGTATTCGAGGTAAGCCCGCTCGGCGTAGGTGGCCAGGTCGGGGTTCGGATCGTCGGACGGCACGGGGGCCAGGTCCAGGGGGGTCTGATCGGTCATCGGATGCCAGGAGTGTTGGGGGGCAGGTCCTGCACGGCGGATTCGGCCACCGTGTCGGGCTGCGCGGGAATTTCCATCCGCACGCGGATCGGCGCCGCGCGCGGATTGCCGCCGGGCTTGAGCGAGCGGTAGAGCTGCATCACCGTCTGCACGTAGTCGCGTGTCTCGGGATAGGGCGGAATGGCGCGGCCGGCGCGCTGCACCGCGCCTTCGCCGGCGTTGTAGGCGGCCACGGCCAGGTCGAGCCGGTCGGGGAACCGATCGATGAGATAGCGCAGGTGGCGGCTGCCGGCGCGCAGGTTGACCGCCGTGTCGGCCAGCTGCGGGTTGAGCGGCTTGCGGGCATCGAGCACCACGCCGTATTGCTGGGCGGTGGCCGGCATCAGCTGCATCAGGCCGACGGCGCCGCGCGGCGAGACTGCTGCCGCATCGAAGCCGGATTCGGCCGCGATCACCGCCTGCAGCAGTTCGAAATCGACACCCGCCGCGCGGGCGGTTTCACGCATCTGCCGCGCCACGGCCTTCATGCCGGGCGAGATGGCGATCAGGGTCTGCAGGCTCTGGGCCGAGGCGCGCGCGGCATGCGGGGCGGGCGCCGCATCGGGCCGGGCCGGCAGGAAACGCGAGTCGTAGCTCTCGCCGGCCCGGAAGAAGAGCTGGTAGTGCGGGTCGATGCGCTCGGTGGCGAAATGCGCCGTGCCCTGGTCGTCCACCCAGCCCCAGACGTCGGACTGCGCCCGGCCCGCCAGCGGCAGGGCCAGGCCCAGCCACAGGACCAGGAGACAGAGCGGACGCAGGCGGGCCATGGGCAGCTTCAGATATCGACCTCGATGGCGTCGCCGCGCAGCTCCATCAGCTCGCGGCGCGCGGCGGCCTCGCCCTTGCCCATCAGCTTGGTGATGCGCTGCTCGGTCTGCCCGTTGTCGAGTTGGCCCAGCTGCACCGGCATCAGGCGCCGGGTGTCGGGGTTGAGGGTGGTCTCCCAGAGCTGCGTGGCGCTCATTTCGCCCAGGCCCTTGAAGCGGCTGATGCTCCAGGCGGTCTCGCGCACGCCGTCCTTGCGCAGCTTGTCGAGGATGGCGGTGAGTTCGCCCTCGTCCAGCGCATAGACCTTGGCGGCGGGCTTCTTGCCGCGCGCCGGTGCGTCCACCCGGTAGAGCGGCGGGCGGGCCACGAACACATGGCCGGTCTCGATCAGCTTGGGGAAGTGGCGGAAGAACAGGGTCAGCAGCAGCACCTGGATGTGCGAGCCGTCCACATCGGCATCGCTGAGGATGCAGATCTTGCCGTAGCGCAGGCCGCTCAAGTCGGGCGAGTCGTTGGGGCCGTGGGGGTCGACGCCGATGGCCACCGAGATGTCGTGGATCTCGGTGTTGGCGAACAGCCGATCGCGCTCCACCTCCCAGGTGTTGAGCACCTTGCCGCGCAGCGGCAGCACCGCCTGGCATTCCTTGTCGCGGCCCATCTTGGCGCTGCCGCCGGCGGAGTCGCCCTCGACCAGGAAGACCTCGTTGTGGGCGATGTCGCGGTTCTCGCAATCGGTGAGTTTGCCGGGCAACACGGCCACGCCGGAGCCGCGCCGCTTCTCCACCTTCTGGCCGGCCTTCTGGCGGCTTTGCGCGGCGCGGATGGCGAGTTCCGCCAGCTTCTTGCCGTACTCCACATGCTGGTGCAGCCACAGCTCCAGCGCCGGCCGCACGAAGGAGGACACCAGGCGCACCGCGTCGCGCGAGTTCAGGCGCTCCTTGATCTGGCCCTGGAACTGGGGGTCCAGCACCTTGGCCGAGAGCACGTAGCTGGCGCGGGCGAAGACGTCTTCCGGCATCAGCTTGACGCCCTTGGGCAGCAGCGCATGCAGTTCGATGAAGCCCTTGACCGCGGTGAACAGGCCGTCGCGCAGGCCGCTGTCGTGGGTGCCGCCGGCGCTGGTGGGAATCAGGTTGACGTAGCTCTCGCGCACCGGCGCTCCTTCCTCGGTGAAAGCCACCGCCCAGGTGGCGCCCTCGCCCTCGGCGAAGCTCTCGTTCTGGCGGTCGGCGAAGCCCGAGCCGTCGAAGATCGGGATCACCGGGTCGTGCTGCAGGTTCTGGGCGATGTAGTCGCGCAGGCCGCCCTTGTACTGCCAGGTCTGGGTTTCGGCGGCGCCGCTGGTCTTTTCCTGCACCAGGGTCACGGTCACGCCCGGCATCAGCACGGCCTTGCTGCGCAGCAGGTGCACCAGCTCGTTCTGCGGCAGGGCGGCGGATTCGAAATACTTGGCGTCGGGCCAGACGCGGACCGTCGTGCCCTGCTTGCGGTCGCCCGCGCCCGCCTGACGGGTGGCCAGGGCCTCGACGACGGCACCGGCGCTGAACACCAGGTGCGCCACCTTGCCTTCGCGCCAGGAAGTCACTTCCAGCCGGGTGGCCAGGGCATTGGTCACCGACACCCCCACGCCGTGCAGGCCGCCCGAGAAGCTGTAGGCGCCGCCCTTGCCCTTGTCGAACTTGCCGCCGGCATGCAGGCGGGTGAAGACCAGTTCGATCACCGGCGCGCCCTCCTCCGGATGCATGCCGAAGGGAATGCCGCGGCCGTCGTCCTCCACGCTGACGGAGCCGTCGGCATGCTGGATCAGCTTGATCTTCTTGCCGTAACCGGCCAGGGCTTCGTCGGCCGCGTTGTCGATCACCTCCTGCACGATGTGCAGGGGGTTGTCGGTGCGGGTGTACATGCCCGGGCGCTGCTGGACCGGCTCCAGGCCCTTGAGGACGCGGATGGAGCCTTCGGAATATTCGCTGGGTGCAGTGGCCATGGGGGTGGGGGTCGACAGGGGCGGCAAAGGCGCGGATTGTAGTCAGGCCCGGGAATTGGCTGTACAGGTATCCAGTGATCCACTCGGACTTACAGGGTCGGGCGAGAATGCGGCGTGATTCAGCTACCGATATCCGCCGTGCATTCCGGCCCCGACGCGCCCTCCGAATGGATCCTGCGCTGGTCCCCCCTGGTGCCGCCCGGCGCCCGCCTGCTCGACCTGGCCTGCGGCGCCGGCCGGCACCTGCGCTGGTTCGCCGGGCGCGGGGTGCAGACGCTGGGCGTGGACCGTTCGCCCGAGGCCGTGCAGGCCGCCCAGGCCTGCGGCGAAGGCCTGCTGGCCGACCTGGAGAACGCGCCCTGGCCGCTGCCGGGCCGGCGCTTCGACGCCGTCGTCGTCACCAACTACCTGCACCGGCCGCTGCTGCCGCGCATCGTCGAGAGCCTGGCGCCCGGCGGCCTGCTGCTCTACGAGACCTTCGCCCTCGGCCAGGAAACCGTCGGCCGCCCGTCCCGCCCCGAATTCCTGCTGCGGCCCGGCGAGCTGCTGGGCGCCTGCCAGGGCCTGCATGTGCTCGCTTACGAGGACGGCTGGCTGCCTGCGCCGCGCCGGGTGCAGCGCATCGCCGCGCTGGCCATATCAGACTTCGTCCCGAAAAACACGGGGCCTTTACACCCACATGGCTAAAATCCGCCGTTTCGCTCTCCGTCCTCCCCAGAAGGCCAACCCGCGCACATGAGCTCATCTCCAGGCACCCTCACCGGCAGCATCGTGGCGCTCGTCACGCCCATGCACGAAGACGGCAGCGTCGACTATCCCGCCCTGCGCAAACTGATCGACTGGCATATCGCCGAGGGCACGGACTGCATCGGCGTGGTCGGCACCACCGGCGAATCGCCCACGGTCGATGTCGAGGAACACTGCGAGATCATCCGCGTGTCGGTGGAACAGTCCGCCGGGCGTGTGCCCATCATGGCCGGCTGCGGCGCCAACTCCACCCGCGAGGCGATTGAGCTGGCGAAGTTCGCCAAGGGCGTGGGCGCCGACAGCCAGCTGCAGGTCGTGCCCTACTACAACAAGCCGACGCAGGAAGGCCAGTACCAGCACTTCAAGGCGATCGCCGAAGCCGTCGGCGACCTGCCCACCGTGCTCTACAACGTGCCCGGCCGCTCGGTGGCCGATATGCAGCACGACACGGTGCTGCGTCTGGCCCAGGTGCCCGGCATCATCGGCATCAAGGAAGCCACCGGCAACATCGAACGCGCCCAGTGGCTGATCCGCGACCTGCCCAAGTCCTTCGCCGTGTATTCCGGCGACGACCCGACCGCCGTGGCCCTGATGCTGTGCGGCGGCCAGGGCAACATCAGCGTGACCGCCAACGTGGCGCCGCGCCTGATGCACGAGCTGTGCATGGCCGCCGTGGCCGGCGATGCCCGCCGCGCGATGGAGATCCAGTTCAAGCTGATGCCGCTGCACAAGCAGCTCTTCGTCGAGGCCAACCCGATCCCGGTCAAGTGGGCGATGCAGCGCCTGGGCCTGTGCGGCGCCACCATGCGCCTGCCGATGACGCCGCTGTCCTCGGGCAATGAACCTGTGGTCGAGCAGGCACTCCAAGCCTGCGGCCTGCTGTAAGCGGTGCTCCTGCGCCGATTGCTTTCCGATCCAAAGAAGGATTTTTCCGTGACCCGTTCTGCATCCGCGACCGCCGTGGCCGCACGCCTGGCCTGCCTCGGCCTGGTCTTCGCCCTGTCGGCCTGCTCCGTCTTCGACAACGAAAAGATCAACTACAAGAGCGCCAAGCGCGCATCGCCCACGCTGGAGGTGCCGCCCGACCTGACCCAGCTGACCCGCGACACCCGCTACGTGGTGCCCGCCGGCGCCACCGCCTCGGCCGCCGGCTACGACGCGGCCCAGGCCGTGGCCTCGCCCACCGCCGAGACCGCGCCCACCAGCCTGGGCGACACCCGGATCGAACGCGACGGCAACACCCGCTGGCTGGTCATCAAGCGTCCGGCCGACAAGCTCTGGGATCCCACGCGCGACTTCTGGACCGAGAACGGCTTTCTGCTGACCATCGACCAGGCCAAGCTCGGCATCATGGAAACCGACTGGGCCGAAAACCGCGCCAAGCTGCCGCAGGACTTCATCCGCCAGACCCTGGGCAAGCTGATCGACTCGATCTACTCCACCAGCGAACGCGACAAGTTCCGCACCCGCATGGAACGCCGCGCCGACGGCTCCACCGAGATCTACATCAGCCACCGCGGCATGCAGGAGGTCTACTCCGACAAGGCACAGAAGGACCAGACCGTCTGGCAGCCGCGCCCGACCGATCCGGAGCTGGAAGCCGAGATGCTGCGCCGCCTGATGGTCAAGCTCGGCGGCGCCAACGAGGTGCAGTCCAAGCAGGCGATGGCCGCGGCCGTGGCCGTGCCCACCGTCGCCACCATCGGCAATGTCGGCGGCGCGCCGGTGGTGCTGCTCAACGAAAGCTTCGACCGCGCCTGGCGCCGTGTCGGCCTGACGCTGGACCGCACCGGCTTCACCGTCGAGGACCGCGACCGCAGCCAGGGCGTGTACTTCGTGCGCTACGTGGCCCCCAACCCGGACCGCAAGGACCAGAGCTTCCTGGGCAAGATCTTCAACCGCAACCCGGATGCCCAGGCACCGGTGCGCTACCGCATCACGGTCAAGACCGAAGGCACGGCGACCACCGTGTCGGTGCTGGGCGAAGGCGGCTCGCCGGCCCTGCCGGCGGATGCCGAGCGCATCGTCCGGGTCATGGCCGACGACCTGAAGTAAACATGGCCCCTCGGCTCGCCACTTCGTGTGCTTCGCCATCCCCCAAGGGGAAGGCGCGGCCCGCCTTGGGGCGGCCCGGCGGCGGCCGCTGACATGCTCCGGTTTCGCAACCTGGGCAGCGGCAGCTCAGGCAATGCCACTTTGGTCGAAGGCAGCAGCGGCCTGTCGACCAGCCGCCTGCTGATCGACTGCGGCCTGGGCATCCGGGTGCTGGAAAAACGGCTGGCCCTGGCAGGGCTGGCCTGGGGCGACATCGACGCCCTCTTCATCACCCACGAGCATTCCGACCATATCGGCTGCGCCCAGCAGGTGGCGCTGCGCCACCGCATTCCGGTGTGGATGAGCGGCGGCACCTTCCAGGCCATCGGCGAGCCGGATTTCGACGGCCTGTTGAACCTGGCGCACGACCTGCAGACGGTGGCCCTCGGCGGCTTCGAGTTCCGCCCCTTCACCGTGCCGCACGATGCGCGCGAGCCGCTGCAGCTGCGCTGCTCCGACGGCGCCCGCCACCTGGGCGTGGCCACCGACCTGGGCCATGTGAGCGGCCATGTGACGGCGCAGCTGCAGGGCTGCCATGCCCTGATGCTGGAATCCAACCACGATCCCGAGCTGCTGGCCTTGTCGCGTTATCCGGACTTCCTCAAGCGCCGGGTCAGCGGCCGGCTCGGCCACCTGGCCAACCATGCGGCGGCCGAGCTGGCGCGGACGCTGCGCCATCCCGGCCTGGGCTGCGTGGTGGCGGCGCACCTGAGCGAGCGCAACAACCTGCCCGAGCTGGCACGCGCCGGCCTCGCGGCCGCGCTCGAATGGCAGCCGGAGCAGATCATCGTGGCCGACCCCCGCCACGGCACGGACTGGCTGCCGGTCTGACATAAAAAAAGCCACCGCGTTCGGTGGCTTCTTGCTGGCAGGCCGGTGACCCGGCCCTCACTCACTTCTTGGCGGCTTCGGCGGCGGCGTCCGCGGCCTTCTTGGCCTGGTCGGCCGAGTCCGATGTGCCGTTGCCCGGAGCGGTCGCGCTGCCGGCCGTGCCCGATGCGCCGGGCGTGCCCGAGGTGCTGCTGCTGTCGGGCGTGGTCGTGCTCGGCGAGGCGGACATCGCGCCGCCCGGTGCCGGGGTGGCTTCGGTGGCGGGTGCTGCAGGTGCCGGCGCCATCGGAGCCGCGGCGGCCGGTGCTTCGGCGGGTGCCGGTGCGGGCACCGGAGCCGGCGCGACTTCTTCCTTCTTGCCGCAGGCGGCCAGGGCCACGGCGGCCACCAGGGATGCGAGAACAACGTACTTCTTCATAGCGATACTTCCTTTGGATGGAATGGAATCGACGAACACGACTGGCATCCGACACGCGGCAATGCGTTTGCGTTGGGATGGGGGCCGCGCGGCCGGCCCGTCAGGACCGGGCGAATCGATTATAGGAACGCACTCCCAGCGTGCCCCAGGCGCCGACAGGGCATGCAACCAAAGGCTTCGAAGCCGGCCGGTCAGTCGTTGTGGGCCCAGCCGGCGATGCACCAGGAGCGCAGCAGTTCGCGGGCATCCTCGCTGGCGCCGGCCAGCGCCGCGTCGTCCAGCAGGCGTTTATCGGCCAGCTGGCGCATCAGGCGCGCGTCGCGGCCGGCGGCACGGTAGCTCTCGCCGTTGATGAAGATGTGGCGCTCGTCGTAGAGCATGCGGGTGCGGCGGTCCAGGCGCAGGCGAGTCAGCGGGATGTCGTCCTCCTCCTCGTCGAAGCCCTCGATCTCGTCGAACCAGACGTTGGCCTTGGGTTCGGTGAGGTACTCGCCCATGGCGCGCGGCAGGGCGTCGCGGTCCTTCAGCAGGCGTTCGACCGCGGTGGCGGCGAAATCGACCAGGGCCTGCGGCATGGCGGCCGGCTGGCCGCTGGCGGCCGCGCCGGCATCGCCGTAGAGCTTGCCCGGGGCGTCTTCATCGACCGCGTCCTCGGCCAGGCGCTGCAGCATCTCCTGCGCCAGCTCGTCCTGGCGCGGTGCGCGAAAGCCGATGGAGCAGGTGATGCAGTCGCCGCCCACGGCCACGCCTTCATGGGCGTAGCGCGGGGGCAGGTAGAGCATGTCGCCGGGCTCCAGCAGGTATTCCTGCTCGGGCTGGAAATCGGCCAGGATCTTCAGCGGCATGCCTTCCTGCAGTTCCAGGTTCTTCTGCCGGCCGATGCGCCAGCGGCGCTGGCCGGAGGTCTGCAGCAGGAAGACGTCGTAGCTGTCGAAATGCGGGCCCACGCCGCCGCCGTCGCTGGCGTAGCTGACCATCAGGTCGTCCAGGCGCGCATCGGGCAGGAAACGGAAACGCGAGAGCAGCCGGTGGGCCGCGTCGTCGTGCAGGTCCACGCCCTGCACCAGCAGGGTCCAGCCGGGCTGGTTCAGGGCCGGCAGCGCGCGGCGCGCCACCGGGCCGTGGCGCATCTGCCAGTCGCCGCCGTCCTGGCGGATCAGGCGGGATTCGACGTCTTCGTCGGCGGCCAGCGCGAAGAGCTGGGCGCGCGAGGGTGTCGCCTTCAGGGCCTCGGCATCGAATGCCTGGCGCACCAGCAGGGGTTTCCTCTGCCAGTGGCGCTGCATGAAGGTCTGGGCAGAGAGGCCGCCCAGCAGGGCCAGGGGCGTGGAGATATCGGTCATGAAAAGCCAGTCGGTCGAACTGCGACAATTCTCCCCCATGGACATTACCCCCCAATGCGTGGTCGCGCTGACCTGGCGCCTGACCGATACCCTGGGCGAAGAGCTGGATGTGCTCGACAGCCCCGTCGAATTCCTGATCGGCGGCGACGACCTGCTCGAAAAACTCGAAGAGGTGCTGCAAGGCCACAAGGCCGGCGACCTGGTCGAGCTGCAGCTGGAGCCCGAGCAGGCCTTCGGCGACTACGACGACCAGAAGCTCTTCCTGGAGCCGCGCAAGCTCTTCCCCGCAGGCATCGAGGAAGGCATGACCTTCGAGGGCAGCGCCCTTCCCCCGGGCATGGATCCGCCGCCGCCGGCCGACCTGTTCTACACCGTCACCGATCTCTATCCGGACCATGTGGTGCTGGACGGCAACCATCCCCTGGCCGGCATCGCCCTGCGTATCCACATGAAGGTGGAAGCGGTGCGCGAGGCCACCGAGGACGAGATCGGCAAGGGCAGCGCCGGCACCGGTTTCTTCAAGGTGCAGCCGGCGGCGCCGGGCGGCAATCTGCTGCACTGAACCTTCCCCAAAAGAAAAACGGGCTGCCAGATGGCAGCCCGTTTTGCTTGGCGACAACCCGATCAGATGCGTTGCAGCTGGTTGTTCTGGATACGCACCCGGTCGCCGATACGCAGGTCGCCCGGCGAGGGAACGTCGAAGGTGCGCGTGCCGCCGTTCTCCACCTGCACCGACACGCGGTAGGTCTGCACCACCGGGCCGCGCTGGTTGCCTTCGAGCGCATTGCCCGCGACCGCGCCGCCCAGCAGGCCGGCACCGGTGGCCAGTGCACGACCGCCGCCGTGTCCGATCTGGTTGCCCACCACGGCGCCGAGCACGCCGCCGATGATGGCGCCCGCGCCCGAGGGCTGGCGGGCCACTTCGCCCTGCATCACCTCGATGTTGGCGACACGGCCGTATTCGGTGTAGACCTGGGGCTGCACATAGCCCTGCGGAGCCTGCTGGTACACCGGTGCCTGGTGGTAGACCGGCGCCGGCTGGTAGACGGGAGCGGGCCGCGCGCCGTAGTACGGGTCGACGGCGCAAGCCGTGAGTGCGAGCACGCTGGCCGATGCTGCGGCGATCGCAATGGTGCGGTAGATGTTCTTCATAGCTTGCTCCTGAGGATGAACGCTTGGCGCAATGCGCCGAAACGATTCGTTGAGTAGGCGCCTGGCAGCGGCGGCATGGACTTGCATACCTGCACTTTTCAGCGTCGGATGCTCAACGCAGCCATGGTAGGAGCTGGCTGACACCCGTGCTGCAAAGTTGCGCAAAGAAAGGTGAAAAAGCCTTCAGCCGCGGCCGGTGGAACCATAACCGCCGGCGCCGCGTTCGGACGCCTCGCCGAACTCCTCCACCACCCGGAAACGCGCCTGCGCCACCGGCACGATGACCATCTGCGCGATGCGCTCCATCGGCGCGATGGTGAAGGCCGTGTCGCTGCGGTTCCAGGCGCTGACCATGAGCTGGCCCTGGTAGTCGCTGTCGATCAGCCCGACCAGGTTGCCCAGCACGATGCCGTGCTTGTGGCCCAGGCCCGAGCGCGGCAGGATCATCGCCGCATAGCCGGCGTCGGACAGGTGGATGGCGATGCCGGTCGGCACCAGCTGCCAGGCGTTGGGCGCCAGCTCCAGCGGGGCATCCAGGCAGGCGCGCAGGTCCAGGCCGGCGCTGCCGGGGGTGGCGTAGGCGGGCAGTTGATCCGCCATGCGGGGGTCGATGATCTTGACGTCGATTTGCATGTTCATTCTTTTGTCTTCAGGCGCCGGGCGATCTCCGCCACCAGCTTGCGCGCCAGCACCAGCTTGGGTGCGCGCTCCAGGGCCTGGAAACCGTGGGCGTCCACCAGCAGGAGTTCGTTGTCGTCGCGGCCGAAGGCCGTCGGGCCGATGTTGGCGACCAGCAGCGGGATGCCCTTCCTCTGGCGCTTGGCCGTGGCATGGGCCAGCAGGTCATGGCTTTCCGCCGCGAAACCCACGCAGTAGAGCTGGCCGCTTCGGGCGCGTTCGCCCTGGGCCACCGTCGCCAGGATGTCGGGGTTCTCGACGAACTGCAGCGTGGGCGGCTGGCCGTCCACCGCCTTCTTGATCTTGTGGTCGTGGAACTCGGCCGGGCGCCAGTCGGCCACCGCGGCGGCGGCGATGAAGACCGTGGCCCGCTCCGAAGCCTGCAGCGTGGCCGCCAGCATCTGCTGGGCCGACTGCACATCGATGCGGCAGACGCCGCGCGGCGTGGCCTGCGCCACCGGCCCGGCGACCAGCGTGACCTCGGCACCGGCCTCGGCCGCCGCCCGCGCCACCGCGAAACCCATCTTGCCGCTGGAATGGTTGGTCACGCCGCGCACCGGATCGATCGCCTCGAAGGTCGGCCCGGCGGTGATCAGCACATGCTGGCCGGCCAGCGGCTTGGGCTGGAAGAAGGAGATGACCTCGGCCAGGATGTCGGCTGGCTCCAGCATGCGGCCGTCGCCGGTCTCGCCGCAGGCCTGCATGCCGTTGCCCACGCCGAGCGAGACGGCGCCGTCGGCCTGCACCTGCGCCAGGTTGCGCCGGGTGGCGGGATGCACCCACATCTCGCGGTTCATGGCCGGCGCCAGCAGCAGCGGCACCCGTTCGGCCGGCCGGGCCAGGCAGAGCAGGCTGAGCAGCTCGTCGGTGCGGCCCTGGGCCAGGCGGGCGATGAAGTCGGCGCTGCAGGGTGCCAGCACGATCGCATCGGCCTCGCGGCCCAGGTGGATGTGCGGCATGCCGTCGGGCGTGCGGCCCACCGAGCCGGCCTCCCACTGCGAATCGGCCACCGGCCGGCCCGACAGGGCCTGCATGGTCACCGGCGTGATGAACTGCGCCGCCGCCTCGGTCATCACCACCTGCACCGTGGCGCCCGCCCCGATCAGCAGGCGGCAGAGCTCGGCGGACTTGTAGCAGGCGATGCCGCCCGTCAGGCCGAGCAGGATGTGTTTACCGGAGAGGTCCATCAGCGGGCGCGGCGGCCATGAAAGCCTGCCGCGGCAAGGGAAAGCGGGCAATGTAGCAGAGGCCCCGCGCCGCCGCAGGGCAGCGGGCACATGTCGAAAGGGCGAGGTCCCACCCCCCTCTATAATCTCGCTTTACCACCTCCCGGGAAGCCCGACGTTCCCGATTTCGACATGACCAAATTCGTCTTCGTCACCGGCGGTGTGGTGTCCTCCCTGGGCAAGGGAATCGCCTCAGCCTCCCTTGCAGCGATTCTCGAATCGCGCGGCCTCAAGGTCACGTTGATCAAGCTCGATCCCTACATCAATGTGGATCCGGGCACGATGTCCCCGTTCCAGCACGGCGAAGTCTTCGTCACCGACGACGGTGCCGAGACCGACCTCGACCTGGGCCACTACGAGCGTTTCATCGAGACGCGCATGAAGCGCACCAACAACTTCACCACCGGCCGGATCTACCAGTCGGTGCTGGAGAAGGAGCGCCGCGGCGACTACCTCGGCAAGACGGTGCAGGTGATCCCGCACGTCACCAACGAGATCCAGGAATACATCAAGCGCGGCGCGGGCATGGGCACGGCCGACGCGGTCGATGTCGCCATCGTCGAGATCGGCGGCACGGTGGGCGACATCGAGTCCCTGCCCTTCCTCGAAGCCGTGCGCCAGATGAGCCTGCGCATGGGCCCGAACAATTCGGCCTTCGTGCACCTGACCTACGTGCCCTGGATCGCCGCCGCGGGCGAGCTGAAGACCAAGCCCACCCAGCACACCGTGCAGAAGCTGCGCGAGATCGGCATCCAGCCCGACGCCCTGCTCTGCCGCGCCGACCGCCGCATCCCGGACGACGAGCGCGCCAAGATCTCGCTGTTCACCAACGTGCCGGAATGGGGCGTGATCTCCATGTGGGACGTGGCCACCATCTACCGCGTGCCGCGCATGCTGCACGAGCAGGGCCTGGACGGCCTGATCTGCGACAAGCTACGCCTGAACACGCCGCCGACCTCGCTGCGCCGCTGGGACGAGCTGGTCTTCGAGACCGAGAACCCGCAGCACGAAGTGGCCATCGCCATGGTCGGGAAGTACGTCGACCTGTCCGACAGCTACAAGTCGCTGAACGAAGCGCTGCGCCACGCCGGCCTGAAGAACCACGCCAAGGTGCGCATCGAGTACATCGACTCGGAAACCATCACTTCCGACAACGTCGACAGCCTCGGCAAGTACGACGCGGTGCTGGTCCCGGGCGGCTTCGGCCAGCGCGGCGTGGAAGGCAAGATCAACGCGGCCCGCTATGCCCGCGAGCACAAGACGCCCTACCTCGGCATCTGCCTGGGCATGCAGGTCGCCACCATCGAATACGCGCGCCATGTGGCCGGCCTGAAGAAGGCCAACAGCACCGAGTTCGAGCCCGAGACGCCCGAGCCCGTCATCGCCCTCATCACCGAGTGGAAGGACGAGGACGGCACGATCAAGACACGCAACGCCTCGTCCGACCTCGGCGGCACCATGCGCCTGGGCGCGCAGAGTTCCGACGTGGCCAAGGGCACGCTGGCCCATGCGATCTACGGCGACGTGGTCACCGAACGCCACCGCCATCGCTACGAAGCCAATGTGAACTACCTGGACCAGCTGCGCAAGGCCGGCCTGGTGATCTCGGCGCTGACCCAGCGCGAACAGCTCACCGAGATCGTCGAGCTGCCGCGCGAGGTGCATCCCTGGTACATGGGCGTGCAATTCCACCCCGAGTTCAAGTCCACGCCGTGGAACGGCCACCCGCTGTTCAACGCCTTCATCAAGGCCGCGCTGCAGCACCAGGCCGGCGCACCGCGCAGCACCACGTTGCCCGACGCCACCGAGGCCACCGCATGAAGCTCTGCGGCTTCGACATCGGGCTGCAGCAGCCCTTCTTCCTGATCGCAGGGCCCTGCGTGATCGAGTCCGAGCAGCTGCAGATGGACGTGGCCGGCCAGCTGAAGGAAATCACCGGCTCGCTCGGCATTCCCTTCATCTTCAAGAGCAGCTTCGACAAGGCCAACCGCTCCTCCGGCAGCACCTACCGCGGCCCGGGCCGCGAGAAGGGCCTGGAGATCCTGGCCAAGGTCAAGCGCGAACTCGGCCTGCCGGTGCTGACCGACGTGCACACCGAGGAAGACATCACCGAGGCCGCCAAGGTGGTCGACGTGCTGCAGACCCCCGCCTTCCTGTGCCGGCAGACCGACTTCATCCGCGCCGTGGCGCAGTCGGGCAAACCGGTCAACATCAAGAAGGGCCAGTTCCTCGCGCCGCACGACATGAAGAACGTCATCGACAAGGCCCGTGCCGCCGCGCGCGAAATGGGTCTTGCGGAAGACAACTTCATGGCCTGCGAACGGGGCGCCAGCTTCGGCTACAACAACCTGGTCTCGGACATGCGCAGCCTGGCGATCATGCGCGAGACCGGCGCCCCGGTCGTCTTCGACGCCACCCATTCGGTGCAGCTGCCCGGCGGCCAGGGCACCAGCTCCGGCGGCCAGCGCGAGATGGTGCCGGTGCTGGCGCGCGCGGCGGTCGGCGTGGGTGTGGCGGGCCTGTTCATGGAGACCCATCCGGACCCGGCCCAGGCCCTGTCCGATGGCCCGAACGCCGTGCCGCTCAAGCACATGAAGGCGCTGCTGGAGACCCTGGTCGCGATCGACCGGGTGGTCAAGTCCAATAGTTTTCTGGAAGACGACTTCAACGCATGAGCGCATACCTCATCGCCGACGTGCAGATCACCAACCCGGACCAGTACGACGAGTACAAGAAATGGTCCACGGCGGCCATGCAGGCGCATGGCGCCGAAGTCTGCGTGCGCGGCGGCGAGATCGTTCCGATGGAAGGCGACTGGACGCCGCAGCGCGTGGTGCTGCTCAAGTTCGGCAGCGTGCCGGCGGCCCGCGCCTTCTACGATTCGCCGCAGTACGGCAAGGCGCGCGAAGCGCGTGCCGGCGCGGCGGTGATGCGCATGGTGGTGGTAGAGGGCCTGTAGCCCGCGGCCGCGCCACAAGACAGCTCCAAGGTTTTTAGGCAATCCAAGGAAAGAGAAGACATGAGTGCAATCGTTGACATCGTCGGGCGCGAAGTGCTCGACAGCCGGGGCAACCCCACCGTCGAATGCGACGTGCTGCTGGAATCCGGCGTCATGGGCCGTGCGGCCGTGCCGTCCGGCGCCTCCACCGGCAGCCGCGAAGCCATCGAGCTGCGCGACGGCGACAAGACGCGTTACCTGGGCAAGGGCGTGCTCAAGGCCGTCGAACACATCAACACCGAGATCTCCGAAGCCGTGCTCGGCCTCGACGCCTCGGAACAGGCCTTCCTCGACAAGACCCTGATCGACCTCGACGGCACCGACAACAAGAGCCGCCTGGGCGCCAACGCCATGCTGGCCGTGTCCATGGCCGTGGCCCGCGCCGCGGCCGAAGAGTCCGGCATGCCCCTGTACCGCTACTTCGGCGGCATGGGCGGCATGCAGCTGCCGGTGCCGATGATGAACGTCATCAACGGCGGCGCGCATGCCAACAACTCGCTGGACATCCAGGAGTTCATGATCATCCCGGTCGGCGCACCGAGCTTCCGCGAAGCCGTGCGCTACGGCGCCGAGGTCTTCCATGCCCTGAAGAAGATCATCAACGACCGCGGCATGAGCACCGCCGTCGGCGACGAAGGCGGCTTCGCCCCCAGCGTCGAGAGCCATGAAGCGGCCATCGTGCTGATCCTGGAAGCCATCGAGAAGGCCGGCTACGTGGCCGGCGAACAGATCGT
This sequence comes from Xylophilus rhododendri, assembly GCF_009906855.1. NCBI lineage: Bacteria > Pseudomonadati > Pseudomonadota > Betaproteobacteria > Burkholderiales > Xylophilus > Xylophilus rhododendri. The sequence continues at coordinate 978,259 of NZ_CP047650.1, forward strand.
GCTGGGCCTGGACTGCGCCGCCAGCGAGTTCTACAAGGACGGCCACTACGTGCTGTCCGGCGAGAACCTGACGCTGACCGCCGCCCAGTGGACCGACATGCTGGCCACCTGGTGCGACAAGTACCCCATCATCAGCATCGAGGACGGCATGGCCGAAGGCGACTGGGATGGCTGGAAGCACCTGACCGAACGCCTGGGCAAGAAGATTCAGCTGGTGGGCGACGACCTGTTCGTCACCAACACCAAGATCTTCAAGGAAGGCATCGACAAGGGCATCGGCAACTCGATCCTGATCAAGATCAACCAGATCGGCACCCTGACCGAGACCTTCGCCGCCATCGAGATGGCCAAGCGCGCCGGCTACACCGCCGTGATCAGCCACCGCTCGGGCGAGACGGAAGACAGCACCATCGCCGACATCGCTGTCGGCACCAACGCCGGCCAGATCAAGACCGGCTCGCTGTCGCGTTCGGACCGCATCGCCAAGTACAACCAGCTGCTGCGCATCGAAGAGGACCTGGGCGACATCGCCGTGTACCCGGGCCGCGACGCCTTCTACAACCTCAAGTAGCAGGCCGCAGCGCCCCAGCCGACATGGTCAACCGCATCGTTCCCATCGTGCTCATCGCAGTGCTGGCGGCGCTGCACGCGCAGATGTGGCTGGGGCGCGGCAGCATCCCCAAGGTGGAGGAGCTGCGCGCGCAGATCGCCGAGCAGCAGGCCTCCAACACCCGGGCGCAGGCGAACAACGAGCGCCTGACCTCCGAGGTCGATGACCTGCGCGAGGGCCTGGACATGGTCGAGGAAAAGGCCCGCTCCGAACTCGGCATGGTGCGGCCCAACGAGATCTACGTGCAGATCACCAAGTAGGCCCGGAGCGTCGCCGTGCACGACCTCCTCTTCTCCACCGCCTTCACCGTCTGGGGCGTGGCCACCAGCTGGGCCGAGGCCGTGGCCGTGGTGCTGGCCCTGGCCATGGTGGGCATGAACATCCGCGAGCGGCACTGGGGCTGGCCGCTGGCGATCCTGAGTTCCATCCTCTATTTCTTCATCTTCCAGCGCAGCCAGCTCTATGGCGATGCGGCACTGCAGGTATTCTTCATCCTGCTGGCCGGCTGGGGCTGGACCAAATGGCTGCGCGGCCGCCGCGCCGACGGCTCGGCCCTCGTGGTGAGTGTGCTGAGCGGCCGCGGCCGGCTCGGCGTGCTGCTGGCCTGGGCGCTGCTGTGGCCGGCGCTGGGCCTGTTCCTGCTGCGTTTCACCGATACCGACGTGCCCTGGTGGGATGCCTTTCCCACCGCCGGCAGCCTGGTCGGCCAATACCTGCTGGCCCGCAAGTACACCGAGAACTGGCCGGCCTGGCTGGCGGTGAACGTGGCCGGCGCCGCCCTCTATGCCTACAAGGGCCTGTGGATCACCGCCCTGCTCTATGCCGTCTTCGCCATGCTCAGCGTGAGCGGCTGGCGGGCCTGGCAGGCGCGCTCCGTCGCCGCCGCATGAAGCCGCTGGCGATCGCGCTGCTGGGGGCGGAGAGCACCGGCAAGAGCACACTCGCCGTGGCGCTGGCCGAACGCCTGCGCGCCGCCGGGCGGCGTGTGGTGCTGGTGCCCGAGGTGCTGCGCCAGTGGTGCGAACACGAAGGCCGCGTGCCCCGGCCGGACGAGCAGTCCGGCATCGCGCAGGAGCAGGCCCGTCGCGTCACGGCCGTGGACGACGCCGACATCGTCATCGCCGACACCACGCCTCTGATGACCGCCATCTACAGCGACAAGCTCTTCGCCGACCGCTCGCTCCACCCCTTCGCACTGGAGCACCAGCGCCTCTACGCCGCCACCCTGCTCACCGGCCTGGACCTGCCCTGGGTGGCCGACGGCCTGCAACGCGACGGCCCGCATGTGCGGGCCCCCATCGACGCCATGCTGCGTGCCGCGCTGGCCGAAGCCGGCATCGGTTACCGGGTGATCTACGGCAGCGGCGATGCCCGCCTGGCCTCGGCCCTGCAGGCGCTGGAGCCGGTGCTGCCCGGCATCGCCCGCCTGCCGCCCGGCGCCACCGCCGCCTGGACCTGCCTGAACTGCGACGACGCCGCCTGCGAGCACCGGCTCTTCAGCCGCTTGCGCGACACGGCGCAAGACCCGCGCTAGCAGCCCGCAAAGCTCGGCTGCCGGCCCGGCCCTTCGGCTCGGCACGCCGCACGGTGGGGAGATGTCCGCAGCATGCGGCCTTCCTCCACTGCCATCCCGCTGCCATGGACTTCCGCCCGACTTCGCCTGCGCCCGCGACATTCCCGGCGACCACGACCGGTGCTTCTGCCAGCTCCTGCGCGGCATCGACAGCCGGCAGCCCGCCGGTGTCCCCGCCCGACTACGCCAGCGTCACCGCCGGCACCGACCTCGCCGGCTGCTTCACCGGCGGCGATACGCTGGGGGCCAACTTCCACCGTTTCGTGGAAGAACTCGATCCGACCAACCCCTGGGTCTACCTCCCGCTTCCGCCCGCGACCCTGTCGCGCCTGTTCGAACAGCTGCAGCGCCTGAGGCCCAACGCCCGCATGGCCGCCCTGCAAGTCCTGGCCGCCTACATCCGCGCGATGGAGCGCAAGGACAGGCCGAAAGCCTGGGCCCTGCTGGATGCCCAGGCGCGCCGCCATGCGACGCCGGATTTCTGCACCAGGCTGCAGGCCACGGTCAGGCGCTGGAACTCGATCGAACGCCTGGACGTGATGCGCAACGTACACGAACTGATGCCCTTGCTGCGCCAGGTGCCGCATGGCTGCGCCTGCCGGATCATGGTGATGCTGGTGTGCGCACGCCTGGGCACCCTGCCCTTTTCGCTGGCCGCGCGTTTCGGCGAGGAACGGGCCGCCGCATTCGATCGGGCCGTGCACGGCAACGGCGAATCGATGGACTGGAGCCCCATGGAATCGGCGGCTCCGCGCCGCAGCGCGGCTCAATGGGCCGCCGAGCCCGATGCGCTCGAACGCCAGTCCGCATGCGCCTGCTTCAACGAGATGCTGTCGTGGACCGCCGAACTGCAAGATGCGCGCGATCGCCGGCTGCTCACGGTGCAGCTGCTGGGCAAGGGGCTGGCCGCCTTCGAGCAGCGCGACCTGCAGGAGGTCATTCCCGACGCGCTGGAGGTGCTGGCCGCGAACGTACGCAAGGACACGCAGGCCCACAAGCCGGCCGCCGCCATCGGCCACAGCTACTGCCTGGGCATCGAGGCGCTGAAGCTGGCGCTCAAGCACTACGGAACCGATGACGAGCGCATCTGGACGGCCTTCATCGACAGCGAGGCCAGGCGCCAGCCGGACGGGCTCTATCCGCCCGCCAGGCACCAGGAACGGATCGCCGAAGCCAGGCGGCTGCTCGACATGGCCTGAAGGGCGCGACGGCCATCGCGCCCCGGCCCGCGGCTTCGGGTCGCCCGCTGTCCGCCCTGCTGGCAGGTCCAGCATGGCGGTTCGTTTCACAACCGGGCGCCACCATGCACACCCACTGGAATCAGAGCTCCTCACGTTTCAACATGCCTGACATCCAGGAGGAAGCCGAAGACGGCTCGCCGGCAAGCCCGGGCGGCACGGGCGCCGCTGGCATGCGGTCGATGCCGGATTTCATCGTGGCCGGCACGCAGGCCGAAGCCACCGCCTGCTTCGAAGAGGTGCCGGCCAGGGATTTCCAGCTCGAAAAATTCGCCGAGGAGCTCGACCCCGGCAACCTGGCAGGCCACCTGCCCAGTCCCGAACACACCCTCAAGAGCCTGCCGCAGCGCCTGAGCATGATGTCGCCGCAGGCCCGCCAGGCCAGCCTGCTGCTGATGGCGGCCCATGTCGCGATGCTGGCGCCGCAACAGCATACCGCCGCATGGGCGCTGCTGGCCGAACAGGCCCGGCGACACGGCACGGCGGCGTTCTGCACGCAGCTGGAAGACTGCGCGCGGCGCTGGCAGGCGCCCAGCCGCCTGGACATCATGGCCAACATCCAGGCGCTGATGGCCGCGCTGCAGCCGCTATCGCGGGACAGCGCATGCCGCATCGTCGTCGTCCTGCTGGGCGCGCATCTGTCGGCCCTGCCCTGGTCGCTGGCCGAACGCTTCGGCGCCGAGCGTGCCATGGGCACGGCGCGGCGGGTGAGCGACCCGATCTTCGCGATGGACTGGAATCCCATCGAGGCGCCGCTGCGGCCCCGCACCCAGCAGCAATGGACCGGGGAGCCCAACGCCAAGGCGCGCCAGGCGGCCATCGCCTGTTTCGAGGAATTGCTGTCCTGGATTCCGCGGGTCAGCAAGGTCAAGGAGCGGAACTTCCTCACCGTGCACCTGCTGGCCCGGGCCAGCACCGCGTTCGCCCAGCGCGACCTGCAGGAAGTCATTCCGCGCGCCATGGCCATGCTGGGGGTGAATGCCGACGACGAGCTGGCCGCAGGCTGCTCCGCCCATGAACGCAGCACCACCTATTGCCACGGCGTGGAAGCCCTGAAGCTGGCCCTGGAACACTATGGTGAAGACGACAGGCAGACCTGGTCCGCCTTCATCGACGAACAAGCCGCCGCGCTGCCCGGCCGCCTCTACACGCCGCTCAAGCACAGCAGCCTGAAGGCGGAGACGCGGCGCCTGATCGACCTGGCCTAGTGGCCCTTGGTCCGTCCCGTCACTGCACCGCGCTGCTGCCCGGCGCCAGGCCGGTCGGATCCGCGAAGAGCTGCGCCGCATCGACCTTGTCGAAGCGGTACTGCTGGCCGCAGAACTCGCAGCCGACCTCGATCTCGCCGCGCTCCCGCAGGATGTCGTTGGCTTCTTCCAGGCCCAGGCCGCGGATCATGCCGGCCACCCGTTCGCGGCTGCAGGTGCAGGAGAAATGCGGGCCGCCCGCGCCGTCCTCGGGCGCGAACAGCATCAGCTTCTCTTCCCAGAACAGGCGGCGCAGGATGGTGTCCACGTCCAGCGAGAGCAGTTCCTCGCGCTTCAAGCTGGCGGCCAGGGTGGCGATGCGGTTGTAGTCCTCGTTCTGGCCGATCTCGTCCTCGTTCTCCTGGCTCACCAGGCTGCCGGCGAGGTTGCGCTCGCCCTTGACCGGCATGCGCTGGATCAGCAGGCCGCAGGCGATCTTCTCGTCGGCCGCCAGCACCAGTGTCGTGTCCAGCTGCTCGCTCTGCAGCATGTAGTGCTGCAGCACATCGGAGAGCTTGTCGATCGGCTGGCCCTGGTCGTCGAACAGCGGCACCACGCCCTGGTAGGGCTGCTGGCCGGGGAACTTGGTCTTCGGGTCGAGCGTGATGGCGCAGCGGCCCTGGTTGCGCAGGTTGACCATGTCGGGCAGGCGGGCGCCCTCGGGCACCTCGCCCATCACCGAGGCGGTGGCGCGCAGGCCCAGGTCGGCCTGCACCTCGGCCACGGCCAGCTTGACCGGGCCGTCGCCGAAGATCTGCAGCACCAGCGCGCCCTGGAACTTGATGCTCGAATGCATCAGCACGCCGGCAGCCATCATCTCGCCGAGCAGTTCGGCGACCGGCGGCGCATAGGGGCCTGCGGTGTTGGAGGCGCGGCGCCGCAGCGTCTCGGCCCAGGCGTCCGTCAGGCGGACGATGGCGCCCCGCACCGGGGCGCCGTCGAAAAGGAAGCGATGTAGTTCAGACACGCGAAGGAGATAGGGATGGATGCTGGAAATAAAAGCGAAGCCGAGCGCCGCGCTCAGTCGATGCGGCGCAGGCCGGCGGCGAAGCGCTGGGCGTTGCGCACATAACCCGGCGCGCTGCGCGAGATGCCCGCGATCTGCTCGGGCGTGAGCTCGCGCACCGAACGGGCCGGCGAGCCGACGATCATCGAGCCGTCCGCGAACTCCTTGCCTTCGGTCACCAGCGAGCCGGCGCCGACCAGGCAACGCTCGCCGATCCTGGCGTGGTTGAGCACCACCGAGCCGATGCCGATCAGCGAACCCGCGCCGATGCTGCAGCCGTGCAGCGTGACCAGGTGGCCGATGGTGACGTTCTCGCCGATGGTCAGCGGCAGGCCGGCATCGGTGTGCAGCACGCTGTTGTCCTGCACGTTGGAGCCGCGGCCCACGGTGAGGGTGGCGTTGTCGCCCCGCAGCACCGCGCCGAACCAGACGCTGGCGCCGTCTTCCAGCACCACGTCGCCGATGATCTGCGCGTTGTCTGCCACCCAGGCGGTGGGGGCGATGCGGGGACGGACGCCGTCGAGTTCGTACAGGGGCATGGCCTTGCTGCTCCAGCGGGCAAAAGCCGATTCTAGGTCGCTCCCTAGAATCGGGGCCATGGAAATCCGCCAACGCGCACTCGACGCGCTCCTGCTCGCCGACCCGCAGGCCAAGGCCGCCGCGGCGCTGGCCCTGCAGCGCGATGCCGGCAGGCTGGCGCTGGCCGAGCGCGCGCCCGAGGGCCCGGCCGATCCGGCCACCCTGCCCGGTCGCCCGGAGCGCCCGGAACTGCTGGACCACACCCAGGTCGCCCGCCGCTCGCCCGCCTCCTTGCCCGGCCGCGCCGCGTTGCTGCATGCGGTGGCGCATATCGAACTCAACGCGATCAACCTGGCGCTGGACGCGGTCTGGCGCTTCGACGGCATGCCGGCGCAGTACTACCTCGACTGGGTGCGGGTGGCCGCCGAGGAGGCTCAGCACTTCTGCCTGCTGCGCGCCCATCTGCAGTCCATGGGCTACGACTACGGCGACTTCCCTGCCCACCAGGGCCTGTGGACCATGTGCGAGCGCACCGCCCACGACGTGACCGCCCGCATGGCGCTGGTGCCGCGCACCCTGGAAGCCCGCGGCCTGGACGCCGCCCCGCCGATGCAGAACAAGCTGCGCCACGTGGGCACGCCGGACGCCCTGGCCGCCGTCGCCATCCTCGACGTGATCCTGCGCGACGAGGTCGGCCATGTGGCCATCGGCAACCGCTGGTACCGCTGGCTGTGCGAGCTGCAGGGGCTGGAGCCGGTGGCGCACTACCGCATGCTGACCCGGCTGCACCAGGCGCCGGCGCCCAAGCCGCCGCTCAATCTCCCTGCACGGCGCCTGGCCGGTTTCACGGAAGAGGAACTGCAGGCGCTACCCTAGTCGGCTATCGACCGGCCGACACCGGCCTGTATCCATAAGAATCCTAGAATGGGCCAAGCCCAACGCACAAGCAATCATAGCCACCCATGACAACGACCACTCCCGACACGCCCTCCGCCATCATCGCCCGCCAGGCCATCGTGAATGCAGAGCGGGCCGTGGTGGGGTATGAGCTGTTCGACCGCTCGCAGGGCAATGGCCTGCACACCGCCGCCAGCGACGTCACCCTGATCTTCAACGCGCTCTCCCATGCCGGCACCGAGGAACTCATCGGCCGCATGCAGCTCTTCATCAACTGCACGCCCAGCAGCCTGGCCGGCGGCCACCTGGACCTGGTGCAGCCCGAGAAATTCACGCTGGAGATCCCGCCGGCCGAAGACAACGACGCCTCGCTGATCGAAGGCCGCACCCCCGTGCTGGCCTCGCTGCGCGAACGCGGCTTCCAGCTGGCCTTCGAGCCCTCGGTGCTGGAAGACGTCTACAAGCCCTGGGCCGCCCTGGCCGACTACATCAAGTTCGACCTGGCCGCCGTGCCGGCCGACCGTCTCGAAGGCCTGGTGCGCCGCGCCCAGAACCTGCCGGGCGTGGACCTGGTGGCCGAGAAGGTCGAGACCGAAGAGCAGTTCAACGCCGTGCGCACCATGGGTTTCGGACTGTTCCAGGGCTACTGGTTCGCCCGCCCGGCGGTCGTCGCCACCCGGCTGATCGCGCCTTCGCAGCTGGCCGCCGTGGAGCTGGTGAATCTGGTGCGCCGCCAGGCCAGCACCGACGAGATCGAGCAGGTGCTCAAGAAGGACGCGGGCCTGGCCTTCAACCTGATGCGCCTGATCAACTCGGCCGGCTTCGGCATGCAGCGCGAGGTCACCTCCTTCCGCCACGCGGTGATGATCCTGGGCCTGAAGAAGCTCTTCCGCTGGGCCGCATTGCTGCTGCTGGCATCGAAGAACGGCACGCCGCCCGCCGTGGGCAGCCTGGCCGTGGTGCGCGGCCGGCTGATGGAACTGCTGGTCGGCGAGCGCCTGGGACCGGAAGTGCGCGAACACGCCTTCGTGGCCGGCATCTTCTCCATGCTCGACGTGATGCTGGGCCTGCCGATGGACCAGGCCGTCAAGCTGCTGACCCTGCCCGACGAGGTGGTCGAAGCCCTGCTCACCCGCAGCGGCCCGCTGGGCCTCTACCTGCAGCTGACCGAAGCCTGCGAGACCGGCGACGAGGACGTCTTCCGCACCGCCAGCGAATCGCTCGGCCTGAGCAGCCAGGAGGTCAACTGGGCCCACCTGCAGGCGCTGGCCTGGTCGGACGGCATCCCGGCACAGTGATGAGCCCGCACCGCAGCCGGCACCGCCGGATTGCGGATTAACATTTCGCTTTTGTTCCGCCGAGCGCCATGCCTTCCAACGATCCGTCCGACGTCGCCGCCACCGCCTCCTTCGCCGACGCAGGCCTGATCGGCCGCGAGGCCATCGTCGACCGCGACCGCGCGGTCGTCGGCTACGAGCTGTTCGACCGCTCGGCCGGCCCCGCGGCCGCATCGGGCATCGCGCTGCTGCTGAACCTGCTGTCCCACCCCGATGCCGAAGGCCTGCTGGGCCGCCACACCGTCTTCATCCGCTGCGAGCACGAGAGCCTGAGCAACGGCGACCTGGACCTGGTGCCGCCCGAGCGGGTGGTGCTGATGGTGCCCTCGTTGCCCGACGAGAGCCCGGCCGCGGTGGCGCCCGTCACCCAGCTGCTCAAGGACCTGCGCGCCCGCGGCTTCCGCCTGGCCTTCGACCAGGGTGTGCTGAAGAAGTCCTTCCTCGAATGGCTGCCGCTGGCCTCCCATGTGCGGCTGGACCTGGCGCATTTCGCGCCGCAGATCGGCCAGTCGCTGGTACGGCTGGTGCGCAGCTCCACCCAGGCGCAGGTGATCGCGCAGAACGTGCACACGGCCGAGGTGCAGGCGCAGCTGGCCGGCTACGGCGTGGCCCTCTTCCAGGGCCACTGGTTCGCCAAGCCCAGCGTGATCGAGGCCAAGGGCGTGCGGCCTTCGCAGGCCATCGTGCTGCAGCTGATCAACCTGGTGCGGCGCCAGGCCGATCCTGTGGAGATCGAGGAACTGCTCAAACGCGACCCCACCCTCTCCTTCAACCTGCTGCGTTTCATCAACTCGGCGGGCTTCGGCCTGACCACGGAAGTGACCTCCTTCCGCCACGCCGTGATGATCCTGGGCCTGAACAAGCTGTTCCGCTGGGCGGCCATGCTGATGACCACGCCGCAGGATGGCAGCGCGCCGGCACTCGGCACCACCGCCGTGGTGCGCGGCCGGCTGATGGAGCTGCTGGCCACCGAGATCATGCCGCGCGACGAAGCCGACAACGCCTTCGTGGTGGGTGTGTTCTCGCTGCTGGACGCGATGTTGAGCATGCCGATGCAGAAGGCGCTGGAATCGCTGTCCCTGCCGCAGGCGGTGACCGACGCTCTGCTGCACCACCAGGGCCCCTTCGCACCGTTGCTGACGCTGACGGAAGCCTGCGAAAGCGAGAACGACAAGGTCTTTGCCGAGACGGCGATCGCGCTCGGGCTGTCGAACCACCAGGTCAACTGGGCGCATCTGAACGCCCTGGCCTGGGCGGACGAGATGGCGCCGGGCTGAGCCAGGCGGCCCGGCCTTGGCCGGGCGCTGCTTACTGCGCGGCGAACCGGAACCTGCCTTTCTGGTCCTGGCTGACGAGAACACTCACGACTGGAGTCGATGCAGTGCCGACGGGAAGTTTGGCAGTGAAGATCACGCCTTCCCGTGACGACGCCACCTGAACCGTCGCCTGCCGGCCAGGCGTCTTGTCGAAGTTGTCGATGACGATGGCGTACGCGCCGGTCTGCAGAGTGCGTGAATCGCACGCAGCGTAGTAGTGCTCGGGCCCATACCCCACTGTGTTATCGACGTCGAGAAATCCTGCATGACCCACGGGATGGTCGTAGTACACATGCGTCCCGGTGGGCTCGAAGGTATGCAGATCCACATCGCCAGGGCCATCCCAGGTCAGCGTGACGGTGAACGCCCCAGGGCTGCCGACGGTTTCCGGTGTTTGCAGCGAGTCCATCGCGGTCTCCACCAGGGAAGCCACCAAGCTCCTGGCGCTGCGGGCAGCATCGAGATAGGTTTCGGCAAAAAAGTGCCCTGTCACATCGAAGCGGGAGTACGGCAGGCTGATGTTGGCGGGTGGAACCGATGCCAGGCCCTGCGCACGCATGGCATTGATGACGAGATCGATATCGGCCAGCACGTGAGGGCCCCGCAGCGTGGGTGACGCAGGTGCCACATGTACCGCCGCCACCGATCGGCCGGCCTTGGGCTCGATGTAGTCATAGGCCTGGTTCATGAAGAGATTCCCCTGGGAGTGCGCCACCAGCATGAGTTTCTGTTTCTGCACCAGCAGCGCATCCAGCCGGGTATTGTGGCTGGCGTAGTCGGCCTGCGTGGGCGCCTGGCTGGTGAACAGCGAGGCGGTGAAGGCCACGATCCTGGTGCTGAGGCTGGTGTGGATCGCGTCCATCAAGCTGGCGGCGGCAGGCAGGCGTGTGGTGAGGCTGGCCACCAGCCCCTGGTCGCCGGACAGGCTGTCCCAGAAGAACTCCCATCGCGCGCCGAGTTCGCCGCTGCGGTCAATCTCCGCGGCCCGCTGGACGAAGGTTTCCGCGAGATCCTGCATGACGCCGCCGGAGTGGTTGTAGAAGTTCTCGTATTGGACGGATTCGTCGTTGACTTCGTCGCCGATCAGCCCCTGGAGCGAGCCCATTCCTTCGCCCGCCTGCGATGCGGTATTGAGCACGCCGTTGAAGAACCCGACGGTGTAGCCGGCCGGCTGACACAAGGCCTCATCACGGACCGACCCGAGCGCCGAGAACGATTGCGCCGCCATCAACGAAACGATGATGAAACTGCGAAGAAGACGGTGGCATTCAGTTCTCACACACGTCTCCTCGCGGGTAGACGGTGGAGGTGCCGCTGATGGCGACATTGAATCGTTCATAGGCGTCGAAGCGGGTTCTGGTGTTCACCGTGAACTTCTCAACCGTGCGAACACTGCGGCTGGACTCACCCGTCGGGTAGACCTGATGGATACAGGCAACCGCCTTGGCGATCCCGCGTGTCGCCGCGATCAGTCCGGACTGCTGTCCGGTATCCGCCAGCATGGCCACCTGCAGGGCCCTGGACAATTGAAGCAAGGCGCCCCGCTGCTCGGCAGGGCTGGGCAGGGCGGCGACGTAAGCGTCGATGTCGTCCCGCACCCCGTTCGCATCGGCGTCCGGACCTGCGACCGTGCGCTCGCGGTTCAATCGGGGCAGCTGGCCCGCGGCTTCGGCCGCACGGATCGCATCGCCCAGCGTCATGATGGCAGCGGGCGCCGGCCCCGGGCCGCCCGGTGCAGCCGGTGTGCCGGCAGTGGCCGCTTCACCGGCTGGCGCGCCACCTACGGGGGCGGCAATGTCGTTAGCTACGACGGAATTTCCGCCGCCACAGGCCGACAAGCTCAGCACCACGCAGGCCACAAGCGCAGCGCGGGTCCGCTTCACGAATTTATGCATCCCGGTTTCCCCTCTCGATGGGGCGGGACTTTAATTCAGATTTTCAATCGGCAATCATTCATTAGTGACAACTCACTCCCTATGAAAGCGAAGCCGGTAGCCGACCGGACATCTAGTCCGCCTTGATGCCCGCCGCCTTGATGATGCGGGCGTTGCTGGCCGATTCGGCCGCGATCTGCTTGCCGAATTCCGCCGTGCTCATGGTGGTGGCCACGTTGTCGGCCGCCAGCAGCTGGTTGCGGAAATCGGGGTTGGCCAGGATGCGGTTGATCTCGGTATTGAGCCGCTGCACCACCGGCTGCGGCGTCTTGCCCGGCGCGAAGATGCCGAACACCGAGGACAGATTGGCCGCGCCGTAGCCCAGCTCGCCCAGCGTGGGCACATCGGGCAGGCTGCCCAGGCGCGAAGGCGCGCCCACGGCCAGCGGCACCAGCTTGCCCTGCTTGGCCTGCGACACGATGGCCGGCGCGGCATTGGTCGACAGCACCTCGAAATGCCCGCCCAGCGCATCGTTCAGCTGCTGGCCGCCGCCCTTGTAGGGCACATGGGTGACGGTGACGCCGGCGGCCGCCTGCAGCTGCGCCAGCATCAGGTGGCCCAGCGATGCATTGCCCGAGGTGGCCCAGCGCACCTCGCCGGGATGGGCCATGGCGTATGCCATCAGGCCCTTGAAGTCGCGCGGCGCCAGCGCCGAAGTGCCCATCACCACCACCGGCGAATACATCACGCTGGCCACCGGCGCGATGTCGTGCAGCGGATCGAAGGGCGTGGGGCCCAGGTGCGGGTTCAGCACCAGCGGGCTGATGGCCGAGAAGCCCAGCGTGTAGCCGTCCGGCGCGGCCTTGGCCACCGCATCGATGCCGATGCCGCCGCTGGCGCCGGCCTTGTTCTCCACGATCACCGGCACGCCCAGCGGGCCGCTCAGGCGCTCGGCCAGGGAGCGCGCCACGTTGTCGCTGACGCCGCCGGCCGGGTAGGCCACGACGATGCGGATCGCACGGTTGGGATAGGGCTGGGGCGCCTGGGCCAGGGCGGCGATGGCGGTGACGCCGAGCAGCAGGGAGAGGAGTAGTTTCTTCATGAAGAACGATGGGGATGAGAAAAGGTCAGCGGCACAGCGGGGCGGTCAGGACTTGGACAACAGCGCCTGCAGCGCCAGCGCATCGGGCACCGCATGGCCGGCGGCGGTGTTGTCGAACACACACCAGCATTCGGCGCCTTCGTCCCGGTACCGGCGCAACAGCCGCGCCCAGTCGGCCAGGCCGTCTACGGAGTAACCCGAATAATAAGTGCGCGGCGAACCATGCAGCCGCAGATAGGCAAGACCGCGCCAGCCGCCGGGCGATTCGCCGCCCGCCTCGCGCACCGGATCGGCCAGCACCCGCCCCACCCGGTGCGCCGCCAGCAGCGCATGGGCTTCGCGCCCGAACCAGCTGGCGTGGCGCGGCTCCAGCGCCACCAAGCCAGGGTACTGGCGGCGCAGCAGGTTGAGGAAAGCATCGACCGTCGCCGCCTCGAAGGCCAGGCTGGGCGCCAGCTGCACCAGCAGGCAACCCAGCCGCGGGCCCAGGGCTTCGACCTGGCCGAGGAAAGCCGCCAGCGGCTGCTCGACATCGGCCAATGCCCGGTCGTGGGTGATCTCGCGCGGCAGCTTCACCGAGAAGCGGAAATGGTCCGGCGTGCTCTCGCCCCAGCGGGCATAGGTCTTGGGCTGGTGCGGGCGGTAGAAGGAGGTGTCGATCTCGGCCATGCCGAAGACACCCGCATAGCGCTGCAGATGCGTGCCTTCGGCGGGAAATGCCGGCCAGCTCTGCCTAGGCAGGCTCCAGCCGGCAGTGCCGATGCGCAGCGCGGGCGGCGGCTCAGCCGCGTGGGTGGTGCTTGCCATGCAGCGTCTTCAGGCGCTCGCGCGCCACATGCGTGTAGATGGTCGTCGTGGAGATGTCGGCATGGCCCAGCAGCAGCTGCACCGCCCGCAGGTCGGCACCGTGGTTGAGCAGATGCGTGGCGAAGGCGTGGCGCAACGTGTGCGGCGACAGCTTGGTGTGGATGCCCGCCGCCACCGCATAGCGCCGCACCACCAGCCAGAAGTTCATGCGCTGCATGGCGCGGCCCTCGCGGGCGGTGACGAACAGGTCCTCGGTCTGCCGGCCGGCCAGCAGCTCGGGCCGCGACTGGGCCAGGTAGCGGGTCAGCCATTCACGCGCCACCTGGCCGAAGGGCACCAGGCGCTCCTTGGCGCCCTTGCCGGTGACCCGCAGCACGCCATCGTTCATCGACAGCTGGAACATGCGCAGGCCGATCAGCTCGCTCACCCGCAGGCCGCTGGCATAGATCAGCTCCAGCATGGCCTTGTCGCGCAGGCCCAGCGCGGTGGAGACATCCGGCGCGTTCAGCAGTGCATCGACCTGCGCCTCCGACAGCGTGGCCGGCGTGCGCATCGGCGGCTTGGCCGGCAGCAGGCGCAAGGTGGGGTCTCGCTGCACCGCGCCCTCGCGGATCGCCCAGTGGAAATAGCGCCGCAACACGGTGAGCCGCCGGTTGGCGGTGCTGGGCTTGCTGGTGCTGAACTGCGCGGCCATGTAGGCCTGCAGATGGTGTTCGGCGGTGGCATCGATGGCGGTGCCAGGCATGGCCTGGGCCAGCCAGCCGGCGTAGCCCGCGAGGTCGCGTCGGTAGGCGGCCAGGGTGTTGGAGGAAAGGCCGTCCTCCAGCCAGATCGCATCGACGAAGGCATCGATGCGGGGCTGGCTTTCCGTGGCGGAGGCGGCGGGGTTCGGGCGTTCCATGGCGCCCGAACTTAGCAAATCTCTATTCCAGCACCAGCTTCTGCTGCTGGACCACCTTCTTGTAGACCTCGAACTCGGCCTTGATCTCGGCGGCGAACTGCTCGGGCGTGTTGCCCAGGACCAGGGAGCCGGTGTCCTCGATGCGTTTGCGCACGGCCGGGTCTTCCAGCACCTTCTTCACGCCGGCGTTGATCTTGTCGACGATCTCGCGCGGCATGTTCTTGGGGCCCAGGATGCCGTAGTAGGCCAGGCGGTTGACCGGCTCCAGACCGACTTCCTTGAAGGTCGGCACGTTGGGCAGCGCGGCCAGGCGCTGCGGCGCGGCCACGACGATGGGCACCAGCCGGCCTTCCTTCACGAAAGGCAGGGCCGACGGCAGGTTGTCGAAGATCATCGGCACTTGCCCGGCCACCACGTCGTTGAGCGCCGGGCCGGCGCCGCGGTAGGGGATGTGGGTGACGAAGGTGCCGGTGAGGCTCTTGTAGAGCTCCATCAGCATGTGGCCGATGCCGCCGGTGCCCGAGGTGGCGTACGAGTACTTGCCGGGCGACTTCTTCAGCGCCTCGGCGAAGGAGGCGTAGTCCTTGGCCGGGAAGGACGGATGCACCGCGATGATGTTGGGCGTGGCCGCGATGTTGATGATGGGCGTGAAGTCGGTGATCGGGTTGTACGGGGTCTTGGGGTTGATCGCCGGGGCCGACGCGGTGCTGGAGACGGTCGCCAGGCCCAGGTAATAACCATCGGGCGCGGAGCGCGCGGTGTCCTGCGCGCCGATCACGCCGCCGCCACCGGCCTTGTTCTCCACCAGCACCGGCTGGCCCAGCACCCGGCTCAGCGGATCGGCGATGACCCGCGCCACGATGTCGGTGGTGCCGCCGGGGGCGAAGGGCACGACCAGGTGGATCGGTTTGTTGGGCCAGGCGGCTTGCGCCAGGACGTTGCCACTGGCGGCTGCCAGGAATGCGGCGGCCGTTGCGACCAGGGTCCTGCGTTGCATGGATGTCTCCTCCGTATGTGAATCGATGGCACATGCTAAACGCGATCCCGGCCCTGGACGGGAGTCTCACAGCACTCACTCACCTGGGGGAAACCCGGACCGGACCCGCTGCTATCCTGCCCCGCGTGAATTACGCGCAACTGCTTTTCCCCGACTTCTCGCTCATCCTCTGCGGCTATCTGCTGTGCCGCTTCACGGCGCTCGACCGGCCGGTCTGGCAGCAGGCGGAGACCCTGGTCTATTACTTCCTCTTCCCGGTGCTGCTGTTCCAGTCGATCGCCAAGGCGCCGCTGGAGCTGCGCGCCGCCTCCAGCATGGTGGCGGCCGGCGTGCTGACCGGGCTGGTCGGCATAGGACTGGCCTATGCGGTGCCGCACTTGCCCTGGCTGCGCAACCGGGTGGACCGGCGCGACGCCGCGGCCAGCGCGCAGGTCGCCTTCCGCTTCAACTCCTACATCGCCCTGGCGCTGGCCGAACGGCTGGCCGGGCCGGCCGGCGGCCAGGCGATCGCGGTGTTGATCGGCGTGGGCGTGCCCATCTACAACGTGGCCGCCGTCTGGCCCATGGCGCGCCATGGCGGCCACAAGGTGCTGGGCTCGCTGCTGCGCAATCCGCTGATCGTGGGCACCTGCGCGGCCCTGGCCTTCAACCTGGCGGGGCTGACGATTCCCGACCTGCTGGCGCCGGCCGTCTCGCGCATCGGCGCGGCGGCGCTGGCCCTGGGACTGCTGTGCGCCGGGGCGGGCATGCAGTTCTCCGCGATGAGCGGCGGGCTGACCCTGGGCGCCTGCATGCTGCTGATCCGGCATCTGGTCTCGCCCATCGCGGCGCTGGGTTTTTCCAAGCTGTTCCACCTGGGCCATACGCAGGCCACGGTGCTGCTGATGTTCGCCGCCCTGCCCACCGCGTCGAGCTGCTATGTGCTGGCGGCGCGCATGGGCTACAACGGGCCTTACGTCGCCGGGCTGGTCACCCTGTCCACGGTGGCGGGCGTGGTCAGCCTGCCTTTCGCGTTGTCACTGCTGCGCTGGCTCTGAGGCCTGGGCCAGCGCCCAGGCGACATGTTCGCGGACCACCTCGTCGGCATGCCCGGACTGCGCCTGCAGCGCGGCCAGCAGCGGCGCCCGTGCGGCCTCGTCCGGCGCCGCGCGCAAGGCATTGCCCAGGCCGACCGCCAGATTGCGCAGCCAGCGGGCATGGCCGATGCGGCGGATCGGCCCGCCTTCGGTGCGGCGCAGGAACTCCGCCTCGCTCCAGCCGATCAGCGCGGCCAGCGGCTCGCCCTGCAGGCCAGGGCGGGCATCGAAGTCGGCCAAGGTGGATGGCCTGGCGTACTTGTTCCACGGACAGCTGACCTGGCAGTCGTCGCAGCCGTAGATGCGGTTGCCGATCAGCGGGCGCAGCTCCAGCGGGATCGGACCGGCATGCTCGATCGTGAGGTAGGAGATGCAGCGCCGCGCATCCAGCCGCCCCGGCGCCAGGATGGCCTGGGTGGGGCAGACCGTGATGCAGGCCTGGCAGCTGCCGCAATGCGCGCTCACCGGCTCGGTGGGCGGCAGGGCCAGGTCGAGATAGATCTCGCCCAGGAAGAACATCGAGCCCCCAGCCCGGTCCAGCACCAGCGTGTGTTTGCCGCGCCAGCCCTGGCCGCTGCGGGCGGCGAGTTCGGCTTCCAGCACAGGTGCGGAGTCGGTGAACACCCGGTGGCCGAGCGGGCCGACCTCCTCCGCGATGCGTTCGGCCAGCCTCTGCAGCCGGCTGCGCAGCACCTTGTGATAGTCCCGGCCGCGGGCGTAGACGGAGACGATGGCCTCGCCGGGCCGGTGCAGCCGGGCGGTCTCGCGCGCCTGCCAGTCGGGCGGGGTGTCGCGCGGCAGGTAGTCCATGCGCGCCGTCAGCACGCTGACCGTGCCCGGCACCAGCTCGGCCGGCCGGGCCCGGCGCAGGCCGTGGGCCGCCATGTAATGCATCTCGCCATGGAACCCTTGGGCCAGCCAGGCGATCAACCCTGCTTCGGCGGAAGACAGATCCACACCGGTCACGCCGATTTGGGAGAATCCCATCTCGCGTGCCCACTCCTGAATCCGAGAGACGAGTTGACTGCTGCTGATCACCCCGGAATTGTAGGAACCCCCTCGCCCCCCAGCCTGACGCTGGCCTGGGCCGATGAAGACGCCACCCAGGCTTTCGCGCTGCGGCTGGCCGGCGCGGCCGAACTGCGCCATGCCTTCATCGCGCTGCACGGCGATCTGGGTGCCGGCAAGACCACCTTCGTGCGCCACCTGCTGCGGGCGCTGGGCATCGAGGGCCGCATCAAGAGCCCGACCTATGCGGTGGTCGAACCGCACCAGGTGTCCGGACCGGACGGCGCCTGGCCGGTCTCGCATTTCGACTTCTACCGCTTCGACGACCCGCGCGAATGGGAAGACGCCGGCTTTCGCGACATCTTCGCCGCCGAGGGCCTGAAGCTCGCCGAATGGCCCGAGAAGGCCGCGGGCGTGCTGCCGGTGCCGGACCTGGACATCGCCCTGACCAGCCAAGCCGACGAAACCCGCAGCGTCACCCTGACCGCCAACACCCGCCTCGGCGAGGCGCTGCTGCGCCATGCCGAGGCCGCCAGAACATCCGAATGAAGCGTTTCCGACCCACCCGCGCCGCCGCCCCGGGCGCCCTCACCCGCCGCGGCGCCCTGCGCGCCGGCACCGTGCTGCTGATGCTGGGCGGCGCGCAGATCGCGCGCGGCGCCGGCATCCTGGCGGTGCGGGTCTGGCCCGCGGCCGAATACACCCGCGTCACCATCGAATCCGACAGCGCGCTGGAGACCAAGCAAATCTTCGTGTCCTCGCCGCCGCGCCTGGCGGTGGACATCGAGGGCATCGAACTCGACCCCGCCCTGCGCGAGCTGGTGTCCAAGGTCAAGAGCGACGACCCCTTCATCGCCGGTGTGCGGGTCGGCCAGAATGCGCCCAATGTGGTGCGCCTGGTGCTGGACCTGAAGCAGGCCGCGCGGCCGCAGGTGTTCACCCTGCCGCCGATCGCCGCCTACCGCCACCGGCTGGTGCTGGACCTCTATCCGGCCGAAGCGCTGGACCCGCTGGAAGACCTGATCGCCGGTCGCCTGCGCGATGCCCAGCGCGTGGCGCCGGCCGGCGCCCCGCCGGTGGCCGCCGATCCGCTGGGCGAGCTCATCGCAAAACAGAGCGACAAACCCGCGCCCACCACGCCCAACAACACCAGCCCCGGCCAGCGCCCGGCACTGCCCCTGCCGCCGATGCCGGCCGCCCTGGCCGCGGCCCCGCCGCCGGCCCCGCTGGTGCCCGGCGCGCCGCTGCCCAGCAGCACCCGCACCGACCGCATCATCATCGTGGCCATCGACCCCGGCCACGGTGGCGAGGACCCCGGCGCCACCGGCCCCTCCGGCACGCACGAGAAGGACATCGTGCTGCGCATCGCCCACCTGCTGCGCGACCGCATCAACGCCAGCAGCGTCGGCGGCAATCCGATGCGCGCCTTCCTCACCCGCGACGCCGACTTCTTCGTGCCCCTGGGCCAGCGGGTGGAGAAGGCCCGCCGGGTGCAGGCCGACCTCTTCGTCAGCATCCACGCCGATGCCTTCACCACCCCGGCCGCCCAGGGCGCCAGCGTGTTCGCGCTGAGCCAGGGCGGCGCCTCCAGTTCCGCCGCGCGCTGGCTGGCCAACAAGGAAAACTCCTCCGACCTGGTCGGCGGGCTCAACGTGGGCAGCAAGGATGTGCACGTGGCCCGCGCCATGCTCGACATGAGCACCACCGCGCAGATCAACGACAGCCTGAAGCTCGGCAGCGCCCTGCTGCGCCAGATCGGCGGCCTGGGCGGCAAGCTGCACAAGGGCAGCGTGGAGCAGGCCGGCTTCGCGGTGCTGAAGGCGCCGGACATCCCCAGCGTGCTGGTGGAGACCGCCTTCATCAGCAATCCGGAAGAAGAGGAACGCCTGCGCGACCCGGCCTACCAGGTGCGCATGGCCGATGCCCTGCTCAAGGGCATACAGGGCTATTTCGCGCGCAACCCGCCACTGGCGCGCAGCCGCACGCTCTGACCGCGCCACGGGCTAAATCCCGGGGTGCGCTGGCCTCGCCAGACGACAGGCGCGGCCGTCATGCGCCTACAGGCGGGCGTGATTCACCTTCATAAAGTGGCGACACAGGTTTTCAAGAAGCCTGACTTCGAAACAAACCAAAAGGTGAACCCAATGAAGAAGACGAACATCCTCCTCGCCGCCGCAGCAGCCGCCATCGTCAGCCTGAGCGGCTGTGCCGGCGGTGGCCCGACCAACGCACAGGTCGGCACCGGCGTCGGCGCCGTGGCTGGCGGCGTGGCCGGCAACGCGCTCTTCGGCAGCACGCTGGGCACCGTCGGCGGCGCCGCGGCCGGCGCACTGGTCGGCAACGAAGTCGGCAAGCGCCGCTAACCCTCAGACGGCCTTCTGGCGCCCCGAGCGCCAGGCGCCGTAGATCGCCAAGGCGCTGGGCACCAGGATCAGCGCCCAGATGATCTTTTCCAGGTTGGACTTGACCCACTCGAGGTTGCCGAAGAAGTAACCCGCCAGGCTCAGGCCCACCACCCAGACAATCGCGCCCGCCACGTTGAAAAGCGTGAAGCGGGCGCGGTTCATTTCGGCCACGCCCGCCACGAAGGGCGCGAAGGTGCGGATGAAGGGCATGAAGCGCGCCGCGATCACCGCCACGCCGCCGTACTTCTCGTAGAAGGCATGGGCCTGGTCGAAGGCCTTGCGGTTGAAGAAGCGTGAATCCTCCCAGCCGAAGACCTTGGGGCCCAGCTTGCGGCCGATCATGTAGTTGCACTGGTCGCCCAGCACCGCGGCCACCAGCAGCACCGGCATGGCGATCTTCAGGTCCAGCAGGCCCGAGCCCGAGAGCGCGCCCACGATGAAGAGCAGCGAATCGCCGGGCAGGAAAGGCATGACCACAACGCCCGTCTCCACGAAGACGATGACGAACAAAAGCGCGTAGATCCAGGCGCCATAGGCGGCCACGAAGGCTTCCAGATGCTTGTCGACGTGGAGGATGAAATCCAGAAGGGTATGGAGAAATTCCACGGCGTAGGGGCTCCCTGTGTTGTTGGTCCGCCGACTCTAGCCGACTCCTACAATTCGCCGATGACCGTGATTGCCGACCGCCGACCCATCCGTGAACTGCCCGACGAGCTGATCAGCCAGATCGCGGCCGGCGAGGTGGTGGAGCGGCCCGCCTCGGTGGTGCGCGAGCTGGTCGACAACGCCCTGGACGCCGGGGCCGCCCAGATCACCGTGCGCCTGCTGGCCGGCGGCGTGCGGCTGATCGCGGTGGAGGACGACGGCTCCGGCATTCCCGAACCCGAACTGGCCACCGCCCTCAAGCGCCACGCCACCAGCAAGATCGCCAGCCTCGCCGATCTGGAATCGGTGGGCACCATGGGTTTTCGCGGCGAGGCGCTGGCCGCCATCTCCTCGGTGTCGGAGCTGTCCTTGCTCTCGCGCACCGCGGCGCAGCCCAACGCCTTTCTGCTCGACGGCCGCAGCGGCGAACTGCGGCCGGCGGCGCGCGGCGTGGGCACCTCGGTGGAGGTGCGGGAGCTGTTCTTCGCCACGCCGGCCCGCCGCAAGTTCCTGAAGACCGACGCGACCGAACTGGCCCACTGCATCGAGGCGGTGCGCCGCCATGCCCTGGCCCGGCCGGACGTGGGTTTCGCGATCTGGCACGAAGGCAAGCTGGTCGAGCAGTGGCGCCGCTGCGAGGGCTCCAGCGCCCAGGCACATGACCGTCGCCTGGCCGACGTGCTGGGCGAGGACTTCCTGGAGCGCTCGGTGCTGGTCGAACACCGCAGCGGCAACCTCACCGTGCGCGGCCGCGCCGGCGTGCCCGATGCGGCGCGCTCCCGTTCGGACTGGCAGTACTGCTGGGTCAACGGCCGTTATGTGCGCGACAAGGTGATCGGCCATGCCGCCCGCAGCGCCTACGAGGACGTGCTGCACGGCCAGCGCCAGCCGGTGTATGCGCTGCATGTGGCGGTGGACCCGGCTCGCATCGATGTGAACGTGCATCCGACCAAGATCGAGGTGCGCTTTCGCGACAGCCGCGAGGTGCACCAGGCGGTGCGCCATGCGGTGGAGAACGCGCTGGCCGCGCCGCGCGCAGGCGCGACGAACGGTGCCGCTTCGCTGCTGCCCGCGTCCGCGCTCCCGGCGGAAGACGCTGCTTCCGCCACGGTCATGCCGACGGCCTTCTCCTCGACAGCCGCACCCGCGCCCTACCGTCAGTTCCAGCAGGGACTGGGCCTGGAGCCCTCCGGCATTCGCGTGGAAGAACTGGGCGCGTTGTGGCAACCCAGCCCGCGGCCGCAAGACGCTCCCGTCGTGGCTCCGGCTCCCGCCACGCCCGCGCCCCTGCCCGATGGCGACTGGCCCCTGGGCCGCGCCCTGGCCCAGCTGCAGGGCATCTACATCCTGGCCGAGAACACCCAGGGCCTGATCGTGGTCGACATGCATGCGGCCCACGAACGCATCGTCTACGAGCGGCTCAAGACCCAGCTCGATGCCGACCGCATCGCCAGCCAGCCGCTGCTGATCCCGGCCACCTTCGCCGCCACGCCGCAGGAAGTGGCCACGGCCGAAGGCTGCGTCACCGTGCTGGCCACGCTGGGACTGGAGATCACCCCGTTTTCGCCGCGCACCCTGGCGGTGCGGGCGGTGCCCACCTCGCTCGCGCAGGGCGACGCGGTGGAGCTGGCCCGAAGTGTGCTTGCGGAACTGGGGCAACACGATGCCAGCACCGTGGTCCAGCGTGCCCGCAATGAATTGCTGGGCACCATGGCCTGCCACGGCGCGGTGCGGGCCAACCGCCGCCTGACGCTCGAAGAGATGAACGCGCTGCTGCGGCAGATGGAAACCACCGAGCGTTCGGACCAGTGCAACCACGGCCGGCCCACCTGGCGCCAGCTGACGGTGCGCGAGCTCGACGCCCTGTTCCTGCGCGGCCGCTGATCGTCCGATCAGAGGGCCGATCCTGTTGCAATTTCGGCGGTGGACCCTGTCCACCGACTGTGTACCTGGACGTTAACCAACGGAACCAATCCTTTTCCAACGCGCTCGATCATCCTCATGACCAAAGCCCGCCCTTACTTAGCGTCCCTGGCCGTCGGCATGGCGGTGCTGGCGGGATGCTCGACACTGGACTACAAGCAGCGCGAATGGATCTTCCAGCCCAGCGACCGTGCCTGGGGCAATGTGCAGGAAGCACCGGACATGCAGGACGTCTGGATCGACTTCCAGTCCGACACGGAAGCCGGCCCCGGCCGGCTCCACGCCCTGTGGCTGCCCGCCGCCACGCCCGAGAACCTGCCGCGCGCCGTCGCCGCCAAGGACAGCGAGACCCGCAGCGGCCCGCCCGTGCTGCTCTACCTGCACGGTGCACGCTGGAACGTGCTGGGTTCGGCCGGCCGCATCCGGCGCATGCAGGAGATGGGTTTCTCGGTACTGGCCATCGACTACCGGGGTTTCGGCAAGAGCAGCGAAGCCCTCCCCTCCGAAGACACCGCCCGTGAAGACGCCCGCGCCGCCTGGGAATGGCTGGCCAAACGTTTCCCGGACCGCTCGCGTTATGTCTTCGGCCATTCGCTGGGCGGCGCCATCGCCATCGACCTGGCCACCAATATCGACGACGCCAGCGGCGTGATCGTCGAAGGCACCTTCACCAACATCACCGATGTGGTGAGCAATTTCAAATGGGGCTGGCTCCCGCTGTCGGCCCTGATCACCCAGCGCTTCGAATCCATCGACAAGGTGCGCCGCATCCATGCGCCGTTGCTGGTGGTGCACGGCACCGACGACAGCGTGATCCCCGCGGCCCTGGGCAAACGGCTCTATGAGGCCGCCTCGGTGCCCAAGCAGTTCGTGCTGGTGCAGGGCGGATCGCACTACAGCACCAATGCGGTCGGCGAGGCCCAGTACCGGCGGGCGCTGCATGGGCTCTTCGGGCTCAACACGCTGGAAGCCCCGCAGGTGGCGCAGGCCGGCACGCTGGGCGCCACGCCCTGAAGCTTCGCAGGCGGTCTGCTAACCTCGCCCGATGAGTGGCGCCGCGACGAGTCTTTCTTCCCCTTCTTCCGTTACCGGCAGCGGCCTTCCGGTAATCGCGCTGGCCGGTCCCACGGCTTCGGGCAAGACGGCCGCGGCCCTGGCGCTGGCCCGCCACCTGGCGCCGCGCTTTCCTGTCGAGATCGTCAGCGTCGATTCGGCCCTGGTTTACCGCGGCATGGACATCGGCACCGCCAAGCCCGACGCGGCCGAGCTGGCCGCCGTGCCGCACCACCTGATCGACATCCTGGATGCCGCCGAACGCTACAGCGCCGCCGCCTTCGTGGCCGATGCCGGACGCTGCATCCGCGAGATCCGCCAGCGCGGGGCCCTGCCCCTGCTGGTCGGCGGCACCATGCTGTACTTCAAGGCCTTGTTCGATGGCCTGGATGCGATGCCGGCGGCCGACCCCGCGATCCGCGCGGCCCTAGACGCCGAAGCCGCCGAGCGCGGCTGGGCCGCCCTGCATGCCGAACTGGCGCTGGTGGACCCCGCCACCGCGCAGCGCCTCGCCCCGCTGGACAGCCAGCGTATCCAACGTGCGCTGGAAGTCTTCCGCGCCACCGGCCAGCCGCTCAGCAGCTTCCACCAGCGCCAGCAGCGCGCCGCTTCAGCCGCGGGCGAGCCGAGCGCCGCCACCCTGGTCTCGCTGGAACCGGCGGACCGCGCCTGGCTGCACCGGCGCATCGCCCAGCGCTTCGACACCATGCTGGAGCAGGGTTTTCTGGACGAAGTACGCAGCCTGCGCGCACGCGGCGACCTCTCGCTCGACCTGCCCTCGATGCGCTGCGTGGGCTACCGCCAGGCCTGGGAAACCCTGGACCAGTCCGCCCAACCCGATGCACGCCAGCTGCAGGACCTGCACGAACGCGGCGTCGCCGCCACCCGGCAGCTCGCCAAACGCCAGTTCACCTGGCTGCGCAGCCTGCCGCAGCGGCAGGTGGTGCCGGCCGATGCGCCGGATGCCCTGCAGCAGGTGATCGCCGCGGTGGACGGCCTGCTGGCGCGTGTGCCGGCATGAGCGCTGACGCGGCGGTCGCCGTCCATGACCTGGCCAAGCGCTACGGCCCCGCCGCGGTCTTCGAGCATGTGGATTTCTCGGTCGCCGCCGGGGAGTTCGTCGCCATCGTCGGGCCCTCGGGGGTGGGCAAATCCACCCTGCTCAACTGCCTGGCCGGCCTGGACCGCTGGGACCAGGGCTCGGTGCGGGCCGCGGGCGTGACGCTGGACACGCTGGATGAAACCGCCCGCGCCCTGTGGCGCCGCCAGCATGTGGGCTTCGTCTTCCAGGCCTTCCATGTGCTGCCGCACCTCGACGTGGCGCAGAACATCGCCATGCCGCTGCTGCTGCTGGATGTGCCCAAGGCCGAACGCCAGGCACGGGTGCAGGCCATGCTCGAAGCCGTCGGCCTGCAGGGCCTGGGGCAGCGCCTGCCGCAGCAGCTCTCCGGCGGCCAGCTGCAGCGGGTGGCGATCGCCCGCGCGCTGGCCCACCGGCCGGCGCTGCTGCTGGCCGACGAGCCCACCGGCAACCTCGACCCCGAAACCGCCGCCCAGGTGATGGAGCTGCTGGTGGCCGAGGCCCGCCAGAACCGCGCCGCCCTGGTGCTGGTCACCCATTCGGACGGCGCCGCCGCCCGCGCCGACCGCCGGCTGCGCCTGGCGCGCGGCGGCATCGCCGACATCGGCTGAGCCGGATCGCCATGCAGGCCGGCGCACGCGAGCTGTTCATGGTCTTCTCCTGGCAGGAGATCCGCCGCCATCCGGCGCGCCAGCTGGTCGCCGTGATGGCCGTGATGCTGGGCGTGGCCCTGGCCTTCGCGGTGCACCTGGTCAACGCTTCGGCGCTGGACGAATTCGCCCAGGCCGCCCGTTCGCTCGACGGCCGGCCCGACCTGGAACTGCGCGCGGTGCGCGAGACCTTTTCCGACCAGGGCCTGGCGCGCATCTCCGCCCTGCCCGGCGTGGCCGTCGCGGTGCCGGTGCTGGAAGCCACGGTGAACGCGCAGGCCGCCGATGCGCGGCGGCCCATCGCCCTGCGCCTGCTCGGCACCGATGCGCTGTCGGTGGCCCGTACCGCACCCGCCCTGCTGCCGCAGACCCTGCCCGGCGCCGACCGGCTGGACCTGTTCGCGGGCGATGCGGTCTTCCTCAACGCCGCCGCGCTGCGGGCCCTGGGATTGGACGGCCAGGCCCGCGCTGGCGCGGCGCTGCGGCTGCAGGCCGGACTATCGCGCCACGAACTGCGGCTGGCCGGCACCGTGGCCGCCGGCGGCGCGCCGCTGGCCGTGATGGACATCGCCGCCGCCCAGGCCGTGCTGGGGCTGGGCGGACAGCTCTCGCGCATCGAGCTGCGGCTGTCGCCCGGCGCCGATGCGGCCACGACAGCCAAGGCCCTGCAGGCCTTGCCCGACGCCGCCGGTGCAGCCGTGGCGGCGCCGGAAGACAGCAGCAGCCGCATCGGCAACCTGTCGCGCGCCTACCGCGTCAACCTCGCGGTGTTGGCGTTGATCGCGCTGTTCACCGGCGCCTATCTGGTCTTTTCGATGACCGCGCTGTCGGTCGCCAAACGGGCGCCGCAGTTCGCCCTGCTCGGCGTGCTGGGCCTGACGCCGCGCGGCCGGCGCGCCCTGGTGCTGGCCGAGGCCGGCCTGCTGGGCGCCATCGGAAGCGGCCTGGGCCTGCTGCTGGGCGGCACGCTGGCCGCGCTGGCGCTGCGGCTGCTGGGCGGCGACCTGGGCGGCGGTTATTTCGGCGGCGGCACGCCGCGCCTGCAGCTGGAGCCGGCCGCCGCCCTGGTCTACGGCCTGCTCGGCATCGCCGCCTCGCTGGTCGGCGCCTGGTGGCCGGCCCGTACCGCCGACCGCCTGCCGCCGGTGCACACCCTCAAGGGACTGGGCGCCGGGGCCGACGCACCGCCCCGTCCGGCCATCGCGCTGCTGCTGCTCATCGGCGGCGGCCTGCTGGCGCTGGCGCCGCCGATCGCCGGGATACCGCTGGCCGCCTATGCCTCGGTGGCGCTGATCCTGGTCGGCGGCATCGCCGCCCTGCCCTGGCTGGTCGGCCTGCTGCTGGACCGGCTGGAGCCGCTGGCGCAGAACCAGGTCCTGGCCCTGCTCGGCGTGGAGCGTGCCCGCCGCATGCGCGGCACGGCGGCGGTGGCCGTCGGCGGCGTGGTGGCCTCGCTGGCGCTGGCGGTGGCGCTCACGGTGATGGTGGCGAGTTTCCGCGGCTCGGTCGCCCAGTGGCTGGACAGCGTGCTGCCCGCCGACCTGGTCCTGCGCCTGGCCGCACCCGGCAACGCTTCGGACGCCGCCGCGTTCGATGCCGGTCTGGCCGGCGCCGCCAGCGCCCTGCCCGGCATCGCCCGGGTGCAGGCCGCCCGGCTGCAGCGCCTGCAGCTCGATCCGGCGCGGCCGGCGGTGCTGCTGGTGGCCCGCCCCATCGACAGCACGCCCGGAGGCGCCGCCCAGGTGCTGCCGCTGCGCGATACGCCGCTGGCGCCTCCGCCCGGGCAGATCGCCATCTACGTCAGCGAAGCGATGGAGCAGCTCTACGGCGCCCACCCCGGCACCTTGTTCCCGGCGCTGGACCGGGCCTTCCCCGAAACACCGCCCGGCCGCTTCTTCGTGGCCGGCGTGTGGCGCGACTACGCCCGCCAGTTCGGCGCCATCGCCATCGACCGCGATGCCTACCGGCGCCTGTCCGGCGACGACCGGGCCAACGAACTGGCCTTGTGGCTGGCACCCGGCGCCGACATCGCCGCCGTACGGCCCGCGCTCGCCGCGCTGGTGCGCCAGCGCTCCGGCGGCGCGGAGCCCGAGATCGCCTCCAGCGCCGAACTGCGCGGCACCGCCCTGCGCATCTTCGACCGCAGTTTCGCCGTCACCTACTGGCTGCAGGCCGTGGCCGTGGGCATCGGCCTGGCCGGCGTGGCGGCCAGCTTCGGCGCGCAGGTGCTGGCCCGGCGCAAGGAGTTCGGCCTGCTCGCCCACCTGGGGCTGACACGCCGGCAGATCCTGGCGGTGGTCGCCGTGGAAGGCGCCGCCTGGACGGCCATCGGCGCGGTGGCCGGCGTGGCGCTGGGCCTGGCTGTGGCGGCGGTGCTGGTGCATGTGGTCAATCCGCAGAGTTTTCACTGGACCATGGACCTGCGCATCCCCGCCTGGCGCCTGGGCCTGCTGGCCCTGGCCGTGGTGGCCGCCGGCACCGTCGCCGCGCGCCTGGCGGGCTCGGCGGCGGCCAGCCGCGATGCGGTGCTGGCGGTGAAGGAGGACTGGTGAACACGCGCCGCCAATGGCTGGCCGCCGCCGCGCTCGCGCTCGGCCTGCCGCCGCTGCGTGTGTTCGCCGCGCCGGCCGGCCTGGTCTTTCCGCGCGACTTCGGCGCCCATCTCGAAAGCCGCACCGAGTGGTGGTACATCACCGGCCACGCCGTGCAGGGCGCGCGCCGCTTCGGCTTCCAGATCACCTTCTTCAAGAGCCGGGTGCCGGGTGCGCAGTCGCTGGAATCGCGGCTGGCGGCGCGGCAATTGCTGTTCGCCCATGCGGCGATCACCGACATCGGCGGCGCCAGGCTGCTGCACGACCAGCGCATGGCCCGCTGGTCCGGCCTGCCGCAGGCGCAGGACGGCTTCGGCCAGGGTTTCGCCTCCCTGGCCGATACCGATCTGCGTATAGGCACCGGCGACAGCGCCTGGACGCTGCGCCGCCAGGGCGCTCAACTGCACGCACGCGCCGTCTCCGAACATTTCGCCTTCGATCTCGACCTGTCCGCGACCCAGCCCGTGCTGCTGCAAGGCGCGGGCGGCATCTCCCAGAAAGGGCCGCTGCCCGAACAGAACAGCCACTACTACAGCCTGCCGCAGCTGCAGGTGCGCGGCCAGCTGCAGGTGGATCGCCAGCGATTTGCCCTCGACGCGGCAGGCCCCGCCGACAACGCCGCCTGGCTCGACCACGAATGGAGCGCCGAGATCATGCCGCCCGGCGCGGTCGGCTGGGACTGGACCGGCATCAACGGTTTCGACGGTGCGGCCCTCACCCTGTTCCGCCTGCGCCGCGCGGATGGCGGCGCGCTCTGGGCCGGCGGCTCCTGGCGGGCTTCAGCCCAGGCGCCTGTGCAGAACTTGGCGCCGGAGGGCATCCGCTTCGAAGCGCTGCGCCACTGGACCAGCCCACGCACCGGTGTGCGCTACCCCGTCGAATGGCGGCTCGACACCCCCGTCGGCCGCTTCAGCCTGCATGCCCTGCTGGACGACCAGGAACTCGACAGCCGCGCCTCCACCGGGGCGGTGTACTGGGAAGGGATTTCGGAGTTGCGCGATGCCCAGGGCAAAGCTGTGGGCCGTGGTTATCTGGAACTCACCGGATATCAAGCGCCGTTGAGGATGTAGGGCGGTTGGCCTTTTCTACTTCTTCTACTCCTACTGAGGGTGGAGGTGGGGCTGGCGTCGCCCCACACCCCCGGTAACTTTCTTTCCATTGAAAGAAAGTCACCAAAGAAAAATTAAAAAGCGGGATCGGGGACGGGCTTTCGCCCGGGTCGGGCCTTTGTTTCGCTGCGCTTCACTCGGCTCTCCGCATGGCGAATTGGGCTCAGCAACGATTGCTGATGCTCGAGGATCGGGACGCTCGTTCGCCAAAAGCTTCACGCTCAGCCGACCGACAAGTTTGATCAAGCGCCGCGTCCAATCCGCTGGAAACCGCCAGTGCACCAAAACAAGCGTTCACCAAGCGCGTCAGTGCGTGAAGCTTTTGGCGAGCGGGCGGCCCGAACCTCGAGCATTCGTTCCGGTTGCTGAGCTCACTACGCCATGCCGAGAGCCGAGTGAAGCGCAGCGAAACAATGACCCGACCCGGGCGAAAGCCCGTCCCCGATCCCGCTTTTTAATTTTTCTTTGGTGACTTTCTTTCAATGGAAAGAAAGTTACCGGGGGTGTGGGGCGACGCCAGCCCCACCTCCACCCTCGGTAGGAGTAGAAGAAGTGAATCAAGGGACCAACAAGCAGCGGACCAGAAATACCAAACTCACCGCCTCCCCCGCAAGGCCAAAGCCTGCACTTCCCCCATCACCCCGCGCCGGAACGCCAGCACGCAGACCACGAAGATCAGCCCGGTCACCATGGTCACCGACTCACCCAGCGTGCCGAACCAGCCGACCCCGGTGAGCGATGCCAGCCCGTTGCCGATCTCCCCGAGCTTGTTCTCCAGCAGCACCACCACGCAGGCACCGACGAGCGGTCCGGACAGGGTGCCCATGCCGCCCACCAGCGTCATCAGGATCACCGCACCGGAAGCCGTCCAGTGCACATC
Organism: Xylophilus rhododendri; assembly: GCF_009906855.1. Taxonomy (NCBI): domain Bacteria; kingdom Pseudomonadati; phylum Pseudomonadota; class Betaproteobacteria; order Burkholderiales; genus Xylophilus; species Xylophilus rhododendri. The sequence goes on from NZ_CP047650.1 coordinate 1,008,104, forward strand.
CGACAGCGTGGCGAAACCCAGCACCAGCGTCTTCAACGCCCCCGCCAGCCCGGCCAGCGCGGCCGACAGCACGAAGGCCAGCAGCTTGAAGCGGTGCGTGTCGTAGCCCAGCGAGATGGCCCGCGGCTCGTTCTCCTTGATGCCGCGCAGCACCTGCCCGAACGGCGAATGCACCGTGCGCACGATCAGCAGAAAGGCCAGCACCACCACCGCCAGCGCCACGTAGTACATGGTGCGGTCGTCGCCCAGGTCCAGCAGGCCGAAGAGCTTGCCGCGCGGCACGCCCTGCAGCCCGTCCTCGCCGCCGGTGAACGGCGCCTGCAGCGCGGCGAAATACACCATCTGCGCCAGCGCCAGCGTGATCATCGCGAAGTAGATGCCCTGGCGCCGGATCGCCAGCAGCCCGAACAACAGCCCCAGCAGCGCGCCCACCGCCGTGCCCAGCAGCAGGGCCAGCTCGGGCGTGAAATGCCAGGCCTTGATCGCATGACCCGCCACATAGGCCGATCCCCCGAAGAAGGCCGCATGGCCGAAGGACAGCAGGCCGGTGTAGCCCAGCAGCAGGTTGAAGGCCACGGCGAAGAGCGCGAAGCACATCAGCTTCATCACGAACACCGGATAGGCGCCGGCGAAGGGCGCGGCCAGCATGGCGATCAGCAGCAGGGCCCAGCAAAGCGGTGCGAGTTTCTTCATGGTGTTTCAGGCTTCCTTTCCGAACAGGCCGGCCGGCCGCACCAGCAGCACCAGGGCCATGATCAGGAACACCACGGTGGACGAGGCCTCGGGATAGAACACCTTGGTCAGCCCTTCGATCACACCCAGCCCCAGCCCGGTAAGGATGGAACCCATGATCGAGCCCATGCCGCCGATCACCACCACCGCGAACACCACGATGATCAGGTTCTGCCCCATCAGCGGCGTCACCTGGATCACCGGCGCCGCCAGCACCCCGGCGAAGGCCGCCAGCGCCACGCCGAAGCCGTAGGTCAGCATCACCATCAGCGGCACGTTCACGCCGAAGGCCTCCACCAGCCGCGGGTTCTCGGTGCCGGCGCGCAGGTAGGCGCCCAGGCGGGTTTTCTCGATCAGGAACCAGGTCGCCAGGCAGATGGTCAGCGAGATCAGCACCACCCAGGCCCGGTAGTTGGGCAGCATCATGAAGCCGACGTTGGTGGCGCCGTCGAGCAGCTCCGGCGGGTCGTAGCCCAGGCCCGAGACGCCGTAGATCGAGCGGAACACGCCTTCGATCAGCAGCGTGAGGCCGAGCGTGAGCAAGAGCCCGTACAGCGGATCGAGCCGGTAGATATGGCGCAGCAGCAGCCGCTCCAGCACGATGCCGAACAGGCCCACCAGCAGCGGCGCCACGATCAGCATCACCCAGTAGTCGATGTTCCAGTAGGTGGCGCCCATCCAGGCGAAGAGCGCCCCCATCATGAACAGCGCGCCATGGGCGAAGTTGATCACCCCCAGCAGGCCGAAGATGACCGCCAGGCCCAGGCTCAGCATCGCGTAGAAAGAGCCGTTGACCAGCCCCAACAGCAGTTGGCTGAGCAATCCAGGCAGGGAAACCGTCATGGGCAGGGCCGTCCGATCAGAAAGAAGCTATCTCATGGAACACCGCCGACCGGCTTTGCCGGTTGGCAGGTGTTGCCCCCGTGAGGGGGTTGGCGAAGACACGAAGTGCGCAGCCTGGGGGTGGTCCTTATTTCCAGAGTTCGCATTTCGTTTCAGCCTTGGTCGTGAAGACCTGCTCTCCCGGCAGCGTGGCGATCACCTTCAGGTAGTCCCAGGGCTTCTTCGATTCGGCCGGCGACTTGGCTTCCACCAGGTACATGTCGTGGATGAAGCTGCCGTCCTGGCGGATGTAGCCCTTGCCGTAGAAGTCGTCGATCTTCATGCTCTTGAGCTGGGCCATGACCTTGTCCGAATCGGTGGTCTTGGCCGCCTGCACCGCCTTCAGGTAGGTGGTGACGGCGGAGTAGTCGGCCGCCTGCACATCGGTCGGCATGCGTTTGGTCTTCTCGAAGAAACGCTGGCCGAACTGGCGGCTGGCGTCGTTGCGGTCCCAGTACCAGCTGGTGGTGTGCAGCAGGCCTTCGGTGTTCTTCAGGCCCAGGCTGTGGATGTCGGTGAGGAACACCAGCAGGCCGGCGGTCTTCATGGTCTTGTTGATGCCGAACTCGCGCGCCGCCTTGATCGAGTTGATCGTGTCGCCGCCCGCGTTGGCCAGGCCCAGGATCTGCGCCTTGGAGTTCTGCGCCTGCAGCAGGAAGGAGGAGAAATCCGAGGCATTGAGCGGATGGCGCACCGCGCCCACCACCGTGCCGCCCTTGGCCTTGACCACCGTGGTGGTGTCGGCCTCCAGCGCATGGCCGAAGGCGTAGTCGGCCGTCAGGAAGAACCAGCTCTTGCCGCCGCGCTCCACCACCGCCGAGCCGGTGCCCTTGGCCAGCGCCACCGTGTCGTAGGCGTAGTGGATGGTGTAGGGGCTGCACTGCTCGTTGGTCAGGGCCGAGGTGCCGGCGCCGTTGTTGAAGTACACCCGCTTCTTCTCGGCCGCCACCTTGGCCGTGGCCAGGGCGGTGCCCGAGTTGGTGCCACCGAAGATCATGGTCACGCCCTGCGTGTCGATCCATTCGCGCGCCTTCGATGCGGCGATGTCGGCCTTGTTCTGGTGGTCGGCGGTGAGCAGCTCGATCGGCTGGCCCAGCACCTTGCCGCCGAAGTCCTCGATGGCCATCTGGATCGCGGTGATGCCGTTCTTGCCCTCGAGGTCGGCATACAGGCTCGACAGGTCGGTGACGAAGCCGATCTTCACCTTCTCCTGCGCCTGCGCGGCGGTGGCGGCGAGGCCGCAGGCGGCCAGGGCGAGAACCAGTTTTCGGACTTTGTGTTGCATGGCATGTCTCCTTCTTGGTGATCGATCAGACGTTGAGCAAGGCATCCAGCGCGGGCATGCGCGCCTCCAGCTGCGAGGCGACGAACTGCATGGCGATGCGGCCATGCTCCATCACGTAGAAACGGTCGGCCAGGGGCGCGGCGAAGCGGAAGTTCTGCTCCACCATCACGATGGTGTAGCCCCTGCCGCGCAGCGTGGTGATCATGCGGGCCAGGGCCTGCACGATGACCGGCGCCAGGCCTTCCGAAATCTCGTCGAGCAGCAGCAGCCGCGCCCCGGTGCGCAGGATGCGCGCCACAGCCAGCATCTGCTGCTCGCCGCCCGACAGGCGGGTGCCCGGGCTGTGCCGGCGCTCGGCCAGGTTGGGGAACATGGCGTAGATCTCGTCGATCGGCATGCCCGCGCCGGGCGGAACGCCCTTCAGGCGCGGCGGCAGCAGCAGGTTCTCCTCGCAGGTGAGGCTGGCGAAGATGCCGCGCTCCTCCGGGCAGTAGCCGATGCCGCAATGGGCGATGCGGTGCGTGGGCAAACCCACCGTCTCCTGCCCGTAGACCTTGATCGAGCCGGTGCGCCGCCCGGCCAGGCCCATAATGGAGCGCAGCGTGGTGGTGCGGCCGGCGCCGTTGCGGCCCAGCAGGGTCACCACCTCACCGGGCTGCACCAGCATGTCCACGCCGTGCAGCACATGCGATTCGCCGTACCAGGCCTGCAGCTCGTTGATCTCGAGCGCGGGCGCCGTGCTGGAAGGGGTTTCGTTGGCACTCACGAGCATGCTCAGTGGCCCTCGGCCTGCAGGGCGGTGTCGGTGGTGCCCATGTAGGCCTCCATCACCTGGGGGTTGGTCGACACCTCGGCATAGCTGCCCTCGGCCAGCACGGCGCCGCGCTGCAGCACGGTGATGCGGTCGGCGATGGTGGAGACCACCTTCATGTTGTGCTCCACCATCAGCACCGTGCGGCCGGCCGACACCTTCTTGATCAGCGCCGTGACCCGGTCCACGTCCTCGCGGCCCATGCCCTGGGTGGGTTCGTCCAGCAGCATCAGCTCGGGCTCCATCGCCAGGGTGGTGGCGATCTCCAGGGCGCGCTTGCGGCCATAGGGCAGCGAGGCCGTCTCGGCATCGGCCAGCTCGGCCAGGCCGACCTCGTCGAGCAGCTCGCGGGCCCGGCCGTCGAGCTGGCGCAGGCTGGTTTCGCTGCGCCAGAAATGCATGGACGTGCCGAGCGCCCGCTGCAGGCCCAGGCGCACGTTCTCCAGCGGCGTGAGGTGCGGGAACACCGCCGAGATCTGGAAGGACCGGATGATGCCCAGCCGCGCGATCTGCGCCGGCCGCAGCCCGGTGATGTCCTCGCCCTTGAACTCGATCCTGCCGGCGCTGGGCGCCAGGAACTTGGTCAGCAGGTTGAAGCAGGTGGTCTTGCCGGCGCCGTTCGGCCCGATCAGCGCATGGATGCTGCCGCGGCGCACTGAAAGGTCCACGCCCTGCACCGCCGTGAAGCCGCGGAAGGTCTTGGTCAGCCGGTGCGTCTGAAGGATCACATCGTCCATGCGGGCTTAGAGGATGGTAGGTGGCCGATCCTAGGAGCGCTAACCGTGACCAGCCATTGGGACAAGTCATTAGTCCTGCCGTGGCCCCGTGCAAGCCTGCCGTCAGTTCCATCGAACAGCCGTAGGCATGTGCCTACGCCCGCTGGCGCGGGTCTCCTATCAGGTCCGGATGCCCCTGGCGCCTACAGTGCCTCACCGACCGGCAACTGTCGGAATTCACATAACAAGCAAACCGGAACGAAGAAGGAGATTGCCATGACAAGCGAACGCACCGAAGCCAACTGGCTGCAGTTCAAGGGCAAGGTCAAGGAACAGTGGGGCAAGCTCACCGACGACGACCTGGACGTGATCCAGGGCAAGCGCGACCAGCTGATCGGCAAGATCAAGGAGCGCCACGCCATCGAGCACGAGGAAGCCGAGCGCCAGGTCGAACACTGGCACCGCAGCAACCCGACCTTCTTCTTCGAGAAGTCCTGAGCATCCGCATCCCGCATACCAGCATCCAAATTTCCGGAGAAATCATCATGAAAAAGACCTTCCTCGCCATCGCCATCGCCGCCTCCTTCGTCAGCTTCGGCGCCTCCGCCGCCACCAGCAAGGACGAGCACAAGGCCGCCGTCGACCAGGCATCGGCCACCTACAAGACCGACAAGGCTGCCTGCGACTCCATGAAGGACAACGCCAAGGACATCTGCGTCTCCGAAGCCAAGGGCAAGGAAAAGGTCGCCAAGGCCGAAGCCGATGCGATGTACAAGCCCGGCGCCAAGGCCGACAAGAAGGTGCGTGACGCCAAGGCCGACGCCGCCTACGACACCGCCAAGGAAAAGTGCGACGACCAGACCGGCAATGCCAAGGACGTCTGCGTGAAGGAAGCCAAGGCCGCGCAAACCGCCGCCAAGGCCGATGCCAAGGTCGCCAAGACCGCCTCCGACGCCCGTGCCGGCGACGCCTCGGCCGCCAAGGTCGCCGACGAGCGCAAGGATGCCTCCAAGGACAAGCGCGAAGCCGACTACAAGGTCGCCAAGGAAAAGTGCGATGCCATGTCCGGCGCCGCCAAGGACACCTGCGTAGCCGACGCCAAGACCAAGTACGGCATGTAAGCACCGTGGCCCTGCGATTCGACAGGATTTCGCGGGGCCGCTGAACCCGCCGACGGACGACCGGCTAACCTGCCGGTCGTCCGCATTTCGTTTGCCGGGAACCGCATGCAAGAACCATCACGACCCACCGCTTCGCCTGAACGGCCCGAGCGCGGCGCATCCGCCGCACGCGCCTTCTGGCAGCAGCGTTTCGCCGAGGTCCGCGCCCACACGCTGCGGCTGGCCTCCAGCCTGTCGGCCGAAGACCAGTGCGTGCAGTCCATGCCGGACGCGAGTCCGGTGAAGTGGCATCTGGCGCACACCACCTGGTTCTTCGAGACGGTGCTGCTGCCGCGCTCCCCGCTGGCCTACCAGCCCTTCGACGCCAGCTTCGCCTACCTCTTCAACTCCTATTACGAGGCCCTGGGCCCGCGCCATCCGCGCCCGATGCGCGGACTGATCACCCGCCCTTCGCTGGCCGAGGTGATGGCCTACCGCGCCCATGTGGACGCGGCCCTGGACGAAGCCATCGCCCTGGCCGACGAAACCACGTGGGAGACCCTGCGCCCCATCCTCCTGCTGGGCCTGAACCACGAGCAGCAGCACCAGGAGCTGATCGCCACCGACGTGCTGCACCTGCTGTCCTGCAACCCGCTGCTGCCCGCCTGGCAGGCGCCCGCGCCCACCCAGCTGCGCCTGGCCGAGGACCGCCACACCGGCTGGATCGAGATGCCCGGCGGCATCGTCGACATGGGCCGCGACCTGCCCCAGGACGCCCGCGGCGAGCATGACGACGACTTCGCTTTCGACAACGAAACCCCGCGCCACCAGGTCCTGCTACGGCCCTATGCGATCGCCGACCGCCTGGTGAGCTGCGCCGACTATCTGCGTTTCATCGAAGACGGCGGCTACCGCACCGCCAGCCTGTGGCTGTCCGACGGCTGGGCCGCCGTGCAGTCGAACGGCTGGCGCCACCCCGCCTACTGGCTGGCGTCCGACGATGCCCGCCTGGCCCTGCAGCCGCAGCATGGCGCCGCCCACACCGGCCCCGGCTGGCAGGTCTTCGGCCCCCACGGCCTGCGGCCGCTGGACCCGGGTGCCGCCGTCGCGCAGCTGAGCTTCTACGAAGCCGCCGCCTATGCCGAATGGGCCGGCGCGCGCCTGCCGACCGAAGCCGAATGGGAAGCCGCCTACGACGCGCCCGGCATCCGCGGCATGACCGGCGAGGTCTGGCAATGGACCCGCTCCTCCTACGACCCTTACCCCGGCTTTCGCCCCCTGCCCGGCGTGGCCGCCGAATACAACGGCAAGTTCATGGTCGGCCAGGTGGTGCTGCGCGGCAGCAGCCAGGCCACGCCGCCCGGTCATGCGCGGCCGAGCTATCGCAATTTCTTCCCGCCGGCGGCGCGCTGGCAGTTTTCGGGCCTGCGGCTCGCGAAGGACCTCTAGAGATGACGCCTCCCCACCTCGCCCCCCACATGGCCAACGTGCAGGACAAGCAGTCCACCCCCGCATGCGCCGAAGCGCTGTGCACGCCCTTCGCCCGCGACCTCGCCGCCGGCCTGGCCGAGCAGCCGCGCCGCGTCTCCCCCAAGTACTTCTACGACTCCACCGGCTCGCAGCTCTTCGAGCAGATCTGCGAACTGCCCGAGTACTACCCCACCCGCACCGAAATGGCGCTGCTGCGCCACCATGCCCGCGAGATCGCCGAACTGGCCGGCCCGCGCGCCGAGATCGTGGAATTCGGCGCCGGCGCCCTGCAGAAGATCCGCATCCTGCTCGATGCCTTCGAGGACCCGGCCGGCTACCTGCCGATCGACATCTCCGGCGAACACCTCAACGCCGCCGCCGCCGAATTGCGGCGCGAATACGCCTCGCTGGCCATCCAGCCCGTGGCCGCCGACTACACCCAGCGCCTGCTGCTGCCCGCGCCCGCGGCCGGCGCCGGCAAACGCATCGGCTTCTTCCCCGGCTCGACCATCGGCAACTTCACCGAGGCAGAGGCCCTGCGTTTCCTGCAGACCGCCGCCCGGGTGCTGCAGGGCGGCGCGCTGCTGTTGGGTGCCGACCTGGTCAAGGAACCCTCCACCCTGCATGCCGCCTACAACGACAGCGAGGGCGTGACGGCGGCCTTCAACCTCAACCTGCTGGCCCGCGCCAACCGCGAGCTGGACGCCGACTTCGACCTGGACCAGTTCGCCCACCACGCCTTCTACAACGTGCCCCAGCGCCGCATCGAGATGCACCTGGTGAGCCGCTGCGACCAGACGGTGCAGTTCTGCGGCGAGCGTTTCTTCCTGGCCGAGGGCGAGAGCATCCACACCGAGAACTCGCACAAGTTCACCATCGCCGGCCTGCGCGAGCTGGCCGCCCGGGCGGGCTTCACCGCCGGCCCGGCCTGGACCGATGCGGACGGCCTCTTCAGCGTGCACTGGCTGATCGCGCCGGCCGCCTGAAGAGGCGGGTGGCTCAGGTCAGGCGCGCCACCAGCGCCGTGCGGCGTGCCCGGCGCACATTGAAGGCGCTGGCGATCAGCACGCCCTGCACCACCGCCAGCCCCACCAGCACGCCGCGCAGCTGGCCCCGGTCCATCAGCAGGCCGAAGACCAGCGGCGCCACCGCCTGGCCGATGTCCAGCCCCGCATACACCACGCCGTAGACCCGGCCGGTGGCGTTCTCCGGCGTGGAGCGCTTGACCAGCAGATCGCGCGAAGGCCCCGCAGTGCCGGTGGCGAAACCCATCAGCCCGAACAGCACCGGCACCATCACCGCCGGCATCTGCAGATAGGCCATGGCCAGCGCCATGCAGGCCCCCACCGCGAAACCGGCGCCGACGATGCGTTCGCAGCGCTGCGGATCGGCCGCCATGAAACCGCCCAGCACCATGCCGCCGGCCGAGCAGACCATGTAGATCGTCAGGCAGACCGCCGCCATGGCCACCGGCACATCGTGCAACTGTCGTGCGGCCTCGGGCGCGAAGGCCTGCACCGCGCTGGTGGCGGCCGCATAGAAGAAAAAGAAGGCGAAGCACATCCACACCGCCGGGATGCGCAGGAAATCCAGCCCGCCCGCGACCGCGGCCGAGGGCGCGTTCGCGCCCTGCCCCGTGGCCTTCTGCACCTCCTGGCGCGTCAGCACCAGATGCCCGCCCTGCCACACCAGCACGGCCAGCACCGCCAGGGCCAGCACACCCGCCGACAGCAGCGCCACCCGCCAGGAGAAGGCTACCGCCAGCGGCACCACGAAGGCCGGCGCCAGCGCCCAGCCCAGGCTGCCGGTGATGCCGTGCACGCTATAGGCATGGCCCAGCCGGGTCGGCGCCACCCGGCGGTTGAACAAGGTGTAGTCCACCGGATGGAAAACCCCGTTGCCGATGCCGCCCACCACCGCGCCGGCCAGCAGCATCCAGTAGCTCTGCGCCGAGGCGTAAAGAAAGGCACCGCCCGCCAGCATCGCCAGCCCGGCATACAGCACCGGCCGCGGGCTGAAGCGGTCCACCACGAAACCCGACATTGCCTGCACCGCGCAGGACACCACGAAGAACACCGTCAGCACGAAACCCAGCTCCTGGTAGCCGACGCCGAAAGCGTCCTTCAGCCAGGGGAACAAGGGCGCCAGAAGCAGCTGGCTGAAATGGCTGATGCCATGGGCCAGGCCGACGAGGCCGATCAGGGTGGCGTCGGCGCGCAGACCGGGTGCGCGCGGCGGTTTCGAAAGGGAATTGGAAGCAGGCATGCGGCGATGGTAGGCCGGCCCTTGCAGGCGGAATGCCGACACAAAGCCAATTTCCATCGAGAATCCGCCAATGCTGCCGAACGACCTCCGCTCCGCCCTTCTGACGCTTCCCCCGCTGCGCCCGCCACGCCGCAAGCGCCAAGCCGCGTCCCCCGCCGAGGTGGGCGCCGTCACACCGCACCTCTACCAACCCACGCCGCAGCGCCCGGTGCGCGCCAAGCAGCGCCTGCTGCGCGCCGACACCCTGGTCATGCCGCACCGCCATCCCTGGCCGCAGCTCACCTTCTCCAGCCAGGGCGTGATCCGGCTGACCACCGCGCGCGGCACCATCATCGTGCCGCCGCTGCGCGCGGCCTGGGTGCCGGCCGGCATGGAGCATTCGGTCGACACGGTGGAAGACGCCGAGATCCACACCCTCTACCTGCAGGCCGGCCAGCCTTCGCAAGACCCCTGCTGGTCGCAATGCGTGGTGCTGGAACTCGGCGCGCTGCTGCAGGCGCTGATGCGCTCGCTGGACACCCGGCCCGACGGCCACCCCGGCCTCTCGTCCAACCAGCAAGCCGATTGCGCCGCCCACGAATGCCTGGTCGCGCCCCTGCTGCAAAAGGAACTCGCCCGCGCCCCACAGATGCGCATGGGCGTGCCCCTGCCCGATGCCGTGTCGGGCGACAAACGCCTGCGGGTGCTCTGCGAAGCGGTGCTGCGGGCACCCGGCCGCCGCGCCACCCTGGGCGAATGGGCGGCCGAGGCCGGCGCCAGCGAACGCACCGCCGCCCGCCTGTTCCGCAGCGAACTGGGCCTGAGCTGGCAGCAATGGCGCCAGCAGGCCACCCTGGCCCATGCCCTGCCCCTGCTGGCGCGCGGCATGCCGGTGGCCCATGTGGCAGCAGCCAGCGGCTACGACAGCGACAGCGCCTTCATCGCCATGTTCCGCGCCGCGATGGGCCGATCGCCCCGGCACTTCCGCGGTGCCGAACGGATGGCGGCCCCCGCCGGGGCCTGAGTTATCGCCACTTTTCGCCAATGGTTTAGCCCTTAAAAATCTTTTTTTCAGCCCTAAACATTGCGCCGCTGCTTCAGATAACTCCACAGATGCCCTGCTCATCCAGACACGGGCCGATGTGGCCCCCGGCGGGCCAGGAGGAAGACAGCGATGGTGGCGATCGTCAGCGGCTACAGCCTCGGCCTGGGGCTCACTTCTCAAACCCAGCTCGGCAACGCCGGCGTGCTGGGCAATGCCCTGCTCGGCCAGGCGCGCGAGGCCGGCTATCTCAACGTGGCCAACGGCAACCTGGTGCTGCAGGACCAGGACGGCCTGCTGCAGGGCCTGGGCGATGCCGACGCCGCCAACCTGCGCACCTACAACTCACTCGGCGCATACGGCAACGGCGGCTGGCAGGTCGGCAGCTACAAGACCCTGACCGTCAGCGGCAGCACCGCGCTGCGCACCGACAGCGATGGCGCCACCGCCGCCTATGCCTGGAACAGCGCCTCGCACAGCTATGTCGAGACATCGGCCCATGGCGGCGCGCTGAACGAGGTCCAGCTCGCCAGCGACGGCACCTGGCTCTGGACCGAGGGCGGCACCGGCCGCACCGAACGCTACCAGGCCAGCGGCGCCGGCCTGCTGCTGGAACAGACCGACCCATCGGGCCATACCACCCGCTTCGCCTACGACACCAACCGGCACCTGAGCAGCGTCACCGACGCCAGCGGCGAGAGCATCCGCTACGGCTATGTCAACGGCCGGCTGGTCTCGGCCTCCTCCATGCTGGCAAACGGCTCCGTCGTGCGCGCGGTGCAGTACGGCTACGACAGCCTGGGCCGGCTGGCCGATGTCAGCCTGTCGCTGGGCGAGCCGGCCGCCGCCCAATATCACACCCGCTACAGCTACGACGGCTATAGCCAGCGGATAGCAGGCATCTGGCAGAGCGACGGCACCTCGCTGGGCTTCGGCTACGTGCTGGCCGACGGCATCTACCGCGTGGCCCGCATCAGCTCGAACATCGAAGGCGCCGCACGCACCACGCGGATCGATTACGACCTCGCCCGGCGCATCACCACCGTCACCGAGCCCAACGGCGTGACCAGCAGCTACGCCTACGACAGCCAGGGCCGGCTGGTGCAGGTCAACACCGGTGTCACCGCCTCCCGGCCGGCCGGCGGCACGCAGGTGGCTTATGCCTACAACGCGCTCGGCGAAGTCTCCCGCATCACCGACGGCATGGGCCGCCAGACCGTCCTGCAATACGACGCCAGGGGCAATCTCACCAGCCAGGTCGATGCCCTCGGCGACACCCTGCAGCGCAGCTACAACACGCAGAACCAGCTGCTGACCGAGACCCGCTCCGGCGCGGGCCAGGCGCTGTCCACCGAGCGGCGGGTGTACGCGGCGGCCCAGGGTACCCAGCTGCGCTTTTCCATCGATGCCGACGGCGCCGTCACCGAATACCGCTGGAACGGCAGCGGCCTGCTGGCCTCCACCGTCGTCTATGCCGGTGCGCCTTACGCCATCGCAGCGCTGGCGCAGACCGCCTCGCCCAGCGAAGCCCAGCTGCAGTCCTGGGCCGCGCTGCAGGACCTGAGCACCACCCAGCGCCAGGACTTCAGCTACGACTTCCGCGGCCAGCTGCAGGCCAGCGTCCGCTACGGCCAGGTCGATGCCTACGGTGTCGGCGATGCGTCCACCGCATCCATCACCCACTACGTGCGCGATGCCCACGGCCAGCTGCTGCAGACCTTGTCTCCCGATGGCGCCGGCATGGAGGTCTATACCTACGACGGCCTGGGCCGCGTGCTCTCCAGCAGCCAACGTTCGGCCGACGGCCTGCAGGACATCACCACTCTGGTCCAGTACGACGACGCCCACGGCCGGGTGCTCACGCAGTACGCCAGCGGCCTGCAGTCCATCGCCAGTTACGACGGCTCGGGCCGGTTGATTGATCTGCAGCAGATCGCGGCCGGCGACCTCTTGCCCGGCGGCGACACCACCCACCACCACTACGACGCCGAAGGCCGCCTGCTCAGCACCACCGGCGCCGCCGGCACGGTGAGCTATCTGTACGACGACAGCGGCAACCGCATCGCCCGGATCGACGCGGCCGGTGGTTTGACCGAGTTCAGCTACGACCGCAGCGGCCAGTTGGTCCACAGCATCGGGTATGCGCGGCCAGTGGATGCGCAGGGCCTGCAGCTGCTGCGCGAGCAGGCCGACACCCAGCCCGGCAGCACCCTCCTCGCGCAGATCCGCCCCGACCCCGAGCCCTCGGACAGCAGCACCTGGTCCCTCTACGACGCGGCCGGCCGGCTGGCCTGGCAGGTCGATGGCCTGGGCTACGTCACCGAGACGGTCTACGACAGCGCATCGCGCATCACCGATGTGCGCCGCCTGGCCACGCCCATCGACACCCACCGCCTGGGCGACGGCATCGGGGTGGTGCTGGCGCCGGTGCTGGGCCTGCGCTCGAGCAGTACCACCTTCAGCGATGCGGTCAGCGGCAGCGGGCCGACCGCCATCCACACGCTGACCGCGACGGTGACCACCTCGGGCGGCAAGCCCGTGCAAGGCAGCGTGAGTTTCTTCGGCGGCAACGCGGGCGACACCCTGCTCGGCACCGCCGCCCTGATCGACGGCGTGGCCCGCTTCACCGCCACCGGCCTGGCCGCGCACCAGGAGCTGCTGAGCGCGGTCTACAGCGGCGCTGCCGACACCCTGGGCAGCACGGCAGAGCCCCTGCTCGAAGAGATCCAGCCGACGGGCACCGCGCCCCTCCTCGACACCCGCGTCACGCTGGCCGTGCGCAGCGCGGGCGGGGGCGTACCGCCCGAACTGATCGCCACCCTGGACGACCCCGAGGCTGGCGGCACCATCGTCTTCTACAGCGACGACGTGCCCGTGGCCTGGACGGACGTGGTCGATGGCCAGGCCCGTGTCACCGTCGGCACCCTCACGCCCGGCAGCCACCGGCTGCAGGCGGTCTACCAGGGCGACGACCGTCGCTACGGCTGCACATCCACCGAGCTGGTGCAGACCATAGCCGCCACGACCACCTCCGCGACCAGCACCACGACCCTCCTGCAGTTCCGCCGCGACCCGCTTGCCACCGGCGCCAAGGTGCTGCTGACGGCGTCCGTCACCGGCAACTCCCGCAGCGGCGGCGGCATCGTCTACTTCTACAGCGGCAGCCTGCTGCTGGGCAGCGCCCGCCTCGTCGCCGGGACCGCCAGCCTGAACCTGAACGACCTGCCGCCGGGCATCGACACCCTCACGGCGGCCTACGGCGGCGACAGCCTCAACCTGTCGAGCCGCTCGCAAGCCGTCCAGGCGGTGGTGCCGGGGCCGTGCGCGCTGCTGCTGACGCTGTCTTCTCCCACGCCGACCGTGGGCAGTGCGCTGGTGCTGACCGCCGCCCTGTCCTCGCCCTGGGCGAGCAGCCATAGCGGCAGCGTCAGCTTCTTCAACGGCAGCACCCTGCTGGGCAGCGCCGAACTGCACGACGGCGTCGCCCGGCTGCCGACCTCGGCGCTGCCGCCGGGCACGACTGCGCTGCGGGCGGTGTATGGCGGCGATCCCTTCGACGATGCGGCGGTGTCCAACACGGTCACCACGGTCGTGCGGCCGGCGCCCACCGGCACCAGCCTGGCGGTGACCCTGTCGGCGGACGGCTCAGCGCTGGACCTGAGGGCCACCCTGGCCGCATCGTCGGGCGATGGGGACGCCACCGGCGGCCTGCCCGGCGGCACGGTGAGTTTCTACAGCGGCGGTGTGCTGCTCGGCCAGGTCGCCGCCGTCGGCGGTGCGGCCCGGCTGCAGGTGGCCCGCTCGGCGGTGACCAGCGATCTGCTCACCGCCGTCTATGCCGGCGATGCGCTGCACGCCGCCAGCACCTCGGCTATTGCCAGCGCCAGTGCGGCGCTGATGCCGACCCGCCTGAGCCTGACCTCGTCAACGGCCAGTACCGCACAAGGCAATGCCGTGACCTTCACGGCCACGGTGGCCGACGGCATTACAGGCGTTGCAGGTAGTCCAACTAGCGCGGCACCCGGCGGCACCGTCACCTTCCTCAACGGCAGCACCGTGCTCGGCACCGCCGTCCTCAGCCAGGGCAAGGCCAGCCTGACCGTGACCGGCCTGCTGGCGGGCAACCAGAACATCACCGCGAGTTATGCCGGTGACCCGCTGCATGCCGGCAGCGTGGCGGCCGCCTTGCCCCAGGCCATCACCGCAGCACCCACCACAACGGTACTCTCGCTCGGCAGCAACAACGTCGCAGCCGGCACACCGCTGGTGCTCACCGCCCAGATCGGCCAAGCCGCTTCTCAAGGCGCCTTGCCGCCCACCGGCACGGCGAACTTCTACGCCGGCAGCCGCCTGCTGGGCAGCGCGAGTGTGGTCAACGGCATGGCCGCCTTGACCGTGAGCAGCCTGCCCGCCGGCAGCAGCTCCCTCAGCGTGCGCTACGAAGGCGATGCCAACCATGCCCCCAGCGTATCGGCCGCCACGACCGCCACCCTCGTGGCCACCACCAGCGCCACCCTGTTCGCATCGGCCACCACCGCGCCGCGCAGCGCCACCGTGAGTTTTACCGTCCGGGTGGACGGTGCCGTCAACGGCGGCCTGGTGACCTTTTTCAACGGCAGCACGGTGCTGGGCACGGCGTCTGTCTCGGGCGGCGTGGCGAGCCTGTCGACCCGGCTGCTGCCCGCAGGTGTCAACAGCATCGGCGCCACTTATGCGGACACCACCGGTGCCGCGACCTGCGTCAGCGCGCGGGTCAATGTGAACATCACCCTGGCCGGCGGCATTAGCCCCAAGCCGCCCAGCCCGCCGGCGACGGCCTTGGCGCTGGCCTTGTCCACGACCGGCACCGCCCGGGGCACGCCGGTGCAACTCAGCGCGACCGTCTCGGGCGGCACGGCGGGGCAAGTGCCGGGAGGCAGCGTGTCCTTCTTCGCGGGCGCCACCTTGCTGGGCAGTGCGGTGGTGGTCAAGGGTGTGGCCAGGCTGTCGGTCAGCACGCTGGGCTTGGGCACCAGCGCGATCCAGGCGGTGTATTCGGGTGACGGCTACTCCGCCACCAGCACCTCGGCCGTCGCCAACGAGACCGTGTCGCTGGCGACCCCCACCGTGGCGCTGCGGGCCTCGGCCACGCAACTCATCCAGGGCACACCCGTCACCCTGCTGGCCCAGGTGAGCAGCGCGACCGGCGCGGTGGGCCCGGCCAGCGGCAAGGTGACCTTCTACGACGGCAGCACGGTGCTGGGCACGGTCAACCTGATCGATGGGCTGGCCAGTTTGACCACCAGCAGCCTGCCGGCCGGCAGCTCGCGCATCGTCGCGCGCTACCTGGGGGATGCCAACCACAGCAGCGCCGATGCGCCGGTGTTCTCGTTGGCCATCAGCCCGGCGCCGGTGAGCAGCCGGACCAGCCTGTCGGCCTCCAGCACCGCCGCCCGTGCAGGGGCGCCGGTGGTGCTCACGGCCACGATCACCGGCACGGCACCGCAGGGCACTGTGAGCTTCTTCAACGGTACTCAACTGCTGGGCAGCGCCAGCGTGAACAGCGGCACGGCGCGCCTGACGGTGTCCGATCTGCCGGTGGGGCTGGACACGCTGCGAGCGGTGTATTGCGGCGATGGGGTCAACGCGGCCAGCAGTTCGTCGGCGCTCACCGAGACCGTCCAGGCCGCCGTCAGCACGGTCCGCCTGGACACCGCCTGGTCGGGCGCCGATCTGGTCCTGACCGCCCGGGTGTCCTCGGCCACCGCATCGGCGGCCACCAGCGGCAGCGTCACCTTCTACCGCAATGGCCGGGCCATCGGCACTGCCAGCCTCAACCAGGGCGTGGCGAGCCTCACGCTGCGCGCCGAAGCGGCCAGCGCCGATCTCTTCACGGCCTCTTATGCCGGGGACGCCCTGAACCTCTCCAGCGCCTCCATCGCCGCAGCCGAGCCCTCGGTGGCCGCACCGCTGATGACCCTCTCCAGCCCCGCCTCGGTGGCGCTGGACGGCAGCATCGAGATCCAGCTCACGCCAGAAGCCGGCGGCAGCGTCACCCTGCTGCGCGACGGCGTTGCGCTCCAGACCGCGCCGGTGCTGCACGGCCAGGCCCGCTTCGATGCCAGCCTGCTGCCTGTGGGCACCACCAAAGGCCTGGTGCTCAGCTACACCGGCGCCGGCGGCCTGGCCTGCAGCAGCCTGACGTTCAGCCAGACGGTGACCCCGGCCACCAGCAGCGTGGCCCTGCGCCTGGTGGCCAGCGACTACACCCCGCAAGGCGCGGTGTATCAGCTCCGCGCCCAGGTCCATGGCAGCGAGCCGGGCGGGCTGGTGCGCTTCTATCGGGGCGACACGCTTCTGGGCAGCGCCACCGTGGTCGATGGCATCGCGGCGATCAGCCTGCGGGACCTGCCGGTCGGCACGCTGTCCTTCAGCGCCGCCTACGCGGGCGATGCGCGCAACACGGCGAGCAGCTCCGCGCCGCTGTCCCGGCAGATCGCGGCGCTGCCCGGCACCGTCACGCTCAAGACCTCCAGCACGGCGCTGGCTCAAGGCGCAGCCCTCACGTTGACGGCCCATGTGGGCGGTACGACCCCCACCGGCCTGGTCACCTTCCTCTGCGGCCAGGTGGTGCTCGGCACGGCCACGGTCGATGCCTCCGGCAACGCGGTGCTGGCGGTCCCGGCGCTCAGCCTGCCGGCCGGCCGCGAGGAGATCTTCGCTGTCTACAGCGGCGACGAACACCACGTAGAGGCGCGCTCCGCCCCGGTCACCGAGCAACTCTCCACCGGCGTCTTCACGGTGCAGGCCCTGCGCAGCGCCGCCGACGAGGTCACCAGCCAGATCCTCACCGCGGCCGGCCACCTGGCGGCCAGCGTGGACGCCGAGGGCTATCTCACCGAATACCGCTACAACGCGGCGGGCCAGCTGGTGCAGACCATCGCTTATGCCAACCGCATCCCGGGCGCCACCGACCCGCAATCCAGAACGCAGGCCATCACCCAGGCCGTGGCCCAGGCCCGCGCCGCCCACTCGGTCCAGAACCTGCTGCCCGCGGCCTCCGACCAGGACATCCGCAGCTTCACCTACTACGACGCCAGCGGGCGTGTCATCGGCCAGATCGACGGCGAGGGCTATCTCACCGAGACCGTCTACGACACCAACGGCCATGTGGCCCGCAGCATCCGCTACGCCCGTGCGGTCACCACGAAGCCCACCCCGTCGGCCACCCTCGCCGCCCTGCGCCCCGCCTCCGACCCGCAGGACCACATCCAGTCCAACCGCTACGACACCCTCGGCCGCCTGGCCTCCCAGGTCAACGCCGAAGGCACGCTCACCCGCTACACCTACGACGCCGCCGGCCGCCTCGTGCAGACCAGCGTCGCCGCCAACACCGAGGACCAGGCCAGCACCACCGCCCGCTATGACGCCCGCGGCCGGCTCGTCGCCGAACTCGACGCCGCCGGCACTGCCCGGCTCACCGGCAACCTGACCCAGGCGCAGATCGAGGCGATCTGGCAGGCCCAGGCCGTGCACCACCGCTACGACGCCGCCGGCCGCCGCACCAGCAGCACCGACGCGCTGGGCCATCGAACCTTCTTCTTCTACGACGAGGCCGGCCGCCTGCGTCTGACGCTCGACGCCGCGGGCGATGTGACCGAACAGCGCTACGACGCCCTGGGCCGCACCGTCGCCACGATCACCTACGGCCAGCGGCTGGACGCCGCCACCCTCGCCAGCCTCGACCCCCAGGCTGGCGGCGTGCTCACCGACACGGTCAACGCCCCCGTGATCGCCGCCCTGAAGGCCCTGCAGGCCCGCGACGCCACCACGGCCATGAGCACCGTCGCCTACGACGCCGATGGGCGAGCCCGCCGCAGCACCGATGCGCTCGGCAACGTGAGCACCGTCACCTACGACGCCTTCGGCAACGCCGTCTCCACCCAGCGAACGGGCGCAACCGGCCAGCTCGTTGCCAGCAGCACAAGCAGCTTCGACCACCGCAACCAGCAGACGAGCAGCACGACCCAGGCGCTGAAGCCAGACCAGTCGGTCGCCACCCAGTCCGCCACCTACGACGCCTTCGGCCGCCTCGTCTCCCGCACCGACACGCTAGGCCGCACCACCACCGCCCGCTACGACCGCGACGGCCGCGTCGTGCAAGCCTTCGATCCCGCCACAGGCGCCGCCTCCAGCACCTACGACGCCTTCGACCAGATCCTCACCCGCACCGACGCCCTGGGCCAGTTGACCACCTGGCGCTACGACCTGGCCGCGCGCAGCAGCACCCTCACCACCCCCGAGGGCCTCACGGTCAAGACGGTGCACACCCGCCGCGGCCAGACCTTCTCCATCACCGACGGCCTGGGCAACACCACCACCTACCAATACGACGGCGAAGGCCGCCTGCTCTCGACGAGCACACCGCTGAGCTTCCAATCCCAGCGCTACGACACGACCGGCAACCTGGTCGAGAGCACCGACGCCGCCGGCAGCACCGTCGCCTACCGCTACGACCCCGCCCACCGCCTGCTCGAACGGGTGGTCGACCCGCAAGGCCTGGCGCTCACCACCCGCTACACCTACGACGGCCGCGGCGAGGTCCTCACCACCACCGACCCCGACGGCACCGTCACCGCCACCGGCCACGACCTGGCCGGCCACACCGTCAGCGAGACACGCGACCCCGGCGGCCTCGCGCTGACCACCCGCTACCAATACGACCCGCTCGGCCAGGTGCTGTCGGCCACCGATGCACGCGGCAGCGTCACCCGCTACACCTACGACCACCAGGGCCGGCGTGTCTCCATGGTGGTCGATGCCGAGGGCCTGGCGCTGACCACCCGCTACGACTACGACGACAGCGGCAACCTCGCGGTCACCGACCCGGCCGGCGGGCGCAGCCTCACGGTCTACGACGCGGGCGGACACCTGGCCTATACCGTCTCGGCCGAGGGGCGTGTGGAGCAGCATGTCTACGACGCGGCCGGCCGCGAGGTGCGCACCATCCACTACCTTGAGGCCCTGAGCCCGCAGAGCCTGGCGGGCGTCACGACCAGGGAACAGCTTGAGCCGCTGCTGGGCGCCCAGCAGACCAGCGACCAGCGCGTCTACGACCACGACAACCGCCTGCGCTACCGCATCGATGCCGCCGGCGGCGTCACGGAATGGCGCTACGACGCCAACGGCCAAGTGGTGCAGCAGACCCGCTACGCCACCCGCATCGACCTGGCGCAGTGGACCCCCGGCACCCCACCTGCCGTCCAGCCCGACCCCGGCCAGGACCAGACCACCCGCACCGTCCACGACGAACTCGGCCGTGCGATCTACACGCTCTCCAGCGCCGGCGACGGCAGCCTGGCCAGCGTGGTGGGCCGCAGCTACGACCAGACCGGCCGCGTGATCGCCAGCACCGCCTATGCGGGCTTCATCCCGAGCAGCACCCAGGCCACGGCCACCGGCGTGGCCGCCGCCATCGCCACCCTGCGTCAACCCGGCGTCGATGCCGCCTCCCGCAACATCTACGACGCCGCCGGCCGCCTGGCCTGGACCGTGGACGGCCTGGGCGGCGTCACCCAATACCGCTACGACGCCAACGGTAATGTGCTGAGCCAGCGCGAGTACGCCCAGCCCCTCGGCGACGGCCAGTCGCCCACGGAAGTACGGCCCTCGGCCGCGGACCGCCTCACCCTCCACGCCTACGACGCCGCCAACCGCCTCGTCGTCACCGTCGATGCGGCCGGCGACGTCACCCGCAACACCTACGACAACAACGGCAACCTGAGCAGCCAGCGCCTCTACGCCCGGCCCGCCAGCGCACCGCTGGCCAGACCCGACGCCACCGCCCTGGAGCTGGCCGCAGAAGTCGACCCCAGCGCCGCCGACCGCCTGACCCACTTCGCCTACGACGCAGACAACCGCCGCATTTACACCGTCGATGCCGAAGGCGCCGTCATCCGCACCGAGTACCTCGACGGCGGCCGCACGCAGCGCATCACCGCTTACGCCAACCGCCTCGACCCCATGGCGCTGCCCGATGCGGTATCGGCCCCGCAGATCCAGAGCCTGCTGCACCCCGATGCGGCACAGGACCGCAGCACCTCGCGCCGCTACGACGCCGACGGCCTGCTGACCGAAGAACGCGACGGCGAGAACGGCCTCACCACCCACCGCTACGACACCCTCGGCCGCCTCACCCAACTGAGCACCGGCAGCACCGACGGCACCCAGCGCCACGACCAGATCTTTGTCTACGACGCCGCCGGCTACGTCATCGAAGAACGCCAGTCCGGGCAAGAAAGCCAATACCACGACCGCAACGCCCTGGGCCAGACCACCCGCGACCACAGCGAACACAGCGCCACCACCGACTACCGCCACGACGCCGCCGGCCAGCTCATCGTGTCCGAGGCGCACGACAGCGCCAACACCACCCTCCGCACCCGCATCAGCTACGACGCCCTGGGCCGTGTCCTCTCCCGCACCGAGGCCGCCGACTCCGCCCAGAGCCGCACCACCGGCTACCGCTACGACGCCCTCGGCCACCAGGTCCAGACCCTGTTCCCCACCATCACCGGCGACACGACGATCGAAGTCGTTCTTGAGGACGGCAGCCCCGGGCGGATCCAGGGCCTGTCCACCACCGTCGTCTACAACCGCTTCGGCGACGCCATCACCAACACCGACACCGCCGGCAACATCAGCGCCAAGGCCTACGACAGCCTGGGCCGTGTGCGCTTCGACATCGATGCCCTGGGCTACGTCAGCGCCTACAGCTACGACACCTTCGGCAACGTGGCGGGCCTCACGCGCTATGCCAACGGCATCGGCATCGGCGATGGAAGACGCGACGCAACCACCGTCAGCGCCGCCCTGCAGCACTCGGGCGCCGACCGCACCATCACCACGCAGTACGACCGCAACGGCCGGGCAGTGCAGACCACCCAGCCGCAGGCCTGGGCCAGCACGGGTCTTCCTGGCGTCATCGGCAGCCTGCAAAGCGCCGTCACCCGCACCAGCTACAACGCCTTCGGCGAAGCCGTCCTCACCAGCGCCCTGCTCGATGGCCCCAGCCAGCGCTGGGCCACGACCCGAGCCTTCTTCGACCATGCTGCGCGCCAGACCGCCTCCATCGATGCCATGGGCTACGCCACGGCCACCGCCTACGACAGCTTCGGCAACGTGGTGCGGGTCACCGAATACGCCAGCTTCGGCGCCTCCCAGGATGCCCAGGGCCGCTTCCTGCCGCCCGTCACCAGCGTGGACGACCGCAGCACCGTCTTCACCTACGACGTCGCCCACCGGCTCATCGGCCAGACCCGCCTGGCCGCGCAGATCCACGAAGACGGCAGCCGCTCCGACCTCGCCACCCGCTACACCTATGACCTGCTCGGCCGCCAGACCTCCGTCGCCGACCCGCTCGACCAGGTCACCTTCACCTACTACGACGCCTTCGGCTACATCCGCGCCACCGCCGGCCCCGCCACCGTCGTCAACGGCCGCGCCTTCATCCCCCTCACCGAATACACCCGCGACAGCCTCGGCCAGGTCATCCGCCAGATCGAATACGCCGCCGGCGCCGAACAGGCCGACCTGCAGGGCTACCGGGTCCACGCGCCCGCCACCGGCGGGGACCCGGCCTACTTCGCCTTCCCGCAAACGGCGAACACCTTCGGCGCGAGCTTGGACGGCTCCATCGTCGACCACGAAACCCACTACGCCTACGACCGCCTGGGCCACCTCACCGACCTCACCACCCCCGACGGCCAGCACCAGTACCGCGCCTACGACACCCGCGGCCAGCTCATACTGCAGTGGCAGAACGACGCTGGCCTGCTGCGCTACACCGAATACCACTACGACGCCCTCGGCCGCCAGACCGCCGTCATCACCCCGAGTTCGGCCAGCACCATCGGCGGCGCACCGGGCCGCCAGCTCACCGGCCTGCTCTGGAACGCCTTCGGCGAACTCACCGCCCGCGGCACCTGGGCCGAGGGCAGTGCGGCGTCCTACAGCGAGTTCTTCCAGTACGACAACGCCGGCCACCTCTGGCGCAGCAACGCGGGCGACGGCCAGACCACGGTGATGCTCTACGACCTGCTGGGCCGCCAGACCGCGCAGATCACCAGCGCCGGCAGCCTCGACCTGCTGCGCTCCTTCGGCGATGCGGGTAGCGTCGATGCCCAGGGCCACAACGGCCTGCGCCGCACCGACTTCGAACTCGACGCCCTCGGCCGCGCCCTCGTCCAGCGTGAAGCCGCCCGCGCCAACCCCCAGTACACCGAGACCTACCGCCCCACCACCTTCAGAACCTTCGACCGCTGGGGCAACACCCTCAGCCAGAGCGACCCGCGCGACGCCCGCATCCTCACCCGCTTCGCCTACAACGCCGCCAACCAGCTCGTCCGCCAGGTCCAGCCCGACGCCGACGGCAACATCTCCGCGGCCAGCCCCCTCACCATCCTCGTCTACGACGCGCTGGGCCGGCAGGTCGCGCTCAACGACGCCAACGGCCACATCAGCCGCCAGGTCTGGGATGCCACGAACCACCTGCTGGCCGAAGTACACGCCGACGGCGGCGTCGTCCGGCACGACTACGACGCCTTCGGCGACGAGACCCGCACCCAGGACGCCGAGAACTTCGTCACCCTCAGCGACTACGACCGCATGGGCCGGCTCACCTACCGCGAACATGTCGGCGACGGCCGCTTCCAGGTCGTCGTCGACGGTGCCGGCGCCCCCAGCTCCAGCAGACCGGCAACAGCAGCTGGCAGCTCTTCGCCTACGACGCGGCCGGCCACCGCACGCTGCAGGTCGACGGCGAAGGCGCCCTCACCCAGTACCGCTACGACGCCCGCGGCAACCTCGCCGCCACCATCGACGCCGACGGTTTTACGACCCGCAACGCCTACGACCTGCACGACCGCCTCGCCGCCACCCAGGACCCCAACGGCGCCATCGCCACCTGGGCCTATGACGACTTCGGCCAGCTGCAGTCCCACGGCGACATCGGCGGCGCCGGCTACTGGTTCCTGTACGACAGCGCACGAGAACTCATCGCCCAGGGCAGCAGCCGCGGCGAGTCCATCGCCTACACCTACGACGCCGCCGGCCAGCTCGTGCGCATCGACGACGCTGGCACCGACCGCCACACCTACTACGAATACGACAGCGCAGGGCGCCACACCTACGAACAGGTGATGCAGGGCGCCGGCGGCTACCAGGGCCAGGCACTCGCCTACGACAGCCTGGGCCGGCTGTCGCGCGTGAGCGGCTTCGACGGCGTGAACATCGCCATGGCCTACGACGCCGTCGGCAACAAGATCTTCCAGTCCACCGGCTACCCGGGCGGCAGCCAGGCCGCCTGGTTCGCCTACGACGCCATGAACCGGCAGATCCTCTCGGACGGCGCGGTCGACGGCAACGCGCAGAACCTGGCCAACATCACCGTCAACCGCGGCCACATCCTGGCCTACGACCACAACGGCAACCGCATCCAGGACACCTCCTGGGGCCAGCGGGTGGTGGCGCAGTACGCCCAGCATGTGGACGAGTCCGGCACCCCGGTGGGCCCGGTCGGCTTGACCGGCTACCAGGCCTACGCGGGCCCCGTCACCCATTACTACGGCTACGACAGCGCCAACCGCCTGTCGGGCGTGGCGGTCGAGGCCTATGCCGATGTGTTCACCACCCTCGACGAGTCCGGCCGGGCGATCTCCGTCAGCGGCATCGAACCGATCCCGCTGGGCCGCTCGCAGGCCGTCTTCATCGACAGGCGCTACTACGACAACGCCGGCCGCCTGGCGCAGAGCGGCCCCGGCGGCACCGTGCCGGCCGACTACCTCGCCGCCCTGGCCATCGCCAACCCCGGCACCGTCGGCACCAGCACCCTGCAGAACCGCTACGACCCCGCCGGCCGCCTGGAGTGGCAGCGCACCGTCGACGAGACCAGGCCCATCCCCGACGCCGCGCGCACCCGCGACACCTGGTTCGTGCACGCCGTCGACATCACCGAGCAGGTCCTCACCGGCCACGACGAGTCCGGGGTGCCGACCTACCAGACGGTCACCCGCACCGACAGCAGCACCGGCTACGACCCCGCCGGCAACCTGATCTACAGCCGCAGCGTGCAGGTCATCCCGGACGAGGGCACCATCGTCACCGACACCGTCACCGGCCTGGAGCGGGCCGAGGGCTACCGGCAGGCCTTCCAGCACACCTTCAGCCGCAACGCGAACTCCGGCAACCACCAGGAAGCGCGGGTCAGCCAGTACTACGACGCCGACGGCTTCCTCGCCAGCATCACCGACAGCAGCAGTGCGCAGGGCAACCGGCAGATCTACACCGATGCCAATGGCGTGGTCCTGCTCAACGTGCAGAACGGGACGTACCTGCGCCAGTTGGTGGTCAATGGCGAAGTGCTGGGCGTCTACGGCGCAGGCGTCGATCCGCACAACCCGAGCGCGGGCAACGGCAACCTGAACTTCGTCTCGCAAGCCGACTTCAACCTTGGCTACAAGCCGGTCACGGCAAGCTATCCCGAAACCAGCACCGGGCAGTACACGGTCCGGGGCGGCGATACGCTCAGAAGCATCGCGCAGTCAGCCTACGGCGATGCCGACCTCTGGTACCAGATCGCCCTGGCCAACGGGCTGGAGGGCGACAGCGATCTAAGGATTGGCGCCAGCCTCACCATCCCGACGCAGATCGCCGGCACGCACAACAGCGCAAGCACCTTCAGCCCCTACGACCCGAGCCGCGTGGTGGGCTCGACCAGTCCGGTGAACCTGCCCATCCCGCTGGGCAACCACCCGAGCGGCGGTGGTGGGTGTGGGGGGCTGGGCAGGATCATCACGGTGGTGGTCGCCGTGGTGGCGACGTACATCACCGTGGGTGCCACCGCGGAATACCTGGCGTTCACGCTGGAAACGGGCTTCGCCGCCACAGCCGCAGCCAGCGCCGCCATCGCAGCTGCAGCCGGCTCGATTGCGAGCCAAGTCGTTGGCAATCTCACCGGGGTACAGGACGGCTTCAGCTGGCAGGCCGTCGCGCTCAGCGCGATCAGTGCCGGGGTGGGGCAGAGCGTAGCCGAGCTGATACCGGCCGCGGGCGGGCCGATCACGACGGCGATGGCCCGGCAAGCCGCGGCCAGCATGCTGATCCAGGGCGCCGCAGTAGCCCTGGGTGCGCAGAAGAGCTTCAGCTGGACCCAAGTGGCCGCATCGGCCGCGGGTGCGGGCGCAGGCGCGGTAGTCGGTGCGAGCTTGAATCAGCTCATAGGCTACGGCCCCGCTACCAACTTCGAATGGAGCAAAAACGCGTTGTCAGCGCTCGCCTCCACCACGACTTCCATAGCGGTAATGAGCGGTGGAAGGGTCTCGGCTGAGGAGGTTGCGACCGATGCGTTCGGGAATGTGCTGGGAAGTGCTTTGTTAAACCTGACCAAATCGGTGGGCTCACGTATCTCAACAAACGAAGAATTTATCGATAGCAATAGTTTTAGCGAAAATGGCGCTAATCAAGTAAGCGTAGCTGATGGGTATAGCACGCTTACGCAAAAGACGAATGTCGCACCCGATAATTCAATTTTCGACAGCAATTTATTAAATGAAAATTCTGAAATTACACATTCCCGTTATAACAAAAACATGGAATTCATCTCCAACGGCGGAGATAACGCTTTAGACGACTTAAACTCACTAGCCGGACATCCATTTGAAATAAATGCCATCTCAATTCCAAACCTTGAGGCCTCCGCGCATTTTCAACCATCATATGAAATCGATACAGTCAAAAATTTGGCGGCATTAAGCTCATTATTAAGCCCGCCTCAAGCACTGGAAGAAGATATTTTAGTTGCAGCGGCTGGCGGCGTAAAATGGCTGAATCATTTCACAAACGAAAAATTTTCATCTTCAAACAACATTGCAAATAATTCCCCAGAAGAGGCACTTGAATTAAAGTTATCATTGGAATTAACCACAAACAGGCCTCAAGATGCGCGGTTACTGAGTTTCGGTGACAAGGGAATAACTTTGCTCAAGGACATAGAGACTCTCAGACTTAAACCATACGACGATCAAACTGGAAAAGACATTGACGCATGGGTGCGCGGGGCGACCATCGGATATGGTCAATTAATTTCCCAAAATGAATGGGACGTTTACAAAGATGGCATAAGCATAGACAATGCCGAGAAGACCTTTAATGATAAACTATTACCTTTTGTAAATAGTGTGCAGCTAAACGTAAAAACCCCGCTGCTGCAAAATCAGTTTGATGCGCTAGTAATTTTAAACTACAATATTGGCCAATCAGCATTTATCAATTCTTCACTATTGAAAATTATAAATGATCCAACAGCAAAAACCGCCTTCGACTCCACCGAAGACGCTTGGAAAGCGTTTAACAAATCTCAAGGCAAAGTAAATAACGGACTAATCAATCGAAGAGCCAGCGAATGGAATATTTACAACTCCGGAGTTTATCGCAAATGGTAACACCAGCCGTTATTCAGAAGGATTTGGTTTGGCGCATTAGCCTAACCGGTTTGCTTTTATTCGGAAGCATGACTGCCGAAGCCAGTGAGACGCCACTACCTAAAACTTTCTACGGAGATTACAAAATAATTGACGTCTTAAAAGTAAGCGGAGGATTGACGTCGGATGAACAGGCCAAAAAGTCGATCGGATCCCACATGTGTATTCGCAAAGACATATTTACCCTGCGAAGCAATAAAATCAATTATCCGGTTTATAAATATCTAAAAAAAGCCGCGCCCGAGCGTGATTCGGAAATTGACGAGCCTAACACGCCGCTCTTTTTCGGAATAGAAAAAGACAGGCAGACCATAGAAACAATATTAGTCTACGAAAACATGAAAGCTGTCTATCCATTTGAAAAAATAGAAGCCCTTCCGAGCGGGCGGTATGTTAATTTATTCGATGGGCACGCATATTTTCTTAGAAAAACTTCAGCAAAATGTCCTTAACATCAGAAGCGACGGGTCATTTGAATACAACGAAAATCAAAACTCGGGCGTGAACTGGGCAGTCCGAGCCAAACCCAGGATCGACATTAGGAATGTCGAACGGGCTGTTGGATTTTCAAAGATCCGGGCGATCTGTAAATAACAAGTTCGTATAGAACGCCTGACGATCAAGCCAAGATAATGCATTTGCAACTGCAAAAAAGCTCAATATCGAGGCACGGTAGATCTGACTAGGAAAGAATTGCGAATTACAATCGATGCACTTGTAAACAAAAAATCAAACGGCATCACGACCAATTTTCTTGCCCCTTATACCGGGCATGGTCCTTTTCACATCGAATTTAAACAGCCCAAGAGACAAGTTGCATTGCGAGCAAAGCATGAAAATAAGCGATTTACAAAAGATCTTGTTATGTTTTTTGTATTTTTTCGGTGACAGCCAACTTGCATTTGCAACTTCCGACGGTTCTACCGAATTAATGGGCAAAAATAATCTGGAGAAATTTGATGCGGCAAACTTTGCAAAACTCCAGTCCTTGGTTGGCAGTAGTGGGCGCGAGTTAATTGAAAATCTTGCGAAAAACCATGAACCCCAGTATAAACTCGTAGATGTTTGCGCCGGAACCTTTAAAAATCAAGGCAATTTAGATGTGGGTCTTGCTTTGCTAAATTCAGAAAAAAATGAATTGATTTATGCAATATTACTACAAGAATCCGGCTATAAGAATATTATGGTTTTATCAAAAACGGAAGTTGCCATGTCGGCCCAAGGAGTGTTTAGCAAGCCGCCAGGCGTTCGATGTGAATCGTGGACATCATTAGAAAGAATTTCCACTACTTACAGGAAACTCGCGGAATATTCGGCGTCAGGCTCAGATTTAAAGCCCACCAATAAAATGGATGCTTTTTGCGTTGTACCTTCCGTCTCATTAGCCACTTTTATTTGTCATTCGTATTCGTCGATCAAAAATAAATTCCTGCCGATAGGAGGCTGGTACAACGACTGAGTCTGAATCTGCAATTTGCCGCATGGCCAACTATCAAAACCATCAGACCAAAATAGATGCGATCGTTAATCGCTTAAAAGGTTTGCAAACCAGCTGCGCCACACTTCCGCCGCGCCGGTTAAGCCAGCGACACCCTTCGGCACTTGTCAGGGCTTAGCGCCGCTCGGCATTGAATGTCGGCGTTAGCCGGCCGCAAGCCTTTTGAGCAGCAGAAGAGACACATATTCCTGCATTGCTAGCTACTACGCTTCACTTTCTACAAATTGTCCAGCAGTGACACCATCGTAAGTTGCGCCCTATTCTTAGCCAGTTGCTGGCAATACGCTCTGATGCAGCCGGACTGCTGCTTGACCCGCCAACTGGATGCTTGACCTCGGCCCGAGTGCTGGCCTCAAGCTTCTTAAATGACAATTTCAACAACCCTCGATAATACGGAGGCCAAAATGGTGATGCAGGCCCGAGAAGTTAACACCAAAACAATAGCATCAGTCACATTACAAGTGCTAAAAACAAAAATTTTTCCGTTAGCGAGTTTGGCAGCGGCAGCACTCAACAGCCTCGCGTCAGATGCAGATATTTTTGGATTGTACAAATCAACGGATGCATATCGTGCCGAAATGTTAATTAAGCCATGGCATGGCGAGCTACGCATAAACTTTATTGGCGGATCAAGCACAAAAGCGGGTGCAAATACTTCGGCAGATTGCGAGGCAGTAGCAGATGGGAAAATAGACAAAGGCATAGTTCGCGCAAAACTAATTCCTTTCGAAGGAACAAAAAGCTCCTTGAGCCAATTAGATATTGACAAAATGAATAACCACATTGAAATAAAAATCCATCGAAAGAATGCAGTGGTAACCGGATCTTTTGAATATTGCGGGTTAGGAAATTCACTGTCCGGCAACTATAGAAAAATATATTGACTTGATACATGCCAACATGTGTGGCGCAAATTTAAGCGGCCGTCATTTCGACCAAGCCGGCTACACACCCAATGAAATCAGCTTGAATATTCTTAGAAAAAAAAATGAAGGCTTATGCAGTAGCATTGATGATTTTTGGTTTAACTCAAAATTTTTCGACACACGCGGAAAACATGACATGTGATGGGATACAAAAAAGCTCCCAACACAAGCTATCTATCAAAAGGTATCAATCAAAAATTATTGAAATATCGTACAAATCCATGACTTTGGATTCGAGTAAATACACGTGCGATCTGACATTTAACCGCAATAATCCCGAGTCCGGCGTGGTGTGGAAAGACTCGCCTGATGGGAGCGCATTAAATATCGTTGATGACGCGGGAAATCAAGCGTTAAACATTGAAATCATGCAAGCCGACAGCAAACACATATCTATAAGTATTGATGGATTGAACTCACCCGCAGGGCACATTTTTGCATGCGGGCTGAATGGATACTTGTCCGCAAACATTAAAATTCAAAGCGATAATGCTGCTTGCATTTTTGAAAGCAAAGCAACACGAGATTAAAAAAACTTAGCCAGACAAAATTTGCCCTAAATATAAATACAAGCTCTTTCAGTCAGGCGCTTTGTTCAGTTGTTCGACTGATACGCACACCTCATTAGAATACGAGGAAAGATATCTTTAACTGCGAAAGAAATAGCCGGCAATTGAGGCTTTCGCGAATTGACGATACCGCTTATGGGCAGCAGCGACATCGATAAGTCGCCGCGATAAATGGCAACTGGCCAACTTCCATTCGCCGCCGCCAACCCTACGCCAGTAGCGGTGACGCATTCGCCCCGAAGCGCAACGCCCCACCCCACCCACGCTCAGCTAAGCTGCCGCATGGCCTCCTCCCCCGCCCTCCCCTCCTCCCCGCCCCAAGGCCACCACAAGACCGCCACTTCCGCCCTGACCCTGGGCGCCCTCGGCGTGGTCTTTGGCGACATCGGCACCTCCCCGCTCTACGCCTTCAAGGAATGCCTGAGCCCCGAGCACGGCGTGCTGATCGACCGCGGCGCGGTGCTCGGCCTGCTGTCCCTGGTCTTCTGGGGCCTGATGCTGGTCGTCACGCTGAAATACGTGGTCTTCGTGTTGCGCGCCGACCATGACGGCGAGGGCGGCATCCTGGCCCTGGCAGGGCTGGCCAAACATGCGCTGGAGGCCGGCAGCCGGGCCCGGCCCTGGCTGTTTCGCAGCGTCTCGCTGATGGGGCTGGTGGGCGCGGCCATGTTCTATGGGGACAGCCTCATCACCCCGGCCATCTCGGTGCTGTCGGCGGTGGAAGGCATCGAAGTCGCCACGCCGCATCTGCGGCACTGGGTGGTGCCGATCACGCTGGCGGTGCTGGTGGCGCTGTTCGCGGTGCAGCGCTACGGCACCGCGTCGGTGGGGCGCATCTTCGGGCCGGTGATGGTGCTGTGGTTCCTCACGCTGGCGGTGTCGGGGCTGGCGCAGGTGCTGCAGCATCCGGGCATTCTCGAAGCGCTGGATCCGCGCTGGGCCCTGTCCTTCATGCGCCACCATGCGCCGCAGGCCATCGGTGTGCTGGGCGCGGTCTTCCTGGCGTTCACCGGCGGCGAGGCGCTGTATGCCGACATGGGGCATTTCGGCGCCCGGCCGATCCGCCTGGCCTGGAGCTTCATCGCCCTGCCCGCCCTCACGCTCAACTACTTCGGCCAGGGCGCGCTGGTGCTGCACGATGCCGGGGCCGCGGCCAATCCCTTCTTCCACCTGTTCCCGGACTGGGCCACGGTGCCCATGGTGGTGCTGGCCGCCTGCGCCACGGTCATCGCCTCGCAGGCGGTGATCTCCGGCGCTTATTCGATGACGGCGCATGCCATGCGCATGGGCTACCTGCCGCGCATGCGCATCGTGCAGACCTCGGGCGATGCCATCGGGCAGATCTACCTGCCGGGCGTCAACTGGGTGCTGATGGCGGGTGTGCTGGCGCTGGTGCTGGCCTTCCGCAGCTCGGGTGCGCTGGCGGCGGCCTATGGCATCGCGGTGTCGGTCACCATGCTGGCGACCACGCTGCTGACCGGCATCGTCGCCTGGCGGCTGTGGCGCTGGAACGGCCTGGCCGTGGCCACGGGCGTGGCCCTGTTCGCGCTGGTGGACCTGGTCTTCATCGGCGCCAACAGCGTGAAGATCGCCGATGGCGGCTGGCTCACGCTGGTGGTGGCGGCGCTGGCCATCTTCGTCTTCGTGACCTGGTCGCGCGGCCGGCGGGTGGCCGAGGCGGCGGCGGCGGAGGAGCGGTTTCCGCTGGCGCCCTTTATCGAAAGCCTCACCCAGTACGGCATGCCGCACCGGGTCAAGGGCACGGCGGTGTTCCTGACGGCCGATGCCGACAGCGTGCCCCATGCGCTGCTGCACAACCTCAAGCACAACCAGGTGCTGCACGAGCGGGTGGTGGTGATGGCGGTGCACGCCGCGCCGGTGCCGCGGGTGGATGCGGGGCGGCGGCTCGAAGCGCAGGACCTGGGCTCGGGCGTCTGGAAGGTCAACGTCAGCCACGGCTTCACCGAAACGCCCGACGTGCCCGAATACCTGCGGCTGCTGGCCTACCGCCAGGGCCTGCAGATCGAGGCGATGGCGACCTCCTTCTTCACCTCGCGCGCCTCGGTGGGCACCGGCCGGCTCGATGGGCTGAACGCGCTGCAGAAGACGGTGTTCGCCTGGATGCAGCGTAATGCGGCGCGCGCGCCGGACTACTTCGGCCTGCCCGGCAACCGGCTGATCGAGATCGGCCGGCGCGCGACCTGAGGGGTTTTCGTCGGTGCTGACGGGGCCTTCGTGTCCCGCGGACTGGTTCGTTGCGGCTTCCCAGAATGGCCCCAGCCCCCCTGCCGGCGGGGCGCCACTGGAAACCCGATATGCACATCAACCGAAGCCCCCACGCCCAGGCCCCCAGGGCCATGCCGCCGCACCCGAACGGACACGACGACCCCGGCCCGGCGGACGCGGGCGACGCCGGCCCGACGCCTTCACCCTCTGAGCACGTCGCAGCCATGAACCGGCTGCGCGCCACCGGCAGCTGCTGGGCCGGCCCGCAGCAGGCAGCACTGAGAGACCTTCTCGACCGGATCGACTCGGTCGCCACCATGGACCCGCGCGACGCGCCGGCCATGCAGCAGTCGCTCCAGGAGGCGATGCAGGCGCTCGGCATGCCGATCGAGGTGCAACACGATCCCGACGCGCTCGCCCGAATCAACATGCGTGTGTCGCCCCCGCCGATGCAGACCCTGCTCGGCTGCCTCTTCACCATCGCCCGGGACGAAGACGGCGCCCGCGCCAACCAGCAAAAACGCGACCTGGCCTCGGCCATGCACGAAGCCGCCCATCGATACGCCGAGGGAACATGGCCTTCCACCGCCTTCCCGGTTCCGAGCTCAGCGTTGACCGAGCAGGACTCGCCCAGGCTGCAGACCTATTGCGAAGCCTTCTGCGAACGCTTCTGCCATGACCGGACGATCGGCCGGATGCCGAGCGAGTGGCACCTGAAACCCTTTTTACTCCTCTTCCGCCCTCCGGCCGGACCGTACCAGTTGGGCTGGGTCATGAGCGACGCGTTGCGCGCGGCGGTGCAGGCCCATCCCAAGGGGCCGAACTGGTCCAGCGAGAACGAGCAGCGACTGCTGCATGCCCTGGAGGACATCGCCCGGATGTGGAGCGAGTGATGCACAAACGAAGCCTGAGTTCCGAATCCCTCGACAGCGCGGTCCGCTGGAACCTGGTGGCGCCAGCGCTTCGGCCCCAGCGGGCACAGGAGGCGCAGGCGGCCGCCTTGCCGGCCCCGCCGAAGGCGCCGGTCAATCCCCACATCGCCGCGCTCGATGCGATGGACACGGACAGCGCTGCTTTCCCGCCAGCGCCGCCATCCCAGCCCTCCCCCACGCAACGTCCGGTGCCGCGTGCCCTGCTGCGCGATCTCGCCCGGCTGTCGTCGGCGCCGGCCGAGGAGATGGAGCCGTTGCGGCAAGCCATCCTCGCCGGGCTGCGGGCAATCGACCTGCCCACGGCCGCCTGCCAGGATGCAGGCGTCATGTTCCGCCTGGAATGCAATCCGGCCGAACTACCCCCGCCCTTGCCGCTGGCCAGCCTGCTCGGCTGCCTGGAAGACATGGCCGGCTGCCAGCCGCACTGGCCGGCCTGGCCCCGGGGCCGGGTGGCGGCCGCGCTGGCCGCGAACATCCTGATCCACGTGCGCCAGCCCTGGTGTCCGGACTACTTCCTACCCAGGCCCGATATCGCAGCACGACGGCCTGCGCCAGCAGCAGGTGGCGCAAGGCGATGCAGCCCTCAGCACCGATGCCGGCACGCGGCGACACGCGCTGCCGATACCCTCGTCCCACCCACGACGAGCCGCCATGCTGGCCCTGCTCGCCCGCATCGACCCGGTGGCCGGCATGCGCAGCCTCGAAGCCCCCGCCGTGCAGGAAGCCATCCTCGACGCCATGCGCCAGGCCGGCATCCCGGCCGAGGTGGACTACCACCCGGCCGTTCTGCAGCGGCTGCTGTGCGGGGACGAATCCATGCCGCTGCAGACACTGCTCGGTTGCATGGCCGACCTCGCCCAGCATCCGGAAAGCGAGCGCTGCACCCGTGACAAGCGCCTGCTCGCCGAGGCGATGAGGAAAGCCGTGGTGCGGCTGTGCTGGCAGACCTGATTCGCCTGCACATCCCGCACCTTCGCATGCGGCCGGCAGGCCCGCCGCGGCTTTCCAGAATGAGCACGGTCATAGACGACGACGGCACCTATCTGGAAAACCGAC
Organism: Xylophilus rhododendri; assembly: GCF_009906855.1. Lineage (NCBI taxonomy): Bacteria > Pseudomonadati > Pseudomonadota > Betaproteobacteria > Burkholderiales > Xylophilus > Xylophilus rhododendri. The sequence goes on from NZ_CP047650.1 coordinate 1,042,110, forward strand.
ATGCAACCCATGATCAGCAACAGCACTTCCCATCTCGACCGGCCGTCCACGGCCGCTCAGCTTGCGCCCGCAGCCCTTGCACACGAGGATGAGGCCGCCCGCCCTGTGCCCTTGCCCGACCGGCACCTGGTCGAAATGGGGGAACGGGGGCAACTGGGGCAACTGGGGCAACTGGCCATCGCCCGCACCCGGCGACGAATGCAGCAGGCGGCCCTCAACGCCTTGCTCCAGGAGATCGAGAAGGTGGCGACCATGCCCAAGCGCAATGCGTTCGCCGTGCAGGAGGCCATTCTGGAGAAGATGGGCGCTGCCGGCCTGCACGCCGAGGTCAACTACCAGCCCGGCGCCCTGGCACGGCTGCCCGACGATAACGCGAACCAGACGCTGCAGGTCCTGCTGGGGGTCATCGCCAGCATCGCCCAGTCGCCCGGCGGCCCGGCCTCCGACCGGGCCAAACGCCTGCTGGCGGAGCGGATGAAGCAGGCCGCCGAAGCCGCCGTGGCGATAGAACCAAACGACGAAGAAGAAGACCCGCCGGTCTATGACTTCGCAGAACCGCCAGTCCATCCGGCAGAAAACCCGCCCTCCTATGGCTCTGTCCTGTGGGAGCACTACTGCGCCGATTTCTGCGCACGCTTTTGCAGCAACGCGATGCTCGACGCCCAGCCGAACGACCTGCAGGTGCTCGGCGCGCTGACCAGCTTCCGGCCCTCGGCCGGACGGCCTTACGACATGGACTGGCTGATCGGCACGGAACTGCTGAAGGTCATCCGCGAGAGGCCCCTGGGCCCGGACTGGTCGCAAGCCAACCGGGACCGGCTGGAGAAGCTGCTCGCCAGCATCGGGCGGCATTGGGGTGGCTGGTGATACCGCAGCCAGCCGTTCCGGACTTGAAACCGGGCAGACCTACTTCGGCGTCACATCCGTGACATCGGCAGCGGGGAACCGCCGCCGCGCCTCGGCCTGCTCGGCCGTCTCGGCCGCCGCCGGCTGGGCCCCGCGCCGGAAGGCCGAGGCCTGGCGCCACACCGCCATCGGATCGGTGCGCAGCACCCAGGGCGCCACCGGCCGGCCGGTCAGCCGGGCCCAGGTGCGGCGCACCGCCCACACGCAGAACAGCACGAGGACCGCGCACAGCGCGGCCAGGGCGAACACCGCGCCGGCCGCCACCAGCACCAGCTTGATCACGGCCAGCAGCAGCCGCTGGCCCCAGGTCGGCTCAGGCATCGGCCGGGCTTTCCTGGGCGATCTCGCCGTCGGTGGCCTGCACGTCGCCGAAGCGGAACACGCCCGGCTCCAGCACCGGATCGACCGACACAGGGATCACGCTCTTGGGCGGGAATTTGCCCTGCAGCAGCAGCTTCGACAGCGGGTTCTCGATGCGCTGCTGGATCGCACGCTTCAGGGGCCGCGCGCCGAACACCGGATCGAAGCCCACCTTGGCCAGCTCCGCCAGCGCCGCCTCGCTGACCTGCAGGTGCAGGTCCATCTTGGCCATGCGCGCCTGCAGCACCTGCAGCTGGATGGCGGCGATCGAGGCGATGTTGGCGGCGTCCAGGCCGTGGAACACCACCGTCTCGTCGATGCGGTTCAGGAACTCCGGCCGGAAGTGGTTCTTCAGCTCGTCCCACACGGCTTCCTTGATGTCCGCCTGGTCGCGCCCGGTCATCGCCTGGATGATGGGCGAGCCGATGTTGCTGGTCATCACGATCACGGTGTTCTTGAAGTCCACCGTGCGGCCCTGGCCATCGGTGAGGCGCCCGTCGTCGAGCACCTGCAGCAGCACGTTGAAGACGTCCGGATGGGCCTTCTCCACCTCGTCGAGCAGCACCACGCTGTAGGGCTTGCGGCGGACGGCCTCGGTGAGATAGCCGCCTTCGTCGTAACCCACGTAGCCCGGCGGCGCGCCGATCAGCCGGGCCACCGAATGCTTCTCCATGAACTCGCTCATGTCGATGCGGATCAGGTGGTCCTCGCTGTCGAACAAAAAGCCCGCCAGCGCCTTGCACAGCTCGGTCTTGCCCACGCCGGTGGGGCCCAGGAAGAGGAAGCTGCCGGTCGGCCGGTTGGGGTCCGACAGGCCCGAGCGCGAGCGCCGGATCGCATCGGCCACCGCCCGCACGGCCTCGTCCTGGCCCACCACCCGCTGGTGCAGCTTGTCTTCCATCTGCAGCAGCTTCTCGCGTTCGCCCTGCAGCATCTTGCTGACCGGAATGCCGGTGGCGCGCGAGACCACCTCGGCGATCTCCTCGGCGCCGACCTGGGTGCGCAGCAGCGTGGGCTTGGACGATGCGCCCTTGCTGGACTCCGATTCCTCGGCTTCCTTCAGCTTCTTCTCCAGCTGCGGCAGCTTGCCGTACTGCAGTTCGGCCACCTTGTTGAAGTCGCCCTTGCGGGTGAACTCGCTCATCTGGAAGCGGATCTTGTCGATCTCCTCCATCACCTGCTTGGAGCCCTGGGCCTGCGCCTTCTCGGACTGCCAGATCTCGTCGTAGTCGGCGATCTGCTTCTGCAGCTCGGCGATCTGCTCCTCGATGATGGCGAAGCGTTTCTGCGAGGACTCGTCCATCTCGCGGCGCACCGCCTCGCGCTCGATCTGCAGCTGGATCAGCCGGCGGTCGAGGCGGTCCATCACCTCGGGCTTGGAGTCCATCTCGATCTTGATCTTGGCCGCGGCCTCGTCGATCAGGTCGATCGCCTTGTCGGGCAGGAAGCGGTCGGTGATGTAGCGGTGGCTGAGTTCGGCCGCGGCCACGATGGCCGGGTCGGTGATCTGCACGCCGTGGTGCACCTCGTACTTCTCCTGCAGGCCGCGCAGGATGGCGATGGTGGCCTCCACCGAGGGTTCGCCCACCAGGATCTTCTGGAAGCGGCGCTCCAGGGCGGCGTCCTTCTCGATGTACTTGCGGTATTCGTCCAGCGTGGTGGCGCCCACGCAGTGCAGCTCGCCGCGGGCGAGCGCGGGCTTCAACATGTTGCCGGCGTCCATGGCGCCTTCGGCCTTGCCGGCGCCGACCATGGTGTGCAACTCGTCGATGAAGACGATGGTCTGGCCTTCGTCCTTGGCCAGTTCGTTGAGCACGGCCTTCAGGCGTTCCTCGAACTCGCCCCGGTACTTGGCGCCGGCCAGCAGCGCGGCCATGTCGAGCGAGAGCACACGTTTGCCGCGCAGCGAATCCGGCACCTCGCCGGCCACGATGCGCTGGGCCAGGCCTTCGACGATGGCGGTCTTGCCCACGCCGGGCTCGCCGATCAGCACCGGATTGTTCTTGCTGCGCCGCTGCAGCACCTGGATGGCGCGGCGGATCTCCTCGTCGCGGCCGATCACCGGGTCGAGCTTGCCGAGGCGGGCGCGCTCGGTCAGGTCCATGGTGTATTTCTTCAGGGAGCCGCGCTGGGCTTCGGCGTCGGCGCTGTCCATCTTCTGGCCGCCGCGCACGGCTTCGATGGCGGCTTCCAGCGACTTGCGGGTCAGGCCGTTCCTGCGCACGGCCTCGCCCAGGTCGGTCTTGGCATCGGCCAGGGCCAGCAGGAAGAGTTCGCCGGAGATGAACTGGTCGCCGCGTTTGATGGCCTCCTTCTCGGTGGCCTGCAGCAGGCTGGCGAGGTCACGGCCCACGGTCACGTCCTGGCCCTGCACCTGGGGCAGCTTCTGGATGGCGGCATCGGCCGCCTGCGCCAGGCCGCCCACGTTGGCGCCGGCGCGCTCCAGCAGCGCACGCGGGCCGTCGTCCTGGCCGGCCAGCGCCGCCAGCAGGTGGGCCGGCTCGATGTAGCCGTGGTCGTTGGCCAGCGCCAGGCTCTGGGCGTCGGACAGCGCTTCCTGGAATTTGGTGGTGAGTTTGTCGGTTCGCATGGATGAAAAATCTCCTGCGGTCCAACTGGCGGCCGCAGCCCCGGATTTCAAGAGGCGAAGCCCGCCTGGTAACTGGCCCAGCCGGTGCGCGGGCGCGATCCGTCGTGCAGGTAGAGGATGCTGCCGCCGTCGTGCTGCACCGGCCAGCCCCATTCCGCGGCCAGCTGCGAGACGGCCTGGCGCTTGCGGTCGCCGGCCCGGCCGCCGTCCTGGTGGTGCACGCCGCCCACCGACAACTCGAAGGCATTGAAGGCCGGTGCGCCCGCGGCGGTCCTGCGTCGCGCCAGGTGTTTCAGCAGATCCTCGAAGACCGGGGTGGAGAGATTGTGGGCATTGATCTCGGCCCGGCGCTGCTCGGGCAGCAGGCGGCAGGAGGCCGGGCGGCCTTCGGTCAGCAGGCGCAGCGCCGTCTGCAGCATGGATTCCGGGTCCGATGCCTGGCCGCCGTCCGGCCAGGGCTCGCCGGCCAGCCGGGCCAGCTGGCGCGCGAGCGAGGGCACCGGCGCATGCCCGGCATGCGGCGCGACGGCGCGCAGGGCGCTGGCCAGCCAGGCGGCCATGTCGTCGGCGCTCTGCTGGCGCTCGGTTTCGGAAAGCTTGCGATAAGCGGACATGTAGTCCAGCCGCGCCTGCTGCACCGCCTGCCGGAATTCGTCGGCGGGCGCGGGATGGCCGGCTTGCCGCGCGGCCTCGTTCTCCCGGTTCAGGGCTGCCAGCCGGCCTTCGAGGGCCCGCAGGGCGCGCCGGGCGAGATCCGGCGGCACGGCCGGCAAGGCCTGCAGGAAACGCTCCAGGCCCTTGCCCATGCAGAAGAGCCGAAAGCCGGCGGCCTTGCCGTCGTCCGGACCGCGCGCGGCGAAATGTTCGAACACGGCGGCGGCCAGGCGGGTGCCGGGCGCGGTATCGCTGCGCACCCAGGCAGCGTCGAGCATCTCGCGCAGGGCGATGAAACCCAGCGGCGGCGTGCCGCCGGCGCAGCGCTCCACCAGTGCCGCCATCGCGTCGAGCAGCGCGGCGGCGACCGGTGCGGGCTCGGCCAGCAGCAGCGTGCGCAGCTTGCGCCGGTAGAGGAAGTCCTGCAGCACGGCCGCGGCCTCGGCCGGATCGGCCCGGGCCGCATCCTGCAGGCGCGGCAGCGCCGCCGCGGCCCTGAGCGTATGCAGCGCGGGCGGCGCCGGTGCCGCGGGCGGGGACGGCCGCGGCGCCCGCCTGCGGCCGGCGGAGCTGAACGGGGTGGCGGGAGGCGCGGTGTGCGGGGCCTCGCCGGGCACGGCCCCGGGCAAAGGCTCGGGCTTGGGCCGCGCCTTGTTCTTGCGCCGCCGGTTCGCGCCGGACCGGGCGTCCGGCAGGGGCTCCGCCACGGCTGCCGCCTGCACGGGCTTGCGCTCCGCGGGGTCGTCGATGCCACGCTCGTCGAGCCAGCCCACCAGCGTATCGACCAGGTTCGCCCAGCGCACGAACAGCAGCTGCGTTTCCCGCTCGGTATGCGCGGTGGGAGGACCGATGCGCTCGGCCTGCAAGGTGCGCATGGCCCGTCGCTCGCGGGCGATGGCGGTCCGCACGCCCGGCGGCTCCTCGCGGCCCGCGAGGCCGGCCTCGTGTTCGCAGAGTGCCGCCAGGGCTTTTTCGATGCGGTCCATGGCCTCGCCGGCCCACACCGCTTCGCATTCCACCGAGAGCTGCAGGCAGAAGCCGCACAGCAGGTCCATCGCCTCCACCACCCAGTGCAGGGTGTCGAAATGCAGGGGCGGCGAGACCTGGCCGCATGCCAGGGCCCGCGCGCTGGCCGCGGGGTCCTCCACCGGCTCGGGCGGCAGCCGGGGCGGCTGGCCCACCCGCAGGGAGATCGGCCCGATCAGGTCGCTCACCATCGCGCAGATGCCGGCGCAGGCGGCACGCTCCCGGGGATGGCCGGTGGAGAGCCGCTCCTCGATGCGCGCCGCCACGGTGGCCACGCAGTCGGCCAGGTCCATTTCCTGCAGCTGGAACAAGGTCTCGGCCACCAGGGGAAGGCAGGCCTGCAGGGCGGGCTGGAGATAGGTTTCCAGCGACAGCAGCAGCTCCTCCTGCCGCGCCAGTTCCTGCACCGCATTCGAAGCCGCCTGGCGACGCAGGCTGCCCGCGCCGGGCGTGGCGCGTTCCCGGCAGTGCGCGACCTTGCGCCGGAGCCGTTCGCGCTCCTGCATCACCGCGTCGTGGGCGCTGCGCAGGAAGAGCGGCAACTCCAGGACCTGATAGGCCTGGTAGTCGGCGGCATGCGGTCCTTCGCCGGGCGACAGGCGGCGGCGCGCATGCCGTTCCCAGTTCGCGATGAAATGGCGCAGTTCGGCGGGCCAGGTGTTCAGTGGGGCTCGGGACACCAGGAAATCCGCCAGGCGGTCGGAGGGCGCCACGCCGCTCGCGGTGAAGTCGTCCGGGTCGGCTGTCGGCACCGGGGCCGTGCCGGGCGGCGCATCGGGCGGCGGCACCGGGACGCGAACATTGGCAGGCGGCTGGGGCATGCAGCGCGCGACGTACTGAAGGCAGGAGAGATGGGGGAACATGCGCCGGGCCCGGCCGGCTGGCCGGGACATGTCGAAAGCCGCAAGCATCGACGGCGCCACGCCGCCCGCCCATGGACTTCGCCGAAACCAGGCACCGGCAGGCGAAGCCGCATCAGGACGAGGGCGCGGCCGGCGTCCAGGTGGCCCAGCCGGCGCGCGGACGCCGTCCGCGGTGGGCATACAGCTGCGCCGCGCCCTCGTGCTGGAAATGCCAGCGACCATCCAGCGTCGCGGCCCAGCGGGCGACCGCGCTCCACTTGCGGTCTTCCGCGCGGGCACCGTCCTGATCGTGCCGGTTGCCCAGCAGCAGTTCGAAGGCGTCGAAGGCCGCGGAGCCGGACGCCGTGCGTTGCGCCGCCAGATGCACGAGCAGCGGCTCGAACACGGGAGTGCCGAGGTTGTGCGCATTGATTCTGGCGAAGCGCTGCGCCGGCTGCCGCCGGCAGGCGGCCGAGCGGCCATCGGTGAGCAGCCGGATCGCGGCCTGCCGCATCGCCGGCGGATCCGCCGGCCGCAGCGAGGCCGGCCAGGCCACGCCGGCCAGCCGGGCCAGCTGCCGCGCCAGGTCCTGCACCTCGGCGGCCCGGGCATAGGGCGCGATCGAATGCAGGGCGCTGGCCAGCCAGGCCCGCATGTCGTCGGCGCTGGCCTGGCGCTCTTCCTCGGACAGCTTCGTGTAGGCGCGCATGTAGTCCAGCCGCGCCTGCCGCAGCGACTGCTGGAAGTGCCGGGCCAGCCCGAGCTCGCCCCGCTGCCGGGTGGCCTCGTCTTCCTGCTCCAGGCCTTGCAGGCGCTGCTCCAGGGCCTGCAGCGCGGCCAGGCCGGTTTCCAGCGGCGCGGCGGGCAGGGCCTGGAAGAAGCGGTCCAGGCCCCTGGTCAGGCAGAACAGGCGCAGGCCGCCGCTGCTCTGGCGCGCCGTCTGGCCGGCGCAAAAATGCCGGTAGCCGGCATCGGCCAGCGCGGCGCCGGCGGGCCGGTCGGCGGCGGTCCAGGCGGCGTCGAGCAGCTCGCGCACGGCGCTCAGGCTCAGGCGTGGCGAAGCTTCGTCGCAGCTCTGCACCACGGCGGTCATCGCCCGCAGCAACGCGGATGCCAGCTCGGCCGTTTCGGCGCGCAGCAGCGGGCGCAGCCGGCGGCCGCCGAGGAAGCCGTGCAGGCAGGCCAGCGCTTCAGCCGGATCGCCCAGGCTGGCGCGCTGCAGCAGCGGCAGGGCTGCCGCGGCGCGCAGGGGGCCAGACGCGGGGGACGGGCGCGCGGCAGCCGATCGTGCGGGCGGGGCGATGGCCAGGGCGAGGCGCTGCGGCCGGCGAACCACCGGCACCGCCTGGGCCGGCGGCGTGTCTGTCTCGATGAGCGCCCCGCCGGGTGCCTCGTCCGACACGGCTTGCGGCGCCCTCTGCTTTTGCCGCACACGGGCGACACGCACAAGCGGCGGCGACGCCGAAGCCTGCGCCCGGCGCCGCGCCGGGTCTTGCGGCCGCCGTTCACCCAGCCAGTTGCCGAGGCGGTAGACCAGGTTGATCCACTGGCAGAAGAGCGACAGGCTTTGCCGCAGCGACTCGCGCGCGCCCGGGCCCAGCGCCGGCATGCCGATCCGCAGCAGCTGCTGGCGCACCGGCGCCAGCGCCTTGCGTACCCCCTCGGGTTCCTGGCGGTCTTCCAGGGAGTTTTCGTGCTCGCAGAGTTCGCGCAGGACCTTTTCGATGCCACGCAAGCTCGTCTCCACCCAGCCGAGGCACCTCAGCGCCGCCTTGTCGAGGCAATAGCTGGCCACCAGGTCCACCACCTCGTTGAGCCAGGCCAGCTTCTGGAAGTGGATCGGCGGCGAAGCATCTCCCTGCTGCAGCGCCCGCGCCGTCTCCACCGGGTCCTCCACCGGCACCGGCGGCAGCGTGGGCGGATCGCTCATGCGCCGGACCACCGGCCAGATCGCATGGAACAGGTTGAGGATGGCGCGCATCTCGCTGTCCTGCAGCGTCGGGTCGGCGGCCTGCTGGCGCGCTTCGATCAGGGCCAGGGTGGACAGGGCATGCCCGGCCAGGTCGGGCTCTTCCAGGCCGAGCAGCGTCTCCGCCAGGGCGGGCATGCAGGCGTGCAGCGCCATGCCGATATAGGCGCGCAGGGCGAGCAGGCCCTCCCCTTGCAGCTGCGCCTCGCGCTGCGCGGCCGACGCACGCGCGCCGCTGCGTCCGCGGCAGTGATCGGCCTTGCGCTGAAGCCGCTCGGCCTCGGGTTCGTGCCGCATGAAATAGCTCATCAGGGCCATGAACAGGCTCAGCGTCTGGAAATCCTGCCAGTCGGCGGAGCGTGGATGGTCGGCGGGGGCGAGCAATTCGCGAAGGTGGGACTGGTAACCGGCGATGTCCTCGCGGATCGGGGCGGGATACACCTCCACCGGCGGGCAGGCCATCAGGAAAGCGACCAGCCGCTGGCGCGGCCCCGGCGGCAGCGCGGCGAAGTCGCCGGCGGCGGCTGGGTCGTCCGGCGGCAGCTCATCGACCCAGCCGCGCCTGTCGGACGGCGGAGATGGCGGCGGCGTTTGCCGGCCATCGCCATGCGGAAAAATGGCACGCAGCGCTTCATGCGTCGATGGGGATGCGGGGCTGAGCATGAACCCTCCTGCGTTCAACCGTCCCGGGAGGGCTCCACCGGCTCCACCGGCACCCAGCTCGCCCAGTCTTCCCGCGGCCGCTCGCCCCGGTGGGCATACAGCACCGTTGCGCCCTGCTGCTGGAAACACCAGTGCCGGGATTGCGACGCCGCCCAGCGCGCCACCGCATGCCATTTGCGGTCTTCGGCGCGGGCGCCGTCGTCCTCCTGCCGCTTGCCGAGCTGCATGTCGATGGCGCTGAAGGCCGGGCCGCCCGAGTCCAGCCGCTGCTCCTGCAGGTGCTGCAGCAGGGCCAGGAACAGCGGCGTGTGCAGCTTGCGGGCATCGATGCCCACCCAGCGCCGCTTCTTGTCGATGCGGCAGGCCGCGCTGCCGCCCGCCGTCAGCAGATGCAGGGCGGCGGTCCGCATATTGGCCGGCGCGGCCGAGGCGCCGACCGCCCGCACCGCGGCGGCCCAGGCCAGGTCCAGCAGTCCGGCCAGCCGGTCCACCAGCGAGCGCACCGCCGGCTCTCCGGCGAAAGGCGCCACCGCATGGGCAAGGCCGGCCAGCCAGGCGGGCAGGTCCGGGGCGCTGTCTTCGCGCTGGTCTTCCGGCGAGCCGGCACCGCCGCCCCTGTCGTCCAGCCGCCGCTGGCGGATGGCGCGCGGCAGGTCTTCGGACAGCGGCGACCCGTTGCGCTGGACGGCCTGTTCGTCCTCGACGGCCTGCAGCGCCAGGCGGCGCTCCAGCACACACAGCACGGCACGGGCGGTTTCCGGATGGGCGGCGGGAATGGCCTGGAACAGGCGCTCCAGCCCGCCGGCCAGGCAAAACAGGCGGAAGGCCGAGGGGCACTCCTGGGGATGCGGGCCGGTGGCCAGATGGCGGAACACGCCTTCGACCAGGGCCTGGCCCGCTGCCGCATCCGCGGCGTGCCAGCCAACATCGAGCAGTTCACGGATCGCCATGAAACCGAGCTGCGGCGTGCCGGTTTCGCAGGCTTGCACCAGCGCGTGCAGCGTCTGGAGCAGCTGCGTGGCCAGGGGCGCCGGCAGGCCCCGCATGGTGGCGCGCATGCGGCGTCCCTGCAGGAAATCGCCGAGCGCGCCCACCGCCGCCTGCGGGCCTTCCAGCGCCGCGGCCTGCAGCAGGGGCAGCGCGTCGGCCGGCGACATGTCGCGTGTGGAGCGCGATGCGGGCACCGACGGGCGCGGCGGCGCCGGCATCGCGGCGCGCATGACACGCGGGGCAGGCCCGGGACGGGCGGCTGCCGGCGGCTGCGGCGCGGCCTCCATGTTTTCCAGCGGCCCGTCGAGGCCATGACCCACCGGCCCGTCGGGGCCATGCCCCTTCAGCCAGGCCAGCAGATCGGCCATGCCGGTGCACCAGACCTGCAGCGCCTGCAGCAGCGTCGCATCGATGTTCTGCCCCGGCTTCGGGCCCTGGTCGACGATGCTCTGCAGCCAGCCCCGCACCGGCGCGATGCGACTCCAGATGCGGGCGGGCCGGGCACGGCCGGCCAGGCAACAGACGTGGATGCACATGTCCTGCGCGGTGGCCTCGGTGGTGGCCATCGCCTCCTGCACCCAGGCGAAGGCATGGCGCATCGAGACCGTCGTGCAGTAGCGCACCAGGCAGCAGACGGCGCCGCGCAGCCATGCGGCCCTTTCGAACTGGAGCATGCAGGCCCGGTAATCGCCCGGCAGCGGCATCCCGCGTGCCGACTGGTCGGCCGGGCCGAAATCGGGCGGCTCGGTCCAGCCCTGCGGAACGGCATGGCGCAGCATGACGGCACGGATGGCGCATCCCATCAGCATCCACTGCGCCTGGTGGCGCCTGCGCGGCGGCTCGCCGCACAGCCGGCCGCCCGGCTCCAGCAGCGCCCGGCCTTCCTGCACGAAGGCGGCCACGTCCCATTCCCGCAGCTCCTCCAGCACCTGCTGGGTGAGCGGCAGCAGTTCGACGATGGCGATATGCAGGTAGCAACTCAGCGCCTGCAGGACCGTGCGCAGGCGCTCGACTTCCTGTACCGATGGCGGCGGCGTCGGCGCCCGGCCGCGGCGCGGGCAGTGCTGCGTCGGCTGCTCGGCCTGCAGCAAGGCCGTGTCGCGCATGCGCAGCTCCTGCGCAAGGCAGGGAATCAGGAACAGCACCTTCAAGGAGCGGTATGGCTCCTGCGGCGCCGCTGCGTCGGCCAATGCAGCCGTCGAGGCCAGCATCTCCTGGAACAGTTGCAGGAACTGCCGGAGTTCCGCCGGGTAATAGCCCGCACTCACGCGGCTGGCGGAGAAATTCCGCAGCCTCTGCCACGGCAACGGGGGCGGCGACGGCAGCGCGAAATCCGGCTCGCCTGGATCCATCGGCAGGGCGCGCATCCTGGCCGGATCGATAGTGGCCAGCAGCACCGCCCCTTTGGGTGCCAGGCCGCATCGATCGGCATGCCGGGCGGTGTGACGCAAAACCTGCGGGGGATGGAACCTGACGGGGGACGCTGGAAATGCCATGGACGGAGCACTGCGAAAGACGAGGTGCCATCAGCATCCCGCCCCGCCGGCCCGCCGCCCATCGGGCCCCCGAACACCCGCCCGAGGGCGCGAAACTGCCGCCCGGCGGCCGCGCGCCCGGGTCTTTAGTTGCCGAAGGATGCCCGCAGGCGCTCGGCCGCGAAGGCCTGGGCCTGGCGCGCCTTTTCCAGCACGGCGGCGGCGCCGAAGAATTCGTGGGCCACACCCTCGTATTCGCGCCGCTCCACCTCCACGCCGGCATCTTCCAGCGCATCGAGCAGCTTGGCGCCGTCGCTGCGCAGCGGGTCGAGCCGGGCGTTGACGATGGTCACCGGCGGCAGGCCCTTGAGGTCGGCGTCGATCAGCTGCAGGCGGGTGTCCTTCAGGTCTTCCGGCGAACGCACCAGGTGGTCCACGAACCACTTCACCATGGCGCGGTTGAGCGGCTTGGCGATGGCGTTTTCCAGATAGGACTCGGTGTTGAGGCTGGTCTGCGTGACCGGGTAGACCGACAGCACATGCACCGGCCGCTGCAGGCCGGCCTCGCATGCGGCGATGGCGGTGGCCATGGCCAGGTTGCCGCCGGCGCTTTCGCCGGCCAGGGCCACGCGTGCGGGATCGCCCTGGATGGAAGCGGCATGCTGCAGTGTCCAGCGGTAGGCGGCCAGGGCATCGTCCCAGGCGGCGGGGAACCTGTGTTCCGGCGCCTGGCGGTAATCCACCGACACCACCACCGCGCGCGCCTGCGCGGCCAGGCCGCGGGCGCCGGCGTCATAGACATCCTTGTCGGCGATCACCCAGCCGCCGCCGTGGAAGTAGACGATCACCGGAAAGGGGCCGCTGCCCTCGGGCGTGAAGATGCGGGCGGGCAGGCTGCCGGCGGCGCCGTCCAGCGTGGTGTCGTGCGAACGCACGCCGGGCACCAGCTGTTCGGGCTCGGTCGGCCGGCCCTGCTGGCGCAGCAGCGTCTTGACCGCGTCGGCCGCGGTGGGCTGGCGGCGCGCTTCGGGTACGTCGAGTTTCTCGATCGCCTTGGGATGCAGGCTCTCGTGGGCCTTGGCCAGGGCCAGCTGGTCATCGTCCGCGCGCATGGCGGCGACCGCGTTGGACAGGGCATTGATCACCGGGTTGGGTTCGCCGTGGTGGTCCTTCTTGTCGAAATCTTCTTCGCTCATGGACAGCTCCTGGAGGTGTGGGCGCCGACCGGGGTGGTCGGCCATGCCCTCACCTTCCGGGCTGCGGCGGACCGCTGCTGTCGGACGGCTGCCCGAGGCACGGTACGCGGGCGTATGCCGCGACCGCCGGTCTCAGTAGCGGCTGGCCGGCGAGCGGCCGTTGCCCTTGCGAAAGCCGCTGCTGGGCACGCCGGCCGGATCGTTGCGCCGGGCCAGCTTCAGCCGGGCGGCCGCCTCCCGCACCAGCACCCGCAGGTTGCTCGCGGATTCGGCCAGCAGGACGGAGTCCTGGAAATCGCCGGTCGGCGTCTTGGCCGGCGGCGGCGCTGTCTTGTTTTTGGGCATGCGGTTCGGTCCGGGGAGTGGGGGCAAACCTCAATACGCCCCAAACTGGCGCGCGGATTCAAACCCGCACGAATTCAGGTGTCCGATGCGCCGATCTGGGGCCGCAGGTTGCGGTAGAGGGCGTCGTAGGCCCGGGCGCTGTCCTGCCAGCCGAAGCCGCCGCGCATGCCGTTGTGCTGCAGCGCCTGCCAGATGCGTTTGTCGGCGAAGGCCGAGCGCAGACGCTCCAGCCCCAGCAGCAGCGCGCCGGGCGTGGCCTGCGGCATGACCACGCCGGTGGCGCGGTCCACGCCGGCGGTCAGGTCGACCACCGAATCGGCCAGGCCGCCGGTGGCATGCACCAGCGGCACCGTGCCGTAGAGCTGGCTGTACATCTGGTTCAGGCCGCAGGGCTCGAAACGCGAGGGCATCAGGAAGGCGTCGGCGCCGGCCTCGATGCGGTGGGCCTGGCTTTCCGAGAAACCGATGTTGATGCTCACCTGCTGCGGATGGGCCAGCGCGGCGGCGGTCAGCGCCTGCTGCAGCGCCTGGTCGCCCTGGCCCAGCACCACCAGTTGGGTGCCCTGCTCCACGATCCAGGGCAGGGCCTCCACCACCAGGTCGATGCCTTTTTGCGGCGTCAGCCGGCCGACCAGGGCCAGCAGCAGCACATCGGGCCGCTCGGTCAGGCCGAACTCGCGCTGCAGCGCGGCCTTGCAGACGGCCTTGCCGCCCATGCTGGCGGGGCTGTAGTTCTGCGGCAGCAGGGTGTCGGTGGCGGGGTTCCAGATATCGGTGTCCACGCCGTTCAGGATGCCGTGCAGGCGGCTGGCCCGCGCCTGCAGCACGCCCTGCAGGCCCATGCCCAGGGCCTCGGTCTGGATCTCGCGGGCATAGGTGGGGCTGACGGTGGTGACGGCATCGGCGAAAGAGAGCCCCGCCTTGAGCATCGACAGCTGCCCCCAGTACTCCACGCCCTGGGCGCCGCGCCACTCGTAGGGCACCTGCAGCATGTCGGCGTCCCACATCGGGAACAGGCCCTGGAAGGCCAGGTTGTGCACCGTCATCACGCTGGCGGCCACCGGCTGGCCGGTGCGCTGCGCGGCCAGCCACAGGTAGAAGGGGGCCATGCCCACCGTCCAGTCGTGGCAGTGCAGGATGTCGGGCTGCCAGGCCTGCCAGGGCGAATCGGGCCCGGCCAGCCGCGCCGCCACCCAAGCCAGGAAGCCGAAGCGCCGGGCGTTGTTGGGATGGTCGTTGCCGCGGCTGTCCACATAGGGGCCGCCGCCATGGCCGAACAGCTCCGGGCATTCCAGCAGCAGCAGGGTGACGCCGCCGGGCTGCTCCACCGCCGTGAGCCGCGCCGCCGGCCAGCCGTCGGCGGCGGGCCAGTCGAGCACCGCATGCCGGTCGGTCAGCGTGGCGAAGCGGTCGTAGGCGGGGATGAGCACATGGACGTCGTGGCCGAGGGCGCTGAGCGCGGCTGGCAATGCCCCGCTGACGTCACCCAGGCCGCCGGTCTTGATCCAGGGGGCGAATTCGGGAGTGGCGAAAAGTATCTTCATCGAGAGCGGCGGGGCTGCGGCATGGTGAGCAACCATCATGCCCGCAGCCGGGCATGGATGGCGTCGGCTGTCACCTCATGCCTGCGTGATCCAGGAGGCGGGCACGAACACCGCGATCGGCAGCAGCGCCAGCGCCTGGCCCACGTCCAGGCTGGCGCCGCCGGGGCCGATCGGCGTCACCGGCGCGGGCGCGCCGGTGAACCAGTCGACCCAGCCGCCGGCCGGCGTCGGCACCTGCATCGAAGTGCCCTGCCAGCGTTCGGCCATGGCCGCGGGCTCCGGCGGCAGCTGATCGGTCAGGCCGCGCAGCAGGCGCGAGGCCACGGTGAGCACCGCCGCATCGCCCTCCCCCCGCACGAAACTCACCAGCCGGCCGGCATGCGGCCCTTCGGCCGGCAGCGAGCGGTAGCCGCCGTTGCGGAAGACCTCCGGATGCGCCTGGCGCAGCTGCAGCAGCCGCCAGCTCACCAGGTGCTTGATGCGGCCGTCGGTGCAGCCGTGGCGCAGCTCCTGCCACTGCGCCTGGCTGGGGAAGCCGGCGGCGTAGAGCGCCTGCAGCTGCTCCAGGGTGGACTGCAGCCGGCCGAAGTCCACCGGCCGCCGGTTGTCCGGATCGACCAGGCTGAAGTTCCATTGCTCGCAGCCGTGGTAGAGGTCGGGCACGCCGGGCGAGGTCATCTTCAGCGCCACCAGGGACAGGCTGTTGCAGCAGCCATAGGGCGCGATGTGGTCCACGAAGCCGCCGATGTCGGCCAGCAGCGCGGCGCTTGCCTCCCGGTCGAGCACGCCGTCGATGAAGGCGGAGAGCGCCTTCTCGTAGGCCTCGTTGGGGTTGAGCCAGCTGGTGCGCAGCTTGGCCTCGCGCACCGCCTTCTGCATATAGGCCTGGACACGTTTTCTCAGGTCCTCGGTGCTGTCCTCGGTCAGGCCGACCAGCGGCCAGGCGCCGACCAGGGTCTGCCAGAGCAGGTATTCGTCGTTGCGGCTGGGCGCCGGGGCGCCGTCCACCACCGCATGCAGCGATTCGGCATGGCCGCTCCAGCGTTCGATGGCGGCGCCCCAGGCGTCGGGGATCTCGGAGAGCACGTCGAGCCGGGTGCGCAGGTCTTCCGAGCGCTTGCTGTCGTGGGTGGAGGTGCCCAGCAGCCAGTGCGGCCGGTGCTCCGAATCGTCGGCATTGACGGCGTGGAAATGCGCGACGGAGGTGCCGAAGCGCCGCGGGTCGCCGCCCACGTCGTTGAGCGAGACCAGGCGGTTGTAGCGGTAGAAGGCGGTGTCCTCCATCGCCTTGGCGGTGACCGGCGCGGTGAACTGCTGCCAGCGGGCGATGAAACGCATCACCGCCGCGCGGCGCGCCGTGCCCTCGATGTCGCAGGCGCCCAGCAGCAGCTGGCGCAGGTGCTCGATCACGGTGAGTTCCTCGCCCTCGCTGCGGCGGCGCGCGGCATTGCAGGCGCGGTCGATCACCGCCCGGTCGGCGGCGCTGACCGTGCAATCTTGCGCCCGGATATAGGTGCGGTAGACCGGGTGGCAGGCGGCCACCACCATCAACGCATGGCTCAGGCGGTTGCGGGTGAAGTCGCAGGTGCGGCGGTCGCTGCGGGTGATGCGGTAGAGGGTTTCGGTGAGCCAGCCGAGTTCGCTGGACAGCCCGTTCTCGATCACATGCAGCTTGGCCTCGTAGAGGATGTCGCCGAAGCGCTGGTATTCGCCGCTGAAGTCGCGGTAGAGGCTGTCGAAGGCGCCCTCGTTGGCGCCGTCCACGAACAGGCCGTTGACCATGGCCGAGAAGCGGTAGCCGGTGCCGCCGTGCACCGGCCATTCGTCGGGCATGGCCTCGTCGATGTCGAGGATCTTCTCCACCACCAGGTAGAGCGCGCGGCGCTGGCGGCCGGCGGTGTCGGCCTGGGCGGCGTAGCGGCCCTGCAGGCGCTCGAAGTATTCGCGCGGGTCGGACAGGCCGTCGGGATGGTCGATGCGCAGGGCCGAGACACGGTCGCTGCGCAGCCAGCGCAGGATGCGGCGGTGCGTGGCCTCGAAGACCTCGTCGCGCTCCATACGCATGCCGGCCAGGGTGTTGACGTCGAAGAAGCGGCGGTAGTTGATGTCGTCGCCCGCCACCCGCCAGTAGGCCAGGCGGTAGGCCTGGCGGCGCACCAGGGCGTCGAGGGCGTTGAAGCTCTCGGGGTTCTCGGGATTGCCGTTGAGGATCTTCAGGCAGGCCTGGATCCACACTTCCAGCCAGCCCTGGCGCTGCGCCAGCCGGGCCAGCGAGCGTTTGTGCAGCGGCCGGTCGCGCTCGCGCGCCTCGCGGCAGGCATCGCTCAGGTCGTCGCGCGGCGGCAGGTTGCCGAAGGCATGCAGCAGCGACTGCACCACGGCCTGGCCGTCGCGCTGCTCTTCGTTGAGCGGCGGCGGCATCGGCAGGGCTTCGAAGATGCGCGGGTAGTCGCGCGGATCGAGCGGGAAACGGTGGTCGAAGTAGTGCAGCCAGAATTCGCCGGCCGTGGGCTCGAAGACCAGCTTCAATTCACCCGCCTCCAGCACCCGGCCGTAGTGGTCGCCCAGCACCGGCAGCAGCACCCGGCCGGCCATCTCGGGCGCGGCGGGTTCCCATTCGATGTCGAAGAAGCTGGCGTGCACCGCCGCCGGGCCGTTCTCCAGCACGTCGAGCCACCAGGCGTTGTCGGCTTCGAGCACACCCATGTGGTTGGGCACGATGTCCAGCATCTGGCGCATGCCGTGCTCCCGCAGGGTCTGGCACATGCGGTCGAACTGTTCCTCGTCGCCCACCTCGGGGTTGAGGGCGTTGTGGTCCACGATGTCGTAGCCGTGCGTGCTGCCGGCGCGCGCCCGCAGGTAGGGCGAGGCGTAGAGATGGCTGATGCCCATGGCGTGCAGATAGGGCACGACGGCGGTGGCCTGCTCGAAGGTGAAGCCGGCATGGAACTGCACCCGGTAGGTGGAGACCGGCACCCGGGCCGTGTCCAGCCCCGGCAGTTCGTTCTGCGCCAGCAGCGCGCGCGGCGCGGGGCCGGAGCGGCGGGCGCGCAGCACGGCGGCCACCGAGAGCATGCGCGGATCGGCGGCCAGGTCGTCCACCTCCACCGAGAGCTTGCGGCGCCAGTTGGGATAGACGTCTTCCCCGGTGCCGGGCACGTTGACCTGCATCAGCTGCTGGGTGATGTCTTCGAGCTGCACACCCACCAGCAGCGAGGGCGTGCGCGCCAGGAAGGCATAGACCGCGTCGGCGAAGGCGGGTGTGCTCTCCGGCAGCGAGGTGGTGTGCACGGTGACGCCGGGCGGCAGCAGGTTCTCGCGGTCCAGCGCCAGCAGCAGCTGCACCCGGTCGCCGGAGCGCGACAGCACCTGCTGGGCATGCACCTCGGCATCGGGATAGAGCTTGAGGCGGGCCTGCAGCTCGATGTCCTCGCCGCTCCAGAAGCCGCGCAGCGTGGGCAGGTCGTGGGTGCTGACCACGGCAAGCGCCTCCTGCGGCCATTCCTGCGGGGGACGGAAGGAGCCGTCGCCGCCGCGTTCGAAGAACAGCGGGCGGTAGGACAGCAAGGCGCGTTCGTGCATCGCCTCGCGCATGCGCGGCGCGACGTTGCCCAGGTCCTCGCCGATCACCATGCAGCGGTGGCGGTGGCTCTCCAGCGCCAGCACGCCCAGCAGGTCGTCGAGCGGGTAACTCACATAGGAGCCGCCGGCCGGCGAGATCCAGAACAGGCGCATCAAGCCCATCACATGGTCCAGCCGCAGCGCGCCGGCGTTGCGCATATTGGCGCGCAGGGTCTCGATGAAGGGCTGGTAGCGGCCGGCCATCAGGCGGCTGGGGTTGAGCGGCGGCAGGCCCCAGTTCTGGCCCAGAGCGTTCAGCGCATCCGGCGGCGCGCCCACATGCATGCCGAGCGCGTAGGAGGCGGGTTCGTTCCAGGTCTCCGAGCCGCCCTCGTTCACGCCCACCGCCAGGTCGCGGTAGAGGCCCAGGCCCATGCCGACCGAGCGGGCGCGCTGCTGCACGCCCTGCACCTGCAGCTCGCACAGCCATTGCAGCCAGGCGTAGTAGCCGACGCGTTCCTCGTTGTCCTGCGCGAAGGCGGCCACGGCTTCGGACTGCGGCGAACGGTAAGCCTCGGGCCAGGCCGGCCAGCCCCAGGTGGTGGGGTCCTGGGCGTAGAAATGGGCCTGCAGGGCCTCGAACAAGGCATGGCTGCGCAGGCCCTGGCCGCGTTCGGCCAGGAAGGCATTGAAGGCTTCGCCGCGGGTGCTGCCGGTCGCCAGGTGGCGCTCGCGGAAATGCGCCCACAGCATTTCCAGCACCGCCATCTTGTGGGCGGCCACCTGGGCGTAGTCCACCATCTCGGTGGCGCGCAACTGCTGCAGGCGGCGCTGGAAGTCCTCGCTGTCGACCAGGCGGCGCACGCCGTCGCATTCGTGGTATTCGGGCACGGCCTCCACGTCGAGGTAGACCGGGTTGAGCATGTTGCGGCTCGACGGGCTGTAGGGGCTGGCCACGTCCGGCCGGTGCGGGAAGAGCGCATGCAGCGGGTTCAGGCCGACGAAGGAGGCGCCCTGCTGGGCCATGGCATCCACCAGCACCCGCAGGTCGCTGAAGTCGCCTATGCCCCAGTTGCGCACCGAGCGCAGCGCATAGAGCTGCACGCAGGGGCCCCACCAGCGCTCGCCGGTCTGCAGGGCCGGCGGGATCCAGCAGCGCACCGGGGTGACGATGACGGCGCAGTAGCCGCCCTCCTCCTGGCTGGCCGTTTCCAGCCGGTGGTAGCCCAGCGGCAGGCCGGGCGGCAGCACCGCGTAGGGCTTGCCGTTGCCGCCGATATGGCTGCGCAGCTCCTGCACCGTGCCGTCTTCCAGGGTCAGGCGCCACAGGCTGCCGTCCGGCGTGCCGCGGGTCAGCACCACGCCGTGTTCGGGCGCGCCTTCGCGCAGCACCACCACCGGCGGCAGGGATTGCTGCTCGGCCGATGCGTCATGCGAGGAGAGCGAGGCATGCACCTGTTCGTCGTCGGCCGCCGGAATGCCCATGGCATGCAGGGCATTACGCAGGGTGGCGTCGGGCACCTCGCGGGTGGCGCCGAAGAAGTCGTGGTAGCTCGCGGCCAGGCCGACCTGTCCGGCCAGCGCACGCAGCGCCCCGCTGTCGTCTGTGCTGCCCACGGGGGTTTGCTGGTCGGCTGGGTTGGAGTCGCTCACGGCTTCGTTCCTTGGGTCTTGTTTTGATCAGCCGGTTTCGCGGCCGAAGGTCCAGCGCCCGGACCAGGGCTGCCAGGCATCGTCGCCGATCTCGCCGACCTGGAAGACGGTGCGGGTGTCCACCAGCGGCTTCCAGGGCAGGGCGTCGGCCGCGGGCGCGGCCATGGGGGTGTCGGCCAGGCGGGCCTGCAGCTCGATGGTCTGGGCGTCCTGATAGCGCCAGCGCAGCACGAAGCTGCGTTCGTCCACCATGTGCGCCACATGGGCGCCCAGGATCAGGCGGTCCAGCCGCGGCACGAAATACTGCCGGCGCGCGGCCAGGGCCTGGCGCACGAAGCCGCGCCGGACGCCGCCCCGTTCGCTGAAGGCATGCTCCCAGTCGAGCCTGGCGGCTTCGAAGGTGCTGGCGTCGCAGGGCGGCGGCGGCTCGCCGGTGCTGCCGTCGGCGCGCTGGGCGAAGTGGCCGAAGTCGCGCAGCCGGCCTTCGACCACCGCCTGGCGCAACTCGCCTTCCCAGTCGGCGAAATACAGGAAGGGTGTCTCGGCGCCGTATTCCTCGCCGGCGAACAGCATGGGGATGGCGGGCGAGAGCAGCGTCATCGCGGTGGCCAGCGGGATGGCGGCGGCCGGCACCAGGGCATCGAAGCGTTCGCCGAAGGCGCGGTTGCCGCTCTGGTCGTGGTTGTTGAGGAAGTTGACCATGGCGCCCAGGGGCTGGGCCGGTGCCTCCTTCAGGTCCAGGCGGGCGCCTTCGGCGCTGCGCTTGGAGCCCTGCCACAGAAAGCCATGGGTGAGGGAGCGGGCCAGCAGCGCCACCGGTTTCTCGCCGAAGTCGTGGTAGTAGCCGGCCTTGTCGCCGGTCAGCGCCACGTACATCACGTGGTGGAAGTCGTCGTTCCACTGGGCGTCGTAGCGGCCGCCCTCGGGCAGGCGCTGCCAGCCGTTGTTCTCGTTCTCCAGCACCAGGTGCACATGGCGGTCGGTGATCGCCTTGTGCACCTGCAGGGCCAGTTCGTCGATCACGTCGAGCGCGCTGTCGTCCACGATGGCGTGGATGGCGTCCAAGCGCAGGCCGTCGAAGCGGTATTCCTGCAGCCAGTAGAGGGCGTTCTGCACGAAGAAGGCGCGCACCGTCTCGCTGCCCTCGCGGTCGAAGTTCAGCGAGTTGCCCCAGGGGTTGGTGTGCACCTGCGAGAAGAACTGCGGCGCGTACAGGCCCAGGTAGTTGCCGTCCGGGCCGAAGTGGTTGTAGACCACGTCGAGGAAGACCATCAGGCCCAGCCGGTGCGCCGCCTGGATGAAATGCTTGAGTTCGTCCGGGCTGCCGTAGGCCGCATGCGGCGCATAGGGCAGCACGCCGTCGTAGCCCCAGCCGAAGCGGCCGGGAAAATCAGACAGCGGCATCAGCTCGATGGCGGTGATGCCGGTATCGGCCAGCGCCTGCAGCCGCGCCTCGGCGGCGGCGTAAGTGCCTTCGGGCGTGAAGGTGCCGATGTGCATCTCGTAGATCACCGCCTCGGCCCAGGCGCGGCCGCGCCAGCCGGTGTCCCAGGCGAAGCTGCCCGGGTCGACCACCATGCTGGGCTGGTGCGGGCCTTCGGGGTTGAAGCGGGAGGCGGGGTCGGGCACGTCGGTTTCGCCGTCGATGCGCCACTGGTAGCGGGTGCCGGCGCCGGCCTGCCGCACGATGGCCTCGTACCAGCCCTTGTCATGCTTCTCGGTGGCATGGGGCTGTGGCTTGCCGCCCTGCCAGAGCAGCAGTTCGGCGCTGCGGGCCTGGGGCGCCCACAGGCGGAAACGCACGCCGCCTTCGGGCTGCAGTTCGGCGCCGAAGAGCATGCCCCAGGCATGGGAGGCCTTGACGGATTCGGACAGCTCCGGGGCGCTGGCGGCCAGGACTTCATTCATCGACACACTCCTGAGAATTCGCGTCCCGCCCGGGCGCGGCAAGCCGCCGCGGCCTGGCTCGTGAGGCCCAGGCGCGCGGTCTTGCGCAAACAAAAGAATGGAACGGCAGACGCCACGGCTGCCGCGCTCGGCCTCAAGGGTGGCCGGGCTGGGTCAGCACCATCATGGAATGCGCCGGCAGCAGATGCTGCTCGCCCGCATGCCAGGGCGTGATGTCGGCCACCGGCTCCTCGTCCTCGCCCGCCTCGGCGCTGACCGGCTGACCGTCGGGCGTGGCGGTGTCGATGCGCGGTGTCCAGCCGCCGGGGCGGCGGCGCTCTCGGGCACGGTGAAGGTGGCGTCTTCGTGCGAGGCGTTGATCAGCAGCAGCACCGAGTCGCCCATCACCTCGCCGCCGTCCTCGGCGACTTCGCCGGTGCGGCAGCCGTCGAGCAGCGCGGCGACCAGGCGGACTTCCGGTGTGTCCCATTCCTCCTGGGTCATTTCCTGGCCCCAGACGCTGTACCAGCCGATGTCGCGCCGGCCGGTGTCGTCGGCCACGCCCGAAAGAAAGCGGGTGCGGCGCAGCACCGGTTGCGACTTGCGAAAGGAGGTGAGCCGGCGCACGAAGGCGATCAGCGGATCGTTGCCGCGCTCCTCGCTCCAGTCGTACCAGCTGATCGGGCTGTCCTGGCAGTAGCCGTTGTTGTTGCCGCCCTGGGTGCGCGACATCTCGTCGCCGCCCAGCAGCAGCGGCACGCCTTGCGAGACGAAGAGCGTGGTGAGCATGTTGCGCTTCTGGCGTTCGCGCAGGACGAGGATGTCCGCGTCGTCCGTCTCGCCCTCGGCGCCGCAGTTCCAGCTGCGGTTGTGGCTTTCGCCGTCGCGGTTGTCCTCGTGGTTGGCCTCGTTGTGCTTCTCGTTGTAGCTGACCCAGTCCTGCAGGGTGAAGCCGTCGTGCACCGTGACCACGTTGACGCTGGCGCCCGGGCCGCGGCGCGACCAGCCGAAGACATCGGCCGAGCCGCAGATGCGGGCCGAGAACTCGGGCAGAGCGCCGTCCTCGCCGCGCCAGAAGTCGCGCACCGCGTCGCGGTACTTGCCGTTCCATTCGGCGAACGGCGCCGGGAAGCCGCCGACCTGGTAGCCGGTCGGGCCCACGTCCCAGGGCTCGGCGATCAGCTTGACCTGGGCCAGCACGGGATCCTGCTGGATCACCGAGAAGAAGGCCGAGCGCTGGTCGAAATCGTTGGCGCCGCGGGCCAGGGTGGAGGCCAGGTCGAAACGGAAGCCGTCGACATGCATCTCCTCGACCCAGTAGCGCAGGCTGTCCATCATCAGACGCAGCACGGCGGGGCTGCTGCTGTCGAGAGTGTTGCCGGTGCCGGTGTAGTCCACGCAGAAGCGGCGGTCCTCGGGGCTCAGGCGGTAGTAGCCGGCATGGTCTATGCCCTTGAAGGACAGCGTCGGGCCCAGGTGGTTGCCTTCGGCCGTGTGGTTGTAGACCACGTCCAGGATCACCTCGATGCCCTGGGCGTGCAGTGCCTTGACCATGCCCTTGAACTCGTCGATGGTGGCCTGCGGGTCGTTGCCTTCCATGCCGTAGCGCGGCTCGGGCGCGAAGAAGCCGATGGTGTTGTAGCCCCAGTAATTGCTGAGGTTCTCCTGCACCAGGCGTTCGTCGTCCACGAAGGCATGCACCGGCAGCAGTTCCACCGAAGTCACGCCCAGGCGCTTGAAGTGGGCCACGGCGGTGTCGGAGGCCATGCCGGCGTAGCGGCCGCGCACATGCTCGCCGATCTCGGGCTGCTGCTGGGTGAAGCCCTTGACGTGGACCTCGTAGAAGATGGTTTCGTGCCAGGGCACGGCCGGGCGCTTGTCGTCGCCCCAGTCGAAGCGGTCGTCCACGACGACGCACTTGGGCATGTCCTGGCCGTTGTCGGTTTCGTCGATGACCAGGTCCTGGTCCTCGGCGTCGAGCACATAGGCGTACTGGGACGGGTTGCCGATCACCGGGCGGTCGAGCGCGCGGGCGTACGGGTCGATCAGCAGCTTGTTCGGATTGAAGCGATTGCCCTCCTCCGGCTGGTAGGCGCCGTGGACGCGGTAGCCGTAGCGGGTGCCGGGCTTGCAGTCGCGCAGGTAGACATGCCAGGTGTCGCCGGTGCGGTCGGCCATCTCGACGCGGGCCAGTTCGGTCGCGCCGTCTTCGGCGTAGAGGCAGAGCTCGATCTTCTCGGCCGGAACCGAGTGGATCGCGAAATTGGTGCCGTGGCCGTCCCAGTGCGCCCCCAGGCGCACCGCGCTGCCGCGTTCGGCTCGGGAAAAGGGAAGGAAGGAACTGTCTTGCTGGGTTTCTGGCATCTGTGCGCTCATACGGGGGCCTCGGCCGAAACTTTCATGGGTGCGGCGGCAGGCGCCGCGCCGCTGGCCGAGGCCGCCGGCTGGCGCATGGCGGCGACTTCGCTGTTGGGTACCGGGTCGGCGGTCAGCTTGGGCGATGACAGCTGCGACACGGAGGAGAAATAACCGGCCGGCACCACGACGATGCCGCTTTCGGTGACGTGGAATCGCTGGCGGTCGCTTTCCAGGTCGAAGCCGATCTTCTCGCCCGGCGGGATGTGGTTGTCCTGGTCGATGATGGCGCGGCGGATCTGCGCACCGTTGCCGATCACCGAGCGCTCCATCACGATGCAGTGCTGCAGCTTGGCATCGCGGTGCACCGTGACGGCGCGGCGCAGCATGGCGTGGTCGAGCACGGCGCCGTCGACGATGCAGCCGGAGCCGACCACCGAGCGGTTGATCGCGCCGGCCTCGATCTGCGCCGATTCGGACGGATCGTGGCTGGCATAGATCGGCCACTGGCGGTTGGTCATGCGGAACTTGGGAGCAGCGCCTAGCGTGTCGAAGTGGGCGTCGAAGTAGGCATCGATGGTGCCCACGTCGCGCCAGTAGGCGTGTTCCTCGAAGGGCGCGACGCCGGGGATCTCGTTGGTGGCGAAGTCGTAGGCCACCAGTTTGTGGCTCTGCACCATGGCCGGCAGGATGTGTTTGCCGAAGTCGCTCTCGCCGGTCTCGTGGGCCTTCTTCAGCGCGGCCAGCAGGATGTCGGCCTTGAAAATGTAGTTGCCCATGGAGGCCAGGGCATGAGTTTCGCTGCCGGGCATAGGCAGGGCCGACTTGGGCTTTTCCTTGAAGTCGGTGATGCGGTGGTCGGCATCGATCTCGACCACGCCGAACTGGCTGGCGTCGGACAGGGTGACCGGCAGCGTGGCCACGCTGACGTCGGCGCCGGTCTGCTTGTGGAAGTCCAGCATCTGGCGCACGTCCATGCGGTAGATGTGGTCGGCGCCGAAGACGCAGACGTAGTCCGGCTGGAAGTTCTCGATCAGGTGGATGTTCTGGTAGACCGAGTCGGCCGTGCCCTGGAACCACTCGGGGCCGTTGCGCATCTGCGGCGGCACCACGGTCACGAAGTGGTCGGGGCCGAAACGCGGCAGGGTCCAGGCGGTGCGCACATGCTCGATGAGCGACTGGCTCTTGTACTGCACCAGCAGGTAGATCGAGAAGATCTCCGAGTTGATCAGGTTGGACAGCACGAAGTCGACGACCCGGTGCTTGCCGTTGAAGGGAACCGCCGGCTTGCAGCGGTCGGCCGTGAGGGGGTGCAGGCGCGAGCCTTCACCACCGGCCATCACGAAAGCGAGAACATTCTTGTTACTGGGCATGGCCGTCTCCGAAGTAGGTACAGCAGAAGGTTGAAATCACGGGAGGAAGGGATTCAGTGCGAGGCGGGAATCGGGCGGTCCGACAGGAACACCACCGCCAGCGGCGGCAGGGTGACCGTGAGCCGGTGGCTGCAGCCGCCGCAGGGCTGGGGCTCGGCCCAGACGTTGCCGAGGTTGCCCATGCCGCTGCCGCCGTAGACGCTGGCATCGCTGTTGAGCACTTCGCGCCAGTGGCCCTCGCCCTTCACGCCGATGCGCAGGCCCTCGATGGGGGCGGCGGTGAAGTTGCAGAGCACCAGCACATTGCCGTCGGCATGGCCGGCGTGGCGCCAGAAGGCCAGCACGGTGCGCTGCTCGTGTTCCAGGCTGGCCCAGGAGAAGCCCTTGGCGTCGAAATCGTGGCGGTGCAGCGCCGGCAGGCCGCGGTAGGCGCGGTTCAGGTCGGCCACCCAGCGGGCGATGCCGGCGTGCTGGGGCTGGGCCCACAGATGCCAGTCCAGCGTGCGTTCGTGGTGCCATTCCTGCACCTGGCCGAATTCGCCGCCCATGAAGAGCATCTTCTTGCCGGGATGGCCCCACATGAAGCCGAAGAGGTTGCGCAGGCCGGCGGCGCGCTGCCAGTCGTCGCCGGGTTGTTTCTCGAACAGGCTGCCCTTGCCGTAGACCACCTCGTCGTGCGAGAGCGGCAGCATGAAGTTCTCGTTGAAGGCATACCAGAAGGAGAACTTCAGCTCGTCCTGGTGGTACTCGCGGTAGAAGTGCGGACGCTCGACGTAGCGCAGCGTGTCGTTCATCCAGCCCATGTTCCACTTCATGCCGAAGCCCAGGCCGCCCATCTCGATCGGGCGGGACACATTGGCCCAGCTGGAGGACTCCTCCGCGATCATGTGGATGTCCGGGAAGGCGCGGTAGACGGCGGTGTTCAGCTCGCGCATGAAGGCCACCGCCGGCAGGTTCTCGTTGCCGCCGTGTTCGTTGGGCAGCCACTGGCCGTCTTCCCGGGCGAAGTCCAGGTAGAGCATGGAGGCGACCGCGTCCACCCGCAGGCCGTCGAAGTGGTAGTACTGCAGCCAGAACAGGGCGTTGGCGATCAGGAAGTCGCGCACCTCGTAGCGGCCGTAGTTGAAGATCAGGCTATTCCACTGGGGATGGAAGCCCAGGCGCGGATCGGCGTGTTCGTAGAGGTGGGTGCCGTCGAAGGCGCCCAGGCTGTGGGCGTCCGAGGGGAAGTGCGATGGCACCCAGTCCAGCAGCACACCGAAACCGCGCTGGTGCAGGGTATCGACCAGGCACATGAGGTCCTGCGGCGAGCCGTAGCGGCTGCTGGGGGCGAAGTAGCCGGTGATCTGGTAGCCCCAGGAGCCGTAGAAGGGATGCTCGGCCACCGGCATCAGCTCGACGTGGGTGAAACCCATGGCTTCGCAGTGGGCGGCCAGGCGGTGGCCGATCTCGCGGTAGTCGAGGAAGCTGCCGTCCTCGGCACGCTGCCAGGAGCCCAGGTGCACTTCGTAGACCGACATGGGCTGGTCCATGGCCTGGCGGCGGGCGCGGGCCGCCATCCAGTCGCCGTCGTTCCAGCGGTATTCGAGGGAGGCGATGCGCGAGGCGGTGCGCGGCGGGAGTTCGGCGGCGAAGGCCACCGGGTCGGCCTTCTCGAAGGCCATGCCCTGCTGAGGCGTGATGCGGTATTTGTAGCAGTTGCCTTCGGCGGCGCCGGGGATGAAGGCGCTCCAGCGGCCGGAGCCGTCGTTGTGCGAATGCATGGGCTGGCCGGACCAGCCGTTGAAGTCGCCGACCACATCCACCTGCCGGGCATTCGGCGCCCAGACGCAAAACGCCGTGCCCGCCTTGCCGTCGCGGGTGTCGAGGTGCGCGCCCAGCGCCTCGAACACACGGTGATGCGGCGCCGCATGCAGGGCTGGCGCCGGCGTCTGTACCAGGGTCCTGCGCAGCAGGGGTACGGAGTTGGCGTCGGTGGCGGCGCGCACGTTCATGGGTGGCTCAGTCTCTGAAAAGGTCCGTCGGTTCGACGAGTTCAAAGTGTCTGTTGCAATGCAACACACGACCGACAGAAAAACCGTTGTCACCGCGTAGGCAAGCGCCGACAGGCGTGCAATTTATGTGCCGCGCGGGGTGGTCGGAGCTGATCCGCGCCGCAACGATGGGTCCGAACGGCCCGGTGCGGCCGCTAACCTGATCAGGCGTCGGCGAGGCGTTCGACGGCTTGCCCAGCCGTGGCCGCCAGCGCGGCAGCGGGCACCAGCTGCGGTGCGATTTCGGCCAGCGGATACAGCACGAAGGCGCGCTCCCACATGCGCGGGTGGGGCACGGTCAGCTGGGGCAGGTCGATATGCGCATCGCCGTAGAGCAGCAGATCGAGGTCGAGCGTGCGCGGCGCCCAGCGGAAGGGCCGGGTGCGACCGGCCGCGTTTTCCATGTTCTGCAGGGCGGCCAGTAAATCCAGTGGCGCCAGGCCGGTGGCGATGGCGGCCACGGCGTTGAGATAGTCCGGTCCCTCGGTGCCCACCGGCGCGCTGCGGTAGAGGCAGGAGCGGCGCACCAGGCTGGTGGCCGGAAGCTGCGCGATGGCCTCGAAGGCGCCGCGCACGGCGGCGCGCGCATCGCCGAGGTTGGCGCCTATGCCGATATAGGCAATCGTGGGCGCCGGAGCGTGTTCAGGCGGCGTCGCCACCGCCCTGCCCGCCTTCGGTGGCCGGGCCGGCGGCACGCGGGCCGGTGGGCTTGCGGCGGCGGCGGCGCTTCTTGGGTGCGGCTTCGCCTTCGGGCAGCTCGGGCTCGTCCTGCGATGCGTCCTGCTGCGGCGCGTCGGGGTCCTGGCCGGCGCTGTCGCGGGCGGGCTTGCGCGGGGCGGCGGGCTGCTCGGCGGCATCGCCAGCGGGCGCGGCGGCGCGCGGGGCACGGGTGCGGCGCGGCTGGGCGGCGGCCGGCGCGGCTTCACCAGCATCGGCGGCGCGCGGGGCGCTGCGCGGGCGGCTGCGTTGCTCGTCGCGCACCTGGTCGACCATGTCCTGGCGGCGCAGGTCGTCGGCGGTGCTGAATTCCTGCCACCAGTCGGCCAGG
This sequence comes from Xylophilus rhododendri, assembly GCF_009906855.1. Taxonomy (NCBI): domain Bacteria; kingdom Pseudomonadati; phylum Pseudomonadota; class Betaproteobacteria; order Burkholderiales; genus Xylophilus; species Xylophilus rhododendri. The sequence continues at coordinate 1,070,580 of NZ_CP047650.1, forward strand.
GCTTCGTCCACCTCGCCGATGTCGGCGCGCAGGCGCATGAAATCGAAGCCGGCGCGGAAACGCGGCTGCTCGGCCAGGCCGAAGGCGGCGCTGCCGGTGCGTTTCTCGAAACGCGGCTGCATCACCCAGATCTCGCGCATGTCGGCGGCCAGCTTGCCGCGGCCGGAGACTTCGCCGATGCGTTTGTCGAAGATCTCGTCGATCGCCTCGTGCAGCGCCGGCACGGTGTGCGCCCGCTCCTTCTCGGTGCGGCGCTGCCAGGACTTGCGCACGTCCTCCCACAGCACGGCGGCGAGCAGGAAGGACGGCGCCACCGGCTTGCCCTCGCCCACGCGCCGGTCGGTATCGAGCAGCGCGGCCTTGATGAAGGGCTCGTCGGCATGCTGTACCACGATGTCGAGCAGGGGATAGATGCCCTTGGCCAGGCCGAGCTTCCTCAGCTGCTCGATGCTGGCGATGGAGTGGCCGGTCTGCAGCAGCTTCAGCATCTCGTCGAACATGCGGCTCTGCGGCACATCGGCCAGCAGGGCCTGCGAGGCGACCAGGGGCGCGGCCGTCTTGGGGTCGATGGAGAAACCCAGGGCGCTCAGCTTGGCCGCGAAACGCACGGCGCGGATGATGCGCACCGGGTCTTCGCGGTAACGGGTGGCCGGGTCGCCGATCATGCGCAGGGTGCGTTTCTGGGCGTCCTTCATGCCGCCGTGGTAATCGACCACGATCTGCGACTGCGGGTCGTAGTACATGGCGTTGACGGTGAAGTCGCGGCGGGTGGCGTCCTCGTCCTGCGGGCCCCAGACGTTGTCGCGCAGCACCCGGCCGGAGGAATCGACCGCATGGGTCATGCCGGCGAGTTCGCTCTTGCTGGTGCGCTCGTTGCCGGCGACCTGTTCGGCGGCGGCGTTGTCCATGTAGGCGCGGAAGGTCGAGACCTCGATCACCTCGTGCTCACGACCGCGGCCATACACCACGTGCACGATGCGGAAACGCCGGCCGATGATGAAGGCGCGGCGGAACAGGCTCTTGACCTGTTCGGGCGTGGCGGTGGTGGCCACGTCGAAGTCCTTGGGCCGCAGGCCCAGCAGCAGGTCGCGCACCGCGCCGCCCACCACATAGGCTTCGAAGCCGGCTTCCTGCAGGGTGCGCACCACGTCCACCGCACGCCGGTCGACCAGGGTGGGGTCGATCTTGTGGACCGAGGGCGGCACCTCGGTGCGCTTGCCGAAGTTGGGCTTGGATGCAGCGGCGCCAGCGGACTTGCCGAGCAGCTTGTCGATGAATTTCTTGATCATGTGAAAGCCAGGTCAGGCGGCGTGGTGCGCAAAGAGGTCGAGGATGGGCCAGCCGCGTTCCTGCGCCAGGGCGCGCAGGCGGGCATCGGGGTTGGTGGCCACGGGATGGTCCACCCGCTCCAGCAGGGCCAGGTCGTTGAGGGAGTCGCTGTAGAAGGTGGTGTGCACGTCGTCCCAGGTCCAGCCGTGGCGGGCCAGCCAGGCTTCCATGCGGTCGACCTTGCCCTCGCGGGCCGAGGGGATGCCGGCGATGGCGCCGGTGATCCAGCCGTCGTCGCCGCGCACCAGGTCGACGGCGATCAGCTCGTCTATGCCCAGCGCGTCGGCGATCGGCCGGGTGACGAAGGCATTGGTGGCGGTGACGATGACCAGGCGGTCGCCGGCGGCGCGGTGGCCCTCCACCAGGTCGAGCGCGGCCGGCAGCATGGCGGGGCGGATCACCTCGTCCATGAACTGGCGGTGCGCGGCCTCCGCCGCCGCGGCGCCGCGCTGGCGCACCGCGTCGGTGGCGAAACGCACGTAGTCGTGGATGTCGAGTGTGCCGGCGCGGTACTGGGCGAAGAACTCGTCGTTGCGGCGTTCGAACTCCGCCGGATCGGTCCAGCCGATGCGGGTGGTGAACACGCCCCAGGAGTGGTCGGAGTCCAGCGGCAGCAGGGTGTGGTCGAGGTCGAACAGGGCCAGGCGGGGTTTGCCTGTCTTGTCTTGTTGTTGTCGTTCTGGGGTGGTCATTCGGACTCGAGCATGGCGCGAACCAGCGGAATCGTGAGGGCGCGCTGGGTGCGCAGCGCGTAGTTGTCGAGCTTTTCCAGCAGCTCCATCAGGCTGCCGAGGTCGCGGCTGAAGCGGTTGAGCATGAAGTCCATCACATCATCGCCGAGGAACAGGCCACGCGCGTCGGCGGCCTGGCGCAGCACGGCGCGGCGTTCGGCATCGCCCGGCACCTGCAGATGGAAGATGTGGCCCCAGCCCAGGCGGGTGCGCAGGTCCTCGCGTAGCTGCAGGTCGGCCGGCGGCAGGGCTCCGGCGGCGACCACCCAGCGCGGACGGGCATCCGAGGGCGTGAGGGCATTGACGAACCAGTTGAAGGCGGCGTGCTGCTGGCGTGCGTCGTACAGGTGCACGTCGTCCATCAGCACGCAGTCCCAGCGTTCGTCGAAGGCGGGCGGATCGCGGTCCTGCGCGCTGAGGAAGCCGCAGAAGGAACGCTGCGCATGCAGGGCCTCCTGCACCGCCTTGAGCAGATGGGTCTTGCCGCTGCCGGATTCGCCCCAGAGATAGGTGGGCACCGGCGCACGCGTGGCGATGCCGGCCGACTCGGCCCACAGGCGGAGATGGGACAGGGCATCGGCATTGCTGCCGGGCCAGAAACCGGCGAGCGTGGGGACAGTCGGCAAGCCGATGTCGAGCGCGATCTGCTGCATCGGTGGATGGATTCGAGAAGAGTGCTGGACGCCGTGCCGTGGGCGGCGGCGCCATCGGAGGGCGGAAAAACGCCGATTTTATGCCGGCTGTCAGCTGACCTTGCGCAGCTCGGCCACGCGCTCGGCCACCAGGTCCAGATCGAGGGCATCGCCGGCATGCGCCAGATAGGCCTCCAGGTCGTGCACCGCCTCGGCCGTGCGGCCCTGTTCGGCCAGCGCGAAACCGCGGTCGCGCAGGTCGGCCCAGGCGTCGGGGGCGATCACCAGCAGGCGGTCGATCACCATGGTCAGGCGCTGCCAGTCCTGCTGGGATTGGTGGATCTCCTTCAGGTTGCGCAGCATGCGCAGCAGGATCTCGCGCGGCGTGGCGGCCTGCAGGTAGAGGCCGAGCGGCACGTCGAACTCGTCGACCATGCCGCTGCGGCGCTTGAAGGGGTCGAGCCGTTCGGTGAGTTCCTCGCGCGAGAGCGAGTGTCCGTTGAAGGGGTCGATCACCACCTGGCCCTTGGGCAGGTTGATCTTGACCATGAAGTGGCCGGGGAAAGCCACGCCGCGCACATGCAGCGACAGTCCCTGGGCCAGCTCCATCCACAGCACCGCCAGCGAGATCGGGATGCCGCGCCGGGTGCGCAGCACCGCGTTGAGATAGCTGTTGTCGGGGTCGTAGTAGTTGTTGACGTTGCCGCCGAAGCCGAGTTCGTTGAAGAAGAACTGGTTCAGGATGCGCAGGCGCTGCAGGGCGGGTGCATCGGCCGGCAGGCGGCGCTTGAGGCGGGCGAGGAGCTGGTCGACATCGCCGAGCACCTGCTGCACATCCAGGTCGGGGTATTCGTCCTGGGCGAGGCTGACGGCGGCCTCGAACAAGGGGATGTCTTCGTCGTCGCCCACCAGGGAGGCGAAGTACTCCAGGGGCGTCGGGGCGGAAAAGCTTATTTCCATGGACCATTCTGGCGGGATGGCCGCGCGAGCGTCAAGGGGCAAAAGTGGCGCGAACGCGGGGTTTTCAGCGGCGCAGCAGACGCAGCAGCTTGAGGCCGGCCAGCCAGGCGGCGGTGAAATAGATGGCCATGGAGGCCAGCATCACGCCCGCCAGCAGCAGCACCCGCTGCACCGGCTCGGCGCGCATGCCGGTCCAGTCGAAGCGGTTGGACATCCACACCAGGAAGATGGCCAGCAGCGCGCTCGCCGCCAGCACCTGCAGCAGGTAGAGACCCCAGCCCGGACGCGGCTTGTAGGAGCCGCGGCGGATCAGTCCGGTGAGCAGCCAGAGTGCGTTGATCAGCGCACCGATGCCGATCGACAGCGTGAGCGCCGCATGCTGCAGATGCGGCACCAGCACCCAGTTGAGCAGCTGCGTGATGATGAGGACGCAGACGGCGATACGCATCGGCGTGCGCATGTCGTGCCGCGCATAGAAGCCCGGCGCCAGCACCTTCACCGCCACGATGCCGAGCAGGCCGCAGCCGTATCCCATGAGCGCGAGGGTGGTCTGCTGCACGTCGTGTTCGGTGAAGCGGCCGTAGTGGTAGAGCACGGCCACCAGCGGGCGGGCGAAGATCAGCAGGCCCACCACGCAGGGCACCGACAGCACCACCACGATGCGCAGGCCCCAGTCGAGCATGTCGGAGTAACGCGCATCGTCCTTGGCAGCGCGCGCCGCCGCCAGCTGCGGCATCAGCACCACGCCCAGCGCCACGCCCAGCAGCGCGGTCGGGAACTCCATCAGCCGGTCGGCATACACCACCCAGCTGACGCTGCCCGGCGCCAGGTGCGAGGCGATCTGCGTGTTGATCAGCAGCGAGAGCTGGGCCACGCTCACCCCCAGCAGGGCCGGCAGCATCAGCCGGGCGACGCCTCGGGTGGTCGGGTCGGCCCAGGCATGGCGCAGCGCCTTCCAGGTCAGGCCGATGCGCGGCAGCAGGCCCAGGCGCAGCAGCGCCGGCACCTGCCAGGCCAGCTGCAGCACGCCGCCCACCATCACCCCCACGCACTGCGCATAGATCGGCTCGATGCCATGTCCGGCGAACCAGGGCGCGCCCCAGACGATGGACAGGATCAGGCACATGTTCAGCAGCACCGGCGAGGCGGCCGGCACCGCGAAGCGCTTCCAGGTGTTGAGGATGCCGCCGGCCAGCGCCACCATGGACATGAAGCCGATGTAGGGGAACATCCAGCGGGTCATGTTGACCGCCGCGCCATAACCCTCGGGCGACTGCTGCAGGCCGCTGGCCATCAGCCAGACCATGGCCGGCGCACCGAGCACCCCCGCCACGCACAGCAGCAGCAGCACCCAGGCCAGCACCGTGGCCACATGGTCGATCAGCGCCCGGGCGCCCTCCTCGCCCCGCTCCACCCGCGTGGCGGCCAGTACCGGCACGAAGGCCTGGCTGAAGGCGCCTTCGCCGAAGACGCGGCGAAACAGATTGGGGATGCGGAAGGCGACGTTGAAGGCATCGGTGATCGCCGAGACACCGAACACCGAGGCCATCAGCAGCTCGCGCGCCAGGCCGGTGATGCGGGATGCCAGGGTCAGCAGCGAGACGGTGGAGGCGGATTTGAATAGCGACACCGCCGGGAGTGTAGTGGGCCGGGCGATAGGCGCCTCGCGCGGGCCGGGCTATAATCTTGGGTTTCGCGCAACATCCTCGAACAATTTAAGGAATATCAATCATGGCAACCAAGCCGAAGAAAAAGAACCCCCGTCTGGCGTCTGGCCGCAAGCGCGCACGCCAGGACGTCAAACTCAACGCAGCGAACACCTCCCTGCGTTCCAAGTACCGTACCGCTGTCAAGAACGTCGAAAAGGCTGTTCTGGCTGGCGACAAGACCAAGGCTGCAGAAGCCTTCGCCCGCGCACAGAGCGTGGTCGACACGGTGGCCGACAAGGGCATCTTCCACAAGAACAAGGCATCGCGCGACAAGAGCCGCCTGGCCGCCAAGGTCAAGGCCCTGGCACAAGCCGTCGCCGCCTGAGCTTTTAGACCAAGCATCAGGCCAGCCCGGAAGGCTCCTAGAAAAAGCCTTCCGCCGTTTGCACTGGGTGCGCTGCGCGAAAACAGAAAAACCGCCTTCGGGCGGTTTTTTTGTGGGCGATCGAAAACTCAGTCCGGCAGCTTCAGCCCTGCCTGCGCCACGAATTCGCTGGGCCGCACTGCATGCACGAAGAGCCGCAGCGACTGCCGGGCGCGTGTGATCGCCACGTAGAAGAGATTGGCCTCGTCCGCCTTGCGGCCCTGCTCGTAGGGGAACTCGCCCTGCTCCAGGAAAGGCAGGAACACCTCGCGGAACTCCAGCCCCTTGACGGCCGCGGCGCTCGCCAGCGTGATCGCACCGCTGCGTTTCATGCCGGCCTGGCGCACCGCCGTCTCGTTGAGGTGGCCGAAGAAGGACCGGGTATCGGGATAGTGCGCGGCCAGGGCCCGCAGCCCGGCCAGGTGCCGCAGCGCCCCCGCGCGGCGCTCCGGCCGCACCAGGGCCTGGGCGATGAACCAGGGCATGTCGAGCGCATCCAGGAAGCGGTCGAACACCGACTCGCCATCCGCCGCGCCGGCCACCACGGCCAGGGCCGCGCGCAGGCGGCGCGCCACGCCGGGCTCGGCCTTGCGCAGCACATGGTTCTGCAGGAAGAGCGGCAGGTTCTCGGCATTGCCGGCGAAGTCGCGCAGGGCCTCGGCCATCAGCACCGCCTGGCCGGCTTCCGGCCGCTCGGGGTCTTCGTCGAAACGCGTGCCGCAGAACAGCATGAAGGCCAGCACCAGGCGCGAGAGGGTGTCGCGCCCCTCCAGGCTGGCGAAGTCGCGGGTGGCGATGGCCAGCAGGCAGCGCACCAGCAGCACCTCGGGGCGCAGCAGATAGCTCTCCAGGCCGCGGGTGCGGTAGGCGATGCCGCCGTGCACCAGGGCGTTCTCGATGGCGATCGAATGGTGGTCGTGCCGCAGCAGCACCGCCAGGCCGGCGGCATTGCGCGGCGCGGCCTTGCGGCCGGCCTTGAGGGCATCGAGCAGCTGGGCGGCGCAATCGGTCTCGTCGGTGTAGCTCGCCACCGTGAGCTTGGTGGCCGTCTCGCCGCCCGCATCCAGCCGCTTGTCGATGAAACGCGCGGCCGCGCGCGCCAGCGTGGGGCCGAAACGGAAACTCGCGCTCAGCGGCAGGAATTCGGTGCTGCGGCGGGTGTCGCGGTCGATGCGGCAGTCCATGAAGGCGGCGTCCGCGCCGGCCGCCGCATGGATCACCTGGTCGGCATCGCCCACGCCGGTGAAGAAGGTGCTGCGCCCGGCGAGCAGATGCAGCAGCACCTGGTACATCGCCTCGTTCATGTCGTGCATCTCGTCGACCAGCAGCACCCGCAGACGCGCCGGCCAGCCGGGCGCGGGAGTGGCGATGCCGTCCTCGCGGTCCAGCAGCAGGCGCCGCGCCAGGTCGTAGGTGGCGTCGAACGGCCCGCGGAAGGCCGGCCGGTCGGGATGGCCGCCGGCGCGCAGGCGCTCGTAGGCGCGCAGGGTGCGCAGCGTCATGTAGCGCTGGCCCATCTCCAGGGCATCGTCGGGCGTCAGAGCCCCTTCGGGCGCATCGAGCTGGAGCTTGAGTGTGCCCTTGAGCCAGAGCATGTTGTCCAGGAATTCGGCGACGAAGACCGAATCGCCCTCGCTCGGGTATTCGATGTCCTCGGGCCAGCGTTCGTCCTCCTGCTCGGCCACCTGGCGCACCGCCTGCCAGACCGTCTCGCGCAGTTCCTCGGGGCCCAGCCTGCGCGGCACCTTGGCACCGTCTTCCAGACCCAGCAGGATGGTCGCGGCGAAGTTCTCGAAGGTCTCGATGCGGAAACGCTGCACCGCCTCGCCGGGCATGCCGACGGCGACGAGCGCCTCGCGGAAGGCATCGCAGGCTGCCTCGGTGGCGGTCAGCACCAGGCAGTCGGCCGGCGCGGCGCCGCGCGACCAGGCCTCGGCCAGGCGCAGGGCCAGGGTGGTGGTCTTGGCGGCGCCGGCGCGGGCCTGGATCAGCAGCGTGGGCGCCACGCTGGTCTGGATGGCGCGCTGCTCGTTCGTGGGCGTCAGCAGCCCTTCGGGGGAACGAAACGCGGACTGCGGTCCGCCGTGCTCAAGGCTTTGCGCCGGGTTGTTCGGCCGCCGGGGCGCTGGCCAGGCTGACCTTCAGGCCGTTGTCGCGGGCGAAATTCATGACGAAATCCCAGGCCATGGCGTCGTAGTCGCGCAGGTCGGGATGCACCACCACGCACTTCACGCCGTTGATGCTGGTCGGGATGCACCAGGGCGAATAGCCCAGGTGGCTGCCGGGACGCGGGCCGCCCGGACGGAACGAGCTCATGACACCTGCAAGGCGTTCGGCCCAATCGCTGGGGCGAAAGGTGCGGCCGTCGGCTGTGACGCCCTGGATGAAGACTTCTTTGGTGTAGGCGGCCATCGGGTATGAAGCAAGCAGCCCCTCGGGCTGCCGAGATCGTCGGCAGGTCCAGGACCGTCCGGCATTCTAGCGTTGCCGCTTGACCTTATATGTCACGGCATTGCGTCGCCCGCCGCATCGCAGCCATGCACCAATGGCAACGAAACCGTCGCGGGCCGCGCCTAGAATTCGCCCCTTCCCTGCCCAACGCACCCATCCGAGAGAGACCGCATGACCGCTACCGCCGCGCCCGCATCGCCCCATGTGATGAACACCTACGGCCGCCTGCCGATCGCCATGTCGCACGGCAAAGGCATCTGGGTCTGGGACACCGAGGGCCGCAAATACCTCGACGCGCTGGGCGGCGTGGCCGTCAACACCCTGGGCCATGCGCATCCCAAGCTGGTGCCCGCCCTGCAGGAACAGATCGCCCAGCTGATCCACTGCTCCAACTACTACCACGTGCCCAACCAGGAAGTGCTGGGCAAGAAGCTGGCCGAACTCTCCGGCCTGGAAAACGCCTTCTTCTGCTCCACCGGCCTGGAAGCCAACGAATGCGCGCTGAAGCTGGCGCGCAAGTTCGGCCACGACAAGGGCATCGAGCGCCCGGAGATCGTGGTGTATGAGAACGCCTTCCACGGCCGCTCCATCGCCACCCTGTCGGCCACCGGCAATGTGAAGGTGCAGAAGGGCTTCGCGCCGCTGACCGAGGGTTTCATCCGCGTGCCGCTCAACGACATCGAGGCGCTGAAAAAGGCCACCGTGGGCAATCCGAACGTGGTCGCCGTCTTCCTGGAAACCATCCAGGGCGAGGCCGGCATCGTGCCGATGCGCTGGGAATACCTGCGCCAGGTGCGCGAGCTGTGCGACCAGCAGGACTGGCTGATGATGATCGACGAGGTGCAGTGCGGCATGGGCCGCACCGGCAAGTGGTTCGCCCACCAGTGGGCCGGCATCAAGCCCGACGTCATGCCGCTGGCCAAGGGCCTGGGCTCGGGCGTGCCGATCGGCGCCGTGGTGGCCGGCCCGCGCGCGGCCAACATCTTCCAGCCGGGCAACCACGGCTCGACCTTCGGCGGCAACCCGCTGGCCACCCGGGCCGGCGTGGAGACCATCCGCATCATGGAAGAGGACGGCATCGTCGAGAACGCCGCCAGGGTGGGCGCCTACCTCAAGCAGTCGCTGGAAAAGGCCCTGGCCGGCGTGCCCGGCTATGTGGAGATGCGCGGCGAGGGCCTGATGCTGGGCATCGCGCTCGACCGCTCCTGCGGCGACATCCAGTGGAAGCTGGCCCAGGCCGGCCTGCTGGTGAGCGTGCAGGCCGACACGGTGGTGCGCCTGGTGCCGCCGCTGATCATCACCGAGGCCGAGTGCGACGAGCTGATCGCCCTGCTGCTGCCGGTGCTCAAGGACTTCCTGGCCTGAAGGACAGGAGGACGGCGCGCCAAGTTAAGCTTGGCCATTGCTCCGAACTGCCCCGAACGAACGACCGCGCCGTGGACCCCCACGGCGTTTGCATTTTTTCCGCATCGCGTTTTGAAGAAAAAGCCATGACCGCATCGATCCGCCACTACCTGCAATTCAAGGACCTGAGCGCCGACGACTACGCCTGGATCTTCGAGCGCGCGACCCGGATCAAGCGCATGTTCAAGGCCTACGAGAAATACCATCCGCTGGCCGACCGCACGCTCGCGATGATCTTCGAGAAGGCCTCCACCCGCACCCGGGTGAGCTTCGAGGCCGGCATGTACCAGCTGGGCGGCAGCGTGGTCCACCTGACCACCGGCGACAGCCAGTTGGGCCGCGCCGAGCCGATCGACGACAGCGCCAAGGTGATCAGCCGCATGGTCGACCTGGTGATGATCCGCACCTACGAGCAGGAAAAGATCGCCGCCTTCGCGGCCAACTCGCGGGTGCCGGTGATCAACGGGCTGACCAACGAGTTCCATCCCTGCCAGATCCTGGCCGATGTCTTCACCTACATCGAGCACCGCGGCTCCATCCAGGGCAAGGTGGTGGCCTGGGTGGGCGACGGCAACAACATGGCCAACACCTGGCTGCAGGCGGCCGAGCTGCTGGGCTTCACGGTGCATATCAGCACGCCGGGCGGCTACGAGGTCGATCCGGTCGTGGCGGGCGTCAAGTCCACCGACTGCTACAAGGTCTTCAAGGATCCGATGGACGCCTGCCGCGGCGCCGACCTGGTGACCACCGATGTGTGGACCAGCATGGGCTACGAGGCCGAGAACGAGGCGCGCAAGAAGGCCTTCGCCGACTGGTGCGTGGATCTGGACATGATGGCGGTGGCCAAGCCGGACGCCCTCTTCATGCATTGCCTGCCGGCGCATCGCGGCGAGGAAGTCGAGGCCGAGGTGATCGACGGGCCGCAGTCCGTGGTCTGGGACGAGGCCGAGAACCGCATGCATGCACAGAAGGCGCTGATGGAGTTCCTGCTGCTGGGCCGGGTGGCCTGAGCAGCATAGGCCCAGGAGCCTGGACGCCGAACAGGCGGGCCCCGCAGCACCGGGCGGGTCTCAGCCGCGACTGCCGCCAGGCTCCGGCCAGGTCACTTCCGCCTGCGCTTCGAAGGCCGGCCTTGCGAACAGATATCCCTGGAATAGGTGGATGCCCAGATCGGCCAGCACCGCGTATTCGGCGGCCGTTTCCACGCCTTCGGCGATCAGGGTGATGTCGAGGTCCTCCGCCACCCGGGTGATGTTGCGCACCAGCGTCCTCTTCACATGGTTGCTGTCGATGTCCCGGATCAGGTTCATGTCGATCTTGATCACGTCCGGCACGAACTCCGCCAGCATGCCGAGACAGGCGTAACCCGAACCAAAATCGTCGATCGCGGTGATGAAGCCGCGTTTCTTGTAATCCGCATAGATTTTGCGCAGGTGGCCCAGGTCGGCGGATTTCTCGCCTTCGGTGACTTCGAACATGATCTGCTCGATCGGAAAACCCACACGCTCGGCCGTCTTCAGGGTGAGCTTGATGCATGCGGCCGGCTCGTACACCGCGTTGGGCAGGAAGTTGATGCTGAGCCGGGATTTGAAATCCAGCCTTGCCGCCCACTCGATGGCCTTGACCCTGCAGGCCTGATCGAATGAATAGCGGTTCTGCGCGGTCACCTGCGAAAGAATGCTCCAGGCAGATTCTCCGTTCGGGCCGCGGACCAGCGCCTCCTGCGCAAAAACTTCCCGGGTCCTGACATCCACGATGGGCTGGAAGGCCATCGTGAAAGGAAAAAGCAGGCTGTCGCTCGAACAGCCCTGGCACTTCTTCTGCGCGGTTTGCGCCGCGGCGGGATGAATTTCATGCACGGGGTGCATCGCATGCTCCTGCCTGGCGAATCCGCCTTTTCATCAACTGGACCAGCAGCGCGCCGTCGGGCGTCAGCATGAGGTTCGACGCAGCCGCGCCATCCCGGGTCAGCAGGTTTTGCGCCTCGTATTGCGCGAGCAAGGCCTGATCGCCCTCGTCGAAATTGCCTGTTTGCGGCAGAAGCTGCAGGCGGTAGAGCAGGCCGAAGTGTTGGAAGTCCATCGTGGTCAGACAAGTATTGGGGCCGTCGTGGCCCCGATGAAGCCGAGTGTGACACCAAAAACGTCATAACTGACGAAAAATCGATAGAAATTACAATAACACCAGAAAGAATGACGCCCTGGTGGTAATATCCACGGATGGAAAAAAAGCTCTCGGCCGTGTTGCGTACCGGGTGGATCGGTATGCCTGCGCACGAGCTCCGAGCGGTGGCTCAGCCGTTCACCGTGTTCGCCGACGGTGACGATTTCCTGCTCAGCGACGATCCCTTCGGCCTGTCCCTCTACGTGGTGGACCTGGTGCAGCCCGGCGTGCCCGGGCCGGATCTGGTGCGTCTCATCCGGCGCAAGAGCGCGGCCGGCATGGTGGCGCTCAGCAGCGCGCCGCATCCGCACTTCGTGCAGGCGCTGCATGACGGCGCCGATCTGGCCGTCGATCGCGCGGCGCCGGCCGAGCAGATCGAGGCGCTGATCGCCGCGCTGCGGCGGCGCGTGCAGATCAGCGCCGTCATCGGTGTGGGCGGCTGGCGCCTGCATGTCCAGAAAGGCCAGCTGATGGCGCCGGACGCCTCCACCATCAAGCTGAGCAAGAGCGACGTGGCGCTGCTGAGCGCCTTCGCAGCCGCGGCCGGGGAAGTGGTGCCCCGTTCGACGCTGACGGAGCAATTGTGGGGGCCGTCGCACGATGCGACCGAAGGAGCCCTGCACGCGATCCTGTACCGCTTGCGCAAACGCGTGGAGCAGGCAGGACAGCCGGTCTGGCCGATGCATGCCATCTCCGGCGTGGGCTACGAGTTCCGTGCGCCCCTGAAAACGGTCTAAGAGCCTGGGCTTCTAGGAAACAGCGCCGCCGGAGCAGCGGTCGAACATCAGCCTGATCAGCTTGTCGGCACGTTCCGGAGCGACGGCTTGTGCGCCGCCCAACTGCTGCAGCAAGTCCTCCATTCCGGGAAGCTCGGTGTAGGCCATGGACCAGGCGCTGAACAAACGCATGTCGAGAGCCCGGTCCAGCAGGATTCGGATGTCGCGGTGGCGGGCATCCGCCGCGATGAGCGCCATGACCTCCGCGAGGGCCGGCTCCTCGCCCTCCAGCACCTGCGCGAAGTACCCGCCGGTGAACAACAAGGATCCGGTGACATTCAAGGCGAGGTTGCGCCGCCGCGCCGAACTCAGGATGGAAGGGATAGCCGCATGCCGGCCCAGCGCTTGGCTGACGTAGAAAACCTGTTTCATGACGTAATTTTGACCGAATCGGCCAATAGGGCTTTTTGTCCTACCCCGGCGCAGAGGCGGCAACTACACCTGCTTGGGCGCCGCCTGGGGATGGTGGGAGTTTTCCCCGCTTTGCGATTCGAGCATCGCCATCCCACAGGAGAATCCATCTTGAGCCAACCCAAATCCCTGCACGATCTCGCCGGCAAGCTGGCCGCCATCGACATCGCCATGCTCTCCACCCACAGCCGCGACGGGCACATCGCGAGTCGCCCCATGAGCAACAACGGCGAGGTGAATGCCAAGGGCGACTCCTACTACTTCACCTGGGAGGACTCGCACATGGTGTCCGACATCCAGGCCGATCCCAAGGTGGCCCTGGCCTTCCAGGCCGATCCGCACTGCATGGTCGCCATCGAGGGCGAGGCCGAGCTGGTGCGCGACAAGGGCCGCTTCCAGGAGCACTGGAAACCCGAGCTGGACGAATGGTTCGAGCAGGGCCCGGAGACCCCCGGCGTGGTGATGATCAAGGTCCACGCCGTCCGCGCGCATTACTGGGAAGGCGAGAAGAGCGTCGAACTCGCCGTCTAGGAAGGCCGGGACGGGGCCGGGGCCAGTTGCCGGGGCTGCTGCACCGCGGCCGGCTCCACCACACGGGTGAGGTAATCGACCGCGCTCAGTCCGCCCATCACCACCAGCGTCCACAGGGCGACCGCCACCACCACCCGCACCAGCACATGCTGCCGGCCGAGCTGCATGAAGACCAGCAGCACCAGCACCGCCTTGACACCCGCGATCAGCAGGCCGGCGGCTGCCTTCCAGCCGGCGCCCACCGGCAGCCAGGCCACGCCGAGGCTGATGAACATCAGCGCGATCAGGCCGGCCCAGGTGAGCACCAGCCCGCGCCATTGCGACGCCCAGGTCTCGCGGCTCACCAGGACCTCCCCACCAGGTAGAGCAGCGGATACAGCCCCACCCACACCACATCGACGAAGTGCCAGTACAGGCCCACCGTCTCCAGCCGCGAACTGCGCAGCCAGTCCGACCCGGTCCTGCGCCCGAACCAGGCATACAGGGCGAGCGCGACGATGCCCACCACCATGTGCAGGGCATGCAGCAGCGTGGCGGTGAAATACAGCATGAAGAAGAGCTGCGCCCCCGGCTCTTGAAGCACGAAGCCGGGCCCGGGCACCAGGCCCTCGGCGAAATCCTGGCGGTATTCCACGCCCTTGATCGCCAGAAAGGAGCATCCCAGCAGCACGGCTCCCCAGAGGAAGCGCGGCGCCAGGCGGCGCTGGCCGTGCGCGGCCGCCTCCACGGCCAGCGCCACCAGCAGGCTGCTGGTCAGCAGCACGCCGGTGTTGAGCGTGCCCAGCCACACATCGGTATGCCGCCCCGCCACGGCGAAGCCTGCGGGAAAACTCAGCCGCCCGTGCGCATAGGCGAACAGCAGCCCGCCGAAGAACAGCAGCTCGCTGGCGATGAACAGCCACATGCCCAGCCGCGCCACCCGGCGCCGCTGCACCGCATCGAGCTCCGGCGGGTCGATGCCTTCCTCGAGCACCGCACCGTTCACGACGAGCCCCCCTGCGCGCCCGGCCCTTCCGGCGGCCACTCGGGCGTGTAGCCGTAGACATCGGCCGGCGCCCTGGGCGGCACATCGAAATTGTGGGTGGGCGGCGGCGAGCGTGTCTGCCATTCCAGCCCGGTGGCGCTCCAGGGATTGGGTCCGGCGTTGGCGCCCCGGCGCAGCGACCAGGCCAGATAGCACAGCGGCATCAGGTAGCCGATGGCCAGCACCGCGGCCCCGGCGGAGGACAGCAGGTTCAGCACCTGGTACTCCGGCGCATAGGCGTGGTAGCGCCGCGGCATGCCCTGGAAACCGAGCACGTACTGCGGAAAGAAGGTCAGGTTGAAGCCGATGAAGATCAGCACCGCCGCGATGCGCGCCCAGGTCTCGGAGAACAGGCGCCCGGTCACCTTGGGCCACCAGAAATGCAGGGCACCGAAATACGCCATGACCGCGCCGCCGACCATGATGTAGTGGAAGTGCGAGACCACGAAGTAGGTGTCGGTGAGATGCACGTCCAGCGCCAGCGAGGCCAGGAACAGCCCGGTCAGCCCGCCGATGGTGAACAGGCCCACGAAGCCCAGCGCATACAGCATGGGCGCATCGAAGCGGATCGCGCCCTTGTAGAGCGTGGCCGTCCAGTTGAAGACCTTGATCGCCGAGGGCACCGCCACCACGAAACTCAGCATCGAGAACACCAGGCTGGCCGCCGGTGACTGGCCGCTGACGAACATGTGGTGCCCCACACCAGGAAGCCCAGCGCCGCGATGCCCAGCACCGCGTACGCCATGAAGCGGTAGCCGAAGATGCGTTTCTTGGCGAAGCAGGGAATGATCTCGCTGACCACGCCCATGGCCGGCAGCACCATGATGTAGACGGCCGGATGCGAATAGAACCAGAACAGGTGCTGGAACAGCAGCGGATCGCCGCCGTGCGAGGGATCGAACACGCCGATGTGGAACAGGCGCTCGGCGATGGTCAGCAGCGCGGTGATCGCCAGCACCGGCGTGGCCAGCACCAGGATGATGCTGGTGGCATACAGGCTCCACACCAGCAGCGGCAGCTTGAACCAGCCCATGCCCGGAACCCGCAGCAGGTGCACGCTGGTGATGAAGTTCAGGCCGGTGAGGATGGAGGAGAAGCCGGTGATGAAGATGCCGGTGAGCGTGAGCACCACATAGCCGTTGGAGAACATGGTGGAGTACGGCGTGTAGAAGGTCCAGCCGGTGTCCACCCCGCCCAGGAACAGCGCCCACAGCGTGACCAGCCCGCCGATCACGTACAGGTACCAGCTCAGCAGGTTGAGCCGCGGAAAGGCCAGGTCGCGGGCGCCGATCATCAGCGGCAGCACGAAGTTGCCGACCACCGACGGGATGGAAGGGATGAGGAACAGCCACACCATCACCACGCCGTGCACGGTGAAGAGCTTGTTGTAGGTGTCGTTGCTGACCAGGTCGCCGGCCGGCGTGGCCAGCTCCAGCCGGATCAGCGTGGCGGCCGCGCCGCCGATGAAGAAGAAGGCGGTGATGGCGATCGCATAGAGGATGCCGATGCGTTTGTGGTCGACCGAACTCAGCCAGGACCACAGCGTGACGCCGTCGTCGAGATAGCTGGGCGCCAGGGGCGGAGGGGCTGGGCTCATGGTGTGGCTCGCGGCTGGCTGAGAAAGGCGATCAGGGCCTGGATGTCTTCTTCCGACAGCTGGCCGGCGTAGGTCGGCATCTGCGGGGCGTAGCCGGCGACGATGTCCTGCGCCGGCAGCAGCATCGCATCGCGCAGATAGGTCTCGTCGGCCCGGCGCTCGCGGCCGTCCTGCAGGTGCACGGTGCGGCCGAAGATGTTGTCGAGCGAAGGCGCACGCACGATGGAGCCGGCGTCGTGGCAGCCGCTGCAGCCATGCTCGCGGTAGAGGCGGGCGCCGCGTTCGGCCAGGCCCGGCTCGGCCGGGCCGGCCTGCAGCCAGCGGGCATAGTCGGCCGGCTGCATCACCACCACCCGGCCCACCATGGCCGAATGCTCGCTGCCGCAGTATTCGGCGCAGAACAGGCGGAAGTCGCCGAGCCTGGTGGCCGTGAACCAGAGGTAGCTGTAGCGGCCGGGCAGCACGTCCTGCTTCACCCGGAAGGCGGGCACGTAGAAGCTGTGGATCGCGTCCTCCGAGGTCATCACCAGGCGCACCGGCTGGCCCAGGGGCACATGCAGCTCGTTGATCTCGCGCCGCCCGCCCGGGTGCTGCAGTTTCCACATCCACTGCTTGCCGGTGACATAGACCGGCAACGCATCGGCCGGCGGCTGGCGCTGGCCGACATACACCCAGGCGGCCCAGGCGAACACCCCCAGGAAGAGCAGCAGCGGCAGAAGCGTCCAGGCCGCCTCCAGGCCGTTGGCATGCGAGGGCGGCCGCTCGCGGTTGGCGGAGGAGCCCGCGCGGTAGCGCACCGCGAAGAAGACGATGATGCCGGCCAGCAGCAAGGCCATGCCGCCGCACAGCAGCACCATGGCGATGAAGAGCGCGTCGGTCTGCACGCCGGTGGTGGATGCACTCATGGACGGCGCCCCCTGCGGTTGCGCAGCATCCAGCCGGCCAGGGCCAGCACCAGGGCCACGCCGACGAAGCGCAGGCCGGCCATCACCGGCGTGCTGAGCCGGCCTTCGGCCGGATTGAAATGCGCGCACAGCATGGCGAAACCCTGGATGAAGCTGCGGGGCGGCGGCTGGTCCGCCCGCGCCGATTCGATCGCGGCGCGCAGCTCCCGCGCATCGAAACGCACGCCCTGGAACTGCCGCACCAGCTGCCCCCGGGGCGAGAGCACGGCGAAGCCGGCGGCATGGGCCCAGCGGTCGGCGGGGTCGGCCGCGTCGGTGGCCCGCCAGTCGAAACCGAGTTGGCGCGACAGCGCCACCGAACCCAGCAGCAGATGCAGATCGGGCGGCGGCAGCACACCCGAGACCGACGCCCGGGTGCCGTAGGCCTCGGCATAGGCGAGATCGGAGCGCTGGCGTTCGGCGGCATCGGCCGGGCCCTCCTGCGGATCGACCGAGAAGCCGACCACCCGGTAGGCATCGCGCGGCAGGCCGGTATCGGCGGCGGCTTCCAGGATGCCCTGCATCAGCGTGCCGCAGAGGGTGCGGCAGCGCCAGTAGCCAGGCACCAGCAGCACGGCGCGGCCGGGGGTGAAGAAGTCGGCCAGCCGCACCGGGGCGCCGTGGGCATCGCGCAGGGGCTGGTCCAGTGCAAGACGGGTGCCGCTACGGTCGGCCACGGGCAGCAAGGCCGGTGTGTCGTGGGCGAACCCGCCGGCCAGGGCCGGCAAGGCGGCCAGGCAGCATGCCAGGAGCAGGGCCGGGCGTTTCATCGCACACCCTTTCCCTGGGCGACGAGTTCGATCGCATCGGCCACCGGGATACGCACCCGGCCTTGCGCCCGGTCCTCCCAGCCCACCGCGTCCAGCTGTCGGCGCTGCTCGGCGCGGTAGGCGGCAAGATCGTCCTGCGGGGCCGATTGCAGCCGGGGCGCGGGCACGGCTTGCAATCCGGCCGAACCCGGCGCATCGCCGCCGGGCGGCAGCCGCCAATGGTGCAGCAGGCCGAAGACGCTGCCGACCGCCACGGCGATCACCAGCACCAGCGCGGCGGCCAGCCGCGACAGCCGGCGCAGGTCGATATCAGCGCGGGCCATGGCGCAGCTCCTTCACAATGCCGCCATAGGCGAGCCAGGCCATGGGCGCGGCCAGCAAGGGCACCAGCACCACCGCCAGTCCGGAGGCCGGCACGACCGAGGGCAGCGTCTGCCAGGCGGCATCCAGCAGCTGCGCCGCCCAGGCCAGCCCGGCCACGCCCAGCAGCCGGGCGGGATGGTCCTTCACCGCCCGGAACAGCAGCAGCACCAGCGGCAGCACGAACTGCAGCAGCAGCAAGGCCACGCCGCCGCGGGACCAGCCACCCAGCAGCCTGGGCAGGTACCAGGTGATCTCGCGCGGCAGGTTCTCGGCCCAGATGATGAGCAGCTGCATGAAACCCAGATAGGCCCACAGCATCACCGCCATCAGCAGCAGATTGCCCAGGTCGCGCCCCGGCAGCGGGCGCCCCGCGCGCAGCGAGAGCCAGGTGCAGGCGGCGATGCCGGCGATCAGCTGGCCGGCGAGCAGGGTCAGCGCGAAGACGCTGGAATGCCAGCGCGGCATCAGGCCGCCGATGGCATCCACCGCCGCCAGCGAGCCCAGCAGCAGATAGGCGATCAGGGTGGCGGCCGCCCGGCCCTGCCCCGCCGTGGCCAATGCCGCCGGCCGCGCCAGCATCCAGGCCGCCAGGGCATAGGCGAAGCCGCGCGCCACGAAGAACCAGGGCGCGAACCAGACCTGCAGGAAACCGGGGCGCTCCACGCCGTGCAGCCAGTCCGGGCCCTGCAGGAAGGGATAGAGCGCCCGCAGCCCGAACACCAGCGGCAGCCAGAGCAGCAGCACACGCGGCAGCCGGCGCGCCAGCGCCTGCGCGGCCGGCAGGATGCCCTGGCCCCAGGCGCCGCCGGTCAGGCGGTTCAGGGCGATCAGCACCGTCGCGCCCAGCAGCGGCGCCAGGCACCACCAGGCGGCGGCCAGCCAGGCGGACCAGAAGACGGCGGCGCTCATGGCCGGCCTCCTTCGTCCGCGGGCGTCACCCGCCAGCCCGGCGCATCCGGCTTGTCTGCGGCCTGCAGCCGCGGCTCGATGCGCTGGCGCATGTCCGGCGGCAGTTCGGCCAGGCGCATGGCGCGGCTGGTCTGCAGGGCACGCAGATAGGCCACGATGGCCCAGCGGTCCGCCGGCTCGACACGGTCGGCGAAGGCATACATCACACCCTGGCCCCGCGTGATCACTTCGTAGAGATGCCGGTCCGCCGCGCCCAGCAGCCGGCCGTCGTGCAGGCTGGGCGGCGCCGGAAAGCCGCGCCGCACCACCATGCCGTCGCCCTGCCCGGTGGCGCCATGGCAGGGCAGGCAGTAGATGGTGTAGCGCTCCTGGCCGCGCAGCACCAGCGCACGGCCGGGCGAGGCCGGCAGCTGCTGCTGGCGCTCGGCGGCATCGCGCGTGGCGGCATCGGCCTGGCCCTGCAGGCCGCCGCTGATGCCGGCCTGGGTGCCGATGGCATTCGGCACGCTGCCGGGCGGCGGCGGGCGCGAGGCCTGGCGGTCCTCGAACATGGGGCTGGTGTCGCCTGGCCGCAGCGAGGGCTGGTCGTACATATTGCGCATCACCCGTTCGCAGCCGGCCAGCGCCAGCACCGACAGCAGCGCCAGGCACAGCAAGGCCGGCCGATTCATGGCATCACCTCCTGCACCGGCGCCACCGAACGCGGCGAAAGTCCCTGCAGCAGCCGCTCGGCTTCGTCGCGCGGCCAGGCCGGGTCGTCCAGCCGCAGCAGCAGGAAAAAGCCGTCGCGGCTGGCCTGTTCGAAGCCGGGTGCGCCGAACACCGGATGGTCCAGCGCCGGCAGCCGCGCCGCGACGAAGAAGGCCAGCACGGCCGCCAGCGCGCCGCCCAGGATGGTCATCTCGAAAGTCACCGGGATGAACATCGGCCAGCTGTGCTCCGGCCGGCCGCCGATGTTGAGCGGCAGGTCGATCACCGCCGCATACCACTGCATGAAGTAGCCGCCGGCCCCGCCCAGCACCGCGCCGGCCAGGGTGGCCGCGGGAATGCGCGAGGGCGGCAGGCCCAGGGCCTCGTCCAGCCCCTCCACATCGAAGGGCGCATAGGCCTCGGCCTGGCGGCAGCCGGCCGCGTGCACCGCCCGGGCGGCGACCAGCAGGGCCTCGGCCGAATCGAACTGCGCCAGCAGGCCCCAGGGCTTCATGCGCCCTCCTTCGCGCTGTCGTGCACCAGGCCGCGCATCTCGGCGATGCTGATCGCCGGCAGCAGGCGCACGAAGAGCAGGAACAGCCAGGCGAAGGTGCAGATCGAGCCGGCCAGGAACAGCCAGTCCCAGCGCGTCGGCACATACAGCCCCCAGGAGGATGGCAGGTAGTCCTGGTAGAGGCTGGTGACCACGATCATCACCCGCTCCGCCCACATGCCCAGGTTGATCAGCAGCGACAGGCCGAACAGCAGCGCCAGATTGCGCCGGTTGGCGCGCCACCACAGCAGCTGCGGCAGGCCGATGTTGCAGGCGATCATGCCCCAGTAGACGAAGGCGTAGGGCCCGGTCCAGCGCTGCAGGGTGACGGCGATCTCGTAGCGGTCGCCGCTGTAGAAGGCGGTGAAGATCTCCGCCAGGTAGCCATAGCCCAGCAGGCAGCAGGTGGCCAGCACCACCTTGGCGGCGTTGTCGAAATGCACCGGCGTGATCAGCGCCTGCAGCCCGAAGAAATGCCGCAGCGGCACCGCCAGCGTGATCACCATGGCGAAGCCCGAGAGCAGCGCCCCGGCCACGAAGAAGGGCGGAAAGATCGTCGAGTGGTAGCCCGGCGTGTTGCCGATGGCGAAGTCCAGCGACACCACCGAATGCACCGACACCACCAGCGGCGTGGCCAGCCCCGCCAGCAGCAGGTAGGCCGTGCGGTGCCGCGCCCACTGGCGCGCCTCGCCGCGCCAGCCCAGGGCCAGCAGGCCGAAGGTGAGGGCCTTCCAGCGCTGGCGCGCGCGGTCGCGCAGGGAGGCCATGTCCGGAATCAGGCCCAGGTACCAGAAGAGCAGCGACACGGTGAGGTAGGTGGCGATGGCGAAGAAATCCCACACCAGCGGGCTGCGCCACTGCGGCCACAGCTCCATGCGGTTGGGATAAGGCGCCAGCCAGTAGGCGAACCAGGGCCGGCCCAGGTGCAGGATGGGGAACAGGCCGGCCATGCTGGCGGCGAACAGGGTCATCGCCTCGGCGAAGCGGTTGATCGAGGTGCGCCAGCGCTGGCGCGCCAGCAGCAGCACGGCAGAGATGAAGGTGCCCGCATGGCCGATGCCGATCCACCAGACGCAGTTGGCGATGGCGAAACCCCAGGCCACCGGGATGTTGATGCCCCACAGCCCCAGGCCCTTGTAGAACAGCCAGCCGATGGCGGCCAGGAAAACCAGCATGCCGCAGCCGCTGACGCCGAAGGCGATCCACCAGAGCCGGCCGGTGCGGTGGTCCAGCACCTGGCCTTCGATGCGGTCGCCCACCGACCGGTAGGTCTGGCCGGCCTGCAGCACGCCGATGTCGGTGGAGACGGGGCCCAGGCTCACGCGGCGCCCTCCCCGTCTTCCACCACCCGCGCCAGGTAGGTGGTGCGCGGCCGGGTGCCCAGCTCCTGCAGCATGGCGTAGTGGCGCGGCGACTCGCGCGACTGGCTGACCAGGCTGTCCTTCACCATCAGGTCGCCGAAGCGGATCGCCTGGGTGGGGCAGACCGTCTGGCAGGCGGTGCGCACATCGCCGTCGGCCAGCGGGGTACCGGCCTTCTCGGCCATCAGCCGCGCCTGCGACACCCGCTGCAGGCAGAAGGTGCATTTCTCCATCACGCCGCGCCGGCGTACCGTCACATCCGGGTTGCGCTGCGCCTTCAGGCTCTCGGTCTCCTCGTCGGCATAGGCGAAGAAGTTGAAGCGCCGCACCTTGTAGGGACAGTTGTTGGAGCAGAAGCGGGTGCCGATGCAGCGGTTGTAGACCTGCACGTTCAGGCCCTCGCTGTCGTGCACCGTGGCGCCCACCGGGCAGACCACCTCGCAGGGCGCGTTCTCGCAGTGCATGCAGGGCACCGGCTGGAAGTCGGTACGGCCGCTGGCGGCGTCGTCGTAGCGGTCCACCCGGATCCAGTGCATCTCGCGGCCGGCGATCACCTGCTCGGGGCCGACCACCGGGATGTTGTTCTCCGACTGGCAGGCGATGGTGCAGGCGTTGCAGCCGATGCAGCCGTCCAGGTCGATGCTCATGGCCCAGGCATGGCCGCCGCCGTCGGCGCGCGGCGGATAGAGCGAGGGCGGCTCCGGCTCGGCCGGCAGGCGCGGCGCCGACAGCGGCACGCTGCGCGCCAGCTCCCGGCCCTCCTGGTCGATGCGGCGCTGGGTGTAGGCGAAATGGTGGCTGCGGCCGGTGGGCTCCAGCGTCACCCGGCAGCTGGCGGCATCGGCCGGGCGCAGCGGCCAGGCATCGAAACCCACGCCGTTGCCGACCCGGCCGGCCTGCCGCCGGCCATAACCCAGGGTGAGGGTGACGGCGCCGTCGGCATGGCGCGGCTCGACCCAGACCGGCGCCTCGACCGTCGGCGCGCCCTCGCGGCGGATGCGCACCACATCGCCGCTCTTCAGGCCCAGCGTGGCGGCGGTGGCGGCGCCGATGGTGGCGGCGTTGTCCCAGGTCAGCTTGGAGAAGGGCCGCGGCAGTTCCTGCAGCCAGCCGCTGTTGGCGAAACGGCCGCCCGCCACCGAGGCATCCGGCTGGAACAGGGCCTGCAGCGATTCCTGCGCCGGGCTCTGCGGCGGCCGCCATTGGGCCGGCGCACGCACCTCGCCAGGCAGCACCGGCCGCGCCGCGCTGCCGGCGACCAGCCCGTCGCGCAAGGCCTGGCGCCAGGCCTCGTCGGACAGGCCCCACTGCCGGCGCACCAGCCCGTGGCCATCACGTTCGGCCGATCCGCCCAGCAGCGCCAGGCATTCGATCGCCGAGCGGCTGTCGTAGAGCGGCGAGATCGCCGGCTGCAGCAGGCTGGCCGTGCCCTCGTGGGCGCGGGCATCGCCCCAGGCCTCGTAGGCATGGCTCATCGGCAGGTGCCAGGCGCAGGCCGAGGCCGTCTCGTCGCGGTACAGGCCGAGGTGGGCGCTGAAGGGCACGCGCCGGATCAGGCTGGCGATGTCGGTGGCGCCCGGCGTGTCGTAGGCCGGGTTGGCATCGAGGACGAGCAGGGTCTCGACCTCGCCCCGGCGCAGCGCCGCCGCCAGTCCCTGCAGGTCGCCGGCGGGGCTCGATGGCAGCTCGGGCGGCGCGATCAGGTCCAGCGTGCGGCCGAGGGCGCCCAGGCGGCGGTGCAGCGCATGCACCAGGGCATGGCTGTCGGCCGACAGGGCCGGGCCGGGCATCAGCAGCGCATCCGGCCCGGCGGCCTGCAGGGCGGCGGCGATCTGCGCCTCGGCGCGCGGCGCCGGGCCGCTGCCGCCGGGCGCGGGCGCCAGGTCCGGCGCGATGCGGTGGGCGATGCGCCAGAGCAGGCTCTCGATCTCCGCCGGGCACAGGGCGATGCGCCGGTCGGCCCGGGCGCCGAAGAGGCCGGGCGCGGTCTCCACCGCCCACAGGCGCGCGGGCGCACGCCCTTGCTTGAGCGCGGCGGCGCGGGCGCGCGCCCAGTCCGAGGCCTGCGCCACGGCCGCCGGCCCCAGCGAGAAGGGGTCTGCGCCCAGGCCCACCACCAGCCGCGCGCGGTCGAAATGCGGCACCGTCCGCAGCGGCTGGCCGAAGGCGCGCGCCGAGCCTTCGGCGGCCGAGGCGTCCTCCAGCGAGGCCGCGCACCAGCGCCGCGCCTGGGGCAGCGACTGCATCAGCGCCGCCATCTGCGCCTGCTGGGTCGGCGAGCTGACCGGCCCGGTCAGCAGATGCAGGCCGGCGCCGCCGCGCGACTTCAGGGCCGGCAGGCGGGCCAGCCAGGCGGCCTGGAAATCGTCCCAGGTGGCGGGCGTGGCGGCGGCGCCGGAGAGCCGGCGCCAGACGGTCTGCGAGCGGTCCGGATCCCACAGTTCCAGCACCGAGGCCTGCACGAACACATCGGTCGCGCCGCGGCTGGCCGGATGGCGCGGATTACCCTCGATCTTGACCGGCCGGCCCTCGCGGGTGCCCACCAGCACGCCCTGGGCCAAGCCGTCGCGCACATAGGCGCTGGCGTAGTAGGCCGGCAGGCCGCCCAGCCCGGCCTCGGGCATGTGCACATAGGCATGCAGGCGCTCGTCCGGCGCGCGGGTGCAGGCGCCGGTGGCCAGCGCGGCCGAGGCGGCCATCAGCTGCAGCAGGCGGCGGCGCTGCGGGCCGCTCGGGGCGCCCGCCTCGTCCTCCTCCTCGTGCGCATGGTGGGCGTGCGCATGCGGCGCCTCGGCCTGGATCGGGATGACGGTGCGTGGAGCCATGTCGTGCTTAGCGGTGGCAGGTGGAGCAGTCGGTCAGCCGCCGGGTCGACTGCAGCTTCAGCGACTCGGCCAGCAGCCGCGCATCGGCCTCGGCCAGCGGGTCGGCCGGCATCGCGAAGACCTGGTCGTGCGGATGCAGATGCGGCGCCGGATCGCGGTGGCAGGCCAGGCACCAGCCCATCTCCAGCTTCTCGGCCTTCCAGGCCAGCGGCATCTGGTCCACCCGGCCATGGCATTCGGCGCAGGCCACGCCCTTGGCCACATGGATGCTGTGGTCGAAGTAGACGAAGTCCGGCAGGAAGTGCACCCGCTTCCAGGCCAGCGGCCGGTTCTCCGCCTCGCTCTTCCTCAGCGCGGCCAGGATGCCCTGCTGGGCGAACAGCTGCGAATGGCAGGTCAGGCAGGTCTGCGTGGCCGGCATGCCGGGAAAGGCTGTCTTCTCCACCGTGGTGTGGCAGAAGCGGCAATCCAGCCCGATATCGCCCACATGGTGCTTGTGGCTGAAGGGGATGGGCTGGGCCTGCGGCTCCCCCACCGCCTCGTAGGCATCGGCCAGCCCGACCAGCAGCGCGAAGGCCGCGCCAGCGCCGAGAAAGATCGCGAGCAGGACCAGCTTCACGGCCAATTCGGCCCGTCGCCGGAACAGAGGCTGGTTCACCGCAGGTTTTTTCCGTTTTTATGGTTGCGATTGGCTGCGGCCGCGCCCGCAAGAGCATGAGAAAATCCCCGGTTCGCTGCGCCGCAGCCCCCAACATCGCACAAGCAGGACATCCAATGGAAGCAGAACGTATCAACCTCATCGGCAACCAGCTCGCAGACCTGTCCGCCCGGACGGCCGAGTTACGGGGGTATCTTTGACTACGATTCCAAAGCCGATCGCCTGAGGACCGTCATCGCCTCGCTGGAAGACCCGGCCGTCTGGAACGATCCCAAGAAGGCCCAGGAACTCGGCCGCGAGAAGAAGTCGCTGGAAGACATCGTGCTGACGCTGGAACGCCTGACCAGCGAGCTGGCCGACAACACCGAGCTCTTCGACATGTCGAAGGAAGAAGGCGACGCCGACGGCATGCAGGCCATCGAGGCCGATGGCGCCGAACTGCAGAAGTCCATCGAGGCGCTGGAATTCCGCCGCATGTTCAACAACCCGGCCGACCCGCTCAATGCCTTCATGGACATCCAGGCCGGCGCCGGCGGCACCGAGGCCTGCGACTGGGCCAGCATGCTGCTGCGCCAGTACCTGAAGTACGCCGAACGCAAGGGCTTCAAGACCCAGATCGAGGACGAGACCGCGGGCGACACCGCCGGCATCAAGGGCGCCACCATCAAGATCGAGGGTGAATACGCCTTCGGCCTGCTGCGCACCGAGACCGGCGTGCACCGCCTGGTGCGCAAGAGCCCCTTCGACTCCTCGGGCGGCCGCCACACCTCCTTCGCCAGCATCTTCGTGTACCCGGAGATCGACGACTCGATCGAGATCGAGATCAACCCGTCGGACGTGCGCACCGACACCTTCCGGGCCTCGGGCGCCGGCGGCCAGCACATCAACAAGACCGACTCGGCGGTGCGCCTGACCCACATCCCCACCGGCATCGTGGTGCAGTGCCAGGACGGCCGCAGCCAGCACAGCAACCGCGACGTCGCCTGGAAACGCCTGCGCTCGCGCCTGTACGACCACGAGATGCGCAAGCGCCAGGAAGAGCAGCAGAAGCTCGAGGACAGCAAGACCGACGTCGGCTGGGGCCACCAGATCCGCAGCTACGTGCTGGACAACAGCCGCATCAAGGACCTGCGCACCAACGTCGAGATCTCCGCCACCCAGAAGGTGCTGGACGGCGATCTGGATGCCTTCATCGAGGCTTCGCTGAAACAAGGCGTGTGACACGGCCTAGAATGCCGTGACACATCCAGTCGGCGAACGGAGGAAAGCCATGAAGACTGTCTCGGTGCGCGAGCTGCGCAATACCATGCCCCATCTGCGCGAGACGCTGGAACAGGAGCAGGAACTACTGCTGGTGTCCAACGGCGAGCCGGTGGCGCGGATCCTTCCGGTCGAGCCGGCGCCAGCCCGGCGTCCGCAGTTGCCGGACATCCGGGCTTTCCGGGAAGCGCAGCCGCGCATGGAGCGTCCGCTCGAAGACCTGATCCGCGAAGAACGCGACCGACGATGAGCCTGGTGCACATCGACACCAGCGTCCTGGCCAAGCGCTACCTGCATGAGCCAGGCTCCGGCGAGGTGGATGCGATGCTGGCGCGCGAGGACCTGCGTTTCGGCATTTCCGATCTGGTGCTGGTGGAGATGGAATCCATCGTGGCCCGACGCCGCCGGGAGCCAGGCGGCAGCGCAATCGATGCGGCAGCCATCCGGCTCAGGCTGGATGGCGACCTACGCACGGGCTTCTTCCACATCGTCACACTCAACGCATCGGTGCTGGCCGAGGCACAGAGATTGATCGCCGAAGCCAGCGGCGGTCTTTCCACCCTCGACTCCCTGCATCTCGCCAGCGCCTGTACGTCCGGCGCGAACATCCTGGCCACCGACGACAGGCAACTCGGCCGCGCAGCCCGCGCAGTCGGCCTGGACGTCATCTCATTCATCTGAAAGGACCCCCACCATGCGTGAAGGCCCCGCCACCGCGATCCACCGTGCCGACTACCAGGCGCCCGCCTACTGGATAGCCACGGTCGAACTGTGCTTCGACCTCGATCCGGCCAAGACCCGCGTGCTCAACCGCATGCAGCTGCGCCGCAACCCGGACGTGCCGGCCCAGGCGCTGCGCCTCGATGGCGAGGAGCTCAACCTGGCGCGTGTGCTGGTCAACGGACAGGGCACCTCCTTCCGCATGGACACCACCGAGCGCGGCCAGCAGCTGGTGCTGGAGAACCTGCCCGAAGGCGATGAGCCCTTCACGCTGGAGATCTTCACCACCTGCTGCCCGGCCAAGAACACCAAGCTGATGGGCCTGTTCGTCAGCCAGGACACCTTCTTCACCCAGTGCGAGGCCGAGGGCTTCCGCCGCATCACCTACTTCCTGGACCGCCCCGACGTGATGGCGCTCTACACGGTGACCCTGCGCGCCGACAGGGACAAGTACCCGGTGCTGCTGTCCAACGGCAACCTGGTGGAGGAAGGCACGCTCGACGACGGCCGCCACTTCGCCAAGTGGGTCGACCCCTTCAAGAAACCCGCCTACCTGTTCGCCCTGGTGGCCGGCAAGCTGGTGGCCCGCGAGCAGCGCATCAGGTCCCGCGCCGGCAACGACCACCTGCTGCAGATCTTCGTGCGCCGCGGCGACCTCGACAAGACCGAGCACGCCATGCTCTCCCTGATGCACTCCATCGCCTGGGACGAGGCCCGCTTCGGCCTGACGCTGGACCTGGAGCGCTTCATGATCGTCGCCACCAGCGACTTCAACATGGGCGCGATGGAGAACAAGGGCCTGAACATCTTCAACACCAAGTACGTGCTGGCCAGCCAGGCCACCGCCACGGACAGCGATTTCTCGGGTGTCGAATCGGTGGTGGGCCACGAGTACTTCCACAACTGGACCGGCGACCGCGTCACCTGCCGCGACTGGTTCCAGCTGAGCCTGAAGGAAGGCCTGACCGTCTTCCGCGACCAGGAATTCAGCATGGACCTGTGCGCCGAGGCCTCGGCCCGCGCCGTCAAGCGCATCGAGGACGTGCGGGTGCTGCGCACCGTGCAGTTCCCCGAGGACGCCGGCCCCATGGCCCACCCGGTCCGGCCCGACGCCTACATCGAGATCAGCAACTTCTACACCGTCACCATCTACGAGAAGGGCGCCGAAGTCGTCCGCATGATGCAGACCCTGGTGGGCCGCGATGGCTTCGCCAAGGGCATGACGCTCTATTTCGAGCGCCACGACGGCCAGGCCGTGACCTGCGACGACTTCGCCCAGGCCATCGCCGATGCCAATCCGCAGTCGCACCTGGCCGCCCTGCTGCCCCAGTTCAAGCGCTGGTACGCCCAGGCCGGCACGCCGCGTGTGCATGCCGCCGGCCACTACGACGCCGAGAACCGCAGCTACACCCTGACCCTGTCGCAGAGCTGCCCGCCCACGCCGGACCAGCCGGTGAAGGAGCCCTTCGTCATCCCCGTGGCGCTGGGCCTGGTCGCGGCAAACGGCGCTGCCCTGCCCCTGCAATACACGGTCGACAGCGGCGAGACCAACGCGTCCGAAGCCCTGTTCACCATGACCCAGGCCGGCCACACCCTGGTCTTCCACGGCCTGGACGCCGAGCCGGTGCCCTCGCTGCTGCGCGGCTTCTCGGCGCCGGTGATCCTGGACATCGAATACTCCGACGCCCAGCTGCTGACCCTGCTGGCCCACGACAGCGACCCCTTCAACCGCTGGGAAGCCGCCCAGCGCCTGGCGCTGCGCCATGCGCTCAACGCCGTCTCGGCCGAAGGCGATGTGCCGGCCCAGGTGCTGGACGGCGCCTTCGTCGAGGCGATGCGCGCCATCCTGCGTGAACCGGCGCTCGACGCCGCCTTCAAGGAACTGGTGCTGACGCTGCCGTCGGAAGGCTATATCGCCGAGCAGCTGGCCGTGGTCGACCCGCAGCGCATTCACGCGGTGCGCGAAGCCATGCGCCTGCAGCTGGCCGTGGCCCTGCAGCCCGACTGGGCGGCGGCCTGGGAAGCCAGCGAACACAACGGCAGCTACTCGCCCGATCCGCTGTCGGCCGGCCGCCGTGCCCTCGCCGGCCTGGCCCTGGTCAACCTGAACCTGGCCGCCGCGCCCACCGGCGACACCGTCTGGCCCGGCCGCACCTACCAGCGCTTCAAGGATGCGGACAACATGACCGACCGGGCCAACGCCCTGTCGGCCCTGGTCGGCGCCGGCCACGAGCTGGCCAAGCCGGCGCTGGAGCGCTTTCACGCCCTCTTCACCGACGAGGCCCTGGTCATCGACAAGTGGTTCCAGATGCAGGCCAGCGCGCCCGACCGCGGCGGCGACATCCTGCCCCTGGTCAAGCAGCTGATGAAGCACCCGGACTTCAGCATCCAGAACCCCAACCGCGCGCGCAGCCTGGTCTTCGCCTACTGCAACGGCAACCCCGCAGGCTTTCACCGCGCCGACGGCGCCGGCTACGCCTTCTGGGTGGAGCAGGTGCTGGCGATGGACGCCATCAACCCGCAGGTCGCCGCCCGCCTGGCGCGTGCGCTCGACCGCTGGAAGAAACTCGCCGCGCCCTACCAGGCCCTGGCCCGCGAGGCCATCAGCCGCGTGGCCGCCAGCACCTCGCTGAGCAACGACGTGCGCGAGGTGATCACCCGCGCGCTGGCCGACTGAATTTTCAAGACTTCCCAGGAGGACCCAGACCCATGGCCCAGAAGACCAGCCTCACCCGCTATCTCGTCGAGAAGCAGGCAGGCGCCAACCCCATCCCCGCCCAGCTGCAGCTGCTGCTGGAAGTCGTCGCCGACTCCTGCAAGAGCATCAGCAGCGCCGTCAACAAGGGCGCGCTCGGCGGCGTGCTCGGCACCGCCGGCAGCGAGAACGTGCAGGGCGAAGTGCAGAAGAAGCTCGACATCATCTCCAACGACATGCTGATCGAGGCCGCCGAATGGGGCGGCACCCTGGCCGGCATGGCCAGCGAGGAGATGGACGAGATCCTGCCCATCCCCTCGCAATACCGCCAGGGCGACTACCTGCTGATGTTCGATCCGCTGGACGGCTCCAGCAACATCGATGTGAACGTCAGCATCGGCACCATCTTCAGCGTGTTGAAGAAGGCCGGCGGCGGCGCCGTGCAGGAGTCCGACTTCCTGCAGCCCGGCGCCCGGCAGGTGGCCGCCGGCTACTGCGTCTACGGCCCCCAGACCACCCTGGTGCTGACCACCGGCGACGGCGTGGTGATGTTCACGCTGGACCGCGAAGTCGGCACCTTCGTGCTGACCCAGGAGAACGTGCAGATCCCGGCAGACACCAAGGAATTCGCGATCAACATGAGCAATATGCGCCACTGGGACACCCCGGTGAGGCGCTACATCGACGAGTGTCTGGCCGGCAAGGAAGGCCCGCGCGCCAAGGACTTCAACATGCGCTGGATCGCCAGCATGGTGGCCGACGTGCACCGCATCATGACCCGCGGCGGCATCTTCATGTACCCCTGGGACAAGCGTGAGCCGGACAAGCCCGGCAAGCTGCGCCTGATGTACGAGGCCAATCCGATGAGCTGGCTGATCGAGCAGGCCGGCGGCGCTTCCACCGATGGCCGCCAGCGGATTCTGGACATCCAGCCGACCAAGCTGCACCAGCGGGTATCGGTGGTGCTGGGGTCGAAGAACGAGGTGGATCTGGTGACGAAGTACCACCTGGAAAAGTAAGCGGCTTCCTGCGCAGCGAACGATGACGGCCCGCGGATGCGGGCCGTTTTTGCGTCAGGGGCCGGCTCTCACGCCCGACCCGGAAGAGGCTGCCAGCGTGGCCCGGCATGCGCAGGACATCACCCAGCAGGCGACCGCGAAGTCGCCCACCTCCGCCAGAAAGTACCCGAGGCTCTCCACGCTGTCGGCATCGATATCACCGCTCTCGATCGCGACGGCACTGCATGCCAGCAGCCGACCTATGGCGCCCTGCCCTCGCTGCACTACCTGGAGCACCGTCTGGGCTTCATCGCGAACCAAGGCCAGCAGCACGGGGTCGGCCCGGGCGAAGTCCACCTGCCCATCCGGTGCGGCTGGAAGACGCGGCAGAGCTTGCAGAAGGGCGCGCATCGGACGGAGCGCTGACGAGGAACCTGGGACTGGCTGCGATGGCATTCGGCCAGTGTGCGCAGTGTTGCAGGCGATGTACACAGCCTATGAGTTTGCTTTTCCGCGAGGCACTCGGGAAGAGTCCTGGCCGCCGAGTAAGCTATAATCGCGGGCTTACGCCGGTGTAGCTCAGTCGGTAGAGCAGCTCATTCGTAATGAGAAGGTCGGGTGTTCGATTCATCTCTCCGGCACCAAACAGAAAGCCCCTGATTCGCAAGAATCAGGGGCTTTTTCCGTGATGGGCCAGCTGGCGGCGGCCCTTGCGCCGCGCCGGCGCCGGTCCCGGGCGGGCTAGCGGTCCGCCTCCAGCAGGCGCCGCTCGGCCTGGCTCAGCCGGGCCAGCATCTCGGGCTTGAAGTCCTGGCCGTGGCCGACCAGCTGCACGAAATTGGCGGCGTCGTAGCCGGCCGCCGCCGAAGGGCCGGGCGTGGCGGATGCGGGCTTGTCGTCCACCGGCGCGCCGTTGGCGCCCAGCACCCGCACGGTGAAGACCGAGGGCTGGTTCTGGCGGGCCGCGGCGCGTTCGCGCTGCACCGCGTCCTGCGCCGCCACCACCGCCTGCGAGGCCGCGGCGCTGGCGTTGGTCAATGCGCCCACGTTCACCGCCGCCACGGTCGGGATGCCGGTGCTCTTGCCCTGCACCTGGATGTTGGCGGCGTTGACCACCTGCAAGGCCGCCAGGTTGACGTTGCCCGAGACGCGGATGCCCGCCTCCCCCGCATCGATGGTGCCCAGCGGCGCGATCAGGTCCACGTCGCCCGGCGGCACCTCGGGAATCGGGTTCAGCGTGGCGATGCCGGCGCCGGTGCTGGGCACGTTGGGCGAGAGCTTCACGTTGCCGTAGCTGTCGTACTCGCGCTTCGGGGGCGTGTAGACCAGCGTGGTCTTGGAGCCCCGGCCGGCGTTGATGTCGCCGGTCGCCGACCAGGCCAGGATGTCGCCGCCGAAGGTGGTCATGATGCGCGACAGGCCCAGCAGGATGCTGTCCTGGCTGTACATCTGGATGGAGCCGTCGCCCTGCGTCAGCAGGCCGGCGGGCGTGGCATCGGCGGATGCGGCGGGCGTCACGCCCTCCACGCCCACGATGGTGGCGCCGCCGGGCGTCAGCGTCTGGATGTCGCCGCCGGCCACGGTGCGGATGCCGGCATTGTTCGCCGTGCCTTGGTAGAGCGTGATCGCGCCTTGGCGCTGCACCGTCTGGCCGGCCGCGTCGGTTTCGGGGAACAGGGCGGCGATCGCCTGCCGGCCGCGCAGGTAGCTGCCGGCGCGGGAACTGGTCACGTCGTTGAATTCGCGGCCGCCGGCCGTGAGTTCGGCATAGAACACCTGGCGCACGAAGATGCGCTGCTGCTCCGGCGCCAGCGCGTCGAAATAGGCCAGCGCCTCGGCCGCGCTGCCGCTGAAGCCCCAGCGCCCGGCCAGCCACTGGGCCAGCTCGGTCTCGTAGGTCTTGGCGACCTTGCCGGGCTGCTCGGCCAGCGGACGCGAGGCATCCATGAGATTGGCCGGATCGAGATAGCGCGCCGCGAAGCCCGCGAAATCGCTGGCGCCCTGCCCCGGCAGGCCCGCGCCCAGGCCGGCCTGCACGGCGATGCCGGCGCCCGGCCGGCTGTCGGCGGCCGTCACCGGGCCGGCGCTGACGAAGGCGGCGGCATTGCCCAGGAAGATGTCGCCGCCGGCCGAGATTTCCAGCGTGCCCGGGCCCATGACGGTCACGCCGCCGTTGCCGCGGTAGTAGATGCTGCCGCCCGCGGCGAGCATCGAGACATCGGTCGCATTGCCGTGCGCGAACAGGCCGCCGCTGTTGACGATGTCGCCGCCGGCCACCATCTGCACCGGCTTGGAGGCCAGGTAGTCGTCGGTCACGCTGCCGTCCGCGGACGGTGGATGCCGCAGCTCGCCGATGCGCACGCCCAGCAGGTCGCCGGTGTTGGCGTAGATGTGCGAGACGGTGCCGCTGCCGGCCATGCTGTCGTCGCTCAGGGTGTTCGGGCCGAAGACGAAGGGCGTGCCGCCTGTGCCGGAATAGCTGCCGCTATAGGGCTCGTAGTTGACTTCGTAGATCGATTCCAGGCTCTGCACGCCCGCCCAGAAGTTGCTGGCCAGCGGGGTGGCGAAGCTGTCGCCGCTGCTGCCGGCCGCGGCCACGCGCCAGCCCGGCCGCAGCGGCGTGGCGATGGCCGTGGCGGAGGTGCCCAGCAGGCCGAAGGCGCTGCTGGAATTGCTGGCGCTGTTGTTGTTCAGGCCCGAGATCAGGCCGCCCGCCAGCAGTTCGAGCTGGCCGGTGGGCGACGGCATCAGGTAGTCGCTGTAGAGGCGCGGCGCGTAGTAGATGCTGCCGCCCGGCGCGATGGCGCGCAGCGTGGCCGGCAGGAAACCGGTGCCGCCCGCATCCGCCAGCGGCGAGAGGTTGCCGCCGGCCGAGAAGAGTTCGATGCCGGTGTTGTCCTGCCACAGCGTGAACCAGGCCGCCGCGCGGCCGGTGCTGCCATCGGCCAGGGTGGCCTGGGTCTCCAGGCGTTCGCCGGCGCGGCCGGGGTCGACCACATCGCCCATCACCAGGTCGCCCAGGGCCTGCACCCGCAGCTGGCCGTCGCCGGGCGCGAAGCTGGCGCCCTGGCGCATGCGGGCCGAGTAGGCGGTGTGGTTGTCCAGCCCGCGCGGGTCGGCATCGGCCACGCCCCAGCCCTGCTGCTGGATCACGCCCACGCTGCCGGCCTGCAGCGTGGTGTCGCCGCGCAGGCCGGCGTAGAGCCCGCCGTAGAGCTGGCCGCCGGCCGTCACCGAGATGTCGCCGCCGCCGGTCTGCAGCACCTGGCCGTCGACCACCCGGCCGCTGGAGGCCGCGGCCACCACGATGTTGTGCAGGGAGTCGCTGCCGTCGGCACCGATGTTGCCGCCGGCCTTCACCACCACCTTGCCGCCGCCCAGCGTGCCCATGCCGGAGAAGGCGGCCAGGTTCAGGTTGGAGTAGCCGGCGAACTGCGAGATGCCGTCCACCAGGTAAGTGCCGAAGTTGACGCCCCAGGCCGTGGCCTGGCCCAGTTCCGCGCCGCCCTGGCGCCAGAGCCAGGTGCCGACGACTTCCGAGTCGCTGTTCTGCCAGCCGCTGATGTTGCCGCGTGCCGAGAGGGTGAAGTCGCCGCCGGCGGTGGGATACCACATGCGCTGGTCGTTGATCGCCGCGGCATAGCCGGCCGCATCCGGCACCAGGCTGCCGAGCAGGGTGCCGGCGGGGTTGGCGCCGGTGAGGTCCGGGTAGAGCTCGCGCGACGCGTTCCAGACCGTGCCGGCGCCGGTGCCGGCCAGCGCCGTGCCGGCGGTGTAGACGCCGAAGGCGGACTTCTGGATGTAGTCGCCGGCCGTGTACAGCTCCAGGTCGCCGGTGCCGGTGCGCAGCACACTCACGCCGGGCGAGGGTGCTCCCTGGGCGCCGTAGCTTTTGATGTTGACCTGGTAGGGGTCGTCCAGCACCAGGTCGGCGCCGCTGCCGTCGGTGCGCAGGCCGCGGCTGTCGGCGCTGGCCAGATCGGCGCCGGCCACCAGCCGCAGACTCCACGAGAGGCTGCCCGGGGCCAGCATGGCCGACAGCGGCCAGATGTCGTGCGCGCCGGTCTGGCCGGTGATGGAGCTGGCGAAGGTGCCGGCCGGCAGCTGGTCGCCCGCCGCCAGGGTGATGTTGGAGGGAATCGCCACGGTGGTGCTGGCCGCGGTGCCCAGCAGCGCCATCGCGGTGCCGCGCGGGATGAAGGCGTTGCGGGTGGAGATGCCCGTCGTCGCCGAGCCCAGCTGCAGGGTGCCGGCCTTGAGTGTGGTGCCGGCCGGCAGGATGGTCGGCAGCGCGCTGAGCGGCGTGCCGGCCGCGTAGAGCACACCGGTGGAGGTGATGACGTCGGCCGCCAGCACCTGGTTGGGGTTGGTCACGGCCGACTTGCTGACGATGATGGTGGCGCCGGTGACCACATCGAAGCTCAGCGGCGTGCCCGTCCTGGGATAGAGCTTGATGCCGGCGGCCGGCAGGTCCAGCGTCAGCGTGCCGGTGATGGGCAGGGTGGAGCCGGCGCCGAGGATGTCGCCGGCCTGCGCGGTGTAGGACGCGGCCAGGGTCTCGTTGGAGAAGACGACGCCGTAGACCACGCTGTCCGGCGACTGCGGCGGCGGCAGGAATCCGTCGTTGATGCTGCCGTGCACCAGCAGGCTGCCGCCGGCGCGCAGGGCCAGCACGCCGGGCTCGCCGGAGCCGCGCTGGGCGGGGTCGGCGCCGGGGCCGTAGCGGTAGCCGGACAGGTCCAGGTCGCCGTCCACTGTGAGATCGCCCGCGCTGCGGATCTCCACGCCCGGGCGCAGGTGGAAGGCCGCGCCGTAGGCCTGCAGGCCGGCCAGGCGGCCGCCCGCGCCGCTCAGGCCGCTGTTGGCCCAGGCAGCGTCGATGAACTGGCGGCTGCGGGTGTCGATCTGGTCCAGGCCGATGACGCCGTCCGCGCCCACCGGTGCACCGGCGCTGTCGCCGTTGTCCTGGCGCACGATGGCATCGGCGCCGGGCGGCTGGTAGGTCTGGAAGGCGTTGAGGGCGATGCTGGCCGCGCCGCGGATGTCGAGGGCGCCGCCGGCCTCGATGCGTACGTCCCCGCTGGTTTCGGCCGTGCGCGGTGCGTTGATCTCCACCTGGCCGCGGGCGATGCCGTCGGGCGAACGCAGGTCCAGCGTGGCGCCGGGGTTCAGGCGCACCGTGCCGTTGGTGGAGGTGAGTGTGATGCGGCCGCGGTTGGAGGCGTCGATGGGCGCGCCGTAGCTGTCCGTCACCAGGGTGTTGCCATGGGTGTCCAGCACGGCGGCCGAGGCCAGCAGCAGGTCGCCGCTGGCGGCCAGGGCGATGCGGCCGGGGGCGTCGCCGGAGGCGTCGATGCTGCCGTTGACCGTCAGGCTGCCGCCGTTGACGGCCAGGCTCACGTCGTGCGCCTTCACCCGGCCGTCGACCGCCAGGTCGCCGTGCGAGAGCGAGACGCTGCGGGCCTCGAAGAAGCCGGCATCGTCGAGATGGGTGTTGAGGTCGGCGAAGGCGGCGCTGTCCAGCCGGTCCGCCGCCAGGGTGAACCGGCCGTCGGCGAAACCGGCCGCGCCATGGCCGTCCAGCGTGCCGGCCAGGGTGACCGCGCCCTGGCGGGCGTCGGCGCTGAGCGAGCCGGCAGCGCTGTGCGCGGCCGAGACATCGATGCGCGAACCCGCCGCCTGCGTGATGCTGCCGCTGTCGCTCAGCAGGGCGACGGCGCCGCCCCAGCTGTACTTGTCCACGTCGAAGAAGCTGGCGGTGCGGCCGGCGAGGTCGAGCACGGCGCGGCTGCCGAGCGTGATGTCGCCGGTGGATTCCACCGAGAGCTGGCCGCTGGGCAGGGCCACGGCGGTGTCCAGCGTCACCGTCTGCGCCTGCAGCTTGAGCGCGGCGCCCAGTTCCGTGATGGCCGCGGTGTCGACCGGCGCGGCGCCCTGCGGCGCGGTCACGGCGATATGGCCGCTGGCCTGGTAGCGCATGTCCGAGCCGCCGTGGCCGGTCAGCAGCGGCGTGTCGATGTCGAGGTCGCCGCCCACGGTCAGCGAGCCGAGGTGGTTGGCCGTGACCCGGTCGGAAGCATGGATGGCCACGCCCGAGAAGCCCTGCACCACCCGGTCCAGCGCCACCTGGCTCTGCGGCTGGCTGAGCGCGTCGTAGCCGAATTCCACCGTGCGGGCATCGATCTCCAGCCGGCCCGCACCCGAACCCGGCCCGCCCGGCAGCAGGGCCGCGGGCGGCTTGCTGGCGTAGCTGGTGCCGGAGCCGGTGGAGATGCCGTTCCACACCAGGTCGCCGGTGGCGATGCGCACCACGTCGTTGGCGCCGCCCCAGCCGTAGAAGGCCGGGGTGTTGAACACCATCTGCACGGTGGAGCCGCCGGTGTCCAGCGTGGAGGAGCCGTAGAAATTGAAGGCGCCGCCGGCCGTCAGGCTCAGGCGTTCCAGCGCCGGCACGCCGGCGGTGGCCGAGGGCCGCAGCAGCTTGTCGAGCACGTCTTGCGTGAGGTTCCAGCCGGGCTGCAGGGCGCCGGCCGATTGCGCGGCGGCGAGGCTCGCGTCGGTGCCCAGGTTGATCTGGTCCTGCGACACGGTGAGGTAGCGCGCGCCGATGTCCACCCGGCCCAGGTCCAGGCCGCCCGGCGCGGCGAAGACCACCGAGCCCTGGGTGAGCAGCGAGGCGCCGTCGGCCACGGCGATGCTGCCGGTGCCGGTGGAGGGCAGGAATTCCAGCCAGCCGTTGCCGGTGGCCAGCACGGCGATGCCGCCCGAGGCGCCGGTGCCGTTGGCGAAGACGTAGCCGAGCGAGGAATCGATGGCCCGGCCGTCGAAGCCCCGGGTGTCGATGCCGGCGCCCTGCTCCAGCCTCACCTGGTCGCCCACCAGGAAGACCTGGCCGGCGCGCAGCGAAGCGCCCTCGCGCAGGGTCACGCCCGGGTGCGGCAGGTTGTCGCTGCCGAAGTAGATGCGCGGGCTGTCGCCGGCGCTGGTGGTGCCGTCGAAGTAGCGCCAGCTGCCGCCCAGGGACAGGGTGCCGGCGGCGAAGGCGTTGAGGTCGCGGTCGACCAGGGAGACGGTGCCGGCCGTGGCGGCGGCCGTGGCGGGCCGCACCTCGATGGGGGCGTTGGCGCTCAAACTCATCCAGCCGTCCATGCCGGCCACGTCGGTTGTGGTCACGCCGGAGAAGAGCACGGTGCCGGCGAACTGCAGCGGGTTGGCGGTGTCGTCGTCCTGGCGCAGGTCGATGTCGAGGATCTTGCCGTCCTCCGGCAGCCGGCCGCGCAGCTTGTCGAACTGGACGGCCTGGGCCAGCAGGAACTGGCTGAAGCTGGTCTCGTTGTACTGGCCGATGTGGCGCACCGCGTCGCCCGGCGTCACCAGCAGCTGGGCGGGCAGGCTGGCGAAGCTGCCGGTGCTGGCCTGGCCCTGCACCGCGGTGGTGGACCAGGAGCCGTCCGCCAGCGCCACCGCGCCGGCCTGCGCCCGCAGGGAGGTGGTGCCGCCCAGCTCGACGCGGAAGGCGCCGGGCATCAGCGCGAAGCTGGACGGCAGCAGGGTGTAGGTGCCGGCCGGCAGGCCGGGCACGCCGTCGCCGATGCGGATCTGGGTGCCCACGGCCGGGTCGCCCGCGCCCTTGTCCAGGATCACCGGCGCATAGGCCGACTGGTAGCCCGGCAGCAGCGCATAGACCTGGCTGCCGGCCTGGCTGGCGCCGTAGATCACCGGGTTGGCATTGGCCAGGGGCGTGTTGAGCACATTGACCGAGCCGCCGCGGCCGGAGACGAAACCCTCGCCGTGCAGCACGCCGCCGCCGGACAGGTCGATCACCGCGCCCGCCTCGCCGATCAGCTGCGCCGCGCCTATGCTCACGCCGGTGGAAAGCACGCCCTGGTCCAGCCGGTTGTTGCCGCCGTTGTCGCCGCGCGAGACATAGGTGTCGGCCAGGTCGTATTGCGTGCGGTAGGCGCCGCTGCTGGTGGCGCCGCTGTAGCTCACGCCGTCCACCGTGCCGCCGAAGGGCATCTCCAGGCCGGCCGCGCTGACCGAGGTCAGGCTGCCGCCGCGCAGCACCACCTTGGGATCGAGCAGGTTGGCCTCGAAGGGAATGATGGCCTGCCAGCCGGTGCCCAGCGTGGCGCCCGCGCCGCCGATGGTGTTGAGCGAGATGGTGCCCAGCGGGGCGCGCACCACGCCGCCCTGGTCCACCGTGCCGCCCATCAGGATCAGGTTGCCGAAGGCCGAATAGGGCACGGCCGGCGCGTCGCCCCGGGCGACCTGGCCGTCGCTGGCGCGAATGACGAGCTGGCTGTCGGCCGCGACCTGGGCGATGGGATTGCCGCTGACGCCGGGAACGTAGAGGCCGGCCACCAGGGCGCCGTTCTGGCCGCTCATGGGGTAGAGCTGCTGGGCATCGACCTCGATATTGCCGGCCGTGGTCAGGCCGCCGGCCAGGCGCACGTCGCCGCTGCTGCGCAGCACGATGTCGGCGAAGCCGCCCAGCACGTCGAACACCTGGGGGATGCTGCTGCCGCCGGTCAGCGTGCCCGTGCCCTGCTGGCCGCGCGCGCCGGAGAGCGAGGCGCCGTACAGGTCGATCAGCTGGCCCTGCAGCGTCAGCGAGCTGTGGCCGGAGGGCCCGTAGCCGCCGGCGACGGGGGTGAAGAAGCCGGGCTGGAATTCGGTGATCAGCGCGGGTGCGTCCCAGCTGCCGCCGTCCAGGCGGATGTAGGGGGCGGCCAGGCGCACCTGGGCGTCCGGTGTGCCGGACGCCACCGTCAGCACGCCGCCCTTGAGGTTGAGGCTGCCGCCCAGCGACAGGTCCAGGTCGCCCTGGAAACGGATCGCATCGTGGGTGGAGAGCGTCAGCGCCGAGAAGCCGCCGGCCTGCACCTGGTTGGCGCCGAGCACCGCGTCGCCGAACAGCAGGTTCGCATCGCGCTGGCCCGGGGCCAGGTCGGCGGCGAGCGTGCTCGGGCCGGCCTGCTGGACCAGGGTGATGGTGTGCAGGCGGTTGAGCGAGTCGTCCAGCGTCTCGGTGAGGGACTGGTAGATGCGGCTGTCCAGGTACAGCGCCAGCGAGCCGCCGGCCGCCTGGGCGCCGCCGGCCTGGGCCTTGAGGGTGCCGTCGAGCACGATGCCGTTGTTGGAATGCAGCTCGATGCTGCCGCCGGCACTGGCCAGCGCCACGGTGCGCGAGGCTTCGGTGGCTGGGCCGCCGGCCGCCGCATCGACCTGGGCGGCGGCACCGGAGGCGTCGAGCAAGGCGCCCGGCCGCACGATGAGATAGGCATCGCTGTTGCCGACGGTGATACTGCCGCCGTCCGGCGCCACGCCGTAGGCGCGGCCCTGGCTGTCCTGCGCCACATAAGCGTGGCCGGAGACGTCGAGCACCGCGTTCTCGCCGATCCAGACCGAGCGGCCCGGGTCGTATTGCTGGCCGGCGGTGGTGCCGGGCAGGCTGGCCAGCGAGATGCTGCCGCCCCAGGCCTGCAGCCGGCCTTCGACGGTGAGCTGGCCGTCGGCGCGCAGGTCTATCGCCTGGCCGGGATCGACCGAGACGAACGCGCCCTCGCCGATGACCAACGGCGCCTGGTTGACCGCCAGGTCGGCGCCGGCCCGCAGCGACAGGCTGGCGCCGCCGCGCTGGGTGAGCGTGGCGTGGGCCGCATCCTCGGCGTAGAGCGGCGGCGTCCACACCGAGAAGAGCGCGCCGGGCTCGCTGCCGGTGGCGGCCGCCTGGGCACGCGGCAGGTCGGCCAGCAGCACCGACATGGAGACGGCCAGTTCGGTGCCCGGGGCCACCGCCAGGCCGTCGCGGCCCTGCACCGCGTAGTGAGAGAAACCGGTGTCGAAGAAGCCGGTGCCCAGCACCGTGGGCGCCTTCACCGCCAGGTCCTGCGCGGCGGTGCTGCCGGCCAGCACGACGGTGCCGGCGGGCAGCAGCAGGTCGGCGCTGGCGACGGCGCCGGCCGCATAACGGGTGGTGACCGGCGTGATCGACAGGCCGTCCGGGAAGGCATCGGCCGGGATGGTGTAGCCCGCAGGCAGCGGGCCGCCGAAACGCACCAGGCTGCTGCCGGCCGGCACGGTGCTGCCGGCGAACCAGTAGACGCCGGCGGCGGTCTGCACATAACTGCCGGTGGGCACGACCCAGGCGGCGGCCACGGTGACCGGCGCGCTGCTGCTGGCCAGGGGCGTGGTGGCGGCCGTCAGCGTCTGGCCGGCGGCGATGGCGCGCAGGGTGACCAGGAAGTCGGCCGGGATGGTGTCGCCGGCATGCACGGTGTAGTCGGCGCCCAGCTGCAGCTGCACCTGGGTGGTCTGGCCGGCCTGCAGCGTGCCGTTCGCGCCGGGAAGGCCGGCGCCTATGCCGACCGCCGTGCCGGAACCCAGGGTGAGGGTGCCGCCGCCGCTCACGCCGTAGCCGCGGATGGTGCCGTCCACCTGCAGCGGCGCGTCGATCAGGCTGTCGCTGGCATTGGCGGCGTAGCCGGCCACCACGGTGACATCGCCGCCGCGGCCGCCTTGCAGCGAGCCGTCGGCGCGCAGGGCGGCGCCGGAGGAGCTGTCGATGCTGCTGCCCGCCGCCAGGCTCACGCCGCCGGCGCTGCGGATGTCCACCGCGCCGCCGTCGATGTAGGGCAGCAGGTGGCCGTCGTCGGGCGCCAGCTGCAGGTTGGTCCACAGGCCGCGGGTGTCGAGCATGGCGCCGTTGCCGATGGCCACGCCGGTGGGCTGGCCGGCGCCGGCCGTCATCAGCTGGTCGGTGCGCACGCCCGCCTCGCTGAGGGTGGAGAGCACATTGCCCAGGGCGATGGAGCCGCCGCGCGCCGTCAGGCCGGCATCCACCGTGACCTGGGGCGCATGCAGGGCGATGCTGCCGCCGGGCACCACGGACAGGGCGCCGTCCACCCGCACGCCATCCTGCGCGGCGGCCACGATGGCGCCGAGGCCGAAGCCGTCGAGCCGCGCGCTGTCGAGCATCAGCGTGGCGATGCGCTCCTGCGGCAGCGCGGCGCCGGTGGCGATCTGCGCGGCGATGTCCTGCACCTGGCCGAAGAGGATGCTGCCGGCCACCGGCGCCAGGTTGTGGAAGACCCCCACCGCGCCCAGCGTGGCATCGGTGTTGAAGGCCGTGGTGTAGCTGCCCAGGATCAGCTGCGCGGCCAGCGGCGCGGCGTCCTGCGACTGGGTGTAGCCGTCCAGCGTGGCATCGGCCTTGTCGGTCTGGCGGGCGCCCTGGTACACGGTGGAGACGATGTCGCCTTCGAGCACCGCCGAGCGGGTGGCCACGATCAGCTGGCCGGCATCGCGGCCCACGGTGTAGCCGTTCTCCAGGCGTTTTTCCGGGCCGATGAGCGGGTTGTAGAAATAGGCGGTGGCGCTGTCGCCCCAGCGCGTGTGGGTGTCCTCGAAACCCCGGTAGAGGCCGGTGTAGGCGATGTCGCCCGGCGCGTTCGAGACTTCGTAGAGCTTGCCGTCCGCGCCCTTGAGCCAGCTCTGGCGCAGGGTGCCGGTGGCCACGTCCAGCGTGCCGCCCGAGAGGTTGATGCTGGAGCCCGCCTGGCTGACCAGCGCGCCGCCGGTGAAGGCCACGCTGCCGCCGCCGGCCGCCCATTCGCCGATGGTGTGGCCCTGCAGGCCCAGGTAGCCGCCCACCTCCAGCAGGCCGCCGGCGGTGTACCAGCGCTCGTCGGCATCGCCGCCCACGCCGGCGGCCACATGCACCAGGCGGCGCCGGTCGATCCAGACGGTGGTGTTGTTGAGCGCGCCGCTGTCGCGGTTGACCGGCGAATCGCGCTGCTCGTTGCCCTGGATGTCGACCTCGATGTCGTTGGCCGCCATGGCCACCTGCACGCCGACGGCGCCCGACACATCGAGCCGGGCGCCCTGCGCGATGGTGCTGCGCCCCGCGCTCACCGCCACCTGGCCGCCGGTGGCCAGGGTGGTGGAGCCGCCTTCGAAAAGCACGTCGCCGCCCGAGACGATCTCCACCCGCGAGAGGTCGCGCCGGTCGTCCTGGCGCGAGAGGTTGTCGAACACGCCCGGCACCAGGCTGCGCCGCGCCAGGTCCATGCGGGCGGATTCGTCGATGAGGGCGCTGCGCTGGCTGTCGAGCGCGGTGCGGCCGTTCTGGTCGTCGAGCAGGATGGCGTTGAGGCCGCGCGCGGTGGTGAGCACGCTGGAGGCGGCGTCGGATGCCGAGGCCAGCAGGTGGATGGTGCCGCGGGTGTCCACGGTGGTGGTGGACAGGGCCACGCCGTCCTGCACCACGGTGCGGCCGGCCAGGGTGATGTCGCCCTCGGGCGCCTGCAGCAGGCCGGTGTTGGCCACACGCCCGGCCTGGCTCTGGGCGTTGAAGCCCGGCGCCACCTCGTTGCCGCGGGTGGTGGAGGTCTGGTTGGCCGCCGTGCCCTGCCCTGCGCGAACCACGAAGAAATCGCCCGCCGCCATCTGCACCTGGCCGCGCGGCGTGGTGATGGTGCCGGCATTGGCCGCCTGCTGGCCGAGCAGCAGCACATAGCCGCCGCCCTGGGTGGCGGATTCCGGCGCGGCGGTGTTCAGCCGCGCGCCGGCCTCCACCGTCACGGCGCCGGCCGCATCGGTGAAGCTGGGCACATAGGCGCCGCCGGCCTGGGTGCTGTAGATGCCGTTCTGGCGGAACTGCTCGTCGCCGATCTTCGCGGCGGCGGCCACCATGTTGCGGGTGTCGGTCTGGCTGCTGCCGGAGAAGACGATGCCGTTGCGGTTGACCAGCATCACCGTGCCGTCGGCCTTGATCTGCCCCTGGATCTGGCTGGGCCGGGCCAGCGGATCGTTGATGCGGTTGAGCACCGCCCAGTCCTTCTGCTGCTGGAACTGCACCGTCGTGTTCTTGCCGACGTTGAAGGTCTCCCAGTTGAGGATGGCCTTGTCGGCGGTCTGCTGGATGGCCACCGTGGTCTGGCCGTCCGCCACCGTCTGCTGCGGTGCGTTGGCGTTGCTCCAGCCGGCGGTGAGACTGTTGGTGTCGACCTTCAGGCCGCCCTCCCCCAGGCCGTCCGGCACTGTGGACGCGGCACCCAGCGCGGCCTGCCGGGCCGCCGCCTGCGCCGCCTGCTGCGCGGCGATGGCCTGCGCGGCCAGGTTCAGGTTGTCCAGCGAGCGCTGCAGCTGCGCACGCGAGGCCTGCTGCTGCGCGACGGGGCTGCCCAGCGTGGAAGCCGGCAGGCCGTTGGGCAGCAGGCCGGTGCTGGCCGCCACGCCTTGCGCCGCACCCTTGCTGGCGAACCAGGCGCTGCTGAAGGCCTGCTGCGCCTGCGCGCTGCCGAAGAGGCCGGCGCCGGCCACCACCAGGGCGATGGGGGTCAGCCGGAAGAGGCCTCTGCGGGCCGGTGCTGCCTGAGGTTTGCTGTCGCCGCGCCTGCTCGTACTCATCTGGATTCCCGCCCGTGGTCAGTCGATGTGATGGCGGCCGGCTGTCTGCTGCCGCCGGCCCCGCTACCGATAAGACGCCGGCCGGCGTCGGAATCCCCTCCCTTTTTTTTCCGCCTCAGGCCAGGATCAGCAGGCCCCCGGGCAGCGTGCTGGCACGCAGGTCGAAGGAGCGCTGGATCTGCAGCAGGGCGGCATCCAGGTGGGCGATGGCGAAGCGGCCGCTGACGGCGCTCTGGCGCTGCGACTGCGAGGCCAGCAGCACCCGGCCGGGGCGGTAGCGGTTGATCTCGCGCACCACTTTTTCCAGCGGCACCTGGCGGAACACCAGCTCGCCGTGCCGCCAGGCCGACAGCTCGGCCGCGTCGATGGCGGCCACGTCGCTGACGGACGCGCTGTCGTACACCGCCTGCTGGCGCGCCTGCAGCAGGCGGCTGCCGCCGGGATGCTCCAGCCGCACCGTGCCGTCGATGCAGGCCACACGCACCCGGCCGTCCAGATAACGCACCT
The DNA here is from genome assembly GCF_009906855.1 of Xylophilus rhododendri. Lineage (NCBI taxonomy): Bacteria > Pseudomonadati > Pseudomonadota > Betaproteobacteria > Burkholderiales > Xylophilus > Xylophilus rhododendri. Next base: position 1,115,328 of record NZ_CP047650.1, read on the forward strand.
CGAAGCGGCCGGCGGCGCCCAGGCTGCGGCCGCTGCCGGCGGCGATGCAGAAGGGCTGGCGGCCGTTGGCCAGGTCTGCTGCCAGGTCCACGGCCGCCTCGCCTTCGAGCAGCTCCAGCCCGCCGTCCTGGCGCCGCGCGCTGGTCTGGGTGTTGAGCACCACCTGCACGCTGTCGCCCAGGCGCAGCGACTTCTGCTCGCCGGTGGCGGTGCGGTAGTCGGCGTTCCACTGCGCGGGCGGATAGTTCACCGCGATGCCGGCCGCCGCCGCCGCGACGGCGCCGCCGGCCATCGCCCCCAGGAAGGCGCGGCGCCGCGCGGGCGGCCGCTGGCGCGCCGGCCGCAGCAGCGCCTGCAGGGCCGGATCGCTGCGCAGCAGCTCGCCCGCGGCCGGCTGCAGGGCCTGCCACTGGCGGCGTGCCTCGGCGAAGGCCGTGCGGTGCGCCGCGCTGCGCTCGCGCCAGCGCAGGAAGGCCTGGGCGTCCCATTGCGTGGCCTGGCCGCCGGAGAGCCGGCGCAGCCACACCCGCGCTTCCTGCTGCAGCGCGTCGGCGGTGTCGGATGTGGACAGAAAGGGGTTCATGTCACCAGATAGACGTTTGCGGCGTGGAGAATCCCCGCCTTATTTTTTGGGGCGCCCGGTGGCGGCGGCGCAGAACTCGTGGGCCTTGCGCAGCTCGTGCTCCACCGTGCGCACCGAGATGCCCAAACGCTCGGCCACCTCCTTGTGCGGCAGGTTCTCCCAGCGCACCAGCACCAGGATGGCGCGGCGGCGCTCGGGCAGGCGGCGCATGGCCTTCATCAGCTGCTCGACCTCGGAGCGGTCCTCGGCGGTTTTCTCGGGGCCGGGGGCATGGTCGGGCAGGTCCATCAGGGCCTCGGCCTCGTCGGCCGGCAGGGCGCGGCTGTGGCTGCGCTGCTGGTCGATGGCGATATTGGCGGCCATGCGCAGCAGGAAGGCGCGCGGGTTGAGCACCGGCGCCTGGTTCTCCAGGCGTTCCAGGCGCAGCCAGGTGTCCTGCAGGGCGTCGCCGGCCAGTTCGCCGCTGCCCAGGTGGCGGGCCAGGCGGCGCTTCAATTCGTCGTAGCGCTGGGTCAGGAAGGCCAGCAGGGCCAGGCGGGCTTCTTCGGACATGGCATTCAGGGCGCGCCGGCGCAGTCCTGGCCCGGCACCTGGCCGCGCGGCAGGATCAGCAGGGTCAGCGGCTGCGGCATGGCGGGCGGCGGCGCCTCCACCCGCAGCTTCTGCATGACGGCGATCAGGGCGCTGTCGCGCTGGCGGCTGCCGCTGCTGCCCAGCAGGCGCGGGCGCTGCATCCGCCCCGCTCCGTCCACCCCGAAACGCAGCAGCGCGCGGTAGCCGCCGGGGGCGGCCAGGGGCTCCTGGCAGAAGGCCTGCCAGAGGCGCGACTGCACCTGGCCGTCGTAGGCATCGAAGACCTGGGCGGGGGTGCGCTCCGTGGCGCCGGCGGCGACGGCGGCGGCGGGTGCCGGCTGCAGCACGAAGGTGTGCAGATCGCCCGCGCCCACGTCCTGCGCGACCAGGCCGGTGCCCTGCAGCAGCCGGCCCAGGGCCGCCTCGGGGCTGTAGCGGCCCTGCAGCGCGGCGGAGCGGCGCTCGGCCACCAGCGTGCTGCGGAACAGCGCCGGCCGGCCGGAGACGCCGGCATAGGCATCGAGCGCGGCGGACAGGTCCTGGGCCGGGATGTCGAAGTCGAGCGGGGGCGGGTTCATCGGCGGCGGGCCTGCGCGCGCCGCGCCGCAGAAACTCGCGGCCAGCACGGCGCAGGCGATGGCGGCGCTGCGGCCATGGCGGCTCATCCCCGGCGGCCGCCGCGCACGGCGCGCGCCCAGGCGCCCGCAGCGGATCTGCGGGCGCCTGGGGAGGAGCCGGTTCGGGTCAACAAGGCAAAGGCGGATGTCGGCAAACGCCGAATGCTGCTCGGTCAATATGACCGCGCCGCTACAGACTCAGTCCGCCGCCGGTGCCTGCGGCGCGGCCGCCTCCGGGCTGCTGCGGTAGTTGCGCAGGTGCAGGAAGAACTCGCCCATCACCTGGGTCCACAGCCGCATCATCCAGGCGACATGGGCGAAGGCGACGCCGCCGGTCACCGGCAGGTCCATCTCCAGCACCACGAAGTCGCCGTGCTGCGACACCCGCGCGAAACGCCGCGCGCGGTGCCAGTCGGCGAAGACCGAGGCGGGCAGCACGCCGCCCTCGATGCGCAGCGGGCAGCTCAGGGTCAGGTCGGCGTACTGGCCGGGGGCCACCGCATTGCCCCAGAGCACCTGGAAACCGATGCCGTGGCTGGCGCTGTGCAGGCGGGTGACACCGTCCTGCTCGACGGGGGTGACGGCGCAGCCGGCGGCCTTGATGGCGTCGGAGGCGGTTTCGGCGGTGAGGTATTGCAGCAGGGTGTCGCTGGCGAGGGCGGAGGCGGCGGTCGGGGTGGCGAGGGTCTCGGTCATGAAGGCTCTTGAAATGGGAAAGGTCGGACGGATCAGGGGGTCTGGCGCAGCGCCGCGTCCAGCGTGGCGGTGTCGATGGAGAGTTCGCTGGCCGGCGCCAGCGCGGCCAGGTAGTTGCGGGCGAGCTGCTGCTGCCGCTGCTGGCGCAGGGCCTGTTCCAGCTGCGGGCGCAGCTCTTCGAAGGTGGCGGGGCGCTCGGGCTGCGTCTCCAGCAGCTTGACGATGTGGAAACCGCCGGCCGACTGCACCGGCCCGGCCACATCGCCGGGTTTCATCGCTGCCACGGTGGCGCGCACCTCGGGCAGCATGCGGGCCAGCGGCAGCGTGCCGGCATCGCCGCCGCGCCCGGCGCTGGTGCGTTCGTCGGAGCGTTCGCGGGCCAGGGCCGCGAAATCGCCGCTGCGCGCCTGGGTGGCCAGCTGCTCGGCCTGGGTGCGCACACGCGCCACGGCGGACGTGTCCTGCGCGGGTGCGGCCAGGAAGATCTGGGCGATGCGGTAGCTGGCGGCCACACGCGGCGCCGGTGCGGCGGCGAAGGCGGCGCGGGCCTCGGCTTCGGAGGGGTAGGCGGCCGGCAGCGCGGAGACGGATTCCAGGTAAGTCGCGCCGACGATGCGGTCGGTGACATCGCGCACCGCCGCCTCCACCCGGGCGCGCACCTCGGGGCGCTCGGCCCAGCCCTTGGCGCGGGCCTCGCGCAGCAGGGCCTCGCTGGCGATGCGCTGCTGCAGCCAGCCGGTGAGCACCGAACGGTCGGCGCGGGCGGCGGCGCGTTCGGCCGGCGGCAGGGCTTCCAGCAGGCGCTGCACTTCCGGCTCGCCGACGGTGATCGCGCCCAGGCGGGCGACGACAGGCTCGGGGCTCGGCGTTGCCGCCTGCGCGAAGCCGCTGGAGATCCAGCAGGCCAGTGCGGCGGCGGCGGCGATCCGCCGGGCGTTCCTGCGCTTGTTGGTGTGGACGTTCATGGTGTGTCTCCTTGCGTCGTCATGGCATCGCCCCGCGTCGCCGCCCAGGCCAGGGCGTAGAACAGCAGTCCGAGGCCCAGGTAGACCAGCAGGCTGACGGCGATCGCCAGCGTTGTGAACAGGTCGATGCTCATGGCATGGCTTCCGCATTCAGTGCGCGGTGGTTGCGGCGGCCGGTGCCGGCGTGGCCCGGGCGTCGAAGCGGCCTTCGTAGAGCTTGTCGCCGTATTGCTGGGCCACCTGCTCCAGCTTCACCCGGCTCTGCGCGGCGAAGGGCTGGCGGGCGGCCAGCACGGTGGAGACGTCCATCGTCTCGTAGGCATGCAGGATCTCCTGGCCGGTGGCGTAGAGGGCCTTGTTCTGCGCCTCGCAGCGTTCGACCGCGCCCTGCCCGGCGCCGTAGGCGGTGGCCAGGCGCTGGCGTTCGGCCTCGGAGGCCTTGGCCATCTTCAGCAGCTCGTCGTAGGCGCCGCGGTACTGGGCGACCTGGGTGGCGGCCTTGTCGGTGACGGCGCGGGCCTGCTGCGCCAGCTTCTGGTTGTCGTCGCCCGCGCGTTCGCGCGCCTGGCGTTCGGCGGCGAGCTGGGCGCGGGCCTGGGCCAGCTCCTTCTTCAGCTCTTCCGTTGCCGGGGCGTTCGCGGCGGCGGCGGCGGGCGCGGGCGCGCGGGCCGGCGCGGCCTTGAGCACCGCCAGCTCGTTCTGCGCCTGCTGCAGCTGCAAGGTGGTGGCGCGCAGCTGCGTTCGCAGGCGCTCCTCCAGGCTTTGCTGCTGGCCGAAGGCGCCGCCGATGTCGGCCAGCGCCAGGCCGACCAGCACCGCGGCGCTGGCCGCGCGCCGCAGGCGTTTCAATCGAAGTGGGGACACGGGCCTGCTCCTCAGAAACGGGTGTTGAGTTCGATCTGCAGCACGTCGATGGACAGCGGCGGGCCGTAGACCTCCTTGGTGGCCACCCAGCGTCCGCTCACCCAGGTGTTGCGGTCGATGGCGTAGGAGCCGCCCAGGTAGTAGCCGCGGGCATTGGTGCCGCCCAGGTGGAAGGTGGGGTCGTTGAAGCCGTCGGGCATGGAATCCGGCTCGATGCGTTTGTAGCCGGCCAGCAGGTTCCAGTCGCCGCGCGCCACCGGCGCCGGGCGGCCGTAGGTGGCCTGCAGCATGTAGGCGTTGCCGCCGCTGCGGAAGTCGTCGATGCCGGTGCCGCCGGTGCCGCTGAAGTTGTTGACGATGCCGCCGTTGGCGCGGGCGAACATCTCGGCCGCGTCGTAGGCGGTGTTGCGGATGTAGTTGCCGTCCAGGCGCAGGCCGTTGCCGGCCACCTGGGTCTGCCACTGCAGGTTCAGGTCGAGCAGCTGGAACTTCGAGGCCTGGCCCACGTACTGCGGCTGCGGCGTGTTGGCCGGGTTGAGCGGATCGAGCGCGATATTGCGCAGCAGCATCAGGGTGTTGCCCTTCTGCATGAAGGCCGGGCGGCTCCAGTCGGTGCTGCAGCCGTCGGCGCCGGCGTACAGGGCGCAGGAGTCGGAGAGGCGGCCTTCGGTGTTGTGGAAGTCGTAGTAGGCGACGGCGCCGCGCAGGCGGTTCTTCGGGTCGAGCTTCCAGTCCAGGCCGACCTGGGCGCCGAGCAGCCACTTGTTGTGGCTGGACTGCTTGTCCTGGCTGCGGCTGGGCGCGTTGTCCGAGGAATATTCCAGCGGGATCAGGCCGAGCGAGCCGAAGACGGTCATGTCCTTGTTGGCGAGGGTGCGCTCGAACCTGGCGGCGATGCCGTCGAAGTTGAGGTCGGCCGAGTACAGCAGGTCGGTGGACATGAAGGGATTGCCGAAGCGGCCGGCGACCAGCTTGACCTCCGGCACCACCTTGTACGAGAGGTACATCTGGTCGAGCCAGACATCCTTCTTGGCCAGGCCGCCGCCCAGGGTCTGGGTGGTGGAGACCGGGCCGTTGTCGCCGCCCGAGGCCAGTCGGATGCCGGCTTCGGTGCGCTCGGAGATGTCGGCCACCACCCCCAGCCGGGCGCGGGCGCGGAACAGGTTGCGCCGGTCCTCGCGGGTGTTGAGCAGCGGCGGCAGCGCCAGGTTGGTGTTGGGGTTGAGGTCGTAGCCGCTGCCGCTGTTGATCGAGGCCCAGTCGGTCTGGATGTTGTTGTTGTCGCCCGAGTAGCTGCGCGACTCGTAGCGCGCCCGCACATCGCCTTCCAGGCGCAGGCGCTTGGTCCAGTCCGGCGTTTCGTTGGGCGCTGCCCAGCCTTCGGCCTGGGCCTGGGCCATGACCTGGCCCTTGACCTCGTCGCGGATCTGGTCGCGCACGGTCTGGGAGATATAGGGCACCCGCACATCGCCGGGCTGCAGCTGCAGGGCGCTGGCGGCGGTGGCCGAGCCGGCGGCCGCTGCCGCGACCGGCGCGCGCTGGGCCTGCTGGGCCTGCTGGGCGGCCATGGCCTCGGTCTGGGCCTGGGCCAGCAGGGCATCGCCCACGTCCTTGGCCAGGGTGCCGCTCTGGATCAGGCCGCGGATCAGGCGGACCATGGCGGTTTCGTTGGCGGGCGGCGCGGTCTGGGCTTGCGCCGAGCCCAGCGCGCCCATCAGCAGCAGCGCGCAGACCTGCGATACCGCCCGCCGTTCGTGCGTGGAGAAGAAATGTTTCATGGCTTGGTTCACATGGAAAAAGGTGGGGGACGGGCGATGCGTTTTTTTCAGGGCCGGCGGCCGCGCATGGACACCCGCAGCGGGAAACGCAGCGAGGCCGGCGGGCGCTCGTCGATGCGGTCGAGTTCACGCACCATGGCGAGAACGGCGTCGTCGATCTGTTTGTCGCCGGTGCCGCGAAGCAGGCGCACCTGGGCGGTGCGGCCATCGGCGTCGAGCCAGAGTTCGATCTGGATGTCCTCGAAGGCCAGCAGCCGGGTGCGCGCATCGCGCGCCAGGCCCTGCTGCAGGGCGTTGGACACGTAGCGGGCATAGGAGCCGGCGCCTAGCCCGCCGCCGCCCGGGCCGCCGCCGGTCATGCCGCCGCCGCGTCCGGCCGCGATGCCGAAGGCGTCGGTGCCGGCCTGCGCGGCGCCGTCGATGGTCACCGGGTCGCCCAGGTCCTTGGAGGGGCTGGGCGGGCTGTCGTCCTTGGGGGCGTCGAGCGGCCGCTCCGGCGTGGGCTTGGGCTCCACCGGCTCGGGCTTGATCTTCTCGGGCTCGGGCTCCGGCGGCTTCTCCGGCACCGGCGGCGGCGGAGGGGGCGGCGGCAGCATCAGCATGGGGGTGTCGGCGCTCTTGCGTTTCTGGCCGGCGGTGTCCGACAGCAGGCGCCAGGCCAGCAGCACCAGCGCCAGCAGCACCAGGGCGCCGATGGCGTGGCCGCCCCAGCGGCGCCACCAGCCCGCGCCGCGCGAAGTGGCCGGGGAACGTGCCGTGCCGGCAGGAGAAAGGTTCACGGCCACTCCCTCACGCCGCCGGCTTGCCGGTCACCAGGCCGATCTGGTTGAGATCGATGCGGCGCAGCAGGTCGAGCACCTCGACCACCTTGGCGTACTGCACCGAGGAGTCGCCGCGCACGATGACGGGGAAGTCCGGCGTCAGCGCCTTCTCGGTGCGCAGGCGCTCTTCCAGCTCCGGCAGCGTGACCGGATAGGCATCGAGGAACACCTTGCCGGCGTTGTCGATGGTGATGGCCTTGGTCTTGGGTTTTTCAAGCGCCACGGCGGCGCTGGCCTTGGGCAGGTCGACCTTGATGCCGGGGATGCTGGCGTTGCTGGTGAGGATGAAGATCACCAGCACCACCAGCAGCACGTCCACGAAGGGCGTGATGTTGATGCCGCCCGTGCGCTTCTTGGTGCCGAAGCGGGATGCGTTGGATGCCATGGCGCGGTCCGCCTCAGGTGGCCAGCGGGTTCTGGCCGGCGGACCAGCTGGCCGCCGGGTGGCTCGGCTCGCGGCGGGTGGCGGCGCGCACCGGCTGCGCCTGCGGCAGCGTGCGGCCCTCGCCCTGCTCTTCGGCCAGGCGGGTGACGAACTCGTCGACGAACACCGCCATGTCGGCGGCGATGGCGTCCGAGCGCGAGGCCAGCCAGTTGTAGCCGAACAGCGCGGGGATCGCCACGCCCAGGCCGGCGGCGGTGCACAGCAGGGCCGCGGCCATGCCGGGAGCCACCGAGTTGATGTCCACCGCGCCGGCCATGGCCGCCACCACGAACACCAGCATGATGCCGATCACCGTGCCGAACAGGCCGACGTAGGGCGCGCCCTCGATGGTGGTGGAGAGCCAGTTCATGCGTTTGCTCATGCGCTCGTTCTCGCGCACCTGCACGCCGTCCATGGCGGCGCGGATGGCGGCGATGGTGGCGCTGGAGACGGCGCTGAGGTCGAAGCCGCGGTCGTGGCGGCGCTGCATCTCCTGCACCGCCACCTCGTAGAGGCGCCACAGCGGGGCGTCGGCCTTGACGTCGTCGGGCACCCGGTTGCCGTTGGCGAGCGCATCGAGCGGGGCGCCGGCGGTCTCGCGGAAACGCTGGATGAAGAAGGCGTTGGCGCGCGAGGCGGCGCCGTAGCTGCGGCCCTTGCCGATCATGATGGCCCAGGAGACCAGCATCATCAGGCCGAGCAGGCCGACCACCACCCAGGCGTCCAGCGGCATGGCGGCGAGGATGAAGCCCAGGTGGCTCTTGCCGGCCTGCTGCTCGTCGGCGCCGAAGGCCACCAGGCGCGAATCGGCGCCCTGCGACACGGCGTCGGCCAGGATCAGCGCATCGGGACGCGCCACCTTGGAGACGCGCAGTTCGTCGATCGCACCGGCGAAGGGCTGGAAGCCCGGGGCCGCGCCGACCGAGGCCGCGCCGGCCAGCGCCGGAGCTTCGGCGGCCAGCGACACGCTGGGCCGGCCGGCCACGTACAGGGCCACGCCCTGGCCGCCGGTCTTGAGGGCGATGTGCGACCACTGGCCGGCCTGGATCGGCTGGCCCGGGTTGCTGCGCTTGCCGCCGACCTCGACGAAGGGCACGCCCTGGTCGATGCCCAGCACCAGCGAGGCGGCGCCTTCGCCGCGGGCGTACAGCACCTGGTTGGGGCCGAGCTGGTCCGGGCGCACCCACAGCGAGATGGTGGTGGCGCCGCCGGCGGCCAGGCCCAGCGAGGGCGATGCCGGCAGCATCAGCGCCTGGCCGCCGAGCTGCACGCCGCGGCCGATGACGGTGCCTTCGGCGGCCGGCACGGTGTTCTGGGCGTTGTTGCCGTAGGCGGTGGTGTCGCGCGCCGGGGCGTTGGCCTCGGCGAAATGCCAGACCAGGGTGTAGTCGGGGTCGAAGCTGCGCTGGCCGTTGCCCGATGCCGGCGCCTTCTTGTTGCCGTAGTACATCCACAGCTTCTGCGGCGTGCCGGCGACCTTGGGCACGTCCACCCACACCAGGGCGATGCCCAGCAGCGGATCGAACTGCTCGATCTGGTGGTTGAGCACCGTCTTGTCGTCCTCGGCCACGAAACGCAGGTCGGCGCCGGCCTCGCCCACGCCCTCGAAATTGAAGTTGCCGGTGTGCAGGCGCACCAGCACCGGCGCGCGGCCGGCGTCGCCGCCGATGGCGCCGGCCTGCGGTCCGCCGTCGATGGTGATCGGCTTGCGGTAGGCCCAGTCGGGCTGCCACCAGGCATGGGCCATGCCCGGCAGGAAGGTGCTCACCAGGGTGAGCAGGACGAAGAGGATGCGTCGCATGGGAAATATCTCCAGAAGCGCGGTGCGATGGAAAAACGGTTCTTGAAAAAAAGCCGGGTTCAGTAGGTGGCGGTCAGGCTGAAGCTGAGCCGGGTGTCGTGGCGTTCGGTGCGGGCGCCGTCCTTGAGCGGATAGCCCAGGTCCACCCGGCCGAGCAGCTGCTCGCCCAGCCGGAAGCTGGTGCCCAGGCCCACCGAGCCGAAGCTGAAGCGGTCCTTCTGCTGGGGCAGCGGCTCTTTCAGGCGCAGGTGGGCGGCGTCGAGGAAGGTGTAGACACGCCAGTTGCTCAACCAGGACGGAAACAGGCCGATGGCCGGGCTGCGCAGCTCGGCCGAGCCGACCAGGCCGATGTCGCCGGTGGACTCGGCCGCCAGGTAGCCGCGCACCGAGTTGATGCCGCCGGCGGCGATCTGCTCGGTCGAGACCAGCGGCGAATCCGTCAGCTGCCCGGCCAGGCGGGTGTTGAGCTGCAGGTCGCTGGCGAAGGTGTAGGTGCTGTTGACATCGGACTTCAGCACCAGGAAGCTGGGCGAGGCCTTGTAGCGCTTGTAGTCGAAGGCGGCGGCGTCGCTGGTGTAGCCGAAGGCACTGCGGGTGCCGGCGACGATGGAGGCGTTGAGCGCGGTCTGCACCCGCTGGTCCTGCAGGAAGCCGGAATAGGACAGCGTGATCGGCGCGTACTTCAGCGGCACGGTGTCGCCGGTGCTGCCCAGGCGCAGCGCCTCCTTGTTGTCCTTGAAGTCGATGCCGGCGCTGAAGGCGTGGTACCACTCGCCCGCGTTGGGCACGGTGTAGGTGGCCTTCAGGCCGATCGAGTGGCCCTTGCCGACCACGTTGGTGCCGCCGATGGTGGCGACGTTGCTGTCGGAGACATAAGCCGAGGCCTCCAGGCTCCAGTCGCTGCCGGGCAGCGGCGCGACGTAGGAGCCGGAGAAGACCTGGGTCTGGTCCAGGTCCTGCGGCGCGCCGAAGAAGGCCAGCGAGAGGCTGTGGCCCATCTGCCAGAGGTTGTCGTTGGCGATGCTGGCGGTGGCGCGCAGGTGGCGGGTGTCGGCGCTGTAGTCGTTGTTCAGGCCCAGGCTGCCGCGCCAGGGGCTGCTGTCGTCGACCTTCAAATCCACGTCCATGGTGCCGGGCAGCACGCCCTGGCGCACCAGGGGCACCACCTGGCGTTTGGGGCTGCGGTTGAGGGCGGTGAGCTGGGCCTGGGCCTGGTTGAAGTCGGGCACGGCGCCTTCCTGCAGGGCCGACACCTGCTCGCGCACTTCCAGCGGCGAGTTGTACTGGGCGCCCACCACCCGCACGCGGCCGACGCGGGTCTCGCTGACCTGCAGGAAGACGATGCCCTCGGTCACCTGCTGCTCGGGCAGGTCCACGTAGACCGACTGGTAGCCCTGGGCCTGGTAGGCGGCCAGCAGGGCGTCGCGGGCGGATTCGATGTCCTTCATGGTGCGGCCGGGGCCGAGGAAGGGGGTGACGGCCTGCTCGATGGCGCGGGCATCCAGCACGGTGTTGCCACGCACGATGTATTCGGCGATGTCGACCTGGCGCTGTGCTTCCTGCGGCGCCGGCTCGGCGGCCGCGGCCGGTGCGGCGGCCTGCGCCCGGGACAGGGCCGGCGTGCCCGCTGCCAGGGCCGTCAGGGCTGCCAGGCACACCGCGCTCCAGCGCTGTCGCGGCCGGCTTGACTTGTCTTGATGCATGGAGGGAGCTCTATCTTTCGAAGGCGGGCAGAAACCGGCCCATGGTGGGCAGGCTTCATGTCGTGGATGCGTATGTCTGCTTAGACGTGCGGCCCCGGCCGAAACCGTCATTTGTCACGAAATGTTCATGAAAATATTTCGGCCGGGGTGCGCGGGGCGGCCCGCGCGGAGTGCCGTCAGCGGGTCAGCGCGCGGCGCTCGCTGGCCGTCAGGGCCTGCTGTTCGGCGGCATCCAGGCGCCCTGCCCCGAGCACCTGCACCACGCCGTCGGGGTTGTAGGCCTGCGGCCGGCCGGGCGTGGTTGCGGCCGGGGCACGGCTGCCCTCGCCCTCCCCGCCGCGGTCCAGCACCCGCACGGTGAACACCGAGGGCAGGTTCTGGCGCGCCGCGCCGCGTTCGCGCTGCAGCGTCTCCTGCGCCGCCATGCCGGCCTGGGCGGCGGCGGCGCTGGCGTTGCTGAGCGCACCGACATTGACCGCGGCGATGGTCGGAATGCCCACCGCCTTGCCCTGCACCTGGATGTTGGCCGCGTTGGCCACCTGCAGCGCCGCCAGGTTGACGTTGCCCGACACCCGGATGCCGGCCTCGCCCGCGTCGATGGTGCCAAGCGGCGCCACCAGGTCGATGTCGCCCGGCGGGATCTCGGGGATGGGGTTGAGCGTGGCGATGCCGGCGCCGGTGGTCGGCGCGCTGGGCGACAGGGTCACGTTGCCGGCCGAGTCGTAGGTGCGCAGCTGCGGCGTGTAGACCACATTGGTCTTGGCGCCCCGGCCGGCGTTGATGTCGCCGGTGGCCGACCAGCCCATGATGTTGCCGCCGAAGGTGGTGAAGACCCGGCTCTGGCCCAGCAGGATGCTGCCCAGGGCGTAGATCTCGATATTGCCCTCGCCCTGCGTCAGCAGGCCCGATCCGCTGGCCGGGACGAAGCCGCCGTCCACGCCGACCAGGGTGCGGCCGCCGGGGGTCATGACCTGGATGTCGCCGCCGAAGTCGGTGTGGATGCCGGCGTCCTGCACCTCGTAGTAGGGCACGTTGTAGCCGGGGCTGCCGGCCGCCACCCAGTCGTCGTAGCGCAGATAGGTCTTGCCGGGCTGCGGGCGCTTGCTGAGCAGGCCGTCGACGGACTGGCTGTGATAAGTGGCGCTGCTGAACATGGTCAGGCCGCCCTGGTAGTCGAGCGCGCGGCCCTGGGTGTCCTGCCCGGGGAACAGCGCGGCGATGGCGTCGCGGCCGCGCAGGTAGCTGCCCTCGCGCGGGCCGGCCACGGCGTTGTATTCGCGGCCGGAGGCCTTCAGCTCGGCGTAGTAGACATTGCGCAGGAACACCCGCTGCTGCTCGGCCGGCAGGGCGGCGAAGAAGCTGCGTGCGTCCATGGTGGCCGCGTCGAAATGCAGGCCCAGGCCGTTGGCGCCGCCGAAGCGCTGGCCCAGCCAGTTCACCAGGTAGAGCTGGCTGGTCTGGCCGTATTCGTTCTGCAGGTCGCGCCGGGCAGCCACGGTGCTGCCGCTGGCGGCCTGGCGGCGCGCGCTGTCCAGCTCGGCCTGGCGGGCGGCCAGGAAGGCGGGGGCGCCGGCTTCGTCGCCGGCATAGCCGAACTCGGCCGCCAGCCACTGCGCCAGGCTGAGGCTGCCGCCGTAGACCTCCACCACCTTGCCCGGCTGGCCGGCCAGCGCCAGGCCGGCGGTGGCGCGGTTGGCCGGATCGAGGTAGCGGGCGGCGAAGCCGGCGTAGTCGGGGCCGGCGCTGCCGACGCCCGCCAGCACCGCGATGCCGGCGCCGGCGCTGCGGCTGGCCGCCGCGCCGGGGGCGATGGCGCCGATGCTGCGCAGCTCGGCCTTGTCGCCCATGTAGATGTCGCGGCCGGCGGTCAGCTCCAGCTGGCCGGGGCCGGCCACGTAGAAGCTGCTGTAGCGGATGTCGCGGCCGGCCTGCACCACCGAGACGTCGTCGGCATGGTGCTGCACGATCAGGTTGCCGCGCGCGCTGCCGATGTCCACGTAGCTGAGCTGGCCCGGCGAGCCGGCGTTGGACGGCAGCGTCGAATAAAAGGCCTTGTAGCCCTGGGCCAGGGTGGGCAGGCCCTCGACGGTGGCCAGCGGCGTGCCGGCGTTGACGATGTCGCGCCCGGCCCGAATGGCCACGGTGCCGCTGCCCTCGTACCACAGCGGGTAGCTGGTGTTGACGTTGGCGCGGGTGATGATGGAGCCGGTGCGCAGGCCGACGATGTCGCCCTGCACCGCGTAGAAACGCGCCGGCTCCTGCCCGGCGGCGGCGTAGTCGGTGGAGGTCGGCGCGACCAGGCTGAACAGCGGATAGGCCTGTTCGGTGTACTGGCCCTTGCCGTCGTAGAGGGCGACCGAGGGCAGCAGGCCGTCGGCCGCGACATTGCTGGCATGGGCCAGGCCGAACCAGGCGTTCAGGTAGCCGCCGCTGAAGCCGGGGTTGAAGGGCGTGGGCAGCCGGACCGGGTCCACGCCCGACATCGACACCGCATAGCCGCTCGCGAAGATGGAGCCCGCGGCCAGCAGTTCGAGCTGGCCGGTGCCGGCGCCCTGGGTGAACTGCGCGCCCGAGGGTGCCGGCGCCAGCACCAGGCTGGCGGTGCTGGCGGTGGTGACCGGCGTGGCGACGCTGCCGGTGTTGCCGTAGAACAGGCTGCCGCTGGCGGCGGCCGCGCGCAGCACCGAGGGATAGACGATGCGGCCGTCGGTGGCCATGAAATCGACCTTGGTGCGTGTGTCGGCGGTGGCGGAGACCGGGTTCAGGTTGCCGCCGGCGCTCAGCAGGTCCACCGCGGTGGACGGGGTCCACAGCGAGAACCAGGTCCAGCCCTGGCCGGTGAAGGCGCTGCCTGCGTAGTTGAAGGGCGTGCCGTCGTTGTAGAGCGGCACCCGGCCGGGATCGACCACCGCGCCCACCACCAGGTCGCCGCGGGTGTCCACCCGCACGCCGGCATCGCCCGGCACCAGCACCACGCCGCCGCCGGAATAGGCGGCCGTGGGGCGGAAGGCGCCGTAGCCGCGCGATTCCTTGGGGTCGTTGGCGTCGTAGCGCAGGTCGATGCCGCCGGCCGCGCCGGTCTGCAGCTGCAGCGCGCCGCGCAGGTTGACGAAGCTGCCGTTGAGGTCGAGCAGGGTCTGGGTGCGGGTGGCGCTCGGGTTGTCGATGCCGGTCTGGAAGGAGCGCACGTCGGCCACCGGGTTGAGGGCGCCGCCGATGCGGATGTCGAGGTCGCCGCCGCCGGTCAGCACCGGTTTGCCGTCGGCGCCGATGCGGCCGGTGCTGCCCACCGCCAGGTCCAGGCCCTGGCTGCGCTGGTTGTAGTACTGGTTGAACTGGCCGCGTGCGTCGATGGTGCCGGCGTCGCCGCCGGTGCGCAGCACCAGGTTGCCGCCACCGAGGGTGCCGATGCCGGTGAAGCCGACCAGGTAGGGCTGGTCCTCGAACAGGGTGTAGGTGCTGCTGAGGCCGCTGACATAGCTGCCGAAGTTGATCCACCAGGCGGTGGGAATGCCGTCGGCGCCGGGCGTGACGCTGCCGGTGCCCTGGCGCCACAACCAGTTGCCCACCGCGGCGCTGCCGGAGATGCCCGGGCGGGTGTTGCCCAGCGGGTCGCCGCGGTCGCCGGAGGCGCGGCTGCCGATCAGGTCGCCCTTGACCGCGCCGCCGGCCTTGACCAGCAGGTCGCCGCCATGCTCCGGATACCAGGCCTGGTAGAGGCTGCCGGCGCCGCCGTCGACCAGCGGCGCATAGGCCGCGCCGGCCGCGCCGAGCACGGTGCCGTCCGCCGCGGTGGCGCGCGGCAGGTTGTAGCGGTCGGCGCTGCCAGCCGCGGCCAGCGAGGCCGAGGGCGTGCCGGCGGTGTAGACGCCGTAGAGGGACGTCATCAGGATGTCGCCGCCCGAGACCAGGTCGAGCCGGCCGGTGCCGGTGCGGATCACGCTGAAGAGCTGCTGGCGCGCGGGCACGGTGACCGTCTCGGTGTCGGGCGGGGTGGGCGCCGCGGTCTGCACCACGATGGTTCCGTAGCCGAAGCCGTTCACATCCAGGCCGCCATAGGCCTCCAGCAAGGCCAGGTCGTCGCCGGTGATCGGCTGGCCGGGCTGGGCGTTGACGAAGCCGAAGTCGTTGGCCAGGGTCTGCACGTCGATGTTCTCGTCCCAGACGTACTGGGCCGGCGCGCCGGTGCCGGGCACGTCGCGGGTGACCTGGCCCAGGCCGACATGCGCATCGGACATGCGGATCAGCGCCTTGCTGTCCGGCACGGTGCGGCGGGTGTCGGCCGCGCCCAGGTCGGCGCCGGCCACCAGGCGCAGGTCCCAGGACCGGGAGCCGGCCGGCAGCATGCCGGCGACCGCGTAGTTGCGGCCCTGGTTGCCATCGGCATCGCTGGTCCGCAGGTTGACCGAGAGCACGCCGCCGGGCAGCTTGACATCGGTTTCGCTCGGCACGATGGCGCCCTTGGCCAGGCTCAGGTCACCGGCCAGGGTGATGCCCGCGTCGGCGCTGAACTGGTAGGGCAAGGGCACGCCGCCCGGCCAGGTCATGGCGGCGATGGAGGCGGCCGAGGCCAGGCGGAAGCCCGCGCCCAGGCGGTAGCCGGCGGGCACGGTGAAGTCCCGCGCCAGCACGCTGCCGGCGGACTGCACCTTCTGGCCGGCGCCGTCGAAGACATCGCCGCCGAGCACGGTGCCGGCGCGCAGCAGCAAGTCGGCGCCCAGGGTCGCCGGGGCCGGCAGCAGCGTGCCGGTGGCCAGGGTCGCGGCCTGCATCGGCAGGTCGAAGTTGAGCGTGCGGCCGGAGCGGAAATTGGTGCCGCTGGCCAGGGTGGCCATGCCGCCGTGCGGGATCACCACGTCGCCGCCCCAGGGGTTGTGGCCGGCCAGCAGCATCCAGCCACGGTCGTCGGGGGTGACCGGCAGCGCGGCGATGTCGAAGCCGTCGCTCAGGCTGCCGAAGATGTCCAGGTTGCCGCCGGCGCGCAGCACCAGTGCGCCGGCCTCGCCGGAGCCGCGCATGCCGGTCCGCGGGCTGCCGGGGTGGATGCTGGCGTAGCGGTAGCCGGAGAGGTCGATGTCTCCGTCGAGGTGCAGGTCGCCGTCGGGCGTGGCGCTGGCGACGATCACGCCGGGGCGCAGGTGGAACTGGTCGGTGTAGCCGCGCAGGCCGGCGAGCTTGCCGTCCATCAGCGCGCCGTTGGCCAGCGCATGGTCGATGAAGGCGGTGCTGTCGGCGTGTTTCTGGTCGAGATAGGCCTGGTCGACGACCTGGTAGGGGCGGCCGTCGGTGCTGGTGTCGGTGCCGGGACGGGCGTCGGTGTAGCGGGCGAAGGCATTAAGGTTGACGGTGCGCGCGCCCTGGATGGCGATGGTGCCGGCGGCGTCGATGTCCACATCGCTGCCGGTGGCGCCGCCCAGGCGGGGTGCGTTCAGCTCGATGCCGCCGTAGGCCACGGCGTTGTTGGACGCGGTGCCGGCGCGCAGGTCGAAACGCGCGCCGCTGGCCAGCGTCAGCCGGCCCTCGCCGGAATCGAGTTCGATCGCCGCGCGGTTGGCCGCCTCGATCGGCAGGCCGTAGCTGTCCAGGCGCAGCACCGTGCCATGGGCATCGAGCAGCGCGCCGCCGGCCACGGTGAGGCCGCCGCTGGCGGCCAGGCGGATGCTGCCGACACGCTCGCCGCTGGCGTCGATGCGGCCGTTGACGGTGAGCGAGCCGCGGTCCACCGACACCTCCACCGCATGCGCCTGGATCTCGTCGCCGATCACCAGATCGCCCTGCTTCAACTGGAAGCTGCGGGTGCCGTGCAGGCCGCCGGTGTTGAGCCGCTGGTTCAGGCCCGCGAAGTCGGCGATGTGCTGGGCGCGCACTTCGGCGCTGCCGGATTCGTAGGGCACCAGGGTGCCGCCCGCGTCGTAGTGGCCGCTGGCCGTGCCGCGCAGGGTGCCGGCCAGGTCCACCGTGCCGGCGCCCTCGCCCAGCGCGGTGGCGCCGAGCGCACCGGCGCGGTTCTGCACGGCCGAGAGGTCGATGACGGAGCCGGCCGCCTGGCGGATGTCGCCGCCGCGGCTGGCCATCACCAGGTCGCCGCCCCAGCTGTACTTGCTGCTGTCGAAGAAGTCGATCTTGCGTCCGGCCAGGTCGATCTGCGCGCGGCCGGACAGGTTCAGGTCGCCCCCGGCGCTGAGGCTGAGTTTGCCGCTGGGCAGCAGCACGGCGCTGTCCAGCAGCAGGCTGGCGCCTTCGAGCGACAGCTCGGCGCCGAGTGCGCCGAGCAGCGCGGCATTGCTGGCGGCGGCAGCGGCCGCACCGGCGGGCGCACTCACGGTGAGGGCGCCGCCGGCCACGATGCGGTTGACCGAGCCGGCCGCGCCGGTCAGCAGCGGTGTGGCGATGGCCAGCTGGCCGCCGCTGTAGTCGTAGGCCTTGGTGTCGGCGTTCCAGGCGCCGCGCGACTGGTAGACCGCCAGCGAGCCCTGGTGGTTGGCGCTGACGCTTTCGCTGGCGTTCAGGGCCACGGTGCCGAAGCCCAGGGCCAGGCGGTCCTGGCTGTGCACCGCGTCGATGCGGCTGACCGGGCCGAAGCCGAATTCGATCTGGCGCGCGTCGATCTCCAGCCGGCCGCTGCCGGTGCCCGCGCCGCCGCTGGCCACGTTGCCGGGCGGGGTGACGGCGCCGCTCCAGTAGAGCTTGTCGGTACGGATGGTGGCGACATCGCTGGCCGAGCCCCAGCCGTAGATGGCGGGCGTGGACAGCACCAGCTGCTGCAGCGCCGACTTGCCGCTGACCGGGTTATAAGTGGAGAGCGTGGTGCTGCCGTAGAAGTTGACCGCGTCGCGCGCGGTCAGCGCCAGGTTCTCCAGCGCCGGGGCGCCCTGGCTGGTGTCGCCCAGCAGCAGGCGGTCGAGCACCTCCTGGTTAAGTGTCAGGCCCGAAGGCAGGGCGCCGCGCGCGGCGGCGTCGGCCAGCGACTGGGCGCTGCCGACGTTGATGCCGCCCACGGCCAGCACCAGGCTGCGGGTGCCGTAGCGCACCGAGTCGCCGAGCACGAAATCCTTGTCGGTGGCGGCGGTGATCGAGCCTTCGGAATACAGCCGGGTGAGCCGGGTGACGGCCGTGCAGCTGGCGGTGGCGCACTGGCCGATGCGGATGGCACCGGCGCCGCTGCCGTCGTCGTAGGTCGGCACGGTGGGCGCCAGCACGTCGAGCCGGCCGTTGGAGACGGCCAGCAGGCTGTTGTTGCCGGGCGCGTAGATGAAACCCTCGCTGCTGTCGAAGGGCGCGGCGCCGCCGCCCAGGGTGTTCAGGCTGGCGCCCTGCTCCACCACGATCTCGCCGGCCTTGCGGCCGGTGACCAGCACGATCTCGCCGGCCTTGAGCACGGCGCCGGATCGCAGGTAGATGGCGTTGGTGTTGGAGCTGACGGTGATCACCCCGGCGCCCTGGTGGCTGCCGAAGCGGTCGCTGAACGACGATGCCATGGCGCCGCCGATCAGCAGGCGCGAGGCGCCCATGGCGTCGAGTGCGCCGGCCGAGACGGAGACGCCGTCGAAGCCCGCGGTCGGCGCGGCGCCGTCGGCCAGGATCTCGTAGTTGTTGGCCGAGCCCAGCTGCACGGTGCCGGTGCGGCCGGCCTCGGCCGGCTTGTTGAGCAGGCTGGCGGCGAAGGCCAGCGCCGGGGCGCCGCTGTCGGGCCCGCCGGTATTGGGGGCGCCGCGGAACTGCAGGCTGAGGGTGCCCACGTCGCGCTCCAGCACCGGGCGCGGCACGCCGTCGAGCTGCGCCTGGGCGATGGCGAAGTCGGCATACGCCATCTCGTTGTACTGGGCGTAGTGGCGCAGGGTGTCGGCCGAGGTCAGCAGCACCTGGGTGGGTGTGGTCTGGCGCACGCCGGTGTTGGCGGTGCCGAGCCGGGCCGACGCCGACCAGCTGCCGTTGCGCATGGCGGTGGCGGCGCCGGGCGCGGCCGAGGCGGCCAGGCCATTGATCTCCACCCGGAAGGCGCCGGGCAGCAGCGCATAGGTGGACGGCAGCAGCGTGTAGGTGCCGGCGGGCAGGCCGGGCACGCCGGCGCCTATGGTGATCTGGCGGCCCAGGGCCGGGGCACCGGCGCCGTTCTCCGCCGAGATGGGTGCGTAGCCGGCCTGCACGCCGGGCACGATGGCATAGACCGGATTGCTCGCCAGCCCCGGCAGCACGAAACCGCCGCCCTGGGCCGAGCGCTGCATCAGCGGCGCGAGCCGCGCATCCACCGAGCCGCCGCGCCCGCCCAGGAAACCGGCGCCGGTCAGCGTGCCGCCGCCCGACAGGTCCACCGTGGCGCCGGCCTGCAGGTCGATGTGCTGGCCGGTGAGGACGACCGAGGGTTCGTAGCCGACGCCGTAGAGCGTCACGTCGCTGCCGTTGTAGGTGTAGCTCAGCCCGTCGGAGGTGCCGCCGTAGGGCATGACCAGCCCGGCCGCGCTGACCGAGCTGATGCTGCCGGGCAGCAGGTGGACATCGGTGGTGGTGCCGGTGTTCTGGGTGCCCAGCGAGATCGTGCCCAGGGGCGCGCGCAGCACCCCACCCTGGTTGACGGTGGCCGCGGCCAGGGTGAGTTTGCCGAAGGCGGAATACGGCACGGCCGGCAGCGCATCGCCGACGCGGCTGACGGTGATGCTGCGGGCAGGATCGAAACCGAAGGAGGCGTAGCCGTAGAGCGGGTCCGGGTAGTTGAAGAGGCCGGCATAGAGCACGGCGGTGGCGCCGGTGACCGGATAGACCTGGGCGGCGGCCAGGCTGAGGTTGCCCGACAGGTAGACGGCGGTGCCGTCGTTCATGCGCATGTCGCCGCTGCTGCGCAGCACCACCTCGTCGAAGGCGTCGCGCTGGACCACCAGCGGCGTGGCGCCGTTGCGCACCAGTTCGCCGTTGGCGCCGGACTGCCACTCGCCAGCCAGGTCGAGCAGGGCCGCGTCCACCAGCAGTGCCGAGCCGGCCGCCACCGCCGGTGCACCCAGCTTGCCCTGGCCCCTGCCGGTGTTGTAGGAGCCGAACACCGGGTTGGGCATGAAGGTGTTCTGCGCCTGCCGGCCGCTGCTGCCGGCCACACGCACATAAGGGGCCGACAGCCGCACCTGCGAATCGGCCGGCGCGCCGCTGGCCAGGCCGAAGGCGCTGGCGGTGATGCGCAGGCTCTCGGCCAGCTTCAGGTCGACGTTGCCGTCGAAGCTCAGCAGGCCGTTGACCAGCAGCGTCAGGTTGCCGAAGCCGCCGGCGGCGATGCGGTCGGTGCCGATGCGGCCGCTGCCGTAGACCAGGCCGGCATCCGCCTGGCCGGCCTTCAGCCCGGTGGCCAGGGTGCCCGCGCCCTGGGTGGCACTGACGACCAATTCGCGCGGCAGGCGCACCGCGTTGTCGACCTTGGTGCCGGTGAGCACATACAGGTCCAGCGGCTGGTAGTTGGGCGCCTCCAGCGCCAGCGCCAGCGTGCCGGCGGAAGCACCCGCGCCGCCGGCCAGGGCACGCATGCCGCCGTCGAGGAAGAGGCCGCGCTGCGAGGCCAGGGAGATCAGGCCGCCGTCGCCGGCCACCGCCACCGCGCCCTGGCCGGGCAGGTCCAGGGTGGCCGAGGCGCCGGAGGCTTCCAGGCGCGCGCCGGGCCGCAGCACGATGAAGGCGTCGATCGCCGAGGCCGCGGCGCTGGCGTCGGCGCTGTAGCGGTTGCCGATCTCGATGCGGCCGCCCTGGCCCACCGTGCCGTAGCGCTGGCCGGCCACGTCGAGCGCGCTGGCCGACTGGCCGGACACGTCGATCAGCGCCTGCCCGCCGACCCACACCGAGCGGGCATCGGGCATGCCGTCGGCCAGCACGGTGACGCTGCCGTCGCCGGCCGGGCCGGGCAGCACCGAGACGGCGCCGCCATGGGCGACGAGCGAGCCCTCGATGGTGATCTGGCGGTTGCCCTGCAGCGCGATGGTGGCGCCGTTGTCCACGCCGACCAGGGCGCCGGTGCCGATACGCAGCTCGCCCGTGGTGTAGACCGAGCCGGCGTTGAGCGCCACGCTGGCGCCCTTGCGCACCGCCATGCTGCCCTTGACGGCATCCTCCTGGAACTGCGGCGGCAGCCAGACGTCCATGGCGGCGCGGGGGTCGGCGCCGGTGGCGGTCTGGCGGGCGCGGGCGGAGTCCACCTGCAGCAGCGGCATGCTGGCCTGCACCTGGGTGCCGTCGGCGACGTAGAGGCCGTCCTGGCCGGTGACGGTGTATTGCGAGAAGCCGCTGCGGAACAGGGCCGGATCCAGCTGCAGCAGCGGCAGGGTCGCCACCGCCTTCGGCCAGACGGTGCCGGCCGGCAGCAGGTAGCCGGCGGGCACGCGGATGTCGCCGCCGGCCACCGAGCCGGCGGCGTAGCGCCAGGTCACCGCCGGGATCGGCAGGCCGTTGGCGAACAGGCCCCTGGGCAGCACATAGCCGGCCGAGAGGCTGTCGATCAGCACCAGCACCGTGCCGGCGGGTATGCGCTGGCCGGGCGAGATGTAGACATTGGCCTGGGTCACCACGGTGCTGGGCGCGATCCAGTCGATCAGGGTGGTCACCGGCGCGGCGGCGCTGAGCGCCGGCCGCACGGTGGCCGCCAGCGTCTGCCCGCCTTCCAGCACGGTGGCGGTGATGGCGATGTCGATCGGCACGGTCTGGCCGCCGGCGATGGTGTAGTCGGCCGCCAGGCGCAGGGGGATCTGGCTGGCGGTGCCGGCCGTCAGGCTGCCGAAACCGGCGGCCGCCTGGCCGATGACGACCGCGGTGCCGGCTTCCACCTTCAGGGTACCGCCGCCGGTGACGCCTTCGCCGCGCAGCTCGCCATCCAGCGTGAGTGCGCCGGCGCCGCCGATCTGGGCGGATGCCAGGCTGACATCGCCGCCCTTGCCGCCGCGCAGCCGGCCGTTGGCCAGCAACGCCGCGCCCGAGGACACGTTGATGCCGCTGCCGGCCGCCAGACTCACGCCGCCGGTGCTGGCCAGCGAGACCTTGCCGCCGTCGACGAAAGGCAGGCCGGAGATGTCGGTCGGATCCAGCGACAGGTTGCTCCACAGGCCGCGCGCATCCAGCAGCGCACCGGATGCCAGCGTGACGCCGGCGGTGTAGCCGGACGGCGTCACCGCGAGCAGCGGCGCATCCGCCCAGGACAGGCCGCTTGGCAGCGGCCGCGACACGATATTGCCCAGCGAGATGCTGCCGCCGCGTGCGCTCAGCGTGGCGTGCACATCGACCTGGGTGGCATGCAGCGAGATCTCGCCGCCGTTGGCCACCGAGACGGCGCCGTCCACCAGGATGGAACCGTTGGCATAGGCCTGCAGGCCGCCGAGCTGCTGCTCGCGCAGCCAGCCGGCATCGATGCCGATGCCGCCGGTCACCGGGCTGGGCAGGACGTCGTCGCTGCTCAGCGCGTCGGCGACAGCGGCGAAGCTGCCGATGACGATCCTGCCGACCGTGGGCAGCACGGTCTCGCGCAGGGCCAGGCTGTCCTTGTCGTAGATCGGCGTGACCCGGCCGATGACCAGCTGGCCGCGGCTGGCCACGGCGTTCTGCGACTGCTGGTAGCTGTCCAGGCCCGCGTCGCGGGCGGACTGCTGGCGCTCGCCCTGGAAGGCCACCGTCTCGATGCCGCCTTCGAGCACCGCCCGGCCGGTCGAGACGATCAGCCGGCCGGCGTCGCGGCCCACGGTATAGCCGCTCTCCAGCCGGCGCTGCGGCGCGATCAGCGGGTTGTAGAAGGATTCGGTGGCGCTGGCGCCCCAGCGGGCGTGGGCCGCCTCGTAGCCCTTGTAGATGCCGGTGTAGAGCAGGTCGCCGGGCGCACTGGAGGCTTCGTAGAGCCGGCCGTCGCTGCCCTTCAAAAAGGTCTGCTGAAGGTAGCCGGTGGCCACGTCCAGCGTGCCGCCCGAGAGGTTGATGCTGGAGCCGCGCTGGGTGAGCAGCTCGCCGCCGCCGAACTGCACCGTGCCGCCCTGCGCCGCCCATTCGCCGATGCCGTGGCCGCTGGTGCCCAGGTAGCCGCCCACCTCCAGCAGGCCGCCGGCGGTGTACCAGCGGTCGGCGTCGTAGCCGCCGGTGCCCTTGGCCACCTTCACCAGGCGGCGCCGGTCGATCCAGATGTTGCCGTTGTTGAGCAGCGCGCTGTCGCGGTTGCCCGGCGCGTCGCGCTGCTCGTTGCCCTGCACGTTGACCAGCACGTTGTTGGCCGCCATGGCCAGCTGCACGCCGACCGCGCCGGAGACGTCGATGGAGGCGCCCGCGCCCACCGTGCTGCGGCGGGCCGCGTCCACGAAGACCTGGCCGCCGGTGGCCAGGGTGAGGGAGCGGTCCTGGAAGTCGACCTCGCCGTCGCTGGCGATGCGCACCAGGGAGAGGTCGCGCCGGTCGGCGATGCCGTCGGCCAGCTTGTCGCTGAGTGCGATCAGGGCGGCGCGCTGGGCATCGAGCGCGGTGTCGGCGCTGCTGTCCAGGCCGATGGCGGTGATGCTGCCGGGCGCCAGCGTGACCGTGCCGCTGCCGTTGCCGGACTGCGCCATCAGGTGCACCGTGCCGCGGGTGGTGACCGAGCTGGTGGACTGGATCACGCCGGCCTGCAGCACTTCGCGGCCGGTGAGGGTGATGTCGCCGGTCGTCGCCTGAATAAGGCCGGTGTTGGCTACCCGGCCGGCATCGCTGCCGGCGGCCAGCAGCGGCGTGACCACGTTGCCCCGGGTGCTGCTGTTGGTGTTGCCGCTGGAATCCAGCCCGCGCGAGATGGCGAAGGCATCGCCCGCCGCCAGCACCGTCTGGCCGCCGGGGGTGGAGATCTGGCCGCCGTTGCGGGTCTCGCGGCCGGCCAGCAGCACATAGCCGCCGCCCTGGGTGACGGTGGTGGCCGGGCGCGTCTGGATGCTGGCGCCGGGCTCGACGATGACGTCGCCGCTGGCCTTGCCGTGGCTGAAGCCGGTGGCCGAGCTGACCAGCTCATTGGCGAAGCTGGGCAGCACCTTGCCGCCCACGGTGTCGCCGTAGAGGCCCTTGCGGAACTGGCTGTCGCTCATGCCGGCGGCGGCGGCCACCAGGTTGCGGCTATCGACCTGGCTGGAGCCGGAGAAGACGATGCCGTTGCGGTTGACCACCATCACCGTGCCGTCGGCCTTGATCTGCCCCTGGATCTGGCTGGGCCGCGCCTGCGGGTCGTTGACCCGGTTGAGCACCGCCCAGGCCGCGTCCTGCTGGAACTGCACGGTGGTGTTCCTGCCGACGTTGAAGGTCTCCCAGTTGAGGATGGCCTTGTCGGCGGTCTGCTGGATGGCCACGGTGGTGCGGCCGTTGGCCACCGACTGCACCGGCGCGTTGGCGTTGGCCCAGCCGGCGGTGAGGCTGTTGCCGTCGACCTTCAGGCCGCCCTCCCCCAGCCCGTCCGGCACGCCGGAAGCCGCGCCCAGCGCGGCCTGCCGGGCGGCGGCCTGCGCCGCCTGCTGGGCGGCGATGCCGCGCGCGGCCAGATTGAGGTTGTCGAGCGAGCGCTGCAGCTCGGCCTGGGCCTTCTGCTGCTGCGCGACCGGATTGCCCAGGCTGGAGGCCGGCATGCCGTTGGGCAGCCGCCCGGTGGCCGCGGCCACGCCCTGCGCCGCGCCCTTGCCGGCGAACCAGGCCCTGCTGAAGGCCTGCTGCGCCTGCGCGTTGCCCAGCACCGCGCCGGTGGCCAGCATCACGCCGATGGCCTGCACCAGCGGCCGGAGCCTGGGAACGCGGCGGTGCGGCGTGCGGTGCGGAAAACCGCGGAGGACGGGCTGCGGATGCGGGGTGCTGCTGCTGCGTGACATGGGCGCTTCTCTATCTGGATTCGATGGCATGGCCGGGTCGCTGCTTTTGCAGCGTCCGGCAGCTATGACCAGCGGAGAAGGCGGGCACCGAAGAATGTCACGAAAGATTCATACAAGCCGCCGGGCTCAGGTGCCTGCCTCGCCCAGCAAGACGATGCCGCCGGGCAGGCGGGTGACGGCCACGCCGTAGGCATCGCGCATCAGCACGATGGCGTCGTCCAGCCGGTCGATCGAGAAGCTGGCCTGCACCTGGCGCCGGCCCAGGCCGCGGCTGGTGAGGATGAGTTTGCCGGGCCGGTAGCGGTTGATCTCGGCCACCACGTCCTCCAGCGCCACGCCGTCGAAGACCAGCAGGCGCTTGCGCCAGGCGCTGACGGCGCCTTCGTCGGCCGCCGTCGCCGGGCCGAAGGGCGCCGCGCCGAATGTCAGCTGCCGGCCGGCGGCCAGGGTGACGCGGTCCGTGCCGCGGCTCAGTTCCACTTCGCCGGCCAGGCAGCTGACGCAGGCCATGCCGTCGATCAGGCGCACGTTGTAGCGGGCATCCTTCGCCGCCAGGCTGGCGCTGTTCACCCGCAGCACGGGCGCCAGAGCCGCGCCGCGCCGGATGTCCATCTCGATCTCGCCCTCGATCAGCCGGAGCCTGGCCGCGCTGTCCTGCACATCCAGCCGGGTGCGGGTGTTCATGCGCAGCACCGTGCCCTGGGCCAGTTGCAGCTCGCGCTGCTCGCCGGGGCCGGTGCGGTAGTCGGCGGCCAGCTCCAGCATGGAGGGCCACAGCGCCAACGGCGGGCGCAGCGCGAGATAGCCCGCCGATGCGGCCACCGCACCGCCCAGCACCAGACGCCGGCCAGGGCTGAAGCCCCGCGCCGGGCGGGCCGCCGCGCGGGCCTCGGCGCCGGCCACGCGGCGCGCCGCGCCCTGCATCTCGGCCCACACGGCGCGCGACTGGGCGAAGGCGCTGGCGTGGGCCGGGCCCAGGGCGCACCAGGCCCGGAAGGCGCGGGCATCGTCCTCGGTGGCCTGGCCGGAAGACAGGCGCACGACCCAGGCCTGCGCCTCGCGGCGCACGGCTTGCGGCAGGGGGGCCTCGGTCGGTTTATGCATCGTCATGTTGCTTAGACGTTTTTCCGGCCCCGGGACCGAAGCGCTGGACGAATTCCACGCCCAGGCGTTCGCAGCAATGCTCCAGCCCGGCGCGCAATTCCTTCTCCACCGTGCGCACCGAAACACCGAAACGCAGGGCGATCTCCTGGTGCGGCACCTCGTCCACCCGCGAAGCGATCACGATGGCGCGGCGGCGGCGCGGCAGCTCGGCCAGGGCGCGGTCGAGCGCGCCGATCTCGCCGCGCGCCTCGGCGGTGCGGGCCGGGTCGGCCATCTCGTCGGCCATGTCGTAGAGCTCTTCCACCTCGGAGGTGCTGAGCAGACGGGCGCGGGTCTTGCGCTGGTCCTCGGCGATGTTCAACGCGATGCGGAACAGGTAGGCCGAGGGGAAACGCGCGGCCGGCCGCTCGGCCATGGCCTCCACCCGCAGATAGGTTTCCTGCAGCGCGTCGTGGGCCAGGTCCTCCGAGCCCAGGCGCAGGCGCAAATGCCGGCGCAGCTGCGCGTAACGCGACAGGAACAGGGCTTGCAGCGCCGCCTTGAAGGATTCGGACATGGCGGCTAATGCCCTTCGGCGGACATATCCGCGCCGGGGCGCATCGCCGGCCGGCACTCGGCGCCCGGGTCGGGGCGCGGGGTGATCAGCAGGGTCAGCGGCTGCGGATAGGCCTGCTGCACCGGCCCGAGCGCGATCTTCTGCAGGGCGGCCACCACCGCCCGGTCGCGCGCGGCCTGGCCGCTGGATTCGAGCAGGCGCACCTTCTGCACCAGGCCCTGTTCGTCGATCCACAGCTGCACGCCCAGCCGGTAGCGGCCGAAGGCATCCGGCTGCGCGGCACACAGCGCGCGGGTCACGGCCGACTGCAGCGTGGCGCCGAAACCGCTCTGGCGCAGGCTGCGCGGCGCGGTTTCGGGCTCGTCGTACGGGGCGGGCGGGAACGGCGGCGCCTCGTGCTGGGGATCGTCGGGGATCAGCGTGAAGGCCCGCGGACCGGCATAACGCGGACGCAGGCCGCTGCCGGCCAGCAGCCGGCCCAGCGCCTCGCGTGCTTCGAATTCGCCGTGCACCGCCGAGGCGGCGCGCCCGGCGGAGACCTCGCTGGAGACCAGCACCGAATAGCCGCTCAAGGCGCCGAAAGCCACCAGGGCCGAGCCCAGCGGCTGCGCGGCCAGATCGAACACCAGGCGCGGCGCGGCGCTGTCGTCGTTGCCGGCCGCCGCCCCGCAGGCGCCCAGGCACACCAGCGTCAGCACGAGCTGGCGCAGCACCGCGCCGGGGCGCGTGTGGGCAAGAGGGGTGGAGACGAAATGTGGGCGGACAGGCATGGATCGGACGGCTGCGATCCATCCCCGGAAGACGGAAGTACGCCGCCGCATCCTAGGCAGGCTTGTTTACCGGGCGGTGACGCTGTCATGCATCTGCCACATGCAGGCCCTAGCGTGCAGCGATTTGCCGGCCACCATGTCCCATCGCCTGAAGACCCTGTCCGCCGCGGCACTGCTTGCCCTCTGCCACGCGGCGCATGCCCAGGCGCCCGCGCGGCAGGCGCCGTCCGGGGCGCAGGGCTGTGTCGAAGTGGAGGCCAACGGGCAGACGGTGCGCTCCCTGGGCTGCCTGTCGGAAAAACTCGCGCCCCCGGCCCAGGCCGCGCCCAGGCCAGGCGCGGCGACCGGCGCCGAGGCCCTGGTGCAGCAGCCCGGCAATGCGCTCGGTGTGTTCAACCGGGCGGCCACCGCCAACCGCATGGGGTCGAATTTCGGCGTGTCGGTGTATCCGCAGCGGCCGCCAGCCCCCGCCCGTTAGACGGGCGCCGAAAAACCCGCCCGGGGCGCCTGGCCCACGCCTTCGCCATGGGCCGCGAGTTTCAGGAGCGCGCCCAGGCCGGCCTGGAAAGCTTCCGGGTAGCTGCTGAAGGACTGATCGCCCTCCAGCAGCCGAACGTATTCGTGAGGCTCGAGCGACCCGTCCAGCAATATCCAGTGATAACCGCCAGGTTGCTGCCGTTCGACCGCGAGAGCCAGGTGCGTGGGATCAGAAGTCATGCGGGCAGTCTTGCAGAGGAATGTGACCATTGCCTGCGCATGCCCTGCCTGGCCGGCCTGCAATTCGTGCGCGGTACCACCCATCCCGGCAACTCCACCGGCGCACAAAGACAATTTCCCCAGCGGAACCTTTCCTTCTAATAGCGAGAATTTTGTGCTTCGTAATGCACGGGGGATATTCGCGTAGGCATATCGAATTTCAGCCATTGCTCGCAAAGTTAAGCCTCTTCATTCACCAGGCTTACTTCCATGACCGCGGAATTCAACCCTTCCTCGTCTGCAAACAACAGTGCGGCACATTCGAGCATTTCAGCCTTGACGCTTTTGACCCAAAGTCTGCTCAGGCGAAATCAGAAGCAGCCGCAGGACACGCTGCAAACCGATTCGATCATCAAGGAACCCAATCTGCCGCCGCGCGAAATCAGCGAGGAAATGAATAAGCTGCTGAACCTGAAATCGACCGAAGCAAGCCATGAAAGCCTGCACCCGCCGGCCGAAGTTCCCGCGAACAGCGAATCGGATAAACCCCGCCACGGCAGATCGAGACGGGAACTGCGCGCCATGCAGGATCGCAACGGCCGGCACCATTACGTCACGGCCCAGGTAGAGGCTCAGCACGGCGGGCAGTTCGTGGAGTGGGCCACAGGCCTCTACCACTATTATCACAACGGTGTCCTGCAGGGGCAGACAAGCTATATCGTGGGCCTGGACGGTAGCATTTACCAGATTTTTGAACCGCAGCATGCCGGCCCGGCACCCGCCAGTGCTTATTCGCAAGGTCAAACCGGAATTCGAACAACGCAGGCTCCACCGCAAATCACCACCAGCCGAAATCCAAAGCTGCCATATTGGGGCCCGAATCAAAGCGACTTGCCAGGCGTCAGCACTCGAAAGCCAGGCCAGGCCGGCAATAACAATTTCGATGGGAACGCCGCCACGCGCGCCGGTGTATTCCAGAAATCAAGCCTGGCCGCACGCCATTTTTCTACCAAGCGGCCTGCACCACTTTATCATTCGAAGTATGACGAAAACGGTCGACCCGTCGATGCGTCCCAGGAATACACCGGCGTCACCGACTATTACGGCAGAACCGTCAAGACGCATGTTGTCGGTTACGACATGAATGGAAAAGAAATATTCGCCCACCTCGGACGCAGAAAACTCATCGGCATGCTGCCGAATAAAACCGCCGTCTACGGCGATTACGAGCGTGTGCTGATCGGCTGGGATGAAAACAGGCGTCCGATGTACATGGGCGACAATCGTCCGCAAGGCACCATCGATCCCCAATATCTCGGCAGAACCGCCAGCACCCCGGCATATGGCAAGGGGTTTGAGTTCGCAGACACCAATTGGTGGGAACACAACTACACGACCACCACCCGCGGACCACGCATCAATATCCCCACGTCCAGACCCAGCTACCTGAACCAATACGACAAGTACGGCCACGTCACTCGAGACCCGGAAACAGAGAAAACAAGAGGGAGAGGCAGAAGCCGAGCCGGCCAGCACCAGCCAGCCGGCCCAGGCAATCCGGCCCCGATTCAAGGCCAGCAGCCGGGGCACAGACCGCCGGACAACCGCGCGCCCCACTACGGCGAAAACAGCGACCCCGGCCATAAATATCGAAATCCGGCGGGTGGACACCTGCCGCAGCGCCACGGCAGCTCGAATCAGCTGGCCCGCTGGCAAGTGGCCAGACCCAAATATCCGCAATATTTTGTCTTCGAAGACATCATCTACAAGGGTGTCGATCAGATGTTTGCATCCGTCAGGAGCAAACGGCAAATCGGCGTGCGTTTCACGGAACTCGCAGCCCCACCGATCCCGACCGGAAACCAGAGCATCGACATTCAGGCCTGGACCGATTACGCGGCGCAGAACAACATCTATCAGATGCAACAAAGGCAATTCAGCAGCACGATCGAGAGCGAAAAGCCGCTGATGGACACCATCAAGACACTGGAAAGGGAAATGTTCGAAGCCGAACAGGCGCGGATGGAAAATGCGCAGCAAAAACGCGAAAGCGTGGATGAAACCGCGGTAGCCAAATTACCCGTCGCGTATTTCACATCCGAGACCATGGATGCGCTGCTGGAGGAAGTCCTGCCGAGATACCGGGACGCATATGGCAATGCATTGACCGAGGTGCAGGCCGAAGAAAGTTTTCACAACAAGATCGCGGAAGATATAAAAACCAGGATCTTTCAATACTTCAGAAACCCCGAATCGGAACTCGAAAAGAAAATCATCCGCTTCATCAAGGCCTGCGCCGGATTCAAGACCATCTTCGGAAAAAACGCATCTTTCGTATTCACCCCGACCTTGCAGAAGGGTTTGGTCGGCGAGTACCCACGCAACATCAGCCTGGAACTGCGTTATGCGCTCGCAGACAAGCTGCTCAATATCCAGTACAACCCCATCTACATCGCCGCCGGCCCTCCCGATCATCCTTATATCCATCTCTCCAACGCGTTCGTCCAGAAAATCGAAACGGAGCTGTACGATACCCAGACGATCGTCAATATTTATTACGACCCCGCCCATGCGGACGCGCTGACACGCGCATCCGAAGGCCTGGAGAAAACTGCCAAAACACGCATTGCCGATGAAATGATCGCGCGGCGAACTCCCGGTTTTCCCCTGGTACGTACCAGCAAGGCGTTTTTCACTCCGGAATCCGGCAAATACTCCCCGGTGTCCATCAACACACTCGAAGAATATGAGCAGGTGGTGATCGCCTACGATCTGGAGCCCGGCGTATCGATTCGCGACGAAAGAGCGCCGCTGGAAGTATTGGCAAGAATGCCCTTCCAGCAGGCAGGGCAGGAATTGCGGAAAATATTCCTGCCGCTCAAATCCCGGCTGGACCGGGTATTCGTCAGGTTCGCTGGAAAGGACTCCGCCGGCAATGCCACCGGCAAAATAGTCAGATGGAAGCCCGAGAGATCGGTCGGAGAGGAAGTGGCAAACTACTATATCGACCCCTTGTACGGCTTCAATAAAATCGTCACCGCGATCATGGGGAAAGACAGAGGCGACCTTCACATGCTGATGCAATTCGCCGAACGCGAGTTCAACAGCATATCGGGCATCCATGCGCTTTGCGAGGCGTTGGAAGACTGTGAAACAAGGATGCTCGAAACCATTTACCACTCCAAAATAGCCTGGCATGTGGTGGGCGTCGCTGCGGAATCGGAAGAGGAATTCAGGCGCATGCCCGCCTACCGCATATGGGTGTTGTGCAAATATGCCATCTCGGCCCTGGACGACGGCAAAGGCGGCGTCACCCTGGCCATGGCGCGTTTCCTCACCGACATCGCCGAAGGAAACGAACGGGGCGATCTCGTCAGGATAGCCCTCAAGGAAATCAACCGCTTTTGCCTGGCCCAGGATCCCGAACAATGGCGAATCGCCGAGCAGGCCGATGAAAAGCTGGTGGAACTGCGCAACAGCGTCAGGGAAATAAAACTGCAGGATCACATCGAAACCAGGCCGCAGATCGCCGAGCTGCTGAGCCGGATCGGGCAGTTGAATTTTGAAAGCCTGGTGGAAACCGACGATATTGTGAAAGCACGCCAGATCAGCCAGGAGGTGGGGTCGGCGCTGATCGACTTGATCATCACGGTGGTCTCCAGGGGCTCGCTGTTCCAGAGTTCCGCGCAGAACGCTGTCGAAATCATCGACAACCACACCCTGGGTGTGATGAATTACGTGATTGCAGGATGCGTCGAGCATTTCGACAAGGTCCTCGGCGCGATTCCGGGCGCGGACAAATACATCACGACCGACGCCATCGAAAAAGTGATGGCGGAAATAGAAGCGAATTTCGACGCCAACGACAATCTGCTGGGGAAAACGGCCAGGATTTTCCGAGGCCATTTTGTCCAAAATATCAAGCAGATGTTCTGCATCCCCGGATCCTTCTCGCCCGCGGGGTTGATCTCGCTATTACCGCAGACCATCTTCAGCACGCTGAACGACCTGGTTTACCTGGACATGATCACCCACAACATAAAAGGCTACCGAAACATTTCCAGGGAACACGTCAACGCTCTGCAGCGCAAGTATTTCAACAGCCTCGCTGACAAAGGCCGGGAAGAATTGAAGGCCAATTTCAAGTGGGTTTATTATTCCCTGTGCAAGATCGGCGCGATCGAGGATTCTGAATTCCTGACGAAATCCCAGCCCTTGTTCTTCGGTGAAAACTTCTTTTCGCTCCTGCAGGAGTACGTGGCAAGCACGACCGGCGAGGCGCCTCTGCCGGAACATCATCCGCTGGAGGCCATCACTGCGATGGCCGAATCAGGTGCCGGTGCCGAACCGCCTGCGGCCGATGCAGACCCAAACGCCGTCGACGACAAAAAACGCACCTTGGTCGATCCGGCGGACATCGTTCCCATACAGTCCTCCAACGTCATGTTGCAGGGCCAGGAGGCGTACGAGAAGAAGCATTTTCTTGTCGCGCAAATCTATATCAGGCAAATAGCCGAGATCAAGCATCTGCGACCGACCGGCATGGAGTTTCCCGACGCCGATTACATCAACATGCTCGGCCCGCTGGATCCAGAGGTGGCGCAACTCAAAGCGACTTTCAACATGAGGGGCGGCACCGGCGGTTATCCGGCCTACGATGAATATATTCGAAAATTCACCATCACGACGACCAATGCCGCGGGTCAGCCGAGAGAAGTTAGTTTTGAAGTGACCTTGAAGTCCAACAATGTCGAATCGGCGCAGGAAGTCATTGCCGAGCAAATGCAGAAAAACCAGGAATTCATGGATTTTCTCGCCGACAAGAATAGAAAGGCGGCGGAATTCTGTGTGATTGCGGACGTCCGCAAATCCGGCGGCGGGCGCACACAGACCGTCGCAAGACAAACGGTGAACCATGGAATCAGGTTCTTCGACGTTCAGGTGGATTACCAGGCTGTGCACAAGGTCAAGCAAGACGGATACCGTGCCGTGATCGGCGTCCTGCCTCGCTACAGCCCGGTCAACCCGACCAACCCGGAAGCGCTGGATTATTGCCGCCTGATGAACGATGGCCAGGTATTGCAGGAAGACAGATTCAAGGTGATAACTGAAGTACCGGACCGGGTGGTTTACATCAAGGGCAGAATGAAAGGCAGGCAGCGGGAATTATTCTATGACGAAAAGAACAATCTCATCACCACCCGCGAGGGGGGCACCCAACAATTCTCGAGCGTTGACAGCGATTTCACCCGGGAAGCCAGAATAGACCACGCAAGGAAACGCGGGTTCTTCACCGTCGACACCGAGACTCACGTCGTACCCGTGGCCACCGAATTCGGCAAATTCAAGGTTTTTTCCAAGACACCTTTTATTTTCCGGGCGCTTGCGCCGATCGTGTCTCCCTTGATGACGCATACAGACGTGGAAACACTGAAAAGGGCTATTTGGGCCGGTCAATGGGTCGCCGATCGCGCAAGGACGGCACCTTTCATGGGCTTGGGAGTCGTCCATGTGGATATGACCAAGACCGCCTCCATGGGGCTTGGGTGGCCCTATGTTGAAGCGGGGGTGGTTGGCAGCGCGGTGGGCCAGACGACGCTGTACGTCGATTTCGAAACCATATCCCTCATGCGGACCTCCATGGACGAGGCGGCCGCGGCCAGCGCGGCGTCGCGCGCCTTGCGAAACCGGGTGGCCGCCAACCCTTTTTCGGAAAGGCCCACGGCGATCATGCAGTTTTTCTGGGATCACCTGCATGCACAGTTCAATATCCTGGCGACCTCGCTGACCGACGCCGTCAGATTCGCCACTCCGGACATACGCTTCAACGAAATCATCAAGGCGGTATTTGCACCGCTGACGCCCTATGCAGACGTAGGTCAGTTGAAATCCCTGCTGCTGCCGTCCACTCAACAGCAGCTCCGGGCTGCAGCACAAGCTGCTTCAGCGCAGCCCAACAACGCCGCGGCTCAGGCTGCCGCCGTCAGCGCAACGCGTACCGTGCTGCGGCAAAATCTTTATGCAGCAGCCCTCAACAGTCCCGTCGCCGTGATGGATGCCATCGCGCGATTCGACGAAATGGTGTCGGGAATTTCCGCTGCCTTCGCACACGACACGCTTGATTTGGCGGTCAAACATGAAGCGGATCACGCGTCGAATAATCATGCCTTTACCATGAGCGCCTCAGACAAGGAATCGTTCTACCAGGAGAAAATATTCTATTCGTTCGTCAAGAGTTTGCAGATCGCTGCCTATGGCATTGAAATGAGTACGGCCGTGGGGCTGAATCAGCAGGACGCCGTCGCCACGTTTTACGGCCACTTCGACAGCGCGCAGCACACAGCCCAGCGGTGGGGCTACGACGAATTCAACGAGGTGACAGCAGAACAGACGTCCATGGTTGGCGAAGTATGGGACAAGCTGAAGGTTCTGAGCCGGGCGAATCCGCAAGACTATGAAAGAAGGATCGACCAGATCACCAGGTCATTGATTAAAAATCCAACACCACAGACCTTGAAGGAGTTGGGCGGTATTTTTGCCGTGGCCAATCGCCATCTGACCACCGGGGATCGGCATCAGCTCGCGGACACGGCATATGATTTTCTTTCGCAGAAAACACAGCGCGCCCTGCAGAATCTTCAGGACTTTACCCATGCCGTATATACACAAATCAAGATGTATGGCCAGGATCAAAATCGATACATCCAGCTATTAAGAAGCAACAACATCATCAAACAAGATTACGATGTGGAATGGCGCAGCGTCACCACATTCATCAAGGAGTTCGATTCGAGCCTGACCGCCATCAGAAACCTCGACCTGACAAGATGCTTCAGGGATATCAGGATGGTTTTCGACCCCGAGGATCTGCAGGTGAAAAAGCAACTGACCCGGATCGGAGGCAGGGCTTTTGCCACCATTTACAGCCGCGAGACCCAACAGCCTCTCTATACCGTTGCGCACCAGCTCGCCATCAGCATGGACAGGCAGTCGGGCAAGAAGACGCTGCTGTTTGTATCGCCACTTCCGATCGCCCCGGCAGACCTGCTGCAAATGGTTGAAAGCACGCAGAGGGCGATGGCAAATCCGGGCTTTCCCGCATTGATAGGATCGACCAAGGACTTCATGAAGAACGCGGATATATTGGTGAACCATGAGCCGAAGGTGTCCGGCAAGATACTTGACGCGAAGGCTTTCAAGCGCCTGTTCGAGACCAGCGCGACGGAAGTCGAATTGCGGCGATCCTTGAGTCACCACGATATTTCCTCCGCGCTGACGCCTCGCACCAGCGCCAGGATGTTCTGGGATTTCACCTTGGTAGAGCCGGCACGGAGCGCCGGCGGCACGGCGACGGCCGTGAAATATCAGTATTCCTCATATAAAGGCCGCACTTACAAGATACACGCGAAACGCCAGCTCGTGAACAGCGCGAGCGCCCAAAACACGGCTTTACCGACAAGCAGGCCCGTGGAGCTTCCCATCACCCCGGTGCTGGTGAAGGTTGAATATCTGAAACCCAACTCCACCGAAATCGGCAGATTCACTGTCGTTGGTGCCGATGCCAATGGCGAACCCGCCTTCTACGGCAAAAATCTCAGCACCGACAAGACAAAAATACGGGTGCTGCAACTGCTCTCAACAGTCAGCCGCGGGAAAGTCGACGATATCGTCAGCATGAAAAAACTGAACGCGGGCGAAAGCGACTACCAGGATTTCATGAATAAATGGAACGCACGCAATGCACAATTCAAACTGAAACTGTCCAAAATCACAAGACTTGGCATGTTCGCGACTTTCATAGAACGCCTGATGGAGGATTGCGACGTCTATTTTTCGCTCGGCGATGTCTCGTGGCGCCAGTTCATGAGCAGGACCGATCACAATATCGACAAGGTCATCGCGATCATGCGGGCACTGGAGTTCAGGAAAGGGGCGGTCGAACGGCCGGATGGCCTGCCCTATATTCCACTCACCGACATCTACAATGTCATCGACGTGAATTTTCATCGATTCCAGACCCGCGCTTCCGCGCTCGACATGCTTTACGAACTCAGCATGCTGGAACTCGGCAATAACAAATGCGCCACCATTGCCGCGCCGACCGAGGAGGATTTGCTCAATAAGATAGCGAATTATTGCCGCTCAGTGCAGTGCGAAGATGTCGACGATGAGACTTACCAACAATCAGCCGACGCCGGGAAAACCTACAATAAAAACGCAGTGCGCATGCTGCGCCGATCCTACGGCCACTTCATCGGCCACGCCGCCCGGTTCAGCAGCAAATTGAATCCGGCATTCCATACGGCCGTGGTGAAGCAGACCATGCAAAAAATGGAGGCCCAGGAGGCTCGTGCTGTTTCGCAGAACGACGAAATTCTGGAAAACCTGCTCGAGGTCTTGTTTCCCATTTACAACAGCGATGCGGACGAACGCAAGGCATACCTCTACGCCGGCATCAAGCTGTATTTGGAAAATCAGCGTTTGCCCTTGCTGGCAAGGTTCTTGAATGAAAAAGTGTTTTACGCGCTGGACCTGATGAGCCTGGCAGCCGACGAGTGGAAAGTGACCATTTCCTGGAGCGACGAGAAGATTCGCTTTGAACATGGCCCCCAGGGGTCGGTCGCGAGAACCATCTCTTTCATAGGGCTGATGACGACGTTTTCGCCAACTGACAGAAGGCAGTTCATGCGTGCATTCGAAGAGTGCCATGCATTACGCGGCCAGAAATTATTCCCGGAAGACAAAGGCGACAGTGAGGTGACCTATACACTCATTCCGGCCGTTTCCGGGCAGTTCAACGAGCGTTTCAAAATCAGTTCGACCTTGAAGACGACGCTCGACAGCCTCGCACTGAAGGATAGCGGCCTGGGGTATGTGCTGCCGGAGCTGGATGGCAGCGAGTCGACGGCGAGGAATGATCTCGATTACAAGGACCTGCGCAGAAAGTTCAACCTGGATAAATTGAGCACCTATGGGATAAATCGGCACCTGCAGACCAGGAAATTCAATGCGAAAGATACGCAGGCCATGGCGAAAACGTTCAGCCTGTGGCTGCCCAGCAGCGAGATCGCACGACATTTCTATCACACGGGCTCTGAACAGGCGCCGTCGCAGGCGGCCCCCTTCACCTATCTGCCTGCCGATATGCAAAGGGATATCGGCCGGATGCAGGCAGCAGTGCGCAGTTTGCCGCAGGCTCTGCAAGGGGCGGAGCATGCCGCGCGCGCCGGCATGCGCTACCTCATGGAGACATATTTCACGGCGAACACGGATGCGCAACGGTTCAGCATCATCAAGCACCTGGTGCAGGAAAGGCAGAAAAACCCGCTGCGTTATATGCTGGAGCGGACGGTGGCAGCCAGATTCAATGTGGCGGAAGCGGTTGCGGCGCGTGTGGGCAGCGCCAGATTTCCTTTCGACACGTCCGCCGCCGGTCTGGCGGATGGCTGGAGCTATATATTCCTATACCTGCGCGCTTTGGGGCATTTGCCTGAAGAGCGTGCCTTTCTGTGGAATACCTTGCAGGAGGCATTCAGGCTCCATCATATGGAGCTGAAAACCGAGATCGATTATCAGCAAGGCTCGGTCAGCGTGACGTACGACAATAAAGCCTATCCCGATTTTGCCGATTTCAAGATCGCCGATCTCGAGGAGTTCGTCGATGGCCTGCCACCGGGCACGAATTTCGGCATCGAATATGCGCTGCAGCCGGTCGACCCCGATGAGTTGCCGCGCAGTGTATTCATCGTGCACGGATCGCGCGGCCCCGGAGATCCGCACCGCAAGGCGAACGACATCCTGCTGTACCTGAATCACATATTGCCCGGCCCGCACATCGAAATCCTCGCGCACGCCTTGATCCGTCAGCTGGATCAGAAAAAAGGCCGGCAAGCTCCTGCGCGGGCCGCGACATGAGTCGCGGCAGGTCCGTCAGAGCCGGATGGCCTCGAAGCCGGTGATCAGCAGCCGTGCCTCGCCCACATGGGGCTGCGCCGCATCGCGGATGGTGTCCGCCGAGCGCACGGTTTCACCGAAATCCAGGCCGGTCTGCGCTTCGATTTTCTCGATCGGCACGCGCCAGTGGTTGACCTGGACCGAGGCCAGTGGCTGCGGCGCTCCGAGCGAGTGCCGGGCCTCGGCCAGCAATTTGAGCTGATCCACCACCAGCCCGACGGCGCGCGCGCCCGCCGGGCCCTTCCACACCACGATCTTGAAGAAGGAGGAAGGGATCTGCACGTCGTCGGCCCAGAGGTCGATCCTGTCGTCGAAGACCGGTCCCTGGAAGACGCAGAGCCGGCCCTTGGAGGCCGTGTCCAGCACGCCGTTCTCCAGCACATAACGCTCCAGCCCCTGCCAGTACACGGCGCTTTCGTTGAAGCGGAAGTGCTGGGGCGAGCAGTTGCTGAAGTGGAAGGTGTCGGCGTTGGCGCGGGCCGCCTCCTCGGCCGTGCCCCAGGTGGGGTCGCTGCGGCGCGTGAGGTGGCCGCGGTCGAAGTAGGTGGACCAGGCGGAGTAGAAGGTCTGGTCCAGGAAGAAGCTCGCGCTGACGCGCGGGTCCTTGAACCAGACCTCGCCTTCGGATGCATTCGCCTGGCCGGTCTGCCGGTCGACTTCCAGGTAGGTGCGGCCGTCGATGTTGGTGGCGGTGAACATCGCGATGCGGTGGCCCTTGTCCAGCTTCAGGCTGAAGTGCTCGTACTTCAGCTCGCCCGAAGCGGCGTCGGCCTCGCCGGCGCGCAGCGGTGCGATCCTGCGC
The DNA here is from genome assembly GCF_009906855.1 of Xylophilus rhododendri. Taxonomy (NCBI): domain Bacteria; kingdom Pseudomonadati; phylum Pseudomonadota; class Betaproteobacteria; order Burkholderiales; genus Xylophilus; species Xylophilus rhododendri. The sequence continues at coordinate 1,153,855 of NZ_CP047650.1, forward strand.
GCCAGGGCCTCGCCCGCCTGGGGCAGCGGCAGCGGCAAGCCGTCGATGAATGCCGTGTCGAAGCCCTGGCGGTTGGCATAGTCCTGGTCGACCTGCACCGCCTCGGCGCCCCGCCTGAGGGTGCGGGCGGGCGACAGCACCGGCCGGGGCGGCGACAGGGTCGGCGGGCCGTCCTGCGCCGCCGCCGCGCCGGCTGCCTGCAAGGCCTGCTGCAGCAGCGTCCGGGCCGGTTCCGGCAAGGAATCGAGCCGCGCTGCGAGGTCGCGGTAGATGGCGCTGATGCGTATGCCTTCGTTGACGTTGCGCGGCACCTGGTCGCCGAAGGTGCTGCGGTCGGTGAAAGGCTCGCCCCAGTGGTGCAGCGCCACCAGCTGCCAGTCGTCGTTGAAGACCGGCGAACCGGAGGAGCCCTGCTCGGTGTCGGTTTCGTAGAGCAGGGTGCGGTCGGTGCGCGCCGTCAGGATGTTGTTGCGCACCGAGATCATCTTGGGCCAGCCCGAGGGGTGCTGGACGATGTTGGTGCTCATGCCGATGACGTGTTTGTCGGGCTGGTCGGACAGGGCGCAGAAGCCCAGGTCGGCCGGCTCCGCCAGGCCCGACTGCCGCTGGCCGAGGGCGACCAGGGCGTAGTCGAGCTGGTCCTCGGGCGAGAACAGGGCGAAGGCGTCCGGGTCCAGCAGGTAGGTGGTGGACGGCCGCGGCACGCCGCGCTCATCCAGCTCGCGAAAGAAGGTCAGCTGGGTGCCGCGCGCGGCGGCGGCATCGGCGATCACATGCCGGTTGGTGATGAAGAGGCGCGGACTGACCATGAAGCCGGTGCCGATCTCCGACTTCTGCCCGTCGCTCACCTCCACATAGGCCACGGCACGGCCGACCGTGGCGCCGCGCGAGAGGAAGGCCACACGCAGGAAGTCCTCGGTGTTGCCGGTGATGGACTCCGCTCCGGCGGCGGCCATCAGCGAGCGGTGGCGCACGGCGTAGGAGCGGGCCCGGCCGGTGTCGGGCTCGGCGTCGCGCCAGCGTCCGGCGGCGACCAGCTGGCGGGTCTTGCGGCGCTCGTCCGCGGTTCTCGCGACATCGGCCTGGAAGGCTTTCAAAGCGTCCGCATCCATCAGGTCTCCTTGGTGCGCTGCCCGTGTCCGGCAAGCCGGGCCATTCAACGCACTTTGGGCGACAGATCCGTGACATCCGCCCTGCGGCTTCAGAAACCTTCCAGCACCACCTTGCCGCGCGCCTTGCCGCTTTCGATGAAGGCATGCGCCCGGCTCAGGTTGGCGGCGTCGATGACACCGAAGGACTCGGCCAGCGTGCTGCGCAGCACACCCGCATCGACCAGCCGGGCCACCTCGGCCAGCAGCTCGCCCTGGCGGTGCATGTCGGCGGTCTGGTGCATGGAGCGGGCGAACATGAACTCCCAGTGCAGGGAGAGGCTCTTGCGCTTGAGCGGCATGGCGTCCAGCACCTTCATGTCGTCGATGAGAGCCAGCTTGCCTTGCGGCAGCAGGGCCTCGATCAGCTCCGCATAGTGCTGCTCGGTCTGGGTGAGGCTGGCCACCATGTCCACATGCTGCAGGCCCTGGGCGCGCAGCTCGGCGGACAGCGGCTTGGCGTGGTCTATCACCAGATGGGCGCCCAGGTCCAGGCACCACTGGCGGGTCTCGGGGCGGGAGGCGGTCGCCACGATCTTCAGTTGGGTGAGCCGGCGCGCGAGCTGGATCAGGATGGAGCCGACACCGCCCGCGCCGCCCACGACCAGCAGGCTCTGGCCTTCGCCGCCGCCGTGCGGCACGCCCAGGCGGTCGAACAGCAGCTCGTAGGCGGTGATCGCGGTGAGCGGCAGCGCGGCCGCCTGGGCGTCGGTGAGCGAAGCGGGGGCGCGCGCCACGATGCGTTCATCGACCGCATGCAGTTCGCTGTTGGTGCCGGGCCGGGTGATGTCGCCCGAGTAGTAGACCCGGTCGCCGGGCTGGAAGGCGCTCACCTCGGCGCCCACGGCCTCGACCGTGCCACAGGCGTCCCAGCCGAGCACCCGGTATCGCCCGGCCGGCGGCGTGGCGCTGGCGCGCACCTTCACATCCACCGGGTTGACCGAGACGGCCGCGACCCGCACCAGCAGGTCGCGCGGGCCGATGCCGGGCGTGGGCAGGTCGATGTCCTGCAGCGCGCCGGTTTCGGTGATGGGCAGGGGGCGGTTGAATCCGATGGCTTTCATGCAATGTCCTCGAAGGTCGAAGAGGCGAGTCTAAAAACTCTGTGCGCGTTTGATAATCCCGTCCGCAACCGAATCACCTTCAAATGAAGATTGAAAATCCAGCCGATCTGCGGGTGCTGCTGCAGACCGCGCGCGGCGGCAGCCTGAGTGCGGCGGCCAGGACCCTGGGCATGACGCCGGCCGCCGCCAGCGCCACGCTCAAGCGCCTGGAGGGTCAGCTGGGCGCCCGCCTCTTCGAGCGCTCCACCCGTGCCATGCGGCTGACACCCCAGGGCCAGACCCTGCTGGCATATGCCGAGCGGGCCTTCGAACTGCTGGCCGAAGGCGAGGCTCTGGTGGCGGACGACCGCGCGGCGCTGCAGGGCACGCTGCGGGTGGCCGCGCCCTCGGACCTGGCCCGCACCGTGCTGCTGCCCTGGTTCGACGATTTCCAGCGAACGCATCCCGGCCTGCGCCTGGAGCTGGTGGTGGGCGACCGGCTGCACGACGTGCTGCGCGACGAGGTCGATCTGGCCATCCGCTACGGCCTGCTCGCCGACTCGCGGCTGGTCGCACGCCGGCTGGCGCCGGCGCAGCCGGTGCTCAGCGCGGCGCCGGCCTATCTGGCACGGCACGGCAGGCCGAACACGCCGCAGGATCTGCTGCGCCACAACTGCATCACCTTCCAGCGCGGCGGGCGCCGCCACAAGCTGTGGCGCTTCGCGCAGCACGGCGTCTGGCAGGAGGTGCGGGTGGACGGGGACCGCAGCGTGGACGATGCCTCGCTCGCCCGCGAATGGGCGGTGGCCGGCGCCGGCATCATCCTGAAATCGTCGATCGACGTGGGGCCGGACCTCGCCAGCGGCGCCCTGGTGCGCCTGCTGGCGGACTGGGAGACCGAGGCCTACCCGCTGCACGCCCTGCTGCCCAGCAGGCGTTTCGTGCCCAGGCGGGTGAGCGCGCTGGTCGACTATCTGGCGCTGAGGTTTTCGACCATGCCGGCGGCTGCTCCCGCGGACCGGCCCTTCAGTGCGCCAGCCGTGGACGCGGAGGAAAACCATGGCCACGCGCCGAAAGCGTGATGGCCAGCGCCAGCAGCAGCAGTGCGATCAGTGCCCCGGGAAAGGACTGCGGCCCCCAGTTGTCCAGCAGCAGGCCGCCCAGCACGCCGCCGCCGGCGATGGCGCTGTTCCATGCCACCACGTTCATCGACAGCGCCACGTCGGCGCCATCGCCCGCCGCATCGGCCAGGGCGGTCTGCAGCAAGGTGGCGGCGCCGCCGAAACTCAGGCCCCAGACGGCGACACCCGCATAGAGGGCGGCCGGAACCCGGGCCCACAGCGCGAACCACAGGGCGACCGCCGCGAAGGCGAAAAGGCTGGCCAGCACCGCCGCGCGCAGGTGGCGGTCCACCAGCCGGCCGGTGATGGCGATGCCGCCCAGCGCGGCCACGCCGAACACCAGCAGGACCAGGTCCACCCGGTCCCGCAGCCCCGCCTGGGCGACGAAGGGCGCCACATAGGTGTAGAGAACGTTGTGGGCCAGCATCCAGGCGATGACCACGCCCAGCACCGGCCGCACGCCCGGCGTGCCCAGCACCTTGCGCAGCGCTGGCCGGCTGGAAGCGGCCTGGCCCGGGTAGTCCGGCACCTGGGCCAGCACCCAGACGATGAGCAGCAGCGTCAGCCCCGACATGATCCAGAAGGCCGAGCGCCAGCCCACCAGGCCGCCCATCAGCGTGCCTAGCGGCACCCCCAGCGACAGGGCGATCGGCGTGCCGATCATGGCCAGCGCCAGCGCCCTGCCCTGCTGGTGCGGCAGCACCATGCGGCGCGCATAGGAAGCCAGCAGGCTCCAGGCCAGGCCCGCCGAGGCACCCGCCAGGAAACGCGCCGCCAGGGTCAGGATGAAGTTCGACGAGACGGCGGTGACGGAGTTGAAGACCAGGAAACCCACGATGGTCAGCAGCAGGGCATTACGGCGCCGCCAGCCCTGGGTCGCCATGGTCAGCGGGATGGCCGCGATCACCGAGCCCAGCGCATAGGCGGTCACCATCTGGCCCGCCATCGCCTGCGACACCCCGAGCCCGGCGCCGACCTGCGGCAACAGGCCGGCCGGAAGTGTCTCGGTGACGATGCAGATGAAGCCCGTCATGGCGAGCGCCAGCAGTGCGGAGACGGGCAGGCGTTCGGCCTGTGCCGTGGTTCTGGTGGTCATGTTCGAATCCATTTATATATCGATCGGTATGAATGTAATGAGCCGACCAAACGCTTGTCAACGACTTTTGTACCGATTAGTATTTATCTCCACGAAAGGAGACCGCCATGGCCACCATGGGACGCCCCCGCAGCTTCGACCGAGACGCCGCCCTCACCCAAGCCCTGCATCTGTTCTGGGAGCATGGCTTCGATGCCACATCGCTGGCGCAGCTCAAGGAGAGCCTGGGCGGCGGCATCTCCGCGCCCAGCTTCTATGCGGCCTTCGGCTCCAAGGAGGCGCTGTTCCAGGAGGCCGTGGCCCTGTACCTGGCCACCCACGGCCAGGTCACGGCCAGCCTGCATGACCCGGCGCTGGCACCGCGCCAGGCCATCGAGACCGCCTTGCGCCGTTCCGCCGCCATGCAGTGCGAGCCGGACCATCCACGCGGCTGCATGGTGGCGCTGGGCACCATGAGTGCGCCGTCTCCCGCCAACGCCTCGGTCGCCCGGCCCCTGCAGGTTTCCCGCGCCGAGACCAGCGCCGGCCTGCTGGCCTGCGTGCGGCGCGGCGTGGGTTTGGGAGAACTCAAACCCGAGACCGACATCCAGGCCCTGGCCACCGTGTTCGACAGCTTCCTCAACGGCCTGTCCACCCTGGCGCGCGACGGTGCGGATGCCGCCCGGCTGGACGCCGCCGTCACCCAGCTGATGCGGCTGTGGGATGCCGCTCGGATCAAGACAGCAAGAGCGGGCCGCTCGCCCGCGCAAAGGACCGCTTCATGAAGATCGCATTCATCGGTGTCGGCAGCATGGGCTCGGCCATCGTTCCCCATCTCGTCGCGCACGGCCACCGGGTGAGCGCCTGGGCCCGCCGGCCCGAGGCCGTGGCGGCGCTGGAAGGCGTCGCGCGGCTGGCCGCGCCATCGGAAGCCTTCACCGGCCACGAGGTGGTCATCACCATGCTGGCCGACGACGCCGCCGTGCGGGCCGTGCTGCTGGACAGCGGCGCGCTGGCGTCGGCCGAAGGCGGGCCGGTCCACCTGGTGATGTCGACCATCTCCCCCGCGCTGGTCGCCGAGATGCAGCCGCTGCACACGCAGGCCGGGGTCGGCTACGTGGCGGCGCCCGTCTTCGGCGTGCCCGCGGTGGCGGCCCGGGCGGAACTCAACATCCTGGCCGCCGGCGCGGACGAGGCGGTGCAGCGGGTGTTGCCCCTCCTCGACGCCATCGGCAAGAAGACCTGGCGCCTGGGCGCCGATCCGGTGCACGCCAACATCGCCAAGATCGCCGGCAACATGATGATCACCATGGCCATCGAGTCGATGGCCGAGGCGAGCGCGCTGACCGAGGCCCACGGCCTGCCGGCGGCGGATTTCCTGGAAGTCGTCACGCAGACCCTGTTCGCCTGCCCCAGCTACCAGCGCTACGGCAAAAACATCGCCGAGCGGCGTTATGAAGCGGGTTTCCGCCTGGCGCTGGGCCTGAAGGATGCGCTGCTGGCCAGGGATGCGGCCGCGCACCGGAATGTCAGCCTTCCGGGTGCCGCGGTGGTGCGCCGGCGCCTGGAGCAAGCCGTCCGCACCGGCCGGGGCGGCCAGGACTGGTCGGCGCTCGCCGAGGTGGCGCACCCGGATGCGGGCGATGCCGCTCAGGCGGTCCGCGCACGCTGACCGGCACCTGCTTGCATGGCGGACAGGTTGGCCAGCATGTCGGCGACGATGCCTGACAGGTCGAACCGCGGCGCCCATGACCAGTCCCGCCGTGCCCGCGTGTCGTCGATCGAGTCGGGCCAGCCATGGGCGATGGCCTGCCGGAAGTCGGGCCGATAGTCCACATCCAGCCCCGGCAGGTGCTTGCGGATCTCGGCCACGATCTCGGCGGGCGTGAAGCTGACGCCCGCCAGGTTGTAGCTGCCGCGTTCGCTGATCGCCGCGGCGGGCGCCTCCATCAATTCGATGGTGGCGCGTACCGCATCGTCCATGTAGAGCATGGGCAGGGCCTCGTCCGGGCAGAGGAAGCAGCCGTAGCGCTCGCCCCTCAGCGCCGAATGGAAGACGTCGATCGCATAGTCGGTGGTGCCGCCGCCGGGCTGGGTCTTGTAGGAGATCAGTCCCGGGTAGCGCAGGCTGCGCACATCCACGCCGTGGTTCGCGAAGTACCAGCGGCACCAGCCCTCGCCGGCCAGCTTCGAGATGCCGTAGACGGTGGCAGGCTCCATCACGGTGGATTGCGGTGTCGCGTCGGCCGGCGTGGTGGGACCGAAGGCGGCAATGGAGCTGGGCCAGAACACCTTGTCCAGCTGGAACTGCCGCGCCGCTTCCAGCACGTTGAGCAGGCCGCCCATGTTGAGGTCCCAAGCCCGCCTGGGCGCGATCTCCGCCGTGGCCGACAAGGCGGCGGCCAGGTGGTAGATCTGCGTGATGCCGCGGCGCCGGACGATGTCATGGAGCTGGCCCACGTCGGTGATGTCGAGCATCTCGTGGTCGATGTGCAGATGGCGCCCCACCGGGACCATGTCGCTGGTGACGACGTTGCGCGCGCCGAAGCGTCCGGCCAGTGCGGCCGACAGTTCGGTGCCGAGTTGCCCGTTGGCGCCGGTCAGCAGGATGCGGGGCTGCGCGCTCATGCGATCACCTTCAGTTCTTGCCCCGCCTGGGCAAAGGCTTCCAGGGCGGTGTCCAGCTGCGCACGGGTGTGGAGCGCGCTGACCCGGACCCGGATGCGGGCCTGGCCCCGGGGCACCACCGGGTAGAAGAAGCCGGTGACATAGACGCCGAGCTCCAGCAGGCGCTGCGCCAGGCGCTGGGCGGTGTCGGCCTCGTGGACCATCACCGGAATGATCGGATGGCTGCCCGGCTTCAGGTCGAAACCCAGCGCGCCCAGGCCCGCCCGGAAGTAGCTGCTGTTGTCTTCCAGCCGGTCGCGCAAGCCGGTGTCGGCCTCCAGCAGGTCGAGCGCCTTCAGGCCCGCGCCGACGATGGCCGGCGCCACGGTATTGGAGAACAGGTAGGGCCGCGACCGCTGGCGCAGCATGGCCACCACCTCCGCCCGCGCGCTGGTGAAACCGCCCGATGCGCCGCCCAGCGCCTTGCCCAGCGTGCCGGTGATGATGTCGACCCTGCCGAACACGCCCTTCAATTCATGGGTTCCGCGCCCGGTCTTGCCGAGAAAGCCGGTGGCATGGCATTCGTCGATGCCCAGCAGGGCGCCGGACTCGTCGCAGATGGCGCGGATCTCGTCGAGCCTGGCGATGGTGCCGTCCATCGAGAACACGCCGTCGGTGAAGACCAGCTTGTGGCGCGCGCCGGCCGCGTCGGCCTCGCGCAACTGATGGCGCAGGTCTTCCATGTCGTCGTGCCGGAACCGCAGGCGCTTGGCCTTGCACAGGCGGATGCCATCGATGATGGACGCATGGTTGAGCTCGTCGCTGATGACCGCGTCCTCGGCGCCCAGCAGGGTTTCGAACAGACCGCCGTTGGCGTCGAAGGCCGAGCCGTAGAGGATGGTGTCCTCGGTGCCCAGGAAGCGCGAGAGCCGCGATTCCAGCTCCTTGTGGATGTCCTGTGTGCCGCAGATGAAACGCACCGAGCCCAGGCCGAAGCCCCGCCGGTCCAGAGTCTCGCGCGCGGCCGCCACCACCTGCGGGTGGGCCGACAGGCCCAGGTAGTTGTTGGCGCACAGGTTGATGAGTTCGCTGTTTTCCCGGGTCGATACCTGGCTGCCCTGGGCGGAGGTCATCACGCGTTCGACCTTCAGCAGGCCGGCGGCCTCGATCTGGCCGAGCTCATGGCGCAGCGCGGAATAGAAATCGTCTGTGGTGGGCATGGGCGGTTCAATCGGAAGTGATGTGCGCGTTCTTGATCACCGCGCCCCATTTCGTGCTGTCGGACTGGATCAGCTCGGCGAACTGCGCCGGGCTTTGCGGCGTGGGGTCCGAGCCCAGCTCCCCGTAGCGCTTGACCACCCTGGGGTCGGACAGCACCGCATCGATCGCGGCATTGAGTTTTCGCACGACCTCGGCCGGCAGGCCCTTCGGGCCGACCACGCCGCCCCAGGTCACCATCTCGGCTTGTGGCACGCCGGCCTCGGCCATGGTCGGCACGTCGGGCAGCAGCGGGGAGCGCTGGGGTCCGGTGACCGCGAGAGCCCGGACCCGGCCGGCCTTGATCTGCGGCTCCAGCGAGGTGAGATTGCTGATCATCATCTGGATCTGGCCACCCATCAGGTCGGTCTCGCCCAGGGGTGCGCTTCGGTAGGGCACATGGTTGATCTGGATGCCGGTGCTGGCGCGGAACAGTTCGGTGACCACATGCAGCGAAGTGCCGGTGCCGCTGGAGCCGTAGAACACCTCGCCGGGATGCGCCTTGGCATAGGCCACCAGGTCCTTGACCGAGTGCACCGGCAGCGCCGGGTAGACCGCCAGCACATTGGGCTGGGTGAACATCTTGGCGATGGGCGTGAAGTCGCGGTCGATCCGGAAGGACTGCTGGCGGGCACTCAGGGTCGCCACCAGGATGGCCAGGTTGTTCATGCCGATGGTGTAGCCGTCGGGCGGCGCCTTGGCCACCGCGTCCAGTCCGATGGCACCGGAAGCACCCGGCTTGTTGTCCACGATGAAGGGCTGGCCGAGCCGCTGCGCGAGTTCGCTGCACAGCACCCGCGTCAGCACGTCGGCCGCCCCCCCGGCCACCGCCGGCACGATGAAGCGCACGGGCCTGTCGGGGTACTCGGCATGCGCCGCCTGGAGCGCCGCCAGGCCACAGAGAAAAAGTGCCGCACCCGCCTTGCGCAGGTATGAAATCCTGTTGCTCATTTTCGATCCCTGTATTTTTTATCGTCGATTTCAGGCGGCCAGCCGGCCGGTTTCGCTGCAGAGCGGTTTGAGCCGCTCCTCGTCAATCTCAATGCCCAGCCCGGGCATATTCGAAACTTCGTAGTGATCGCCCTGAATCAGCGGGCCGGCTTTCACGAACTGCCGCCGTGTCGGCGGATTATCGTTTTCGTACGATTCCTGGATCACGAAATTGGTGAGGACAGAGGCCAGGGTGACCGTCGCTGCGATCGCGACCGGCCCGTGCGGATTATGCGGAACCACACCCATCGAATAGGTTTCCGCCGCATGGCCGATTTTCACGGCCTCGGTCAGCCCGCCGACCCGGATGATGGAAGGCTGCACCAGGCCTACCGCCTGTTTCTCGATGATCTCGGCGAACTGCTTGCGCGAATGAAAGCGTTCGCCGAAGGCGATGCGTGCCTGGCTGGCGGCGCCCAGCCGGGCGAACGCGTCGGCGCTCTGGTATTCGGTCGGCTCTTCCACGAAAAGCAGGTTGCAGTCGGCGATGCCCGTGCAGAAGCGCGCGGCGGAAGCCCAGTCGAGGCGGCGCCAGACATCGACCATCAGGCCGATATCGGGGCCGACGGCCGCCCGCATCGCCTTGACTTCGGCGATGGCGCGCGGCACGTCGTGGAGGGTGATGTGGTACTGGTGGTCGTCCGGCGTGCCGAATGGATACCACTTCAAGGCGGTCGCGCCGTTGGCGATGCGCGCCCGGGCCTTGGCGATGAGATCCTGCGTGTCGGTATAACCGGCCCACCACTGGTTGAGATAAACCTTGATCTTGTCCCGCACCGCGCCGCCCAGGAGTTTGTGCACCGGCAGCCGCCAGGCCTTTCCGGTGATATCCCACAAGGCCATGTCGATCGCCGCCAGCGCCGCCCGGCTGCTGGCGCCATCGCCCCAGAAAACCTTGTCCTTCAGCATCGCCCAGTGCTTTGCGACCGTCGTCGGATCCTTTCCGGCAATCGCACGAAACCCCTCCTGGACGCCTGCAATCACCGAGGGATAACGGTGATCCAGCGTTGCCTCGCCCATGCCGATAATCCCGTCATCGGTTTCGAGGGCGATCATCACATAATGCTTGTTGGCATTCGGATGGACATAGGTTCTCAATTCGGCGATCTTCACGGCGGGATTAACCTTCAAGTCAGGATGATTTGCCTGAATATTAGGAAGCACCCGCCGGCGCGTCCATGACCCTGCGGGCATGGATTCATTCACCCCCGGCATGCGTCCTGGCCTTCCCGATCGCTTTTGTCAGCTGGCCGAGCAGGGCCCGGGCCGGCTCGCCCAGCCGCGTATCCGCCATCGCGGTGGCGTACACCGAATACCGGAACGACGGGCGCAAGGGGAGCGTGACACCGCCAAGCTCCCGATGCCGCCTCCCGGTGAGCGGATCGACGACGGAGATACCCATGCCGCGCAACACCAGCTCACTCGCCGAATGGGAGGCCGACACCTCCACCACCGGATCGAGTTGAAGCCCGTGCGCCGACATCAGTCCATCCATCTGGCGCTGGAAGGTATCGGTCAATCCGATGAAGGGCCTGGTGGCCAGTTCCTCCAGCTCCACGTGCGAAGCACCCGCATCCAGCCACCGCGAGGTGCCGATGCACACGCACTCGCCCGAGAACTCGGCCACCGTTTCGAGCTCGCCCGCCGAAAGAATATCGGCGGTGATGCCGATGTCGGCCTGCCGGTTTCGGACGTTGCGCCAGACCTCCATGTAGGAAGCGATGCGCATGCTGACCATCACGTCGGGGTACTCGGCGCGCAGTTGCTCGATGATCTCCGGCATCACCGAATGGCCGACCGACGGGATGGTGCAGATGGAGAGCCGGCCCATGCGCTGCTTGCGCAGCTGCTCGGAAAAGCGCGATATCTCCTCCAGTCCCATGAAGGACTGCTGCACCTTGGCCATGAGGGCCAGCGCCTCGGCCGTGGGCTTGATGGTGCGCCCGTGCTTGAGGAACAGGGCGAAGCCGACCGCCTTCTGCAGCTCCGCGATGACGCGGCTCATGGACGGCTGGGGAATGCCCAGCGCATCGGCGCCGGCGCTGATGCCACCGTGCAGGATCGCGGCGCGGAAGGCTTCGATCATGCGATGGGTGACCACTTCTGCTGGCATGCGTGAACTCCGTTCGGCTTGGTTGGCGCGCAGTTTGCGCCAGGATCGGCGCTTGCGTTGCTCCCCGCCCCGGTCAACCGGTCTCAGCTGGCTTCGGCGTTGCGTCCCCCGTCGCGCGACACCACATCGACCGCCTGCACGCCCTCGATCTTCGACAGCTGGCCGCTGATGCGGGCGATTTCGCCGGAGGACACCCGGGCGAGCACCACCGTGATGTCGTCGAGCCCGCCGCCCTTCTGCACCGAGACGAGGAAACGGCGCAGCTGCGCGGGCCGCACCTGGAGCGTGGCCTCGATGAGTTCGGGGTTCAACATGCCATGCCGGGCCGTGATGTGCAGCCGGCAGCTCTGGCTGCGGGCGCGGTACATCTCCTCCAGCGGTTTGACCCCGGCGAGGATGCCCAGGATCACCACCGTGGCCGCCGTGGCCGGGAAGTACAGGCCGCCGCCGACGGCCAGGCCGATGGCGGCCACCGTCCAGATGCTGGCCGCGGTGGTGAGGCCGCGCACCACCTCGCCTCGCGCCAGGATGGCGCCGGCGCCCAGGAAACCGATGCCGGAGACCACCTGGGCCGCCGCGCGGGACGGGTCCAGCATCACGTGCTCGCCCTTCAACACATCCGCGAAGCCGAAGGCCGACACCACCATGAACAGGCAGGAGCCCACGCAGACCAGCATGTGGGTGCGGATGCCCGCCGCCCACAGCAATCGCTCGCGCTCGAATCCCACCAGGCTGCCGAGGGCGGCGGCGACCAGAAGACGCAGGAGCATTTCCGAGTGGGCGAGCATGTTGTCCTTGTTCTTGTTGCGTTGGAAAGGGGAAAAATTCTCGGCGCCGGCCGCGCAGCCGCTGTATCGCGATGAAAGCGGCGCGGGCGGCGGCACGCCGCCTGCCTACCAGGGCAGCTCGGGCTCGGCAGGCGGCTGGTCCGCGCCCTGCCCCAGCTCGCCGCGGCGGATGGCCGCGGACCGTTGCTTGATGGCGGCGCGCTGCTGCGCATCCAGGCGGTCGGCGCTGCGCAGCTGGTGTTCCAGCCGCGGGTGGCCGGCCAGCAGCGCGCGGTGGCGCAGCAGGAAATCCCAGTACAGGGTGGTGAAGGGGCAGGCGTCGTCGCCCACGCTTTCGGCGGGCCGGTAGCGGCAGCTCTTGCAGGCGGGGCTCATGCGCTCGATGTAGCGGCCGCTGGCCACATAGGGCTTGCTGCCCATCAGCCCGCCGTCGGCGTACTGGCTCATGCCCAGGGTGTTGGGCATCTCCACCCACTCCACCGCATCCACGTACACCGACAGGTACCAGGCATGCACCTGCACCGGCTCCACGCCCAGCAGCTGGGCGAACAGGCCGGTGACCATCAGGCGCTGGATGTGGTGGGCGTAGCCGTGGCGCAGGGTCTGGCCTATGGCGTCGCGCAGGCAGGCCATGTCGGTGTCGCCGGTCCAGTACCAGGCGGGCAGGGGCTCGTGGGCATCCAGGACGTTGAGGTCCTGGTAGCCGGGCATCTGCGTCCAGTAGACGCCACGCACGTATTCGCGCCAGCCGAGGATCTGGCGCACGAAGCCTTCCACCGAGGGCAGCGGCGCGCGGCCGTCGGCATGCGCCTTCACCGCCGCGGCCACCACCTCGCGCGGATCGAGCAGCTTGAGGTTGAGCGCCGCCGACAGCTGGGCATGCCAGAGCCAGGGCCGGCCCGGCCACATGGCGTCCTGGTGCGGGCCGAAGTTGGGCAGGCGGTGGGCGATGAAGTCGTCCAGCGCCTGCAGGGCCTGCGCGCGGTTCACCGGCCAGTCGAAGGCGGCGGTCTCGCCGGGGTGGTCGGCGAAGCGGGTCTCGACCAGGGCAATGACCTCGCGGGTGATGGCGTCGGGCGAAAAGCGCAGCGGCGAGGGCAAGGCGACCGGGCCGGATGCGGGAAACGGCCGGCGGTTCTCGGTATCGAAGTTCCAGCGTCCGCCCAGGGCTTGGGCCGGATCGTCCGGCTCCATCAGGATGCCGTGGCGCTGCCGCTGCTCGCGATAGAAGACCTCCAGACGCAGGGCGCCGCCATGGGCGCGCGCATGGGCGGCGAAGTGGCGCACGGTGCCGAAGAAATGCCGGTCCTCGCGCAGGTCCAGCGGCAGGCCCGCCGCCGCCGCGACCGCCTTGATCGCCTGCAGCACCCGCCAGTCGCCGGGCGCGGTCAGCACCAGGCCGGCGGGGCGCAGGTCCTCGATGTCCGCCTGCAGCTGGGCCGCCAGGGTGCCGCGATTGCCGGGTGCGTCCAGCCTCGTGTAGCGCAGCGGCCGGCCGGCGTTTCGCAAGGCCTCGGCGAAATGCCGCATGGCCGCCAGGAACAGCACGATGCGCGGCTTGGCCGACCAGACATGGGTGCTTTCCTCGGCCACCTCGGCCATCCAGACGGTGTCACGCCCCGCGTCGAAGCCGTCGAAGGCGGCGGCCTGCGCATCGAGCTGGTCGCCCAGCACGATGAGCAGCCGGCCGACACGGTGCGGCGCATCGGCGCTCATATCGGCGCCCATGGCGGCCTTCGGCGCTGTCTGCCTTGAATCCATGGACCGAGCATGCCATGGCAGGCGCGCAGCAGCGAGAATGGCGGCCCGCGTCGGCACGCTCCCCACCAGGAATCCGCTTGAACCACCGCCTGGATCCTTACAGCATTCGCCTTTTCGTGAGCACGGCGCAGGCCGGCTCCATCGTGCGCGCGGCGGAGCAGGAGCACATCGCGGCATCGGCCCTGAGCCGCCGCATCTCCGACCTGGAACATGCCTTCGGCACGCCCCTGCTGGTGCGTTCGCCGCGCGGCATCGCGCTGACCGACGCGGGCCGCCTGGTGCTGTCGCGCGGCATGCGTTTCGATGCCGAACTGCAGAGCCTCTTTCATGAAGTCAAGCGCCTCGGCGACGAGCTGAGCGGCCGGGTCCGCCTGCACGCCAACATGTCGGCGGTGATCGGTTTCCTGCCCGAGCGGCTGGGCAACTTCATGGCGGCGCATCCCGGCATCAGCGTGTCGCTGCAGGAGGAGGACACACGCGATGTGATCCGCGCCTGCCTGGACGACCGGGCCGATCTGGGGATCGGTGTCGAGACCTCGGTGGCGGCCGGGCTGGACGTGCGGCATTTCGCGGACGACCCGCTGCACATCGTGATGCCCGCCCGGCATGTGCTGTCCGGCAAGCCGGCGGTGAAATTCCTCGATGCGCTGCAGCATCCGCTGATCGGCGTGCACGAGGGCGGCGCGCTGGACCGCTCGCTGCGCGCGCAGGCACAGGCGCTGGACGCGCGCTTCGAACCGACGGTTTCGCTCACCAGCTTCGATGCGGTCTGCCGCATGGTCGAGGCCGGCCTGGGCATCGCCGTCATCCCGCAGAGCGCGGCCACCGCCTACGCCGGCTCGGCGCAGTTCGTGCGGCGCCCGCTGGACGAGCCCTGGGCGGCCCGCCGGCTCATGCTCTACACCCTGCGGCGCAATCCGCAGCCGCGCGCCATCCAGGCGCTGATGGACAGCCTGCTTGGGTAAACACCGATCCCGTCTTTCGCGAGACCCCCTCTGCCGTACAGGCACTGGGCATTGAGGCGCAGCCGGTGAAACATCCGGCATGCCAGCCACCCAGCCCGCCGATCCCGGCATTCTTTTTTCGCCCCGCATCCTGTTCCTGGCCACGTCGGCCGAGGTCGTCCTGTCCTGCCTGGCCGGCCACCCGCCGCCGCTGGCCGGCGCCCGGCCGCTGCGCGACGACGTGTCCACCGACGAGATCACGCCGCTGCCCATCCTCACCCACTACGACGAACAGCTGGGCCGCTACCCCTACACCGGCTTTCGTGCCGGCGATGCCACGCCGGTGGCCACCGACGCGATCCGCGCGGCCGGCATCGAAGTCGTGGTGGCGGGCAAACGCTACGGCAAGGGCTCGTCGCGCGAGCACAGCCCGGCGGCCGAGAAATACGCCGGCGTGCGCCTGGTGATCGCCGAGAGCTTCGAGCGCATCTACCGGCAGAACGCCGACAACATCGGCCTGTTCACCAGCACCGATCTGGCGCTGGCGGACCGCATCGCCGCGGGCGAGTCCATCCCCATCGACGAGCTGGTGGCCGGGCGCGACGCGCTGGCGGCGGCCATCCTGCGCCACGGCGGCCTGCTGCGTTTCGGCCAGGCCTGCATGCGCGACATCGTGGCAGCGCCCGACGCCGCCGACCACGGGCCGCGCACGCTGTTCGAGAAGATCGTGGCCCGCCACGCCCTGTCGACCGGGCTGACCCCGGCGCATCCGGCGCCGGGCGACGGCGCCTTCGTGCGGGCCGACTGGCGTTTCATCCACGAGTACTACACCGGCATGGCCTCGCACATGCTCCACGCCACCTTCGGCCGGCCGCTGGCGCTGTACGACACCGCCAGCATCGTGGTGTTCGAGGACCACACCTCCTACGTGCAGGAAAGCCCGGCCCATGTGCGGGCCGGACTCGTGCCCAATGTGCGCCGCATGGTCGATGCCCAGCGGGCCTTCGCCGCCGACTACGCGCTGCGCACCCACCGCACCCTCACCGAGCAGGAAGCCGCGCTCGACGACGGCCGCAACGTCGCCGGCATCTCCCATGCGATGGTGGCCGAGCACTACGCGTTGCCGGGCCAGCTGGTGGTGGGCACCGACTCGCACACGCCGCACAGCGGCGCCCTGGGCTGCGTGGCCTTCGGCGTGGGCACCACCGACATGGCCAATGCCTTCGTCACCGGCGCGGTCCGGCTGACGGTGCCCCGGTCGCTGAAGGTCGTGCTGAACGGCGGCCTTCAGGAAGGCGTCACCGCCAAGGACCTGGTGCTGCACCTGCTCGCCCTGCCCGGCATCCGGGCCGGAGGCGGCGTCGGCAAGGTGTTCGAGTTCACCGGGCCGGGCATCGCCGGCCTGTGCACCGACGAACGCGCCACGCTCACCAATATGTGCGCCGAACTCGGCGGCTTCACCGGCATCGTGGCGCCCGACGAGGAGACGGTGCGTTTCCTGCGCGAGCGCAGGGGCATCGAATTCCGGCTCGAAGACTGGATGCGCAGCGACCCCGGCGCGGTGTATGCGGACCTCATCGAGGTCGACTGCGCCGCCATCACGCCCATGGTGGCCACGCCGGGCGATCCCGGCAACGGCCTGCCGCTGGCCGGGCTGGCCGAGCGGGTGCGCATCGACATCGCCTACGGCGGCTCCTGCACCGCCGGCAAACGGGAAGACTTCGACCACTACCACGCCGTGCTGCGCTGGGCCGCCGACCGCGGCCTGCGTGTGGCGCCCGGCGTGTCGCTGTTCCTGCAGTTCGGCACCACCGCGGTCCGCGACCACTGCGTGGCGGCCGGCTACCTCGATGCCTTCGAGAGGGTCGGCGCCCGCATGCTGCAGCCGTCCTGCGGCGCCTGCGGGAACTGCGGGCCGG
Source organism: Xylophilus rhododendri (assembly GCF_009906855.1). Lineage (NCBI taxonomy): Bacteria > Pseudomonadati > Pseudomonadota > Betaproteobacteria > Burkholderiales > Xylophilus > Xylophilus rhododendri. The sequence goes on from NZ_CP047650.1 coordinate 1,170,621, forward strand.
GCGGCTCTTCCACCCGCGAGCAGATCACCGTCAGCGCCATCAACCGGAATTTCCCCGGACGCGGCGGCCCGGGCAGCGTCTGGCTGGCCAGTCCGCCCACGGTCGCGGCCAGCGCCATCGCCGGGGAACTGCTGACTTTCGAGGAGCTGCGCAACCGATATTGAGCCGGCAGGCAGCACGCACAAAACAAGGAGACAAGACGATGAGACAAGAACTGAGCCGAAGGGCATTCACCCGCCTGAGCGCCTGCGCCGCGGCCGCCGCGCTGGGCCCGCACACCGGCGCATGGGCCCAGCCCGCCGGCCTGCCCGGCGCCTCGGACAAGCCGATCCGCCTGGTGGTGCCGCTGGCCGCGGGCTCGACCGTGGATGCGGTCGCCCGCGCCATCGCGCCGGCGTTCGGCCGCTCCACCGGCCATCCGCTGGTGGTGGAGAACCTGGTCGGCGCCGGCGGCATCCCCGGCACCTCGCAGATCGTCAAGGCGCCGCGGGACGGGCTGACGCTGGGCATGGTCTCCTCCAACCACGTGATCAACCCCAGCATCTACAAGTCGGTGCCCTACGACAGCCTGAAGGACATCACCCCCATCGCCGTGATCGCCACCGTGCCCCTGGTGCTGGTGGTGCATCCGGGCCTGCCGGTGAAAAGCGTCAAGGAGCTGATCGCCTACGCCCACGAAAAACCCGGCGTGCTGAATTACGGCTCCGCCGGCAACGGCAGCACCCTGCAGCTGGCGGCGGAACTGCTGGTCAGCGAGACCGGCATATCGCTCAAGCATGTGCCCTACCGGGGCACCGGGCCGCTGATCACCGACCTCATCGGCGGCCAGGTGCAGCTGGCCTTCGTCTCCATCTCGCAGGTCGCGCCGCAGGTGAAGGCCGGCACCCTGCGGGCGCTGGCGATCAGCACGCCCCGGCGCTCCGCCGCCCTGCCGGAGCTGCCGACGCTGGCCGAAGCGGGCGTGCCCAACTACAGCTTCGACGCCTGGATCGCGCTGATCGGCCCCGCCGACCTGCCCAAGGCCGTGGTGGATGCCGATGCCCGGGCGATCCGCGCCGCCATGGCTTCGCCGGAGGCTAACGCGGCCATCGCCGGCCAGGGCTTGAACATTCTCGACATCGGGCCGGACGCCGCCGCGGCCTTCTTCAGCGCCGAACTGCTGAAGCACCAGAAGCTGGTGAAGCAGTCCGGCGCGGTGCTGGACTGAGCCATGCATTCGATCGATCCCGACGAGCCGCCCTTCATCGGCACGGCCGACCTGTGCGACCGGCTCGGCACCGCCGCCCGGGTCTGCCGGGCGCCCCTGCGGCCCTACGGCGGGCGCAGACGCCTGGCCGGCCCGGTGGCCTGCCTCAGGACCCATGAGGACGTGGCCCTGCTCAAGGGCCTGCTGGCGCAAGCGGGCCGGGGCGGGTTCTGGTGGTGGACGGCGGCGGATCCCTGGAGGCGGCGCTGCTGGGCGCCCACATGGCCCGGCTCGCCATGGCGCAGGGCTGGGCCGGGCTGATCATCCACGGCGCGGTGCGGGACGCCGAAGAACTCGAGACGCTGGACATCGCCATCTGGGCCCTGGGCACATGCCCGGCGCGGGGTGGCTCAGCGGGCACCGGCGAGGTCGACGGCGTGCTGGACTTCGGGCGAACCGGCTTCGCTCCCGGAGGCTGGGTGACGGCCGATGCGGACGGCGTCGTGGTCCTGGAGACCCCGCCAAGGCCTTGAAATCCCGGCCGGCATGCCGGGCCTCCTACAATCGTCGCCTTTTGCGGTTCGCCCGTGACACGGCCAACGCAAGGAAGGCGCCGCATGCAAGACCACTATCTCGCCCTGGGTGTCGGCAGCAGCGCGAGCCTGGCCGACATCAAGAAGGCTTACCGCCAGCAGGCCGCCCTGCACCATCCGGACCGCAACCCGGCGCCGGATGCGGCCAGGCGCTTTCGCGCGGTGCAGGAGGCCTACGACATCCTCGGCGACGCGGACAAACGCGAGGCCTACGACAACAACCGCAAACGCAATCTGCTCGACGATCCGCTGGAAACGGCACGCACGATCTGGGCAGACTATTTCCAACGGCTCATCTAGGCCTCGATGCACGTCTCTCCCTTCTTCCACAACCTGCGCTCCGCCTACCTGGCCGAACTCGACGACATGCGCCACGACTCCGACGGCCAGCTGGTGCTGGACCGCCGGCTGGCCGAGCGGCGCCGCGAGGTTTCCTTCCTGGTCAGCATGCTGGAGCTGGCGCCCGAGATGGTGGCCGTCGTGCTGCACAAGGCCTTCAGCTTCGGATCGGCCTCGGCCATGGACCGCCTGCTGGCCTGCGAGCCCGAAGACCTGACCGCCTGGGACAGCCTGCAGCCAACCATCGAGATCGCCCCCTGGGCCCGGGCCACCGTGCAGCTGCTGCGCGAGCAGGCGGCAGGCGACCGTTTCCTGAGCATCGCCGCCGCGCTGGAATACATGGCGGGCAGCGCCCGGCATGCGCCCGTCCATGCCGAAGACGAGGACGACAGCGAGGAAGACGGCGACCATGACGACGCCGATCACGACTCCGACGAGGGCCAGCCCCTGTCGGCCGACGACCTGGACGACGCCGACGGCCGCACCCGCGAGGAAGCCCGCGCCGACTGGATGGCCGAGCAGGGCTTCGACCGCAAAGACTGACACAGCGCCCCTCCGCACGCAAAGCACCGACACGCCATGAACCACCTCGCCCTGATCACCAAGACCCGCAGCCTGATCGCCGCGGGCGACATCGCCGGCGCCGAGTCCGCCCTCACCGAGCTGGCCGACACCGAGGGCGACCAGGCGCTGATGGTGGTGCTGGACCAGCTGGAGCCCAAGGACATCCTGGCGGTGATGCGCGAGTACGACCCGTCGCGCGAGTCGGTGGTGAGCCTGCTGGTCACGCCCGAGCAGTTCGCCCACGCCATCGTCATCGAGAAGCGCTACAAGGACCTCACCCACACGCATCTGCGCGGCATGGTGAACTCCATCGTCTTCCGCGAGGACGCCGACCCGGTGGCCTTCCTCACCGCCGTGGGCGACCTGGAAGGCGGCAGCGAGGCCATGGCCAACTACTTCGCCGAGAAGTGGGCGCGCATCGAATCCTTCGCCCGCACCGGCAACTTCGACACGGTCGAGGAAGACGGCGAGATGCTGTCCGAAGCCGCGCTGCTGGCTTCGGCCTACGCCAGCCCCAAGCTCTCCCTGGAAGAAGTGGCCGACCAGGACTGGATGGAGCTGGCCTGGCGCATGCGCTACGAATGCCCCGACCTGTTCACCGAGACCCTGCTGGTGCTGCGCGCCAAGGCCCGCGCCCATGACCTGGGCCTGGAGGAAGAGGACGAGGACGGCGAGGAAGTGGACAACCGTGTCGAGACCGGCGACACCGACCGCGGCGGCAGCACGCCGGCCGCGCGCGACGACGAGGAAGAGTCGGCGATCTGAACTCCACCATGTCCGCGCCCTTCCCCACCGCTTCCCAGTCCGTCGCACTCTTCGACGACCGGCCTTTCTTCGAGAAGGCCCTGCAGCACGGCGTGCGCCACGGCATCCTGCTGCCCGAGCGGCTGGCCGCCATGCGCCAGGAAGCCCCCAAGGGCATGGTGCAGATCGCGCGCTATTTCGGCACCGAATACCTGCGCCCCGACCTGGAGAAGGCGCGCGACCGGCTGGTCAACCTGATGAGCCTGTACCTGGAGCATTCCACCGGCGGCGACCTGGACCGGGCCGCCGAGGCCCTGCGCGACCACAGCCTGCTGTCGCGCTCCAAGGGCGGCTCGGACATGCTGAAGGCGCTGATCGCCATGCCGCAAAGCAGCCATTTCGGCATGCAGGAGCACGGCGCCTTCCTGGACAAACACATCCCGCTGTTGGCCAAGTGGTCCCTGCGCAGCCTGCCCGAATACCTGGCCGAGCACGCCGAACGCAGCCATGCCACCACCCTGGTGGAGGCCGCCATCTGGATGGCGGCCAGGCTGGGCCTGGATGCCGACGACCTGGAGGAAGCCGGCAAGGACGCGGAAGCCGTGGTGCGCACCGCCCTGCTGGTGCGCGCGGCCCGGCGCAGCGCCATGCCGGACTGGGCCGCCTTCGAGAAGATGGTGCTGGCCCTGCGCAGGAAATACGCGCCCAGGGCCGACGGCCAGGCGGTACCGGTCCCCATCGACCTGCCGCGCGACCTGCCGGCGCAGTACCTGGAAGCGGTGCGCTCGGTGTTGGCCTCGGTCGAACAGGACATGCCGCGCATCCTCGATGCCGCCCTCGGCGTACGCAAGCTCTTCGACCAGACGCCAGCCTTCATCGGCCGCTATTTCTGGTCCGAGGACGCCATGGCCGACCTGGAGCATTTCGAGCGCGGCAACAGCGCCGTGTGGGACAAGGCCACCGAAGGCCACAACGACGACAGCTCCCTGCTGACCCTGTTCCTGCGCCTGGCCACGCAGGCCAGACCCGCCACGCTGCTGAGCAGGAAAACGGCCGCCAGCCTGGTCAAGAAGGTCCGTACCTCCGGGCTGGATGCCGAACTGCCCCGGCAATTCGTGCTGCAACATGCGCCGGTGCAGCTGCAGAACGACTACCTGCAGCTGTGGAACGCCTTCATCGAGGAGGCCGAACCGGTGCTGCGCAGCGACCGGGTGCAGGCCACCGAGGACGCGATGGCGCTGTTGCGCCGGGAATGCAATATCGGCGAGTAGGCCGGGTGTCTTTGCGTCAGGCAGCCGGCTTGCGACGGCCTCGCAGTTCACCGACCACGATGGAAATGCCGGACACCAGAAAGTAGAAGGCCCCCACCGCGGCATAGGGCGCGATGTCGGTGATGGCCGGCATGTTCTGCCCGGTGGCCTGGTGGATGAAGAGCCCCCCGGCCAGCGTCGATTGCGCGCCGCTGAGGATCATCGGCCACTGCGCGCCGGCGGTCTTCCAGCGCCGCAGGCCGGTCGCCAGCTGCAGGATGCCGGCCACGCCCGCCCACAGGCCGAAGACATCCAGCACCGCATGCATGCCGAAGGCCGACGCGACCGCGATGGCCAGGGCCACGACGCCGCTGGCCAGCAGATTGAGCTTCTGCGTGGGATTGCGCGCCAGCCCGCCGCTCTGCCGGGCATCGAGCCAGTTGGCCAGCGCATCCCAGGCCGGGTAGACCACCAGCAGCACCGTGCCGACCGCCGGCATCTGTTTGCCGACGGTGAAGGCCGCCAGCACCCAGGCGATGGAGAAGGCGGCGCGCAGGAAGTAGTAGGTCTTGAGCCATGGGCTGCCCTGTGGGGCGGCATCGGCGGATCGGGTCTGGCTGTTCATGGTGGGCTCTCGAAGTTGTCAATCGACTAGTTGGTAGATTGAAGGGGCAAAAAAAGGGGACCTCGGGTGTGGCGCCTGCCTCAGGCCGCGCGGGACAGCTGGGCCAGCGACGGTCCGATGATGGTCTTGAAGATGGCCGGATCGCCGTACGCCCGCGCGGCCAGCATGGCCCCGTGCACGGTGGCCATCAGCGCCATGGCTTCGGCCTCGGGCGTGCCGCGCAGCTGGAACACACCGGCCGACGCGCCCTGCTCCAGCACGGTCGCCAGCCAGGCCGTCAGGTCCAGGAAATGGCCGCGCACCTCGTCGGCGACCACGGACGGGATGGCCGGCATCTCGGCGGCCAGCATGGCGCACACGCACAGCGAGGCGGTGCCGTCGCGGATGCAGGCCTCCCAATAGCCGGTGTAGGCCTGCAGCCGTTCGCCAGGGCCGGCGATGACACGCTCCATCGCCGCCATGCCGTCGCGCGCCTGCTGGCGATAGCGCCGCACCACGGTCTGGACCAGGTCGGCCTTGCTGGGGAAATGGTGGTGGATCGTGGGTTTGCTGATCTGCACCGACGCCGCGATGTCGGCATAACTGAAGCCGTTGTAGCCCCCGAGACCAGCAGCGCCTGGGCGCAGCTGACGATTTCGGCGGCTCGCGGTGAGAGGTCAAGATCCATGGCCGCAAGTCTACCAACTAGTCGGTTTACGTCAAGAAAAATCCAGACGGGGTGTGCCGGTCCGGACTCGCCTGGGTTTTTGCCCGCTAGAATCGCGCCCGCAGCCGCCGCAAGGTGCATTGCCGTAAGCGTTACCGTCATCCAACGCGTCCGTTTTCGAGAGGAGCCCAGCGGGGCAGTTCTCGATGATCCACGACGCCGTTTCGATGATCGCAAGTTATGCTGTTCCGGGCTCACGCCTGCCTGGAACTCCGGCCCTGCCGGGCCACCCACCTTCCGCTTTTGCTCAGCCGCCACACGGCGGCTGCCGCATGCCCGCCAGGGCGCGGAAAGTCGGGCAGCGCATGCCTCTGGTCTGGTTCGCGGCGTCACGGCACTCCCGCCATTTCGCACCCTCAACCTGATCCGAATCATGAAAACCCAATGCACCGGCACACTCAACCACCTGAGCCTGCCCACCACCAACCCTGCGGCCACCGCCGCCTTCTTCCAGCAGCACTTCGGCTGCGAGATCGTCGCCGTCGGCCAGAGCATCCTGCTCCAGCGCGACGGCTTCGACATCGTGCTCGACCATGTGCAAGAGCCTGCGTCCTGGCCATCGAATTTTCATTTCGGCTTCGAAATGGCCACCCTGCTCGAAGTCCAGGATCTGTACGAGACATTCCGGCAGGCAGGCGTGAAGATGGAGACGGAGGTCTTCAACAACACGCGGGGCTCGCGTTTCTTCTGCCGCACGCCAGAAGGCGTGCTGATCGAGGTGAACACGCGCGAAGACAAGGAAGGCGGCTGGCGCCAGCTGTTCTAGCCCGCCTCAGCGCGCGAGGAATGCCCCGTCCACGGGGTAATAGGTCCCGGTCATGAAGGAGGCGCGGTCCGACAGCAGGAAGCTGGTCAGCGCCGCGACCTCCTCCGGCCGGGCTAGGCGCTTGAAGGCATGCATGTCCGCCAGCACCGAGCGCTCCTGCTCGGTCATGGTCTTGCCAAGCGCCGGCGTATCGACGAAGGCCGGGCCGACCGCGTTGACCCGGATGGCCTGGCCCGCATAGTCGAGCGCCGCCGTCTTGGTCATGCCGAGCACCGCATGCTTGGAGGTGACATAGGCGGCCGACCCCGCCCAGCCCACCGCGCCCAGGATGGACGCCATGTTGACGATGGCCCCGCCGCCGGACGCCAGCATGGCCGGGATCTGGTACTTCATGCCGTAGAAGACGCCGTGCAGGTCGACACCGAGCACGCGGTGCCAGTCCTCCACCGCGATATCGGCCAGCGGCGTGGAAGGCGCGCCGATGCCGGCGTTGTTCACCGCCAGGTGCAGGCCGCCGAACTTCGCCACCGCGAAATCCACGCAGGCCTTCACCGCCGCCGCATCGCTCACATCGGCCTTGAAGGCCAGGGCCCGGTCGGCGCCGTAGCCGTCCGCCAGGCGTTTGGCGCCCGCCTCGTCGAAGTCGGCGATCACGACCTTGGCCCCCTCGGCCAGCAGGTCCTTCACCACGGCTTCGCCGATACCCGATGCCCCACCCGTGACCATGGCCACGCGGTTTTCAAATAACGCCATTTCGACTGCTCCTTGATTGACACTCGGCTGCGCCACGATGCCGGATCCACGCAAGCCCGATCGACGATAAGTATCCGGTACCGTATATTTTAAATTTCAATCGCGGATCGACTTGTAAGAAAGGTCATGGCATGGCGGACGAGACGCTGCAGGATCAGAAAGGCCGGCCCACCGGCCGCCCCTCGGTGGAGGCGGCGGGCCAGCTGGAGGAGCAGTTGATGGACGCGGCCCTGGCCGTCTTCATCCGCTGCGGCTATGCCGGCACCAGCATGGAGGCCATCGCACGCGAGGCGGGCGTCACCAAACGCACGCTGTATCGGCGGGCGGTGAGCAAGCCGGCGCTGTTCGTGGAGGTGGTCGAACGCCTGGCGCTGAAGACCGGCGTGCCGCGGCTCAACCGGATCGCGGGCGCGACCCTGGAGCAAAAGCTCCGCAAGGCGAGCGACATCATGCTGGACTGGGTGCTGGACCCGAACGCGCTGGCGCTCTACCGCATGGTCGTCGCCGATGCGGCCCACCATCCCGGCCTGGCCGCCACGGTCGATGGTCCCTTCCAGCGGGCCACCGACGCCATCGCGGCCCTGCTGGCGCAGGACGGCGACCGGCCGGCCGAGACGGTGCGGCTGGGCGCGGGCATGTTCCTGCGCCTGGTGATTTCCGAACCGCTGGACCGCGCGGCCCAGGGCATCGAGGCCGCCGGCAGCACGCGCCAAAAACGCGCCCGGGCGCACACGGCCGTCGACTTCTTCCTGGCCGGCTGGCGGGCCTGGCGCGAGACCGCTGCTAGGTCGTAGCAAGGCGCGCCAGCGCCGCATCCAGGCGCCCGGCCGCATCCGGATAACCGTTCGAGCCCAGCCCCTGGCCGAACTGCTGGAGCTGGCCGGTGGTGAGCCCCACGTTGAGGCAGATGCGCACATGGGACAGCAGCTGCGACTCCACCCCCTGCAGGGCGGCCAGGGCCGCCACCGTCACCAGCTCGCGGGTGCGCCAGTCCAGGTTGTCGCGCGCGAAGATGTCGCCGAAGAGATGGATCTTCAGGAACTGGTCGATGGCCGGCGCGAACTCGAAGAGCGGCCCGCGCACCGGCGCGCCCGCCAGCTTCGTCTGGTTGGCCGTGCCCACCGCCAGCAGCTGCGCGCCGGTCGGCACCGGCCCGGCCAGCGCGCCGGGCGCGTCCGTGATGCCGCGCTGGCGCCGCGCCTCCACCACCTTCATCAGCTCGCCCAGGGCGTTGAGGCTGCGGGGGAAACCGGCGTACGCATACAGCTGCACGATGGCCTCCTTGAGAGGCTCGACGCCCAGGCCGGCATCGAGCCCCGCTTCGAGCGCGCCGGGCAGGCGGGCGACATCGCCGATGGCGGTGGCGGCGGCGACCGGCCCCATCGCCAGCTGCAGGGGGGTCAGGGCTTCGGAAGCATTCGGCATCGGTGGGTTCCTCGTGGCTGGTTCAGGGGCGGGCTGCGCAGGCGCTTGCGCTGCCTGCAGGCCGGACGCGGCCAGCAGGCCGATCACGCCCCGGCGGGCGATGGGCCGGGCTTCAGCGGGCGTGGTACTGCTCATCGCTCACCTTCTCCATCCACTCGACGTTCTTGCCGTCCGGCGCCATGCCGGTCACGGCCAGATGGGTCATGGCGGTGGCCGGCGCGGCGCCGTGCCAGTGCTTGACGCCGGGCGGGCACCAGACCACATCGCCGGGGCGGATCTCCTGGATGGGCTTGCCCCATTCCTGCGTCAGCCCGACGCCGGCGGTCACCGCCAGGTACTGGCCGCGCGGATGGGTGTGCCAGGCCGAGCGCGCACCCGGCTCGAAGGTGACCAGGCCGCCGGAAGCGTTGATGTCGCTGTTGGCCGCGTAGACCGGGTCGACACGCACGCGCCCGGTGAAGTTGGCTTCGGGCCCGGCCAGCGAGGCCGTGCTGCCGGCGCGGGAGATCTTCTGGCCCGGCAGCGCCGAGCCGGATTCGCCGATGGCCGAATGCGCGGCGACGGCGCAGGTCAGGCCACCGAGCAGGCGGGTGAAAAGCATGGGGTTTCCTGTGAGGTGGAAGGCAACAGTCCACTCTAGGCAGGAAGGCGATTCAGCACTAGCCCGCTACAGTGGCATGAACCTATGGCCCTGGCTCATCAATCCATCCGCCCTGCCCGCCCCAGAATGGCCGGCCCCGCCCACCCTGCCCGCCCCTTGCATGAACCGTGAATCCATCGCCGACCTGCTGGCCTTCATCGCCGTGGCGCGCGAGCGCAGCTTCACCCGGGCCGCCGCCCGCATGGGCGTGTCGCAGTCGGCCTTGAGCCACACCATCCGCGCGCTGGAAACCCGCATGGGCGTGCGCCTGCTCACCCGCACCACCCGCAGCGTGCTGCCGACCGAGGCCGGCGAACGCCTGCTGGAAACAGTGGCCCCGCGCCTGGAGGAAATCGACGCCGAACTCGCCGCCGTCAGCGAGATGGGCTCGCGCATCGGCGGCACCATCCGCATCACCGCCATCGACCTGGCGGTGGACGGCCTGATCTGGCCGCGACTGGCGCCGCTGCTGGCGGCCCATCCCGAGCTGCGGGTGGAGATCAGCACTGACTACCGCATGGTCGACATCGTCGCCGAGCGTTTCGACATCGGCATCCGCTGGGGCGACCAGGTCGCCAAGGACATGATCGCGGTGCGCATCGCACCCGACATGCGCCAGACCATCGTCGCCACGCCCGCCTACCTGCAGGCCAACGGCGTGCCGCAGTCGCCGCAGGACCTGGCACGGCACAGCTGCATCACCCTGCGCCTGGCCAGCAGCGGCGGCCTCTACGCCTGGGAACTGAAGCAGGGCGAGCGCGAGATGCAGGTGCGCGTGGAGGGCCAGGCCGTCTTCAACGGCGCCTACCAGATGCTCCACGCCGCCCTGTCGGGCACCGGCCTGGCCTTTCTGCCGCAGGACCTGACCGAACCCCATCTGCAGGCCGGGCGCCTGCAGTCGGTGCTGGCCGACTGGTGCCCGGTGTTCCCCGGCCTGCATGCCTACTACCCCAGCCGGCGGCAGTCCTCCAAGGCGCTGGCGCTGGTGATCGACGCCATCCGCCTGCGCGGCTGAGGCCGCGGCCGCGCTCACTGGGCGACGAAACCGCCGTCCACCGGCAGCGCCACGCCCAGCACCATGCTGGCGGCCGGGCTGCACAGCCACAGCACGGCGGCGGCCACTTCCTCCGGGCGGCCCAGGCGGCCTATGGGCTGGAGCTTGAGGAATTCCCGCATCGCCGCCGGGTCGATCTCCTCGCCCATCGGCGTGTCGATGCAGCCCGGGCAGACCGCGTTGACGCGGATGCCGGTGGCCGCCACGTCCAGCGCCGCGGCCTTGGTCAGGCCGATCACGCCGTGCTTGCTGGCATGGTAGGCGGCGCGGCCGGCCAGGCCCACCAACCCGCCCAGGGAAGAGCAGTTGACGATGGCGCCGCTGCCCTGGCGCTTCATCTGCAGCAGCTCGTGTTTCATGAAGGTCCAGACGCCGCGCAGGTTCACCGCCTGGGTGGCGTCGTAGCCCTCGGCCGTCTCCTGCGACATCTCGCACATCGGGCCGAGGATGCCGGCGTTGTTGTAGGCCATGTCGAGCCGGCCGAACTCGGCCACGGTGCGTGCCACCGTCGCCTGGGCCGCGGCCTCGTCGGAGACATCGCAGGCGATGCCGATCGCGCGATGGCCTTCGCCGCGCAAGGCGGCCGCTGCCGCTTCGATCCGGGCCGCGTCGCGGTCGACGAGGGTGACGGCTGCGCCGGAACGCGCGAAGGCCTGCGCGGCGGCCAGGCCCAGGCCGCCGGCGGCGCCGGTGACCAGCGCAACCTGGCCGGTGAAGTCATAGGAGGGGTTCATGGATCGGTACTCGGGACACAAGCCGCCATGCTAGGAAGTAGCCCGCCCCGGATAAAGACGCCTCCGCGGCATGCGCCCATGAGCCGGGCTCATGGGTGAACGATGTCGCGTGCTTTCAGCAGACAGCGCATCGAAGCCGCACACGTGGCGTTAACGCTAGTGCGCCAACCCGCGTTTGCGGCTTTGATAGGGCGCCCCCGGCCCCCTGTCAAAAACGGAGACAACGATGCGGACACTTCCTGCGGCCCCTGCCCTGTTCCCACCACCACCGGGTTCGACCCGCGCGGCCACCGGGGCGCTCGCCGCCCTGCTGCTGTCGGCCTGCGGAGGCGGCGGCCACTCGGCCGCCGCGCCCAACACCATTCCCGCCAACACCACGCAGATCGGCGTCACCGTCTATTCGGCCAGCGCGCGGGCCGCCGGCACCAGCGCCGACACCCAGGACCTGCTGACCGGCGGCCTGGGCCGCACCGGCCTGGCGGCCGCCACCCCGCCCGCCTACGCCAGTGCCACCGCGCCCACCGCCTTCGAGCTGCGGCGCAACGCCATCTACAGCAATTACCGCGGCCTGGTCGACGTGACCGCGGCCGGCGGCTTCGGCACCTTCTACGGCCCCAACGTGGATACCGGCGGCACCGCCACCGCCAGCGAGGGCCTGATTCCGGGCCGCGAATACCTGGCCGTGCTGGACGACGGCACCGGCCGCAAGCGGGTGCCGGTGGCCGTGCAGATCCCGGACAGCTTCAACACCGCCGCGCCCTGCCTGGTGCTCGGGCCGTCTTCGGGCTCGCGCGGGCTCTACGGCGCCATCGGCACCTCGGCGGAATGGGGCCTGAAGCACGGCTGCGCCGTCGCCCTGACCGATGCCGGCAAGGGCATCGGCCTGTACGACCTGACGGACGACAGCGTGAACCGCATCGACGGCACACGCGCCAGCCGCGCCGCCGCCGGCAGCCTGTCGCATTTCGCCGCCGACATCACCGATGCCGCGCGCGCCGCCTACAACGCGCTGCTGCCCAACCGCCTGGCCCTGAAACAGGTGCATTCGCAGCTCAACCCCGAGAAGGACTGGGGCAGCGACACCCTGGCCGCCGCCCGCTACGCCTTCTATGCACTCAACGACCGTTTCGGCAACGGCAGCAACACGCTGATCTTCGACCCCAGCAACACCCTGGTGATCGCCGGCTCGGTCTCCAACGGCGGCGCCGCCGTGCTGCGCGCGGCCGAGCTGGACACGGCCGGCCTGATCGACGGCGTGGTGGCCGGCGAGCCGGTCACCGAGATGCCCACCTCCAGCGGCTACGGCATCAGCGTCGGCGGCGTGCCGGTGGCCAATGTCGGCAAGACGCTCGCCGACTTCACCACCTTCGGCAACCTCTACCAGCCCTGCGCCGCCCTGGCCGCGCCGGCCGCCATGAGCGAGACATCGGTCTTCAACTACCTGGCCTTCTCCTCGCAGACCGCCCGCGCCACGGCACGCTGCGCCGGCCTGGCGGCCAAGGGCCTGGTCGCCGGGGCCGACACCGCCGCGCAGGCGCTGGACGCCCTCAACAAGCTGCGCAACTACGGCTGGACGCCCGACAGCGACCAGCTGCACAACGCCCACTACGGCCTGGGCAACGGGCCCATCCTGTCGGCGATGTACCCGCTGAGCTACGGCCGCTTCTCGGTGCTGGACCAGGTGTGCAACACCAGCTTCGCCCAGGTCGACACCACCGGCAGCCCGGTGCGCGCCAACGCCGCCACGCTGGCCCAGAGCTTCGCCCTGGCCAACGGCACGGCCAACGGCACGCCGGCCTCGGTGGTCTACAACGACTCGGTGGGCGGTGCCCGGGTGTGGAACCTGGCGACATCGGTCTCGACCGGTACGCAGGATTTCGGGCTGGACAACGCGCTCTGCCAGCGCGCCCTGGTCACCGGCGTGGACGAGACCGGCGCGCCGCTGACGGCCACCGCCACTTCGACCCGGCCCACCCTGGCCCAGAGCGCCGCCGTGCGCGCCGGCATGGCCGAGGTGACGGTCACCGGCCGGCTGCGCGCCACGCCCACCCTCATCGTGGCGGGCCGGAACGACACGCTGGTCCCGCTCAACAACAACGCCCGCGCCTACACCGCCTTCAACAAGACCCTGGAGACCACGGCCAGCCAACTCGGCTACATCGAGGTGACCAACGCCCAGCACTTCGACGGCTTCCTGTCGCTGAGCGGCTTCGACACCCGCTTCGTGCCGCTGCACGTGTATTTCCTGCGGGCCATGGACGCGATGTACGCCAGGCTGCGCAGCGGCACCGCCCTGCCGCCCAGCCAGGTGGTGCGCGCCACGCCACGCGGCGGCTCGCCCGGCGCGGCGCCCGCGCTGACGGCGGCCAACCTGCCGCCGATCAGCGCCGCGCCCTTGGCGGCCGACCAGATCGGGTTCAGCGGCACATCGCTGGCCGTGCCGCAGTAGCGCGCAGGACCCGCGGCTGGCGGGCAGCTGACAAGGCCTCAGCCGGCCAGGAAACGATCCGCCGTGCGCAGCGACAGCGCCATGATGGTCAGCGCCGGGTTGGCGGCCATGGCGCTCGGAAACACCGAGTTGTCGCAGAGCCAGAGATTGCCGATGTCGAAGCTGCGGCCATCCGCATCGACCACGGCGCTGCCGCCGTCGGTCCCCATGCGGCAGGTGCCGATGGTGTGGGCGGTGCGCGGCAGCACCAGGGTCTGGCTGGCGCCGGCGGCCTCGACGATCTGCCGCATCACCCTCGTCGCATGCCGGTCGATAGCCTGTTCGTTGGCGCCGGCAGTGAAGCTGACGACCGCCTTGGGCATGCCGAAGTCATCGCATTCGGCGGACAGCTCCAGCCGGTTGCCGTCCGATGGCAGGCATTCGGCGTTGATGCCCACGCCGGACATGAAACGATAGCCCTCGATGGCCTCCACCAGCGGCCGGCCCCACAGCCCGGCGCCGCGGGCGATCGTGGTCGCCAGGGTGACGGGCATCACCCCCAGGCTCTGGATCAGGTAGCCGCCCGCGAAGTCGGCATCCCGGGGCCGCAGCTGGTCCTCGGTCAGCAGCGAGGACGGATAGCCCCGGTGCGAGCGCATCTCGGCATCGAAGCGGCCCCAGACCTGGGTGGCGCCATGGGCCATGAAGTTGCGGCCGACCTGGCCACTGCTGTTGGCCAGGCCCGTGTGCAGCAAGAGGCGTGGTGTCTCGATGCCGCCCGCGCAGAGAAACAGCGCGGCGCAGCGCTGCCGGTGCTCCACGCCGCGATGGCGGTAGACGACGGCATTGACCCGGCCGGCGGCGTCGCGTTCGATGGCGTGGACCCGGCATTCGGCGCGGATCTCGGCGCCGTGCGACACCGCCAGCGGCAGGTAGGTCGTGTCCATGCTGGCCTTGGCGGCATTGCGGCAGCCCTGGTGGCAGGAGCCGCAGTTGGCGCAGGCCTGGCGCAGGCCGCCACCTTCCTGCTGCCAGTCCTGGGAGACCAGCGCCGCCGGTGCGTCCGCGGTGGTGATGCCGAGTGCTGCGCAGCCGCGCGCCATCATGTCCGCCGAGGCATTGCGGCGAGCAGGGGGCAAGGGGTATCGGCGTGCGGGGTCCCAGGGGTAAAGGGCCGGCCCGGAGACACCGAGGAAACGCTCCACCTGTTCGATGTAGCCGGTGAGTTCGGCATGGGCGATCGGCCAGTCCTGCCCCAGCCCGCTCAAGGAGCGCAGCGTCAGGTCGCGTGGATCGGGCCGTGGTGTGAAGGCGCCCCAGTGCAGGGTCGATCCGCCCACGCCGATGCCGCTGTTGTTCGGGCCGAAGGCGGTGGGGGTGTCGCCGCCGCTCAGGCGTTCTTCCATCCAGTTGATGTCGGTGCCCTCGGTCTCGTCGGGCGTGTGCTGGTCCGGCTCCCAATGACGCCCGGCTTCCAGGGCCACCACCCGCAGGCCGCGCGCGGCCAGCCGGGCGAGCAGCGGCGCGCCGCCGGCACCGGTGCCGATCACGACCGCATCGACGATCTCGCTTTCGCCATAACGGCGCATGGCGTCGAGCTTCATCGCGGCATCTCCGCCAGCGCTTCCCAGGGCTCACGTTCGCCCGCGGCGAGCAGCTCGAACCCCTGTTTTCGGACACCGTCACCGCCGTTGGCGAAGCCGTCGAAACCCATGCGGGCCATGGTCGCCGGGTGCGCCACCCAGATGCGCACCAGGTCGGCGCGCAGGTCCTCGAACCAGTGCTGCATCTGCTGCGCGGACAGGGTCGCGAGGCCGAACCCGCCGCTTTCCAGCTGGCTCAGCCTGGCTTGCCGCTCGGGTTCGGGCAGATCGCCAAAGCCGTCCAGGCCGTCCAGGGCCAGGGCATAGGCCGTTCGATCCGGCGGCATGTCCGCGAAACGCCATCCGTCGCCCTGGCCGGTGGCGAGTTGGGCATCGATGCGGGCCGCCAGGTCGATCGCGGGAGCGGTCTGCGGAAGCACGCGGTCGGCCAGCGCCCGCAAGGTCTTCAGCTGCGCTGGCGACAGCACGCCGGGCAGGTAGTCGGGATCGTCGGCGATGGCGCGGGTCGCCAGCGCGGCACGCATGCGCCGGCTGACACGGGCGGAGCCGACGAGGCGCACGAACTCCTCCGGCATGGCCGGCGAGATCCCCGCGCGCTGGTGCCAGAAGCGTCCGATGTGCCGGGCCACCTCGCGCGGCCGCTCCAGGTGCAGCAGGTGAGCGGCATTGTTTTCCACCACGATGCTGGCGCGCGGATAGACAAGCGCATTGGTCGCGTGTTGCCCCGCTTCGCCCAGTTCGCCGTCGGCGCTGCCGACGATGATCAGCGCCGGCAGCTTCAGCGTGCCGACGTCGATCGACCAGTCCTCCCGGCTGCCGCGCTCCAGCCAGGCCAGCCAGGCCTGCCGCGAGCTGCGTTCGAGGTCGTCGATGGTCAGGCGCTGTGCCACCGGGTCGAGCGGGGCGGCGACATTCGCAGCCACGAAGGCCTGGGCGGCGGCGGCGTCCAGCGGTCCACCGGCCGCCCAGCCGATCATCTCGCGGCGCTTGTCCTCGTCCATCGGCTCCGGCGAGGGCGGCGAGCCAGCCAGCAGCACCACGCCCGCCAGCCCGAACAGGCCGGGCTCGCCGGCCAGGGCCCGGGCGGCGACGATGGAGGCGATCTTGCCGCCCATGCTGTGGCCCACGAGGAGCCAGCGTGCCGCGGCGCGTTGCCTGACGATGGCCGCCACCTGGTCGGCCATGTCGGCCACGCCCAGGTCGGTGGCGTCCCGGGCCTCGCCGAAACCCGGCAGGTCGATGGGCGCGGCTTCGAATTCGGCGTCGAGGGCGGCGATCACGCCGTCCCAGGCGCGTGCGCTGCCGCCCAGGCCGTGGAGCATGAACAGGACGGGCCTGTCGCCCGTGTTCGATCGAGGAAGCTGGCGCGGGGATAAAAAGGTGTCAGGGCAATTCGTCATCGTGGCTGCGGTCCTTGGGCAGCCCCGATGATCGGAGCCGCGAACGACCTTCAGCCATGGGCATACCTGCCATCAGGCAGTAGGCCAAGCGCCTGCCCGATGCCGGACGCGCCCTCTCAGGCCCCGACCAGCTTCTTGAACGAGCCCAGCACCGCCGCGCCGTTGAAGGGCTTGACGATCCAGCCCTTGATGCCGGCCGCCTTGCCGCGCTCCTTCATGGCGGGCGAGTTCTCGGTGGTCAGCATCACGATGTTGACCGCGGCATTGCCCAGCTCGCCGCGCACCTTCTCGGCCATGGTCAGGCCGTCCATATTGGGCATGTTCACGTCGCAGACCACCAGCTTCACGGCGGGATCGGCCTTGAGCTTGGCCAGGCCGTCGCGGCCGTCCACCGCGTAGGAAACGCTCAGGCCGTTGTTCTGCAGGAAAGTGCCGACTTCGTTACGGACGGTGCTGGAGTCGTCGACGACAAGGATCTGGGCCATTTTTTTGAAAAAGACAGTGAGGGGTTCAGAAGAGTTCGAGATCGCCGCAAGCCACCAGGCTCTCGGCGGTGAGGTCGTTTTCGCGGAAGGCGTCGGGCGACCAGTTCAGGCTGAAGACGAAACGCAGGTAGACCACCACCGGCGCGAAGGCCGCGTCGTCCGGCGCATGCAGGGTGCAGCGCAGGCACAGCTGCGGATCGGTCGAGCCGAAGGAGATGTAGCGGTGCAGGTGGTTGATGACGATGGGCACCTGCGAGCGCGCGGCCTGCAGCGCCTGCTGCTGTTCGTAGCGGTTCTTGAAGGCGCCCCAGATCAGGTTGGTCAGCTCGCCGAGCAGGCCGTTGAGGCCGCGGAAATCGTCGGCGTCGGCGGCGGCGAGGTAGGTGCGGTCGGTGCGCACCAGGCGCTCCAGGGCGGCCTCCTCGGTCTGCAGGGTCATGAAGCCGCGGCACCAGTCGCTCTCGATCGGGATCAGCGAAAACACCTCGCCGAAGATCAGGCGGTCGCGCACGATGTAGGGCGGGTCGATCTCCAGCCGCATGCCCTTGAACTGGCTGGCGAAGGCATTACGCGCGATCTCGGCGATGCCGCGCACCAGCGCGCCGGGATAGGCCAGCGTGAAGATGGACTGCTGCACCGCCGGCACCAGGGTGTGCAGGGTTTCCAGGGTGTAGAGGGCGGCGAAGCAGGCGCGCTCGCCGGCCGGCATTTCGTCGGCCGAAGCCTGGCTTTCGGTGCGCAGGAAGAGGGGCAGCTCGGGGCGCAGCGCGTGGATGCGCTGGCCCAAAGTGCGGCCGGCGTGGGCGTCCTCGCCCATCTTCTCGGGCAGGAAGATGGCGCCCAGGTCGATGTTGGAGGCCAGCACCGACAGGATGTTCTCGGCCAGCACCTTGTGGGCCTGCAGCTGGTTGAGCTGGCAGAAGGCGCCGATGGCCTCGCGGTGGGCGGGGCTGGGTTCCAGCACCAGCACCTTGCTGGTGAGGGTGTTCGGGGTGTCGCTCGACATGCTTGGAATGAAGGGAAGGAAAGCGGGGGTTCAGAAGAATTCGAGTTCGCCGGCGACTTCCGGCTGCGCCTCGGGCCACCAGTCGAAATCCATCTCGCGGCGGGCATCGGCGCAGAGCGTGGCCAGCACCCGGGTGCCGCCCAGCTCCACCCGGAAATGCCGCAGGTGCTGGTGCGCCAGCCCCTGCACATAGCCAGCGCTGCGGCTGTCGATGATGTGCGGGGTGGACATGCCGGTCTGCTGGTAGAAGCGGCCGATCTCGCGGTTGACGGTGCCGCAGCACATATTGGCGCTCTCGCAGACCGAGTCGCGCAGGGCCTGCTCGGACTCGTCGCCCGGCGTCAGGCGGCCGACCTGCTCCAGGTAGTCGCGGGTGGCGCGGTCGCGCGGCAGGTACATGGCGATCACCAGGCGGAAGGTGTGCGAGGCCAGCATCAGCACCACCATGTAGGCGCCGGCCGGCGGCACCAGGCTGTCGACCGGCTCGACCTGCACCGTGGCGCCGGGCGGCGCGGGCAAGGCGTTCTGCAGGCCCAGGGACACCATGCGGTCCAGGCTGTCGCGGGCTGAGGTGCTGATCATGCGGTCTCGGCCGGTGCCGCCAGCAATTCCATGCTCTTGCGGTTGGTCAGCTCCAGGCCGCGCACCGCGCCGATGATCATGCGGCCGCTGGCCTGCATGTCCTGGAAGGTGGCGGTGGTGATCAGGTCGTTCTGGTAGAGGGCGCTGCGGTAGTCGGCCGACAGCGCCTCGGCGCGCGCCGACAGCTCGCGCATCTCGGTGGCCACCACGCCGAAGCCGCGGCCCAGCGGGCCGGCATGCGCCGCCTCGATCGAGGCGTTGAGGCCCACGATCACCATCTGCCGCACGATCTGCGCGAAATCGTCGTTCTTGGAATGCATCTGGCGGTTGTGGTCCAGCAGCTGCTTCATGTCGGCATGCCAGCGGTCGAAGGTCATCTCCACGCCTTGCAGCTCTTCCAGCGAGGACGACAGCGTGCCGGCCTGGCGCAGGGCATTGCCGCGGCTGTTGCCCAGCTGGTCGAGCAGGGACTGGAGTTCCTCGAACTCGCTGCGCATGCGGGTCCAGCCGGCCTGCAGGTCCAGGCTGCGCTGCTGGGACAGCTCCAGTTCTGCCTGCATCCGGGTGTCCACCACCTCGGTCTCGGCGCGGACCTGCATCCGCGCCTGGTCGTCGGCCAGCGTCTGGGCGGCCTGCAGGGCCCGCGCCTGGCGCCGCTGGCGCAGCAGCAGGGGCAGCAGGATCAGCGCGCCGAGCAGCAGCCCGGCGCAGAACGGCAGGGCGGCCATCATGCCGCGACCGCCTTCAGCACACGGCTGCGGATGGCCGCCCGGGCGGGCAGCGTCACCAGCAAGGCGAAAGGCCGGCTGGCATCGCCCGGGCGGCCGTGCAGCGCAATGGCGATGCTGCCGCCGTCGGACTCCACGAAGCCGCGCACGGCATCCATGCCGACCCCGCGGCCGGAGACATCGGTGACCGAGGCGGCCGTGGAGAAACCGGCGGCGAAGATCAGCTCGGCGGCTTCCTCGTCGTTCACCGAAGCGGCGTCGGCGATCAGGCCGCGCTGCACCGCGCGTTCGCGGATGGCGGCCAGGTTCAGGCCCTTGCCGTCGTCCGACAGCGTCAGCAGCAGGCGTTCCGCGTCCAGTTCGGCATGCAGGCGGATGCTGCCGGCGGCAGGCTTGCCATGGGCGATGCGTTCCAGCGCGGCTTCGATGCCATGGTCCATCGAGTTGCGGAACATGTGCATGAAGGCATTACGCAGCGGGCCGGCGAACTGGGTGTGGATACGCAGGCCGTGGTCGTCGATGGCCAGCTGCGGCGGCTCCTTGCCCAGCTCGTGCGCCAGGGCGGGCAGCGAATCGGTCACGCCCTGCAGCAGCTGGGCCAGGCGTTCGGTGCCGGCGGCGCGCAGGGTCTCGCGCACCTCGTGCACCGCATCGCCCAGGGCCGGCTGGCCGGCGGCTTCGCCGCTGTCCAGGCGTTCCAGCATGGCCTGCACATCGTGGCGGGCGACCATCACGAACTTCTCGGCATCGCCGCGCCGGCCGGGGCCGGTGCGGCCCAGCTTCACCGCGTTGATCTGGGTGTATTCCTCCAGCACCGAGCGCACGGCGGCGATGTCCAGCAGCAGCTCCTCGGTGGACCACTGGGCCTGGCCGCTGCGCAGCGCGTCGTAATGCTGCTCGCTGTGATGCACCACGTCGGTCAGCTGGCGCAGGCCGTAGGTGCGGGCATTGCCCTTGATGGTGTGCATGTTGCGGAACAGCAGCTTGACCGTGTCGCCGCGCTCGTGCGCCTGGGCCCGGTGGGCATGGTCGATGGCGGCTTCGTTCTCGGCCAGGAAGCTGGTCGAGCCTTCGATGAAGGCATGGAACTTCTCGTGCTGCACCGCCAGGATCTCGCCGATGATTTCCAGCTCGCGCTTCTGCGCGCTGGCCGCGCGCGCCAGGGCCCGCAGCTCGGTCACGTCGCGCAGGCAGAGCATCAGGCGCTGGATGTTGCCGTGTTCGTCGGTGATCGGCGCCCAGCTCAGGTCCAGGATCTTGCGGCGGCCGTCGGCCATGGCCAGACTGACCTCGGCCGGCAGCAGGTGGGCGTTGAACTCGAAGTTCATCTCGTCCTCGCCGATGCAGGCCTGCAGCGCCGCCTCGATCTGCGAGAGCGCGTCGGCGCCCAGTTCGGTCTGCTCGAACACCAGGGTCATCACCGGGCGGCGGGCGATGTCTTCGGTCTCCAGGATGGCGCGCAGGTGGTCCGAATACTCGGGATGCACCAGGCCTTCGGCCTCCACCGTCAGGATGCCCTGCGGGATGTACTGCAGCATGGCGTGGATGTCGGCCGCCTTCTGCTTGACCAGGGCGGTGCTCTCCTCGATCTTCTCGACCATGGCGTTGAAGGCCAGCATGGAGCGGCCGATCTCGTCACGGCGCGTCACCGACAGGCGGTGGGTGAAGTCCTGGCTGGTGGCGATCTCGGTCATCTTGCCTTCCATCTCGGCGATGGGAAACACGATCTGGCGATACAGCAGCCAGCCGATCACGCCCAGGCCCAGCACGGCCAGCAGGCTGATCGCGGTGAGGGTGGCGCTGGTGCTGGTCAGGCGCTGGTTGAGGCTGGCGATGGCGGCATCCTTGCTGCGGCGCTTCTCCACCTGCACCGCCTCGATCATCTGGCCCTGCTCGCGCAGGTACTGCTCCACCGTCGCGCCCATGTTGGCCTCGGCCATCTCCTTCTGGCCGGCGAGCTTGAACTTGGCGGTGTCGTTGATCGAGTCGAAGTAGTTGCGCAGGC
Source organism: Xylophilus rhododendri (assembly GCF_009906855.1). Taxonomy (NCBI): domain Bacteria; kingdom Pseudomonadati; phylum Pseudomonadota; class Betaproteobacteria; order Burkholderiales; genus Xylophilus; species Xylophilus rhododendri. The sequence continues at coordinate 1,192,238 of NZ_CP047650.1, forward strand.
TTTCCTGGGCTTCCTTGATCAGGCCGCGCTGGGCATCGCTGTCGGCCTGCTGCAGCTGGTCGGCGAAGAGCTTCTGCAGCACCTCTTTCTTGCCGTTGAGTTCGCCGAGCAGCTGCTGGGTGGTGTCGGCATCGGGCGCCGCCACCAGGCCCAGGGCGGCGATCTGCACTTCCTGCAGCCGCACCATGAGTTCGGTGGACTTGAGGGTGCTCGGCACGACCTGTTCGGTGACCACCCGCACTTCGGCGGAGTTGCTGCGGGACTGGTAGACGGCGTAGCCGCCGATCAGGGCGAGGGCCCCGAAGACGAGGGCGATGAGCAGGATGATGCGCTGGCGGATATTCATGGCGGGACAATCGTGGAGCCGGGCGCCCGGGTGGGTCCGGGCGTGGCGCGATTGTTCAAGCCCAAAAAGTCGGCCTCATTACCGACTTGTAAATCGGGATTTCCCTAGGCCGCCAGCCTCACGCTCCGCTGCTCAAAAAGCATCGGCCAGCCGGCGTGCGGTGCCGAAAGCCAGCGTCAGGCCGAGCGCGCCATGGCCGACGTTGAGGAAGAGGTTTTCGACGCCGCCGGACCGGCCGACGATGGGCAGCGAGGTCGGCGTGGCCGGCCGCAGCCCCGCCCAGGGCACGGCGGCGCCGATGTCCACCGCGCCGCCGAAGGCCTCCTGCGTGCAGGCCTGGAGCTGTTCGATGCGGCGCGGATCGACGGCGCCGTCCCGCGCGCCGATCTCCACGAAACCGGCCACCCGCAGGCGGTCGCCGATGCGGGCATAGACCACCTTGCGTTTGGCATCGGTCACGCTGACCGAGGGCACGGCCGCCGGGTCCCGCACCGGCACGGTGATGCTGTAGCCCTTCAGGGGATAGACCGGCACCCGCAGTCCAGCGCTGGCCGCCAGGGCGGCGCTGCCGGCGCCGCCGGCCAGCACCAGCGCATCCACCGGGCGATCGCCCGCCGAGCTGAGCAGGCGCGACACCCGCGCGCCTTCGCGGCGCAGGCCATGCACCGTCACGCCGTATTCGAAGACCACGCCGCGGGAACGCAGCACCTCTTCGGTGTTGCGGCACAAGGCCAGGCCATCGATGGCGCATTCGTCGGGCGTGTAGATCGATCCGGCCACCGCACCGCGGAACGAAGCCAGTGCCGGCTCGTGGGCCAGGAATCCATCGCCGGGCAGGGCCGATTGCAAAGGCCCGTGCGGCGCCTGCAGCTCGGCCTGGCGGCGGCCCGCGTCGAACGAAGACTGCGTGGCGTACAGCACCAGTTTGCCGCTGCGCGAGAAGGACAGCGCCTCGGCCGAGGCGCCGGCGATCCATTGCTCCGTCTCCTGACGGCTCAACGCGCCCAGCGCCAGCAGCTCCAGGGTGGAGCGCTGTGCGACCGGGGCGCTGCAGGCACGCAGGAACTCCCACATCCAGCGCCATTGCCGCACATCGGCCCGGGGCGTGATGTGCAGGGGGCCGTGGCGGCTCAACATCAGGCCCGGCACGTCGAAGGGCAGGCCGGGCTGCGCCAGCGGCGCCACATAGCCGTAGCTCAGCTGGCAGCCATTGCCGCCGCTGGCGCCCTGCCCGGCGGCAGCGGCCCGGTCGATGACCGTGACCTGGTGGCCGGCGCGGCTCAGGGCGGCGGCCGAGGCCAGGCCGACGATGCCGGCGCCGATGACCGTCACCTGCCGGGGCCTGGCGGAGGCAGTGGTGGCGGACCAGTAGTCGGCGGTCGGCGGCGCCGAATCCGGGAAGCTCGTCATGGCGCGTGCGGCTCGTGCGGTGGATGCGGCCCCATGGCCGAGCACCGCAGTATTGGGGCTGGGCGGCCCGGGCGCTACTGAAGAAAAGCGGGTCGACCATTCATTTTGGAATGGCCGCAGCGGCGGGCTCCTGCCGCAGCCGCCCGCCCACTGCCTCCAGGAACAGCACCAGCGCCTCCGAACGCTGCGCCGTGGCCTCCTGCAGGGCCACCACCGCCACCGAAACTTCCGGCGTCACCGGCCGGATGCGCAGGGCCGAGCCCATCGCCGCGGCGGTGAACTCATCGACCAGGGCGAAGCCCAGGCCCTGCGCCGCCAGCGCGCAGGCCACGGCGTAGGTGCGGGTTTCCAGGGCGGCGATGGGTTCGGGCGCATCGTCCGTGGCGTCGGTGGCCACCCAGGCTTCGCGGATGCGCTGGGCGAACGGGTCGCTGCCGCCGATGCCGATCCAGCGCGCGCGGTCGAGCGTCGCCAGGACCACCGCGGCTTCCGCCTCGCCCTGCGCCGCCGGAGCGCCGGCTTCCAGGTGCACCGCCCGCGCCGCCCCGATGGTGGTGCTGCGCAGCCGGCTGCTCACCGGCTGCTCGAAGACCAGGGCGATGTCGATGTCCAGGCTCAGGCACTGCTCGGCCAGTTCCACGCCGTTGCCGGTGGTGATGTCCACCGACACCCCCGGGCAACGCTGCCGGAAGTCGGCGATGGCCCCCGGCATCAGGCCGATGCCCAGGCTCGGCAGGCAGCCGATGCGCAGATGGCCGCCCGGCGTGCGGCGCAGGTTGCGGGCCATTCGCTGCACCGTGTCGGCCTGGGCGAACAGCAGCGAGGTCTGGCCGAACAGCTGCTCGGCCTCGCGTGTGGCGATCAGCCGTCCGCGCACCCGCTCGAACAGGGTCAGGCCCAGCGCATGCTCGGCCTGCGCCAGGGCCTTGCTGGCGGCGGACTGCGAAAGATGCAGCCATTCGGCGGCGCCGCTGACCGAGCCGGTGCGCATCACGGCGTGGAAGATCTCGATGTTTCGCAGGCGCATGGCGGTCGGGTCAAAGACAAGCGTAAGGGTTTGCCGACTTTAAAGCCGGTGCCACTACACTCTGTTTGGGCACGTGTTCATGACCTTGGTGGGCATGGCCTGAAAGAGGAATCCATGCACCCGTTTCCGCCGAGTCGGCGCGCTGCCATCGCGGCTTTGCTGAGTCCTGCCTGCATGTCGGTGAGCGCGCAGCCGGCGCTGCGGCAGGTGCGCCCGACCGAACTCATCGTGCCCGCGGGCCGGGGCGGGCCGCTGGACGTCACCGCCAACATCCTGGCCGAGGCCATGGGCCGGCAATGGCGCCAGCGGGTGTCGCTGCAGCACACGGCGGGCGCGGTGCCCGGTGCGCTGGCGGTGGCGCGCAGCAATCCGGACGGCAGCCGCATCGGACTGGCCTCGCCGGCGCTGTGCATCAACGCCGCCCTGCGCGATTCGCTGCCCTACTCCACCCTGGCCGACCTGGCGCCAGTCTGCCAGCTGGGCAATTTCGAGTACGGCATCTTCGTCAACCCGGCGCTGCCGGTGCGTGACGTGGCGGAGTTGATCGCCTATGTGCAGCGCGCCAGGCAGCCGGTGCGTTACGCCAGCCCGGGCGTGGGCACGGGATCGCATCTGGCGGCGGAATCCCTGGCGCATGAAGCCGGCCTGAAGCTGGAGCATGTGCCCTTCCCCACTAACGGCGCGGCCGAGAAGGCGGTGGCCGACGGCCAGATCGGCATCCTGTTCAACGGCCTGGTCGCCTCGGTCTCCGAGACCCGCAAGCTGCCGGTGCGCCTGGTCGCCCTGATGGGCGAACGCCGGGTGGCCGATGCGGCCGGCGTCTCCTCGGTGGCGCAGGTGCTGCCCGGTTTCGAATTCACCGGCACGCTGGGCGTGATCGCGCCGCGCGGCCTGCCCTTCGGCCTGCTCAGGCGCCTGGGGCAGGACATCACCGAGATGGTCAACGAGCCCGGCATCCGCCGCCGCCTGGCCGAGGTCGGCACGGAGGTGGTCGCCTCCTCGCCGGACGAATACGAAAGCCGGCTGCGGGCCGACATCGCGCGCTGGCGCCTGGTGGGCCGCATCACCCAGGTGCGGCTGCGCTGAGGCATGTTCGCGGGTTCTGCCGATCCGGCCTTCGCCGGCTCCGGCGTACCCTGCTGCCCATGGACCTCAAGCAACTGCGCTATTTCGTCGCCGTGGCCGAAGAACTCAACTTCAGCCGCGCGGCCGACCGGCTGCACATCTCCCAGCCGCCGCTGTCCCAGCAGATCAAGGTGCTGGAAGAAGAAATGGGCGTGCAGCTGCTCGCCCGCAATTCGCGCGGCGTGCGGCTGACCGATGCGGGCGCGGTCTTCCTGCGCGAGAGCCGGCTGCTGCTGGAGCAGTTCGGCGCCGCCATCCAGGCCACCCGCCATGCCAGCCGCAGCAATGCCGGCACCATCCGCCTGGGCGTGGCCACCTCGGGCCTGTTCAGCGTGATCCCCGGGCTGATGGCGCAGATGCGGGCCGACTTCCCCCATGTGGAGCTGCGGGTGCGCGACATGCAGTCCGACGAGCAGGTGCTGGCCGTGGCCCAGGGCGCGCTGGACCTGGGCATCGTGCATGTGAAGCCCGAACGCATGAACGTGGGCCGGCAGGCGCTCTACAGCGAGCCCTTCGCCCTGGTGCTGCCGGCGGACCATGCCGGCGCGAGCGGGCCGATGCGGCCGCTGGCGCACTGGGCCGAGGAGCCCATGGTCGCCCTGTCACGGGAGCATGCGCCCACCGTGTTCGACGCGGTCATCGCCTGCTGCTCGGCCGCGGGTTTCAGCCCCGACATCCGGCATACCGCACGCAATCCGATGACCATCTTCCAGATGGTGCGCAGCGGCTTCGGCATCGCCCTGGTGCCGCGCAGCTACCGGGAGAGCGCCTATCCGGGTGTCGTCTTCCGCGAGCTCGAAAGCAGCGCAGGCCAGGTAAGGCTGGAGATCATCTGGAGCGAACGCAATGCCTCGGAGCTGGCGCAGAAGATCGTGCGCGAGCTGGTGCCGCGCCTGGCCGCGGCGCTGCAGGCGCGCTGAGGCCTCAAGCAGGCTGCGCAGCCACACGGCCGTCCACCAGCCGGATCATGGCGGGGTGGTAGTTCTTGGAGAAACCCGCGTCCCGCGTCCGGCACAGCAGCCCGTGGGTGTACTGCGCGATATGCGGCTCGAAGCCGCCCTCGGCCGCCAGGGCCAGGGCCAGCGAGGCATCCTTGATCGCATAGTCCACCGGGAAGACCTTCTCCGGAAAGCTGTCCGGCACCAGCGACTTCATGCCGTGGTTGCGCAGCGCGAAGCTGTCGGCCGAGCCCTGGGACAGGGCCTCGAACAGCTCCTTGCCGTCCATGCCGGCGCGCCGGCCGATGGTGAGCACCTCCGACAGCGCGTTCACCGTCATGAACACCATGATGTTGTTGAGGATCTTCACGATCTGGCCGCAGCCGGTGCCTCCGCAGTGCAGCACATCGCTGCCCATGCAGCCCAGCAGGGGGCGCAGGCGTTCGAACTGGTCCGCGCTGCCGCCCACCGTGATGAACAGCGTGCCGCTGGCCGCCGCCGCCGCGGTGCGGGCCACCGGCGCATCGACGAACTCGATGCCGGCCGCGGCGAGCTTGCTGGCCAGGGCGCGGCTGCGGGCCACCTCGCTGGTGCTCATGTCCACGATCATCCGGGGCGCGGGCGAGGCCTGCATCAGGGTGGCGCATACCGTCTCGACCTGGGCGATGGACGGCAGGGACAGGAAGACGATGTCCGAGGCCTGCGCCAGCGCTTCGAGCGAGGGCTCGGCGATGCCGCCCTTGGCCGCGAGGCGCTCGACCGGCGCGGCGCTCTGGTCGTACACATGCACCGGCAGGCCCGACTTGCCGATCAGGTTGGCGCACATGGGCTCGCCCATCACGCCGAGGCCTACGAATCCGATGTTTTCGATCTGGGTGGTCATGGATCTGGTTTCCTTTGAAAGGGATGGAAGGACGGGTCCGCTCACTCGTTCAGGCGGATCTGCGCGGCACTGACCAGCTCCTGGTCCAGCGCCGCCTCGCGTGCGATGAAGGTGCTGAATTCCGAGGGCGAGGACGCCACCGTCTGGAAGAACATGGAGGACAGGCGCGACACCACGGCCGGCGCCTGCATCACCGCCTTGAACTCGCTGTTGAGCCGGCCGACGATGTCCGCGGGCGTGCCGGCCGGTGTCCAGATGCCGTACCAGCTGGGCATGTCGAAATCGGGAAAACCGCTCTCGGCCACCGTCGGCAGCTCCGGCAGCTGCGGCAGCCGCTTGGGTGTGGTCACCGCCAGCGCCCGCAGGCTGCCGCCCTTGACCTGCGGATAGGCCGATGCCATGGGCTCGACCATGGCCGCCACATGCATGCCGATCAGGTCGTTGATCGCCGGCGCGCCGCCCTTGTAGGGCACGATGGGCATGTCGACCCTGGCCTTGACTTTCAGCAGCTCGGCCGCCAGGTGCCCCGCCGCGCCATAGGCCGCCGTGGCCCACTGCACCTCGCCCGGCCGCTGGCGGGCATCGGCCAGCAGCTGCTGCAGGGTGGTGTAGGGGCTGTGGGCCGACACGATCACCAGCTGCGGCAGGGCGCCGAGATAGGTGACCGGCGTGAAATCCTTCTGCGTGTCGTAGGTGGTGGTGCCCACCATGATCAGCGGGTTGACCACCTGCAGCGAGGCATTGAGCAGCAGCGTGTAGCCGTCCGGCGCCGAGCGTTTCACATGCTGCGCGCCCAGCACGCTGTTGGCGCCCGGCCGGTTCTCGATGACGACCGGCTGGCCCAACTGCGCCTGCAGCTGCGGCGCGATGACACGGGCCACCGTGTCCACCGAGCCGCCCGGCGGAAAGGGCACGACCAGCTTGATCGCCCGGTTGGGATACGCCTGCGCCCAGGCATTGGCGCCGCTGGCCGCCGCGGCCAGGCCGGCGCCGGCCAGCAGCAGGCCGCGCCGGCCTGGCGGGAAGAGAGTCTTTCGCATGTCTTGTCTCCGGTGGTGGCTGTTGTTCAGCTCTTGATGGCGAAGGGATCGCGCTCGGCATCCGAGTAATCGATCATCACGTTGCGGGTCGTCATGTACTCCAGCAGCCCGGCCTCGCCGCGCTCCCGGCCTATGCCCGATTCCTTGAAGCCGCCGAAGGGCGCCTGCGCGGCCACCGCCCGGTAGGTGTTGACCCAGACGCTGCCGGCCTGCATCGCGCCGCTGACCCGCATCACCCGGCCGATGTCCCGGGACCAGATGCCGGCCGCCAGCCCGTAGCGGCTGTCGTTGGCCATGGCGACGGCCTCGGCCTCGGTATCGAAGGGGATGGCGGCCAGCACCGGGCCGAAGATCTCCTCCTGCGCCAGGTGGCTGCGGTTGTCCACGTCGGCGAAGACGGTGGGCTGCACGAAGTAGCCGCTGTCCAGGCCCGGCCCGGTGGCGCGGGCGCCGCCGGTCATCAGCCGGGCGCCGGAGGCCCTGGCGCCCTCGATGGCGGAGAGGATGCGGCGGAACTGCGGCTCGTTGGCCACCGTGCCCATCTCGGTCTGCGGATCGACCGGATCGCCCATACGGATCTTCGCGGCCCGCTCGGCCACCCGCTGCACCACCTCCTCGTACACCGGCCGCTGCACCAGCAGGCGCGAGCCGGCCACGCAGGTCTGGCCGGTGGCGCCGAAGATGCCGGCCAGGGCGCCGACCACCGCCTTGTCGAGGTCGGCGTCGTCGAAGACGATGTTGGGCGACTTGCCGCCCAGCTCCAGCGTCACCGGCACCAGCCGGCGGCCGGCCGCCGCGGCGATCTCCCGGCCCACGCCCGGGCTGCCGGTGAAACTCACCCGCATCACCCCGGGCGCCTCCACCAGCGCGCGGCCGGCATCGGCACCGCCGGTGATCACGTTGAAGACGCCGGGCGGAAAGCCCGCCTCCTCGACCAGCGCCGCGAATTCCAGCGTGGACACGGACGCATGCTCCGAAGGCTTCACCACCACGCAGTTGCCCGCCGCCAGGGCCGGCGCCAGCTTGTTGGCCAGCAGCGCCAGCGGCGAGTTCCAGGCGGTGATCAGCGCCACCACGCCGTAGGGCTCGCGCACCAGGTAGTCGAGCACCTGGGCCTGGTCCAGCGGGATCTGCTGGCCGAAAAGCTTGTCGGCATAACCGGCGAAGAAACGCAGCTGGCGGCCCACCCATTTCATCTGCGGCTGGGTCTCGCGCACGATCTTGCCGTTGTCGCTGCTCTCCAGAATGGACATGCGCTCGGCGGCGGCCTCGATCAGCTGCGCCAGCTTCAGCATCAGCGCCGCGCGGGCGATGCCGGGGGTGTGGCGCCAGGTGTCCCGATAGGCGCGCTGCGCGGCCTCCACGGCGGCGGCCACGTCGGCTGCATCGGCATCGGGTATTTCCGCCCACACCTGGCCGGTGTAGGGGTTCACGCTGGGCAGCATGCGGCCGGACAGGGGCGCGACATATCGGCCGGCTATATACAGCTGGTACTTGCGGGTCATCGAGTCTCCTTTTTCTTCAAACTGCCGGTCTGCGCCGGAGCGGCACAGACTCTAGGAGCGGCGCCGCGGCCGCGTCCAATACGAAAAACGTCTTTCAACTATTCGAAAGACAGGGGGGCTGGGCCGCCGCCTGCTCCGGCTTCCAGCCCAGGCGCAGGGACAGCATGCGGGCCGCCGCCGCGAGCGCCGCCGGCACCGCGCCGTCCCAGTCCGCGGGCAGGCGCTCGGCCTCGCAGGTGGTGGACAGGGCCAGCACCATCTGCCCGGCCGCACCGAACACCGGCGCGCTGAAGGCATTGACGGTGACCTGGTGCCGCTGCGAGGGCGCAGCGCCCACCGAACGGGCGATGCCGTGCTGGCGCGCCTCTTGCAGCCGCTGTTCGAAGCAGCCCTGGTCGGCATTGGCCGCGGCGGCGCGTGCGCCCAGTTCACGCTCCACCGCCGCCTGCACCGTCTGGCCGCACATGAAGGCGGCGAAGGCCAGGCCGGTGGCCGACTGGGTCAGGCTCACCAGCACGCCGGTCTGCAGATAGGGGCTGACCGGATGGCTCGACGGCTCCCAGCGCACGATGGTCGGCCCGTGGCTGCCCCACACCGCCAGGCCCAGGGTGCGCTGGCCGATGTCCTCGCAGATCTGCGGCATGGCCGCCGCGGCCAGGCGTGCGGCCTCTACCGCCGGCAGCGTGGTCACCCCGGCCTGCGCGCCCACATGGCCGCCCAGGTCGTGCGCGAAGGTGACCATGTAGCGCCCGTCGCCGAAGGCCAGCGACTTGCGCGGCAGCCGTTCGATGTGTTCCACCTGGCCGATGAAGACGATATGGTCGCCGCCCGGATAGGCCGCCACCTTGCGGCATTCCAGCGTGGCCGCACAGCCCTCGATCACCGGCACGCCGCCCAGCCCCGTGCGCACCGCGATCTCGGCGAACTTGTCGCCGCCGGATTTGGCGAAACGGTTGGCCACATGCACCTGGTCGTCGGCCATGATGTTGACCACGAAACGCTCCGCATCGCGGAAGGCCGCATGGCTGCTCGATGTGAGCGCCTGGCTCCAGAGGATCAGCGGCGGATCCAGCGAGACCGAGCTGAAGGAATTGGCGGTGACGCCGTAGGGCACGCCCTCCGCATCCACCGTGGTGACCACCGTCACCCCGGTGGGAAAGGCGCCCAGCGCCTGGCGCAGTTGCCGGCTGTCGAAGTTCATGCGGCCACCTCCGCCGCATCGCAATGGCAAAAGCAAAAGAGATCCACGAGCACTCCATCCATGAACGATGGGCCAGTGTCGAAGCCCCGCGTTCCACGGACAAATCGCCAGATGCAATGGACTCATGGAGCAAACCAATAAATCGCGGCGGCGGCCTGCGGATCGATTCATTGGCGGCGGCTATAGCTTCATTGCAGACCGGAAATTGCCCCCGGCGCCCCGATTGGCAAACATGCCGCACCTGCCCAGAACGGCATGGACCCTTGCCCAAACGAAAGCCGACCGATGACCCAAGCACAACGTCAGATGACGCTCATCGCCTTCATGCAGGCGCAGAACTGCACCAACTACGCAGGCTCCTGGCGCCACCCGGCCAGCATGACCGACTACCTCTCGCCGGAGTACTACCAGCGCGTGGCCCGCACCCTGGAGGAAGGCAAGTTCGACATGGCCTTCTTCGATGACCGCCTGGCCATGCCCGACATCTACGGCCACAGCCACGAGGAGACGGTGCGCAGCGGCGTGCGCGCCATCAAGCTGGAGCCCACCTCGGTGCTGATGGCCATGGCCATGGTCACCAGCCGGCTCGGCCTGGGCGCCACCTACTCCACCACCTATTACGAGCCCTTCCACGTGGCCCGGCTCTTCGCCACCCTGGACCTGATGACCAAGGGCCGCGTGGCCTGGAACGTGGTCACCTCGATGAACGATTCCGAGGCCGCCAATTTCGGCCAGGACGAACACCTGGAACACGACCTGCGCTACGACCGCGCCGACGAGTTCATGGAAGTCGTCATGGGCCACTGGGACACCTGGCAGGAAGGCGCCATCCTGGCCGACAAGGAGAGCGGCACCTTCGCCGATCCCGCCAAGGTGCACCGGCTGGACCACCAGGGCCGCTTCTTCAGCTCGCGCGGCCCGCTGTCGGTGCCACGTTCGCAGCAGGGCCATCCGGTCATCCTGCAGGCCGGCCAGAGCGGGCGCGGCCTGGCCTTCGCCTCGCGCTGGGCCGAGCTGGTGTTCGCCAAGTACCCGACGCTGGAGAACGGCAGGAAGCAGTACAAGGCGCTCAAGGACGGCATCGCCAATGCCGGCCGCGACCCCGCCTCGGTACGCATCGCGCCGGAGCTGAAGATCATCGTCGCCGAGACCGAGAGCCTGGCCCGCGAGAAGCGCGACGAGATCGCCAGCACCTCGCGCCCCATCGACGGCCTGACCATGATCGGCGAGACGCTCAACATCGACTTCTCCGGCCGCCCCTACGACGAGCCCTTCACCGATGCCGAGCTGGCCGCCGTCTCCTGGCAGAGCCTGCGCGACAAGGTGGTGCAGGTCAGCGGCAAGAAGAACCCCTCGGTGCGCGACTTCGTCGAATCCTCCGGCCGCGGCACGCTCAACGACGGGCCCTGTTTCGTCGGCACCGGCAAGCAGGTGGCCGACCAGATGGAGGAATGGTTCAAGACCGCCTGCGACGGCTTCGTGCTCTCCGGCACCACCGTGCCCGGCACCTACGAGGACATCGTGCGCCTGGTCGTGCCCGAGCTGCAGAAGCGCGGCCTGTTCCGCAAGGAATACCAGGGCACGACCCTGCGCGACACGCTGGGCGTGCCACGGCCGAATGCCGGCGACTGGAAGAAGGTGGCGTGATGACGGGGCCGAAGAAGACGGTGACCATGATGTCGGCCAGCGGCATCCTGGGCTATGGCTTTCCCGAGGCCTCGCTGGAGGCCGCCCTGGCCCGCAAGCCCGACATGATCGGCGTGGACGGCGGCAGCTCCGACCCCGGCCCGCACTACCTGGGTTCGGGCAAGACACTCAACTCGCGCCTGGCGATGAAACGCGACCTCTCGCTGCTGCTGCGCGGCGCGATCCGCAACGGCATCCCGATGATGGTCGGCACCTGCGGCGGCGCGGGCGGAAAGCCGCATCTGGAAGCCTGCGCGGACATCATCCGCGAGGTGGCGCGCGAGCACGGGCTGAGCTTCAGGATGGCGCTGATCCACGCCGAGCAGGACGCTGCATTCATCGTCGAGCAGCTCGAAGCCGGCAAGGTGCGCCCGCTCAACAATGCGCCGCAGATAGGCGCAGAGGACATCCGCGGCGCGGAACGCATCGTCGGCATGATGGGCCCCGAGCCCTACCGGGCGGCGCTCGCCGCCGGGGCCCAGGTGATCCTGGGCGGACGCGGCACCGATCCCGCGCCCTGGGTGGCCCTGGCCATGCACCACGGCCTGCCGCCGGCGCCCGCCTGGTACGCCGGCAAGATGCTGGAGTGCGCCTGCAACGCGGCCATCCCCAAGAAACACGACTGCCTGCTGGTGACCGTGGGCGAGGACTTCGTCGAGGCCGAGCCGCTGAACCCGGAGCTGCGCTGCACGCCGCTGTCGGTGGCGGTGCAGGCCCTGCACGAGAACGCCAGCCCGGTGATCCGCCATGAGCCCGGCGGCATCGTGGATTCCACCGACTGCCGCATCGAGGCGGTCACCGAGCGCATCGTGCGCATCACCGGCATGCGCTGGAAACCCATGCCCTACAGCATCAAGCTCGAAGGCGCGCGGATGGTGGGCTACAGCGCCATCGCCATCGCCGCCACGCGCGATCCGGGGCTGATCGGGCAGATCGACAGCTTTCTGGACTTCGTGCGCGGCTCCACCGCCACCAAGGTCACGGCGCTGGGCATCTCGCCGGCCGACTACCAGCTGGTCATCCGCGCCTATGGCCGCGACGGCGTGATGGGCGCCTGGGAGCCGCACGCCGAGCTGGCGCCGGTGGAGCTGGCGCTGATCGCGGAGGTGGTCGCCAAAAACCAGGAGACGGCCAACGCCGCCCTCTCGCTGGCGCGGGTGACGCTGCTGCATTCGGACTTCCCCGGCCGCATGTGCCGCGAGGGAAACATGGCCTTCCCCTTCTCGCCCTCGGACATCGAACGCGGCGCGATCTACGAATTCATGCTGCAGCACGTGGTCGAGATCGAAGACCCGCTGCGCATGTTCCCCATCAGCTACGAAGACGTCGGAGCAAGCGCATGACCCGCCTGAAGGACATCGCCAAGGCCTGCAAGAGCAAGAACGCCGGGCCCTTCCACATCACGCTGGACATCATGTTCGACCAGCCCGCGCTGTTCGAGCGGGTGCGCGCCTCGGGCGTGGTCAGCGCGGAACTCATCGCCCGCCTGTACGGCGTGCCGGTGGGCGAGGTGCTGTTCACCGAATACCCGCCGGCCCTGGCCTGGAAGGCGACCATCCCGCGCCGCATCGCCTCCGGCGCGGTGGGCGACACCGACGTCTACGGCGCGCAGCAGCATGCGCCGCTGCTGGACATCGAGATACCGGACTGAAGGCCGCGCCATGACCCTGCATCGCAGAACCCTGTGCGCCGCCTCCCTCGGCCTGCTGGCCGCCCGCCCGTCCTGGGCGCAGGATGGCTACCCCAGCAAGCCGATCCGCATCGTCGTGCCCTTCGCCCCCGGCGGCGGCACCGACTTCTCGGCCCGCGTCTTCAGCGCCAAACTCGGCGAACGGCTCGGACAGCCGGTCACCGTGGAGAACCGCCCCGGCGCCGCCTCCACCCTGGGCACCGCCTATGCGGTGAAGTCGCCGCCGGACGGCTACACCCTGCTGGTCATCTCCGGCAGCTATGTGGTCAACCCCAGCCTCTACAAGCTGGGCTTCGATCCGGTCAACGACGTGGAGCCCATCATCCAGCTGACCGAAAGCGGCTATGTGCTGGTGATCAACCCCAGGGTGCCGGCGCAGAACCTGGCCGATCTGCTGGAGCTGATGCGCCGGCGCCCGGGCGAGCTGACCTATGCCTCCAGCGGCCAGGGCGGCCATCTGCAGGTGGTGACCGAATACATGCTGGGCCTGGCCAGGGTGCAGGCCAAACACATCCCCTACCGCGGCACCGGCCCGGCCGTGGCCGATGTGCTGGCCGGCACGGTGGACATGATGTTCGGCGGCACCGAAGCCCTGATGCAGTACGTGGCCGCCGGCAAGCTGCGCGCCATCGCCGTCGGCACACCGAAGCGGCTGGCCGCGTATCCGGACCTGCCGACGGTGGCGGAAGCGGGAGTTCCCGGATACGAGGTCGTGGCCTGGCACGGCATGCTGGCGCCCAAGGGCACGCCGCCGCAGATCGTCGCCCTGCTCAACCGCCACATGAACGCGGTGGTGCACGACAAGGCGATCAACGAAAAGATCGCGCCCCAGGGCGTGGACGGCGCGGGCGGCACACCCGAACAGTTCCGCGCCCTGCTCAAGACCGAGATCGAACGCTACGCCCAGGTGGTGCGCGACGCCCACATCAAGGCCGGCGAATGACACACCCTGCTGGAACCCAAGGAGACCGGACACCATGAAGAACGAGACAGCCCAGCTGGCCGCGGCCACGCCCAATATCGCCGCCGCCATCGCCCGCTTCGCGGCCGCGCTGCAGCCGGCGGACATCCCGGCCGAGGTCTGGAGCAAGTCGGTGCACCACATCATGGATGCCGTCGGCCTGGCTTTCGCCTCCCACCATTTCCCCTTCGCCGCGCCAGGCCTGGCCGGCATCGCCGCGGCCGGATCGCCCGGCGCCGCCACCGTCGTCGGCAGCCCGCTGCGCCTGGCGCCGCGCGACGCCGCCCTGGCCAACGGCTACCTGATGCATGCGCTGGATTTCGACGACACCCATCCCGGCGCCATCGTCCATCCCACCGTGGCCTGCCTGCCCACCGCGCTGGCGCTGTGCGAGGACCTGGACCTGAACTGGGGCCAGCTCGTCGCCGCCTACGTGGCCGGCATGGAGACCAGCATCCGCATCGGCCGGGCGGTCAAGGGGGGCTTCCACCATGCGGGCTTCCATGCGACCGGGCTGGTCTCGCATTTCAGCGCGGCGGTGATCGCCGGCAAGCTGATGGGCCTGGACGCCGCCCAGCTCACCGGCGCGCAGGGCATCGCGGCCAGCACGGCTTCGGGCGTGCAGGTCTTCCTGGAGACCGGCGCCTGGACCAAACGCCTGCATCCCGGCTGGGGCGCCATGGCCGGCATCACCGCCGCCACGCTGGTGCGCCACGGCTTCGATGCGCCGGTGCGACCCTACGAGGGCCGCTTCGGTTTCTTCGAGACCCATATGCAGACGCATATGCAGGGCGTGGACCTGGCCTCCATGGCCGCCGGCCTGGGCAGCGAGTGGACGCTGCTGGACACCGCCATCAAGCCCTACCCGGTCTGCCATTTCATCCACGGCGCCGCCGAGGCCGCGCTGCAGCTGCACGGCACGCTGCAGCCCGGCGAGCAGATCCGCCACATCCGCATCGAACTGCCCGCCGACACCCTGCCCATCGTCGCCGAGCCGCATGCCGCCAAGGCGGTGCCGCGCACCGACTACGAAGCCAAGTTCAGCGCCCACTTCGTGGTGGCCACCTGCCTGCTGCGCGGCCGTTTCGGCCTGGCCGAGCTGGAGGCGGCGAGCCTGGCCGATCCGGAGATCCTGGCCCTGTGCCAGCAAGTGGAATGCGTGGCCGAAGAGGGTTCGACCTTCCCCAAGCACTTCTCCGGCGCGGTGACCTTGACCCTGGCCTCGGGCGAGACGCGCAGCTGCCGCATCCCGGTCAACCTCGGCAGCGGCGAGCGGGCGCTGGGCCGGGACGACATCGTCGCCAAGTTCCGCGGCACCGCCGGCGTGCGCCTGTCGCCCAAACGCACCGACGCCGTGCTGCAGGCCCTGCTCACGGCCACGCCCGCGACGCCGGTGCGCGCGATTACCGCCGTGCTGGGGGCCTAGTCAAGCGTGAATACGACGCCCCGCGGACGGCGTGGTCGCGGCATTTCGCGGGAGCGGCTGGATTAAGCTCATGGCGAGTGTCTTTCCCGATTCCGCCAATGCCGAGGGTGCCGTGAACCCATTGCCGCAGCTGCGCTTCCACCTGCCCGAGCTGGAGACTTTTCTGGTGGTGCTGGAGGAGCGCAGTTTCAGCCGGGCGGCCGAGCGCCTGTGCATCTCGCAGCCCTCGGTGTCCAACCGGGTCAAGCGGCTGGAGAACGTGCTGCGGGTCAAGCTCATCACCCGCACCACCCGCAGCGTGGAAGCGACCACCGACGGCACCCTGCTGCGCGTGGCGGCCGAGGAAGCGCTGGCCGGGCTGTACGCGGTGCTGCAGCAGTTCCGCGACCGCTCGGAGGCGGCGCGCAACCGGGTGGTGATCGCGGCCACGCCGATGATCGCGGCCACCTTCATGCCGCACATCATCCATTCCTATTCGGCGACCTTTCCGGATGTGCAGGTGGTGCTGCGCGACATGCCTTTCGAGACCTTGCTCAAGACCATAGGCGACGGCTCGGCGGACATCGGCGTGACCGCGCTGGACGGCGACTACGACAACCTGCTGTTCCAGCCCCTGGCCGAGGAGCCGGTGGTGCTGGTCGTCACCGCCCGGCATCCGCTGGCCCGCCAGCGGGAGGTGTCGCTGGAGACGGTGCTGCCCTATCGCATGATCTTCCTGGAGCGCTACACCGGCCTGCGGGAGCGGCTGTCCTCGGCCTTCTCGGGCTTCGGCGCGGCCTTCGAGGCTTCCACCGCCGCCACCCTGCCGGCCCTGATGGGGCTGATCGACACCGGCAGCTGCGTGACCTTCCTGCCCCGCTCCATGGCGCAGACCAATGCGCGGGAATCGCGCGCCATCGTGGAGCTGTCGGACTTCTGCGCGGTGCGCAGCTACGGCAGCATCGTCGCCCGCAAGGCGGTGCTGACCACCGCCGTGCAGAGTTTCCGCGACCATCTGCACAGAGACTTTCAGCCGCTCTTCTAGGCGCGCGGCCCGTCGCGGCCATCCTGCCCGCCGCACCATCGGCGTGCGTGTTCCGGCTTCGACAGGGCAAGGGTGTACCCCGATGGCTGGCCTGGTAATTGCTGTGCAAATTACACAGCCAGATAAGTTTCACACCAGACCACCGCCTTCGTGAAAAGCAACCCCCAGCCACCCTCCGTCGACATCGGCGCCCCCGCGGCCCAGCCGCGGCGCATCCATTCGGTGGTGGACCTGTGGCTGGGCGAACAGCTGCGCCACCAGCGCAAGACCCTGGGCCTGCCGCTGCAGCAGCTGGCCGACAAGTGCGGCATCTCGGTCAGCCTGCTCAGCCAGATCGAGCGCGGCCTGCGCTCCATCTCCATGCGCACCCTGGTGGCCCTGGCCGCCGAGCTGCGGCTGCCGATGGAGACCCTGATCCGCAACAGCCAGCACGGCCAGGCGGATGCCGACGACGAGCAGGCCGGCGGCTTCGTGGTGCGCGCCGGCCAGCACCAGCGCGTCGACCTGGGCAACAAGGGCATCCACAAGGAGAACCTCACGCCGCCGGCCGCCAGCGGCGGAGTCGAGCTCTACCGCGCCACCATCGAGCCCGGCGGCTCCACCGGCGACGCCCTGTATTTCACCCAGCAGGGCGAGCAGATCGGCCATGTCATCCAGGGCCAGCTCGAACTCTTCGTGCGCGACCGGCTGTACCAGCTGCGGGTCGGCGACAGCTTCTGCTACGACGCCACCGCGCCGCGCCGCTGGCGCAACCCCGGCAACACCCCCACGGTGGTGCTGTGGGCCATCACCCGCCTGGCCCGGTGAACCCGTTTTTTCCCCGTCCCGCTCCACCCTGTCTTTCATCCACCCCCAAAAGGAACGCACCATGAAACTTCCCGTGATCGTCGCTTCCCTGATCGCCGCCTTCGCGCTGTCCGTCGCCGCGCCGGCCTCCGCCCAGCCCGTGCTCAAGGTGGCGTCCACGCCCACCGGCAGCCCCTTCACCTTCCTCGACACCAAGACCAACACCATCGACGGCGTGATGGTCGACATCGTCAACGCGGTCGGCAAGGAAGCCGGCTTCGGCGTGCAGATCGAGCCGATGCAGTTCTCGGCGCTGATCGCCTCGCTCACCTCCAAGCGGGTGGACCTGATCTCGGCGGCCATGTTCATCACGCCCACCCGCCTGGAAGTGGTGGACTTCTCGCAGCCCATCTACAGCTACGGCGAAGGCATCGTGGTGCCGGTCGGCGACAAGACCGCCTATGTCAACCTGGCCGACCTCAAGGGCAAGCGCATCGGCGTGCAGGTGGGCACCGCCTTCGTCGATCCGGTGCAAAAGAGCGGCCTGTTCAGCGAAGTCAAGCTCTACGACACCACCGCCGACCTGATGCGCGACGCCAACGCCGGCCGCATCGACGCCGGCATGCTCGACTACCCGATCGCCGCCTTCGCGGTCGGCCGCGGCACCTTCCCCAACCTGCGCATGGTCACCACCTTCAAGCCGACCATGGTCAACAGCATCGGCATCGCCGCGCGCAAGGGCGAGACCGAGACCATGGACAAGGTCAATGCCGCCGTCACCAAACTCAAGGCCAACGGCGCCATCGACGCCATCCTGAAGAAGTGGGGCCTGATCTGATCCGCGCCGCCGCAGCAGCAGCGCAACGCGCCTGAGGAAAAGCCTCCATGCTCCAGTTCTTCCACCATGCGCAGGAATTCCTGCCGATCCTGCTCAAGGGCGCCTGGCTCACCATCCTGGTGACGCTGGGCTCGCTGGCCCTGTCCACGGTGCTCGGCCTGGTCTGGGCGGTGATGCGGGTCTCGGGAATCCCCTTCCTGATGTACCTGAGCGCCTGCATCATCAACCTGCTGCGCGGGCTGCCGATCATCGTGCTGCTCTTCGTGCTGTATTTCGTGATGCCGGACATCGGCATCTCGCTGTCGGCACTGCAGGCCGGCATCCTGGGCCTGGGCATCGCCTACTCGGCCTACCAGGCGGAGAACTTCCGCGCCGGCATCGAGGCGGTGGACCACGGCCAGATCGAGGCGGCGCGCGCCATGGGCATGGGCTGGGGGCTGATGATGCGGCGGGTGATCCTGCCGCAGGCGGTCAAGATCGTGCTGCCGCCCTACGGCAACATCATGATCATGATGCTCAAGGACTCCTCGCAGGCCTCCACCATCACCGTGGCCGAACTGGCGCTGCAGGGCCGGCTGATCGCCACCTCCACCTTCCAGAACGCCACCGTGTTCACCCTGGTCGCGCTGATCTACCTGGTCATGTGCGTGCCGCTGATCCTGCTGGTGCGCCACCTGGAAAAACGAGGGAGCAAGAAATGATCGAGATCCGCGGACTGCAGAAGTCCTACGGCCAGAACCAGGTGCTCAAAGGCATAGACGCCACCGTGTCCAAGGGCGAGGTGGTCTGCATCGTCGGGCCCTCGGGCTCGGGCAAGTCGACCATCCTGCGCTGCATCAACGGCCTGGAGAGCTACAACGGCGGCAGCATCACCATCCATGGCCAGAAGGTGGACAACCAGTCGCCCACCATCAAGGCGATACGCACCGAAGTGGCCATGGTGTTCCAGCGCTTCAACCTGTTCCCGCACCGCACCGTGCTGGAGAACGTGACCGAGGGCCCGATCTTCGTCAAGGGCGAGGACCGGGCCACCGCCACCGCCCGCGCCCGCGAGCTGCTGGCCAGCGTGGGCCTGGCCGACAAGGAGAACGCCCATCCGCCGCAGCTCTCCGGCGGCCAGCAGCAGCGGGTGGCCATCGCCCGCGCGCTGGCCATGCAGCCCGAGGCCATCCTGTTCGACGAACCCACCTCGGCGCTGGACCCCGAACTGGTCGGCGATGTGCTGGGCGTGATGCGGAAACTCGCCGAGGCCGGCATGACCATGGTGGTCGTCACCCACGAGATGCAGTTCGCCCGCGAGGTGGCCGACCGGGTGATGTTCATCGACCGCGGCGTCATCGTCGAACAGGGGCCTGCCCGCGAGGTCCTGAACAACCCGCAGAACCCGCGCACGCAGGATTTCCTGCGGCGTGTCCTTCATCCGATGTGAGGCCTGACGGCATGTCCCAAGCATTCTTCCCCCTGAGCCCCTCGCTCTGGGCCGCCACCGCCGCCCCGGCGCCCGAAACCGTTGCGCTGCAGGAGGACAAGAAAGCCGACGTGGTCATCGTCGGCGCCGGCTTCTGCGGCCTGAGCACCGCCCTGCACCTGGCCGAGCGCGGCGTGCGGGTGGTGGTGCTGGAGGCCGAGGAGATCGGCTTCGGCGGCTCCGGCCGCAACGGCGGCCAGGTGATCCCCGGCCTGAAGTACGACCCCAGCGAGCTGCTCGCCAAGTTCGGCCCCGAGAAGGGCCAGCGCCTGGTCGACTTCGCCGGCAGCACCGCCGACGCGGTGTTCGACCTGATCGCCAAACACAAGATGGACGTGCCCCATGTGCGCCAGGGCTGGATCCAGGGCTCGCACAACCCCGAGGCCCTGAAGATGGCCGAGCGCCGCAGCCGCGACTGGAGCGCCCAGGGCGTGGCCGCGCGCCTGCTCGACAAGGCCGAGACCGCCCGCCTGCTGGGCACCGACAAATACCTGGGCGGCTGGGAAGACCCGCGCGGCGGCGGCGTGCAGCCGCTGAGTTATGTGCGTGGACTGGCGCGCGCGGCGATGGCCGCCGGCGTCGTCATCCACACCCGCAGCCCGGTCAAGCAGCTGGCGCAGGTGAAAGGCGGCTGGCAGGCCGTGACCGCCGGCGGCGCCCGGGTGAGCGCCGAGCGGGTGGTGCTGTGCACCAACGGCTATACCGACGGGCTCTGGCCGCAGTTGAAGAAGACCATCATCAACGCCAACTCCTTCCAGATCGCCACCGAGCCGCTGCCCGAATCGGTGCGCCGCGCCATCCTGCCGGGCGGCCAGGTGTCCTCCGATGCGCGCAACCTGCTGCTGTACTACCGCATCGACCACACCGGCCGGCTGCTGATGGGCGGACGCGGCTCCTTCGCCGAGCCGGACCCGGCCGACCGGGGCGCCTGGGCGCACCTCGAAGGTGCCGTGGCCAAGCTGTTCCCGCAGGCGGCGAAGGTGCCCATCGCCTACCGCTGGTGCGGCCATGTCGCCGTCACCCGCGACTACCTGCCGCACCTGCACGAGCCGGCGCCGGGCCTCTTGATCGACATCGGCTGCATGGGCCGCGGCGTGGGCCTGCAGACCCGCATGGGCCAGGCGCTGGCGGCCTATGTGGCGACCGGCGACAAGACCGCCCTGCCGGTGGCGCCGTCGGTCATCAAGCCCTTTCCCTTCTTCGGGCTGCGGCTGGCCTATGTCTCGGCGGTGATCGCCTGGTACCGCATGACCGACGGCGGCGTCTGAGCCGGGCGCGGCCCTGCCGCGCTTATTGCCGGGCTGAATAAATGCATACGCATAAGCCATTTCTGTTGTGCATCGGCGGCCAACAGAATGCTCCGGAGCGCCTCCCGACAGGCGCCCAACACCCCGGAGACAAAACATGCGAAAAGCCACCCGTGCCGCCCTGGCAGCCCTGCCCCTGGCCTTCCTGGCAAGCCAGGCCTGGGCCCAGCAGGAAACCCTGAAGATCGGCGCCATCGTCACCCTCTCCGGCCCCGGCGCTGCCTGGGGCCAGGCGATGAAGAACGCGGCCGAGCTGGCCGCCGACAAGGCCAACGGCGCGGGCGGCCTGGAGGTGGGCGGCAGGAAGTACAAGGTCGAGGTCGTCGCCTACGACGACAAGTACCAGGCCGGCGAGGCCGTCACCGTGGCCAACCGGCTGGTGTTCGAGGACAAGGTCAAGTTCATCATCGGCCCCACCGGCTCCGCCCCCACGCTGGCGGTGCAGCCCACCACCGAGAAGAACGGCGTGATGACCAGCACCCTGGGCTTCACCGACAAGGCCCTGGCCGCCGCCAAGCCGCTGAGCTTCCGCCCGGTGATCACCACCATGGAATTCGCCGAACCGCAGATCGCCTGGATGATCAGGAACCAGGGCGTGAAGAAGGCCGGCGGCCTGTTCCCCAACGACGAGTCCGGCCAGGTCATCGCACGCGACCTGGACGCGGCCTACAAACGCCACGGCGGCGAGCTGGCCGCCAAGGAATTCTTCGAGCGCGAACGGGTGGACTTCACCCCCCTGCTCACCCGCATGCTGGCGCGCGGCATCGACACCATCGAACTCGACGGCAACTCGCCCGCCACCGCCGGCCTGATCACCAAGCAGGCGCGGGAACTGGGCTTCAAGGGCAAGATCGTGCGCACCGGCGGCCCCGCCACGGCCGAGCTGGTGACGGTGGCCGGCAAGGACGCCGCCGAGGGCATGATCGTGCACGCCGCCATAGACCCCAGCCTGCCCTCTACCCGCGCATATCTCGACCAGTACACCGCCAAGTACAAGGTGGCGCCCAACGGCTTCAGCCCGGCTTTCTACGACTTCGCCACCATGCTGTTCGAGGCCATGCGCCGCGCCGGCACCACCACCGACGCCACGAAGGTGGCCGGCGAGATGGAAAAGATGCGCGACTTCCCCGGCGTGCTCGGCAAGCTCAACTGGACCGGCAAGGCCAGCTACGGCATAGACCGGCAGATGGCCGTGCCCTTCTATGTCGCCGAGATCAAGGGCGGCACCGAGACCATCCTGGCCCGCTGCACCGTCGCCGACGGCTGCAAGTAAGCACCGGCGCGCGCGACATGGACTGGCACCTGCTGCTGGGCCAGGCGACCGTCAACGGACTGGTCGTCGGCCTGCTCTACCTGCTGATGGCCGTGGGTTTCACCCTGGTCTTCGGCGTGATGCGCATGGTGAACTTCGCCCACGGCGAGTTCTACATGCTGGGCGCCTTCTGCGCCTACTACCTGACGGTGAAGGCCGGCCTGCCCTTCCTGGTCGCGGTGGCGGCCAGCTTCGTGCTGGTGGGCCTGGGCGGCTGCCTGATCGAGGCGGTGATCCTGAAGCCCTTCCGCCACGACGAACTCAACGGGATGATCGTCACCATCGGCCTGGCGCTGATCGTGCAGAACCTGGCGCTGATCGCCTTCGGGCCGGATCCGGTGTCGTTGCCCTCGATCACCTCCGGCTCCTCCAGCGTGCTGGGGGTGAACGTGCCCAACTCGCGGCTCTACGTGGTGGGCTGCGCGGTGGCGGTGCTGGCCCTGCTCTACGGCTTTCTCAAGCATTCGCGCGCCGGGCGTGGCCTGCGCGCGGTGGTGGAAGACCCGCAGACGGCTTCCATCCAGGGCGTGCGGGCGCGGCTCTACTACCCGCTGGGCTTCGGCATCGGCGTGGGCCTGGCGGCAGTGGGCGGGGCGCTGATGGCGCCGCTGTTCTCGGTCTCGCCCTTCATGGGGCAGGCGCCGCTGCTGAAGGCCTTCATGGTGGTGATCCTGGGCGGTCTGGGCAGCATCCCCGGAGCGGCCATCGCCGGCCTGCTGCTGGGGCTGCTGGAGAGCTATTCCTCGCTGTTCCTCAGCAGCAGCACCGGCGACATGCTGATCTTCGTGCTGGTGGTGCTGGGCATGCTGGCCTTTCCGCGCGGCGTGATCGGCCGGGGGGAGGCCTGAGATGAACACCTCCACCCTGAAGGCCGCAGCCATGCCCGCCACGCCCCGTACCCTGCCGCTGAAGATCGTGCTCGGCCTGGCGCTGGCGGCCCTGGCGCTCTGGCCCTGGAGCGCCGGGCAGTTCGTGCTGCACCTGGCGGCGCTGGCCTGCATCAACATCGTGATCGTCAACGGGCTGTCCATCATCGAGCGCTCGGGGCAGCTGTCCTTCGGGCATTCGGCGCCGGTGGCCATGGGGGCCTACGGGGCGGTGCTGCTGTCAGCGCAACTGGGGCTGGGCAGCCTCTCCTCGCTGGCGCTGGCGCTCGTGGCCTGCGCCGTCGTCTCGGGCGCGATCGGCTGGGTGATCCTGCGGCTGCGCGGGGTGTACTTCGTGCTGGTCACCTTCGCCTTCGCCGAGCTGGTGCGCCTGGTGCTGCTGGATGCGGCGCCGGTCACCGGCGGGGCCAACGGCATCGCCAATATCGCGCCGCTGGAGATCGCCGGCTTCGCCTTCGATACCCGCGAGCGTTTCTACGGCCTGGCGCTGGCCACGGCGGCGGCCTCGGTGGCGCTGATGGTGTGGCTGTTCCGCCGCCCACTCGGCCAGGCCATCGTGGCGGTGGCGGCCAACCCGGCGCTGGCCGAATCCACCGGCCTGAACGTGAGCCGGCTGCAGCTGGTGGCCTATGTGCTGGGCTGCACCCTGGCGGCGCTGGGCGGGGCATTGACGGCGCGCTACATCGGCTTCATCTCACCGGAGTCCTTCAACACCGGCACTTCGGTGGCCTTCATCACCATGCTGGTGATCGGCGGGCGACGTTCGCTCTTCGGGCCGATGCTGGGCGCGCTGGTGCTCACGCCGCTGCCCGAGCTGTTCCGCGGCGCGGTGCAGACGCAGCAGATCTTCTACGGCGCGGCGCTGATCCTGATCCTGCGTTTCCTGCCCGGCGGCATCGCCGGCCTGCTGCGGCTGACCGGCCGGGGAGGTGCACGATGAGCGCCCTGCTCCAGGTCCAACAGTTGACCAAGCTCTTCGGCGGGCTGGCCGCCGTGCGCGATCTCTCCTTCGAAGTGGAAAAAGGCAGCATCGTCGGCCTGATAGGCCCCAACGGCGCCGGCAAGACCACCGCCTTCAGCACCATCGGCGGCGCGCTCTCGGCCAGCCGCGGACGGGTGGTGTTCGACGGGGTGGACATCACCGGCAAACGCCCCAGCGCCATCGCCGGGCTGGGGCTGGGGCGCACCTTCCAGTCCACCATGTCCTTCGCCGGCGAGACGGTGGCGCGCAACATCGAATGCGCCCTGCTCTCGCGCATCCAGGGCTCGGCACCGCAGCGGCTGATGGGGCGCCGCCGCGCGCTGCTGCCGCACGGCGAGATCGGCCGCGAGGTGGACCGCATCGTCGAGATAGTGAAGCTGCAGGAGTGGCGCGATGTGCCCGCCGGCTCGCTGGCCTACGGGCTGCAGAAGAAGCTGGGCATCGCGATCGCGCTGGCGGCCAGCCCCTCGATGCTGCTGATGGACGAGCCGGCTGCCGGCCTCAACCACGAGGAATGCAGGGAGCTGACCCGCCTGCTGCGCCAGCTGCGCGAGGAGCTGGGCCTGACGCTGCTGCTGGTGGAGCACCACATGGCCATCGTGATGGAGGTCTGCCAGCACATCGTGGTGATGGTGCAGGGCGAGAAGATCGCCGAAGGCAGCCCGGAAGCGATACGCGCCGATCCGGCGGTCGTCGAAGCCTACCTGGGAGCGCCCGACTATGCACATGCTTGAAGTGGAGGGCGTGAGTGTCCATTACGGGCTGCTCCAGGCCGTGTCCTCGGTGGCCTTCTCGGTCGCGAAGGGCGAAGTGGTGGCGCTGATCGGCTCCAACGGCGCGGGCAAGAGCAGCACCCTGAAGGCGGTGGCCGGTATCGTGGCCAGCCGCGGTTCGATCCGGCTGGAAGGCGAGCCGGTGGAGCGCCTGGGGCCGGAGCAGCGGGTGCAGCGCGGCATCGCGCTATCGCCCGAAGGCCGGCGCCTCTTCGGCCGCATGACGGTGCTGGAGAACCTGCAGGTCGGCGCGCACACCATCAAGTCGGCGGCCGAGCGCTCGGAAACGCTGAAATGGATCTACGGCCTGTTCCCGCGGGTGCACGAACGCCGGGCGCAGCTGGCCGGATCGCTCTCCGGCGGCGAGCAGCAGATGGTGGCCATAGGCCGCGCGCTGATGGCCCGGCCGCGCCTGCTGATGCTGGACGAGCCCTCGCTCGGCATCGCGCCCAAGGTGGTGGCCGAGATCGCCGATGCGATCCGCAAGCTCAACGCTGGCGGCATGAGCATCGTGCTGGTGGAGCAGAACGCGCGGCTGGCGCTGCGCCTGGCGCACCAGGCCTATGCGCTGGAGCGCGGCGAGGTGGTGAAGTCCGGCAAGGGCGCGGAGCTGCTCGACGATCCTTTTGTCCGCAAGGCCTATCTGGGGGTATGAAGATGGCGGTCACACACGATGCCGGCTTGCTGCAGGTGGAGCAGCGCAGGCCCGATCCCGAATGGCTGGCGCGCGGCCTGGAGGCGGCGCTGGAGCCGGAGCTGCCGGTGCTGGATGCGCACCACCATTTCTCGGAACACTGGGGCGGCTACCTGCCGCAGGACCTGCTGGCCGACGGCCAGGGCCACGACATCCGCGCCACCGTCTATGTGCAGTGCGGCTGGCACTACCGCAGCGACGGTCCCGAGGCGCTGCGGCCGGTGGGCGAGACCGAGGCGGTGGTCGCCTGCTCGCGCCAGGCCAATGCCGGCCAGGACCGTACCCGGGTGGCCGCGGCCATCGTGGGATATGCCGACCTGCGCCTGGGCGAAGCCGCCGATGCGGTGCTGGCCGCCCAGGTGGCGGCGGGCGATGGGCGCTTTCGCGGCATCCGCAACAGCGGCGCCTTCGATCCGGAGTTCCGCCACGGCGTGCTGGCCCGGCCGATGGAGCACCTGTATGCGGACGCCGCCTTCCGCGCGGGATATGCCTGCCTGGCGCGGCACGGCCTGTCCTTCGACGCCTGGGTCTACCACCCGCAGCTGCGCGATGTGCTGGAGCTGGCGCAGGCCTTTCCGGACACACCGCTCATCCTCGACCATGTGGGCGGCCTGCTGGGCGTGGCCCGCTACCGCGACGATCCACGGATGGCGCAGGCCGAATGGCTGCCCTGGATACGCCGGCTGGCCGAATGCCCGAACGTGTCGGTCAAGCTCGGCGGGCTGGGCACGGCCGTCTTCGGCTTCGACTTCAGCGAGCGCGCACGGCCGCCCTCCTCGCAAGAACTGGCCGAGGCCTGGCGGCCGGCCATCGAGCCGGTGATCGAGTCCTTCGGCGCCGGCCGCTGTTTCTTCGAAAGCAACTTCCCGGTGGACCGCAGCGTCGCGCCTTACGGCGTGGTGTGGAACGCCCTCAAGCGCCTGGCAGCCGGCGCCAGCGCCGACGACAAACGCCTGCTGTTCCACGACACGGCGTCGCGCGTCTACCGGATCGGCTCTTTGGCGGAGGCCCCGGCCAAGTAAGCGCCGGCCAGCCTGGTCATGATGGCGGCCACCTCCTCGATGCGGCCCTGCAGCCGGTAGGTCGGCCCGCCCACCAGCACCGCCAGCTGCCGGTGCGGCAGGCCCAGGGGGATGGCCACGCCGCCCAGCTCCTGGGTGTATTCGGCCTGCCCCAGGAACCAGCCGCGCTGGCTGGAGCGGGCGATCTCCTGCTCCACCGCTTCGGCCGACATCAGCGTGGTGTCGGTATAGCGCCGGAACTCGGCCTTGCGCAGGATGGTGGCCCGCTCCTGCGGCTGCATCTGCGACAGCAGCGCGCGGCCGGTGGCGGTGACATGCATGGGGATCTGCTTGCCGCTGCGTGCGGTGTAGCGGATCGCATGGGGCGACTCCACCGCGTCGATGAACAGCGCGAACGCGCCGCTGGCCGCGGCCAGCGCGGCCGTCTCGCCGGTCTGTTCGACCAGGGCCTGCAGCAGTTCGTGCAGCCAGGCGGGGATGGGCTGGGCCTGCTCGATGCGGCCGATCAGCACCGCCCATTGCGGCGTGGGGTAGTAACCCTCGCGCGCCCGGGGCTCGTAGAGGAAACCCCGGGCCGCCAGCGTGCCCAGCAGGTTGAAGGCGCTCGACCTCGGCCAGTCGAAATGCCGGGCGATCTCGGCCAGCGTGGCCGGCCTGCGGTACTCGGCGAAGAACTCGATCAGGTCCAGGACGTTGGCGGCTTGTTTGACGTTCACGAGGCGTTTGGATCAGGCGGTGTGTCGGAGGGCGAAATGGATTGTCGCGCCCCCGGCGGTGATAACACCTAGGCCGCGCCGTTGTTTATTCATTCCTGTGTACGTATGATTTGTTCATGCACAGGAATGATATTTGACATGGGCCCGCTTGCTTCGATCAAGGTCATCGACATGACCTCCGTCCTGATGGGCCCCTTCGCCTCCCAGGCGCTGGGCGACATGGGCGCCGACGTGGTGAAGATCGAATCCCCGCAGGGCGACCTGGTGCGGCAGATCGGCCCGATGCGCCACGAGGGCATGGGGCCGGTCTTCCTCAACGCCAACCGCAACAAGCGCAGCGTCGTGCTGGACCTGAAGCAGCCCGCCGGCCTGGCCGCGCTGCACCGCCTGATCGCCGATGCCGACGTGCTGATGTACAACCTGCGCCCCCAGGCCATGGCCCGCCTGGGGCTGGCCTACGAGCAGGTGGCGGCGCTGAACCCCCGCATCGTCTACGCCGGCCTGTTCGGCTTCGGCCAGGACGGCCCCTATGCCGCCCGGCCGGCCTACGACGACCTGATCCAGGGCGCCTGCGGCCTGCCCTTCCTGGTGGCCCAGGCCTCGGGCGGCATTCCGCGTTATGTGCCGACCGCCATGGCAGACCGCGTCGTCGGGCTGACCGCCGTCGGCGCCATCCTGGCGGCGGTGCTGGCCTGCCAGCGCACGGGGCGCGGCGACCGGGTGGATATCCCGATGTTCGAGACCATGGTCGGCTTCGTGCTCGGCGACCACCTCGGCGGCCTGAGCTTCGAGCCGCCGCTGGACGGCGGCGGCTACGCCCGCCAGCTCTCGCCGGAACGCCGGCCCTACCGCACGCAGGACGGCTACATCTGCGCCCTGGTCTACAACGACAAGCAGTGGAGCGGCTTCCTGCGCGAGATCGGCCAGGAGGCGCTGATGCGCGAGGACCCGCGCTTCGCCTCCTACGCCGGCCGCTCGCGCAACATCGACTACGTCTACGGCGAACTGGCCCGCATCTTCGAGGGCAGGACCACCGCCGAATGGACCGCCCTGCTGCAGCGCGCCGACGTGCCCTTCATGCCCATGCACGACCTGCAGAGCGTGCTGCAGGACCCGCACCTGCAGGCCACAGGCTTCTTCTCGACGGTGGAGCATCCCAGCGAAGGGACTCTGCGCGGCATGCGTGCCCCGGCGCAGTGGCGCAACCATGTGCCCGGCCCCGCCCGCCCTGCGCCGCGCCAGGGCGAACACACGGTGGAGGTGCTGCGCCAGGCCGGCTTCGGCCCGCAAGAAATCGAGGCCCTGCTGGCCGATGGCATCGCCGTCGCGGCGGACGAGCCCGCCAGCGCCGAAGGAGGCCGCGCCCCATGATCCGCTCCCTTTTCTTCGCTCCGGCCAACCGGCCCGAGCTGGTCGCCAAGTTCGTGCGTTTCCAGGCCGATTGCAGTGTCGTCGACCTGGAAGACGGCACCCCGCCCGCCGAGAAGGCATCGGCCCGGGACCGGCTGCAGGAGACGGTGCGGCAGGCCCGCGCCGCCGGCCTGCACAAGACGCTGGCGGTGCGTGTCAACGTGCCCGATTCGCCGCACTACCTGGCCGACCTGGAGGCCGCCTTCGCCTGCGACATCGACTGCGTGGTGATCCCCAAGCTGGAGCAGGTGGAGCAGGCCTTCCCGGCCGCGCACTGGATACGCCAGCTCGACGCCGCCCAGCCGCGCGCCAGGCCGCGTTTCATCGTCGGCGGCATCGAATCGGTGCGCGGCGTGCTGAACGCCGTGAAGCTGTGCGACGAGACACCCGCGCTCGGCGCGGTGTATTTCGGCGCGGAGGACTTCGCCGCCGACATCGGCGGCCGGCGCAGCCGCGGCGGCGCGGAAGTGGCCACCGCCCGCTCCTGGGTGGTGATGGCCGCCCGCGCGGCCGATCGCATCGCCCTCGACCAGGCCGTGCTCGACATCCGCGACGACACGCTCTACCTGCAGGACGCCGCGGCCGGCCGCGACCTGGGCTACCAGGGCAAGATCTGCGTGGCGCCGGCCCAGGTGGCGCTGGCCCACCAGGCCTTCTCGCCCACCGATGCCGAACGCGACTACGCCCGCCGCCTGGTGGACGCCTACGGCGCGGCCACCGCACGCGGCATAGGCACCATCGATTTCGAAGGCCGCATGGTGGATGGCCCGCTGCTCAAACGCTCGCTGGCGGTGCTGGCGGCTCCCGCGGCCGGGGAACACTGAGATGGCCCGCACCTTGGATCTCGGCGCACTCGACCTGGGCGAATGGGTACGCCCGGGCGACGGCATCGTCTTCGGCCAGGGCACCGGCGAGCCGCTCAGCCTGACCGAACGCCTGGTGGAACAGCGACAGCACTACAGCGGCGCCACCGTCTTCTTCGGCACCTGCTTCTCGCACACCTTCCAGGCCGGACACACCGACCACCTGCGGTTTCGCGGCATCAGCGGCATAGGCACCATGCGCAGGCTGGTGACGGCGGGCGCGCTCGATCCGATCCCCGCCCATGTCTCGGCCGTGGCCGGCCTGATCGCATCCGGCGCCGTGGCCTGCGACGTGGTGATGCTGCTGGTGAGCCCCGCCAACGAGCATGGCGAACACAGCTTCGGCCTGGTCAACGACTACCTGCGCAGCGCCATCGCCCGGGCGCGGGTGGTGATCGCCGAGGTCAGCAGCCAGGTGCCCTGGACACCCTGCGACCGGCCGCTGAAGGCCGACGAGATCACCGTCGCCGTGTTCACCGACCGCGCGCCGCTGGAACTGCCGGCCGCGCCCTTCGGCGAGCTGGAGCGCAGCATCGCCCGCCACATCGCGGAGCTGATCCCCGACCGCGCCACGCTGCAGATGGGCATAGGCGGCGTGCCGGAGGCCATCGTCGCCCTGCTGTCGGACCGCCGCGGGCTGGGCGTGCATTCCGGCATGGTCGGCGACTCGCTGGTCGAGCTGATGGAAAGCGGCGCGGTCACCAATGCCCACAAGGGGCTGGACGAAGGCGTGACCATCACCGGCGTGCTCTTCGGCACACCCCGGCTGTACCGCTTCGCCCACCGCAATACCGCCATCCGCCTGTGCCCCACCCGCCATACCCACCACGCAGCCACGCTGGCCCGGGTGCGCAGGCTGGTGGCGGTGAACTCGGCGCTGGAGATCGACCTCACCGGCCAGGTCAACGCCGAGGCGATCGGCGCCGACTACATCGGCGCGGTCGGCGGCCAGGTGGATTTCGTGCGCGGCGCGGCGCTGTCCGAAGGCGGCGTCTCCATCATGGCGCTGACGGCCACCGGCAAGCGCGGCGACAGCAAACTCGTCGCCCGGCTCTCCGGCCCGGTGACCACCGCACGCAGCGACGTGGATGTGGTCGCCACCGAATTCGGCGTGGCCCATCTGCGCGGCCTGGGCCTGCGCCAGCGGGTGCGCGCCCTGGCCGCCATCGCCGCGCCGCAACACCGCGAGCGCCTGCTGGCCGAGGCGCGGCAAGTCTGGGGAGAGCCATGAACCTGAGCGACGAGATCCGCTACGAGCTGCTCGAGGGCCGCATCGCCCTGGTCACCATCGACCGGCCGGCCCAGCGCAACGCCATCAACCGCGGCGTGGTGGCCGGCCTGCGCGAGGCCTGGCGCCGCATCGGGGACGACGATTCGGTGCGGGTGGCCATCCTCACCGGCAGCGGCGACAAGGCCTTCTGCGCCGGCATGGACCTGAAGGAGGCCGCCGCCCTGCAGCTCAAGGTGCCGCCGCGCGACATGCTGCCGGTGCTGGGCGAGGTGGACTTCATCGACAAGCCGGTGATCGCCGCGGTCAACGGCGGCGCCTATGCCGGCGGCTGGCTGTTCGCGCAGATGTGCGACCTGTGCATCGCCGCCGAGCATGCCCTCTTCGGTATCACCGAGGCCCGGGTCGGCCGCGGCATGCCCTGGGCCGCGCCGCTCATCCACATGCTGCCGCAGCGCATCGTGATGGAGCTGCTGCTGACCGGCAAGCCGATGACGGCCCAGCGCCTGCAGGGCCTGGGCTATGTCAACGAGGTGGTGCCGGCCGCGCAGCTGCAGGAACGCGCGCTGCAGATGGCGCGCGACATCGCCGACAACGCGCCGCTGACGGTGAAGGCGGCGCGCGAGCTGGTCTACCTCTCCACCGAGATGGGCCGCTCGGCCGCGCTGCGGGCAGCGCGGCATGTCTTCGAGGGGGTCTACCTCAGCGAGGACGCGCAGGAAGGCCCGCGCGCCTTCGCCGAGAAACGCCCGCCCCGCTGGA
Source organism: Xylophilus rhododendri (assembly GCF_009906855.1). Taxonomy (NCBI): domain Bacteria; kingdom Pseudomonadati; phylum Pseudomonadota; class Betaproteobacteria; order Burkholderiales; genus Xylophilus; species Xylophilus rhododendri. The sequence continues at coordinate 1,223,548 of NZ_CP047650.1, forward strand.
CCGGCCGCTGAGCGGCACCCAGCCTTTCCCCGCAACCGAACGACCGCAGACATGAACTTCGAACTGAGCCCCGAACAGGAGTCGATCCGCGCAGCGGTGAAGGACCTGTGCGCCCGTTTCCCCGAGTCCTACTGGCGCGAGCGCGACACCGACGGCGTCTTCCCCCACGCCTTCTACCGCGCCATGGGCGAGGCCGGCTGGCTGGGCATCGCCATCCCCGAGGCCTATGGCGGCGCCGGGCTCGGCGTGCAGGAAGCCGCGCTGATGATGCAGACCGTGGCCGAATCCGGCGCCTGCCTCAGCGGCTGCTCGGCGGTGCACATCAATGTCTTCGGCCTGATGCCGGTGGCCGTCTTCGGCACCGAGGAGCAGAAGCAGCGCATGCTGCCGCCGATGGCGCGCGGCGAAGTGAAGTCCTGCTTCGCCGTCACCGAGCCCGACGCCGGCCTCAACACCACCCGCCTGAAGACCCGCGCGGTGCGCCAGGGCGACAAGTACGTGGTGCATGGCCAGAAGGTCTGGATCTCCACCGCGCAGGTGGCCGACAAGATGCTGCTGCTGGCCCGCACCACGCCCGAGGACGAACTGCCGCCGGACCGCAAGTCGCACGGCCTGTCGCTCTTCTATACCGACCTCGACCGCAGCCGGGTCGACGTGCGCCTGATCGAGAAGATGGGCCGCAAATGCGTGGACAGCAACGAGCTCTTCATCGACGGCCTGGAGATTCCCGTGCAGGACCGCATCGGCGAGGAAGGCAAGGGCTTCAAGTACATCCTGCACGGCATGAACCCCGAGCGCATCCTGCTGGCGGCCGAGGCCGTCGGCGTGGGCCGCATCGCGCTGGAGAAGGCCGCCGCCTATGCCCGGGAGCGGGTGGTGTTCGACCGCCCGATCGGCAGGAACCAGTCGATCCAGCATCCGCTGGCGCGCAACTGGGTGGAACTGCAAGCGGCCGAGCTGCTGACCCGGCAGGCCGCCTGGCTCTACGACAACGGCCGGGACTGCGGGGCCGAGGCCAATGCGGCCAAGTACTTCGCCGCGGAGGCCGGCTTCAAGGCCTGCGAACGCGCCATCCTGACGCACGGCGGCATGGGCTACTCGAAGGAGTTCCATGTCGAGCGCTACCTGCGCGAAATCATGATCACCCGCATCGCGCCGGTGAGCGCCGAGCTGATCCTGAGCCATATCGCCGAACGGGTCCTGGGCCAGCCCAAGTCCTACTGACCACCACAAGACAGGAGACATCCATGAGCCGCTACCCAGATCCCGGACGGGGCCGCCGCGCCGCCGTGCGCACCTTGGCCCGCATCGGCGCGCTGTGCTGCCTTGCCGGCGCCGCCGCGGGCGCTTCCGCGCAGGCCTGGCCGACCCGGCCGATACGGCTGATCGTGCCGGCCGCCCCCGGCGGCAGCGCCGATCCGCTGGCCCGCCTGGCGGCCGAGGAGCTGGGGCGCACGCTGCAGCAATCGGTCATCGTCGAGAACCGGCCCGGCGCCAACGGCAACCTGGGCTCGGCCTTCGTGGTGAAGTCGCCGGCCGATGGCTACACGCTGCTGTTCGGCTGGTCGGGCACCGTCGTCACCGCCGCCACCCTGTACCAGTCCAAGCCCTACAACCCGCAGCGCGACCTGGATGCCATCGTCACCATCGGCTCGGTGCCCAACGTGATCCTGGTGCACCCCTCGATTCCCGCCAGCACCATCCCGGAGCTGACGGCCTACGCCCGGCAGAACCCCGGCCAGCTCAACTTCGGCTCTACCGGCAGCGGCAGCTCCTACCACCTCTCGGGCGAGCTCTACAACAAGACGCAGGGCGTCTCGATGGTGCATGTGCCCTACACCTCGCCCGGCGCGGTACTGACCGACCTGATGGCCGGCCGGCTGCAACTGGCGTTTCCCGGGGTGGTGGCGGCCGCACCCTTCGTGCACGATGGCAAGCTGCGCGCCCTGGCCGTCATGTCGGACAAACGCTCCAGCGTGCTGCCCGAGGTGCCGACCACGGCCGAGGCGGGTTTCCCGGCCCTGACATCGGACACCTGGTTCGGCCTGTTCGCACCGAAGAACACGCCGCCGGAGGTCCGCGCCAGGATCAACGAAGCCATCAACAACGCGCTGAAGGACCCGGGTTTTCGCGGCCGGCTGACCACCCTGGGCTACACCCCGCTGGGCGGCACGCAGGAACAGTTCGCGCAGACCCTGGGAGAAGACATCAGGAAGTGGGGCGAAGTCGTGCGTTTCTCCGGCGCCAAGATCGACTGAGACCCACGGGCATCGAACGGAGACCGTGCATGAACATCGCCGAATGGCTGGCCCGGACGGCCGCCGCCGCGCCCGACGCGCCCGCCCTGCTGGTCGGCACCGAGCCGGCCGGCAGCTACCGGGACTTCGCCGCCCGGGCCGCCGCCGTCGCCGCCTGGCTGGTGCGGGAAAAGGCCTTCAGACCCGGCGACCGCGCTGCCTTCTTCATGGGCAACCGCGTCGAGTACCTGTGGCTGATGTATGGCGTGTGGTTCGCCGGCGGCGTGGTGGTGCCGGTCAATGCCAAGCTGCACTGGAAGGAAGTGGGCACCATCGTCGAGGACAGCCAGGCGGCCGTGCTGTTCGTGGAGGACGCCTCGCCGGCCCCCCTGCCCGCCGCTTGCGGCACCCACATCGTGCAGCTGGATGAGCTGGCCGCGCTCGCCGATGCCGTCGGCGAGCGGCCAGCGGCGCCAGTACCACGCCTCGACAGCGACCTCGCCTGGCTCTTCTACACCTCCGGCACCACCGGCAGACCCAAGGGCGTGATGCTGTCCCACGGCAACCTGGTGGCGATGTCGCTGAGCTACCTGGCGGACGTGGACGAGGTGAGCGCGGCCGATGCCACGCTCTACGCTGCGCCGATCTCGCATGGCGCGGGCCTCTACAACTTCGTGCATGTGCTGCGCGGCGCGCGCCATGTGCTGCCGCCCTCCGGCGGTTTCGATGCCGACGAGGTGCTGGCGCTGGCGCGCGGCTGCGGCCGCCTGTCCCTGTTCGCCGCGCCCACCATGGTGCGGCGGCTGACCGACGCGGCGCGGCGCAAGGGCGATGCGGCCGAGGGCCTGCGCACCCTGGTCTACGGCGGCGGCCCGATGTACCTGGCGGACATCGAAGAGGCGCTGGAAGTCTTCGGCCCGCGTTTCGTGCAGATCTACGGACAGGGCGAATCGCCGATGTGCATCACCGCCCTGTCCCGCGACTGCATCGGCGGGCAGGGCCATCCCCGCTGGCGCGAGCGGCTGGGCAGCGTCGGCCGGGCGCAGAGCTGCGTGGAGGTGGCGGTGGTGGATACCGCCGGCCAGCCCCTGGCCGCCGGCGCCATCGGCGAGATCGTGGTGCGCGGCGCCACTGTCATGGCCGGCTACTGGCGCAACCCCGCCGGCACCGCGGCCGCCCTGCGCGAGGGCTGGCTGTGGACCGGCGACCTGGGCACGCTCGACAGCGAGGGCTTTCTCACGTTGATCGACCGGTCCAAGGACGTGATCATCTCCGGCGGCTCCAACATCTACCCGCGCGAGGTGGAGGAATGCCTGCTGCTGCACCCCGGCGTGCACGAGGCCTGCGCCATCGGCGAGCCCGACCGGGAATGGGGCGAGAACGTGGTGGCCTTCGTCGTGGCGCGGCCCGGCCATGCCCTCGACGATGGCCTGCTGGAGGCGCATTGCCTCGCCCATATGGCCCGCTTCAAGCGGCCCAAGCGCTACCGCTTCGTCGCCGAACTGCCGAAGAATCACAACGGCAAGATCGTCAAGGCCGAGCTGCGGGCCGGCATGGCCGCAGCCCCTTCTGCGGCCTGAGCCGCCGCCGCCTCAAGCCCGTTGCAGCTTCATGGTGAAGCGGAACTTCTCGGCCGGATAGAGGTTGACCGACACCTCCGCCACCTGCCCCCGGCTGGTGCGGTAGACGCGCCGCACCTCGACCACGCTGGCGCCGGCTTCGAGCTGCAGGCCGGCATGCACATGGGCCGGCACCGGGCACACCCGCAGCGTCTGCTCCACCTCGACCAGGCGCTCGCCGAACATGTCCTCGATCAGCTGCCAGATCGGTCCACGCTGGCGGTTCATCAGGCGTTCGACACCGGCGTATTCGCGGGCCACGAAGACCTCGGTCCAGCAGATCGGCTGATCGCCCTGCGCCGGGTCCTGGTCCTGGTGGTAGCGAAAGCCCTGCAGCTGCAGCCAGGGTCCCGGGGCGGGCAACTCCAGGGCGGGATCGCGGCCGTCGATCAGCTCGCTGCGCTCCACCACATAGCGGCTTTCGGTGGCATAGGCGATCAGCTCGTCGATCGAGGCCACCCGGTGCACATTGAAGTGGGTGGCCGGCGGTGGCGGCATCACCGTGGTGCCGGAGCCCTGGCGCGAGGACACCAGGCCGTCCACCCGCAGCTGCCGCAGGGCCTCGCGCACCGTGTGGCGGCTGACGGCGAATTTGCCGGCCAGCTCGTCCTCGGTCGGCAGCTGGGTGCCCACCCGGTAGACGCCACGCAGGATGTCGGCCCGCAGCGACTGCACCAGCTGGCGCCAGAGCGGCTCGCCCACGCTTCGCGTGAGCTGGGCCGGGGCGCGGGCGCGCGGGGTTTTCCTGGCGGGTGCCGGTGGGGTGGAGGGGGCGGGTCTGGGCATGGGCGGATTCTGCATGAGGCGCCGCACAGGTCCGCGGCCGACGTGTCGGGCGGAATCCGGCCTTTCATTTGTACGTATGACTGCGTCGATTGCCGCCAGAAACCGTCACAAGCCGGTGCAACGAAATTCCATCCCTTGACCTTCCCGTCGTTCGGTCGGGGTTATCCCGGAAGTGGCATCCAGCTTGTCTGGCTAACATTCCTCTTGTCCGTACAACCCAGATGGCCGCCAGCAAGGGCCGATGCCGAGGACCCCGCCATGAACCATCCCGCCGATCTCCCCTCGCTTGCCACCCGGCATTGCTTTTCCATGCGAAACCTGCCGCTGCTCGACGGCGGCGCCACCATGGAGCTGCTGGGCCTTTCGCCCATGCTGTGGGCGCATTCCAAGGTCTATTCGACCGGCGGCGAGAACGCGCTGCACTGCCACGACACCGAGGACCATGTCTTCCTCATCCTGCAGGGCGAGGCGAGTTTCCATTTCGGCGACGGCAGCTCGGCCGAGGTGAAGGCCTTCGAGGGTGTGATGGTTCCGCACGGCACGCTCTACCGCTTCCATGCCCATGAGGCGGCCGGCAACCTGGTGATGTTCCGGGTGGGCGCCGCGCTGGTGAAGGACTCCTCCGACCTGCATCCCAAATTCAACATCCCCAAGGAGGCCCTGCAGAACCGCAGCGACAGCAGCGGCCGCGCGGCGCCAGGCGATGCCAAGGCCAACGGCGTGGCCGCGCAGCCCACCGTGTTCCGCCCGGGCGCCTTCTTCGCACCCGACTAAAAAGAGGAGACAGCCGCCATGCACCGTAGAACCCTGCTGCGCGCCAGCGCCCTGGCCGCCGCCACCTCGGCCGCTGGCCTGGCGCGGGCACAGAACTATCCCTCGCGCCCCATCACCCTGATCGTGCCCTACGCCGCCGGCGGCAATGCGGACTTCGTCGCCCGGCTCTTCGCCGACGCGCTGGGCCGCAACATCGGCCAGGCGGTGGTGGTGGACAACAAGGCCGGCGGCGGCGGCGCCATCGGCGCGATGCAGGTGATCGGCTCGCGGCCGGACGGCCACACCCTGCTGTTCTCGGCCACCAGCGTGTTCTCGGTCACGCCGCATCTGGTGAAGGTGGGCTACGGGCTGCACAGCGCCCGCCCGGTCTGCCTGGTCAGCAAGACACCGATGGTGCTGGTGGTGCGCAAGTCCAGCAAGTACAAGACCCTGGCCGACCTGCTGCAGGGCGCCAAGGCCTCGCCCGGCGGCATTCCCATGGGCTACGGCGGCCTGGGCACACCCAACCACCTGGCCATGCTGATGCTGGAGGGCATCGCCGGGGTGCAGTTCAACGGCGTGCCCTACAAGGGCTCCGGCCCCATGCTGCAGGACATGCTGGCCGGCCAGATCGAGCTGGCGGCGGACCAGTACTCCACCTCGCGCCCCTACATCGAATCCGGCGACCTGCTGCCGCTGGCCGTCTTCGGCCAGCGCATGGCCGCCCTGCCCGACGTGCCGTCGATCTCCTCGATCGGCAAGGAGCCCTACGACGTGTCCACCTTCCTCGGCCTGGCCGCGCCGCTGGCCACGCCCGACGCGGTGGTCGCCACCGTGCAGAAGGCCGCCGCCAAGGCGCTGGAGGACGCGGGTTTCGTGGCCAGCATGGCCAAGCTCGGCGCCGCGGTGCAGCCGGGCCAGGCGGCCGACTACGAACGCCTGCTGCAGGGCGAGAACGAATTCATCCGCCAGATGGTGGCGGCCGGCCGCATCCGGCCGGAATGAAAGGACGACGGACATGAGCATCGCCACCGGCCGCAGCCTTTCCGAGCCCGATCCGCCGCCGGATCCGCAGCCCCATCCGCCGCGCGGCTTCACCCTGCCGCGCGGCGCGACGGATTGCCATGCCCATGTGGTCGGGCCGGAGGGCTACATCCCCCAGCGCAGCTACACGCCCCATCCGGCGCCGGCCGAGGCCTATCTGCGCATGCTCGATGCGACCGGCATGGACCGCGGCGTGCTGGTGCAGGTCAGCGTGCACGGCAGCGACAACCGCCTGCTGATGGAGACGCTGAAGCAGCATCCCCGGCGCCTGCGCGGCATCGCCGTGGCACCGCACGACCTGCCCGAGGCCGGTTGGCGGGCGCTGAAGGAGTCCGGCGTGGTCGGACTGCGCCTGAACACCACCACCGGAGGCGGCGTGGGCACGGCGGCGCTGGAGCAGTACGAGGCGATCTGCCTGGAGCTGGGCTGGCACCTGCAGTTCCTGGTGGAGGCGGCGCAGATCCCCGCGCTGGCACCGCGCATCGCCCGCCTGCGGGTGCCGGCGGTGTTCGACCACATGGGTTATGTGCGGCCTTCTATGGCCGGCGGCGAGGCGGCCCGCACCCTGCTGCAGCTGGTGCGCGACGGGGCCTGGGCCAAGCTCTCGGGCGGCTTCCGCATCTCGCAATCGCCGGCGCCCTACCACGACACCGTGGCCTTCGCCGCCGCCCTGGCCGAGGCCGGGCCCGGGCGCTGCGTGTGGGGTTCGGACTGGCCGCATGTGAGTTTCGGCGGCGTGATGCCCAACCCGGGCGACCTGCTGGACTTGCTGGCACAGGCGGTGCCGGACGAGGCGGCCCGGCAGGCGGTGCTGGTGGACAACCCGGCGCGGCTCTATGGCTTCGAGCTTGCTGGGACGGCGCAAGCGGCCGATGCGGCCTCGCCATGAATGGCGAGGCCTGGGCGCCAAGGCGTCGTGTTCAGAAGGTCAAGCAGTAGCCGATGGCTTGCGCAACGGCGCAGCCAGCAGCCGACAGCACCACTGCGAGGCCGACGCCCCGTCGCACGAACAGCGCTTTGGTTGCCGCGCGGGTCATGCGAAAGCGCTGCTCAGAACCAGGCTGCCGTTGAGCCCCGCAGGGAAGAAGCCTCCGCTGTTCACCGCGCCCGGATTCAGGTAGACGATGTTGAGCACGTCGCCCGGGCTGCGGCTGTAGGCGATGCCATTGGCATCCAGGGGCACGATGTTCGACGCGCCCGACGCGTCGGGCGCAATCCCCTGGTCGTCGTCGATGGAGTTGTCGAGGGAGTCTCGCGCGTCGGAAATCTTTCCGGCCGCCGTCTGTGCGTCCACGCCCTTCGAGTACAGCACCGTCCGGACCAGGCCGGCATGGTAGGCCTCGGCAGCCAGGATGCCGGCTGCCGCTTCGAGGTAGGTCTTGTTGCTGATGAGCGGCGATGCGCCCTTGTACGCCGTCACACCCACGTCCTCGAAGATGAAGGCCCCGAGGAGGAAGTTGATGTCGTTGGCGTAAGGATTGAAGGCGGTGCCGGCAGCGACCAGGCCAGCGGCTTGCGCGGCCTTGGAGAAGGCCCCGTTCGGATTGGTACCGCCGATGTCGATGCTGGGCATGGCCACCGCGGAACTGCCGAGTGCGGACCGCAGAAACAGCACATGGGCCAATTCGTCGGCTGCGATCTCCTTGGCATAAGCGGCGACCAGGGGGTCGCTGAAGGGCACCGCCGCGCCAGCGGTCACCGTACCCCGGGTTCCGGCGCCCGTGGTGGCCGAATCGGGCAGGCCCGCGCCCGTCGTGGCGTAGAGGTAGAACTGCGCTTCGAGGTATTCCAGATTCAAGGCGAAGTTGAGGATTTCCGGGTCGGTCGGACCATCGGCCGCCACGGAGTTGCCTCCGCCTCCGCCACACGCGGTGAGAATCGCGCCGCCAGCTACGCCGGCAGCGAAACCACTGGTCTTGCGAAAGAACATCCTGCGTTCCTTGAGTTTGTCGGAACGGCGCTTCAGCATGGACAGGGGGGAATCGGGAAAGTCAATCATGGTCTCTCCAATGGAAGGATGAGAAGCACATAGAAGGGCCCAGGCGGGTTGAAACCTGGGAACAAGAGGACAAGCGACACAAGCTTTGCCGCAGCGCTACGGCTCTTCATGTGGCTATGCATCCTCATAGTGTTGTGTACGGCCCGGCGCGGCGTGTGGATGCGGGTCGTGTGTAGGACTGGACGCCGAACGTCATTTCCCCCATCCCCGCTGATCGGCCCTCACCCGCTCCTGACGATCGAGTGCTGGGCATCAGATCGCCCGACCTTCACCGAACCACCGGATGCAAATGCTGTCGAGCTCAGCCTCGTCCGGCCTGCCATCGCTGGCCCATGCCACCACGCCATCCGGCCGGACCAGCACCGCGGCCAGCCCCAGGCTGCCTGTCGCATCCGCAGTCAGATACATAAGCGGCCCAGGCCAGCGACGTGCGAATACGCGCAAGGGTGCGCCAGCGCCGAAGTCCAACAGAAGGCCCTTGCCACTCCGGAGCTGCTGTCCCACTCGCGTACCGTCGTCGAGGGTGAAATCCGGCACGCTGCGCCCGACCAGCGGGTGGCCGGTGCCGAGTGGGTATCGCAGCCCCGTGCCCCAGACGCGTTCCGCGAAATAGGTCGCGCCGTCCGGCGTCTCGATGAGGTCGCGCAGGATGGCTTCCAGCGCGCGCGAGCTTGCGCTGGGCCGCATCACACCCACCTGCGCGCGCGACCAGTCGAGCACTTGCGCGCCCACCCGGTGCCGCTCCGCGAAGTAGGAGTCGAGCAACGCTTCCGGCATGTGGCCCCGTTGGACCGACGCGAGTTTCCAGCCGAGGTTCATCGCATCGCCCAGGCCCAGGTTCAGGCCCTGGCCGCCCAGCGGCGAATGGATATGGGCGGCATCACCGGCCAGCAGCACCCGGCCGCTGCGATACGCCGTGGCCTGACTGGCGCGGTCCGTCCAGCTCGTCGCCTGACGGAGCGCGTTCACGACGAGATCGGTGCCCGAAATGCGCCGCAGGACCGCCTGCACATGGTCGAGCGTGATGGGCCGCGAGCGATGGAAAGCGCCCCCGTCGAAATCGACCATGGCGATGACGCCGGGCGCCTGGTGGTTGTACATGCCCGAGGGCGTGTAGTGGCGGCCGGGCGGCAGCCGGTCGGGGTCGGCCAGTTCGACTTCGACCGAATAACCGGTGAACTCGGGATCGGTGCCGGGAAATTCGAATCCGCCGAGCTTGCGCACGGTGCTGCGCCCGCCGTCGCATCCGACCAGCCAGCACGCCCTGAAGGTTTCGCCCGCCGTGTGGATGGTCACCGCGTGGTCCGACTGCTCGAACGAGGTGACCCCGATACCACGCCGCAGGGCCACTCCGGTGGCCGCCGCGCGGGCGGCCAGCACGGTCTCGATCTGCTCCATCGTCGTGGCCATGCCGCTGGCTGCCGGGCCCGGGAGGCGATACACCCACCGCGATTCGTCGATGTGTTCCGCGAAGAACGGGATGCCGGCGAAGTGGCCACCCGGACGGCGCGCCTGCCGGCCCGCTTGCGCGGCCGGCACGAGCGGGGACTGGGCGGTCAACGCGTCCAGCAATCCGCGCCGGTAGAAGGCCTCGACGCTCGGGACCGAAAGCCCGCGCATGCCGAAAGGCAGGCGCTTCAGCGGCGCAGCCGGGTCTTCGGCCTGCTCCAGCACCAGGACGGAGAGATGGAAAAGACGAAGCTCGCAGGCCAGGAAAAGGCCGACCGGACCGGCGCCGGCGATGACGACGTCATAGGGAGGAATATCGTGCATGAACTGCTCCATGTGATCGTTCGACCGGAGCAGCTCGCGACATGAGAACCACACGGACGAACGACGGATGCCTTGCGGCATCCGCTATTCGTCGTGGGGTTCTCCGGGCAAGCGGAAAACAGAGCTTCCCTGAAGGGAAAGGGCCCGGGCTTACCAAACCGGGCCTGCCTTTTTCGACATCGAAATTCTAGTGCCAGGGCTGCCGGCGCCATCGGCGTCACCGTTTCACCAGGGCAAGGCGGCGCCCTGGTAATCCAGGTACCGGTTGTCGCCGCTTCCCGCGTGGCGTTCGACCACCTGCAGGATGCCCTCGACACTGGGCTCCACTTCGATCTCCGCCTCGACCGTTCCGTCCAGCGTGCCCATGGCGGTGCGAACCCATCCGGGATGGATGCTCAGCACCGTCAGCCCGCTCGCCGCGTTTTCCGCATGCAGGCCGCGCGCGAGCATGTTGAGCGCGACCTTGCTGGCGCGATAGAGCTCCAGCCCGCCTTCGCGGTTCAGGCCGATGCTGGCGCGGTGCGAGGACATGAAGGCCAGCGTTCCGCGCGGCTTCAGGTGCGCTTCGAGCAGCTGCCGCGCCAGGCGGATCGGACCGAAGGTGTTGGTCATCATGAGGTTCGCCACCTCCTGCGGCGTCACCTCCCGGCTGCTCTGGTGCAAGGGGCCCCAGATGCCTGCGTTCATGAAGATCACGTCGAAGCGGCGCGAGCCCAGTTGCTGCTTCAGGGAGGCGACCTGCGCCGCTTCCGTCACATCGACGGTGCCGGTCTCCAGCCGGGCACGATCGGCTTCACCGGCCCTGCGCAGGGCATCGAGCTCGCCGCCCTCGCGCGCCGTGCCGAAGACATGCCAGCCCCTGGCGAAGAACTTGTGGGCCATGCCCAGGCCAAGGCCGCGCTCGGCGGCCACGATGAGGATCGATTTGTCCATGGGTTTTCCTGGTTCAGAGTGCGGTGAAGCCGCCGTCCACCATCACGACGGCGCCCGTCATGAAGCTCGACGCGGGCGAAGCAAGAAAGGCGACCACCTCGGCGATCTCGTGCGGCTGCGCGACGCGGCCCAGCGGATGCACCGATCCGTAGCCCGCCAGCGTGGCCCGGCTGTCGTCGACGATGTCTTTGAGGATGTCGGTCTCGACCACACCCGGCGCGACCACGTTGGCGCGAATGCCGGCCGCGCCCTGCTCCACCGCCAGAACCCTGGTCAGCTGTGCGATGGCGCCCTTGGAGGCGGCGTAGGCCGCGGTGTCGGGCATGCCCACCGAGGCCACGATGGAGGCCAGGTTGACGATGGAGCCGCCCGGCGCCCGCATGTGCCGCAGCGCTTCGCGGCAATGCAGGAAACAGCCTCTCGCATTGACACCCATGAGCAGGTCCCAATCCTGGACGCTGGTGGCGCCGATGGGCTTGTTGAGGGTCTGGCCGGCGTTGTTGACCAGGACGTCCAGCCTCCCGAAACGCTGCAGGGCCAGGGCCATGGTGTCGATGGCGGTCTGCTCCAGCGACACATCGCCGACGAAGCTCGCGACCCGGGGCCCTTCGAGCAGCCGGACCGCCGGGTTGCGGTCGCTGGCGACCACCTGCGCACCCCTTGCCAGAAGCAGCTCCACGCATGCCCGCCCGATGCCGCGCGCGGCGCCGGTCACCACGGCCACACGGCCCTGCAGGCTCCAGCTGCGAGGCATCGCCACGCCGGTTTCGTCCATTGTTTTCTCCATGAGTCGGCTTCGATCGAAGCAAGGCATCAACTGTCGACTCCTTAGGAGAATTCCGGAATATCCCGATTTCTTCATTGGCCATTAAGCTGACCTTATGAATGAAGCCACCTTACCCACCGGAACCGAGATCGCGCAGCTGCGCACTTTCGTCGTCATCGCCGACACCCTGAGTTTTGCCAGGGCCGCCGAGCGCCTGGGTGTGACGCCTTCGGCCTTGAGCCAGACCCTCCGTGCCCTAGAAGCGCAGGTCGGCGCCCGCCTGCTCCACCGCACGACCCGCAGTGTTTCGCTGACCGAGGCGGGCACCAGACTGCTCGCCAACGCGGCGCCCGCGTTGAAAGAGCTGGGCAGCGCGTTGCAGGCCGCCAAGGAGCACCACAAGCACATCCGCGGGGTGCTGCGCATCCACTGTTTCAGGGTGGCGGTGGACCTCTTCATCACGCCGGTCCTGCGTGCCTTCCACGAGGCCTATCCGGAGGTGGTGCTCGACCTCGTCATCGACGACCATGTGGTCGACATCGTGGCCGACGGCTTCGATGCCGCCATTCGCGTCGGCGAGGTGATCGAGAAGGACATGGTCGCGATACGGCTCGGGCCGGACCTGCGGCAAGTCGCGCTCGCATCGCCGCAATATCTGGCCCGCCATGGCTGCCCCGCAACCCCGCGCGACCTGGCTGACCACGCCTGCATAGGCTGGCGCTGGCCGGGCCAGGATTTGCCCTACCGATGGGAGTTCATGGACGGCACGCAGGCGCTGGATGTCGTGGTTCGTGGACCTCTCATCGCCAACAGCCGCGACTTCTGCGTGCGTGCCGCCGCCGAAGGGATTGGCATCGCCTTCGCCATAGAAGAAGCCGCAGCCGAGGAAATCAGGAGAGGGCAACTGCTGGTATTACTGGAGGGCTGGTCAGCGCCATTTCCGGGCTTTCACCTCTGCTTTCCGTCACGCAGGCAAATGGCTCCGGCGTTGCGTGCGTTCATCGACGCTTTGCGTCACGAATCTTGATCCGGCACCGGGACTTGGCGACTGCAAGATGCCGAGCTGAAGACAGCGGCACCTTGCTAACAGCGATATCCGCTTTGCGGCGGACGCAGACGTCCAGGAGAAACCGTTCCGCGTCATTTTTACCTCTGTCCTTCGCTCAGGCGCTGGAATCGAAGAATCATCCAAGGTCCTGCGAGAGCCCCCAGTCCGGCACTGCTCCATGCCAACGCCCACCCAGTCCCTGCCTGCGAAAATGTGACTGCCCCCAATCCGAGGCGAGCCCGAATACCCAGGGGCTGACAGCCCCGGCACCGAAGCCCATGACGGAGCGCACCGAGAAGGCAGCACCAAGCCGGCTGGCTGGCACCACATCGGCCAGCGCCGTCGAATGGACGGATGAATCGGCAATAGCGCACAGGCTGTACCACGCGCCGAAGCCAGCAAGTAGCCACAGGGGCACTTTTTCCATCCAGCCAAAGCTGAAGGAGCAGAGCAGGCTCGCGCAACTCGCCAGCAGCATGACCGGTGCTCGACCAAACCGGTCCGAGGCCGCGCCGCCCAGCAGGCTGCCCGCCATGCTCACGAGATGCGCGCCGGCAGCCAGGCCAATGCCCTGCGCGGTCGACATGCCCCCGCCCTTTGCGGCGAATGCCATGAAGGCAGGCAGCCACGCCCATAGGGCCATCAACTCCCAGCAGTGTGCGGCGTAGGCGGCGCTACCGGTCATGGCGGGCTTGTCTTGCAGGGTGTCGCGCAATGCCTGTATCACCGGGTAGGCCTGCGTGGCGCGCTGTGGCTCGTCAGGGCGCATTCGGGACAGCGCCGCCACGGCCACGTCGAGCCGGAGCCGCGTTCATGGCCAGCAACTGCAGCCCGGGGCTATAGCACCCGCCGGCGCACAGGCCTGTCAGGGCGTAGAGCAAGCTCGCCCTTAACAGATCACGCGCACCGGCAGCAAACAGCAGGGCCGATAACGCGGTCAGTACGCAGCATGCCAGAAACACACGCCGAGGCCCGACGCGGTCCGCAATGAAGCCGACGCCGAACAGTGAAACCAGGTAACCCAGGTGCCACGCGCTCTGCACCAGTGCCGCGTTGGATGCTGACAGGCCCCAATCAACCATTACGCGGGGCAGTACCCCCGCCCACGCCACCGCGATGGTGGCCTGGAACAGCCTGGTGACGCAGAGCAAAGGCAGCCAACCCGGCTGAGAGGTCGCTGCACTCACGGCTGGCGCAAGTCGCACTGCATCAGCACGGTATCGACACTCCTGCCGAATTTCTGTCCCACCTGCTCGAAGACGCCCGCTTTGCGGAAGCCAAGGTGCTCATGGAGCCGGATGGAGCCGGTGGTCTCTTCGTCACGCACGATGACGGCCACCGTCTGCCGCAGACCGAGCTCTCGGCATGCAGCCATTAGCGCCGCAAGAAGTTGCGGCCCGAGCCCTCGGCCTTGGTGCTGCGGATGGACATAGATGGAGGTCTCCACCGTGCCGCTGTAGCCGACGCGGTTCCGGTAGCGGCCGGCATAGGCGTAACCCAGCACCTCATGGCCATCCGCGGCGACCAGCCATGGCAAGCCTTCGCGTCGCAAGGCGTCGTGGCGTCTGTGCATTTCTTCAAGGCTCGGTGGCATCTCCTCCATGGTGCAGATGGCCGTCCGCACGTAGTGGGCATAGATGGCGTGAATGGCCGGGATATGCGACGTGCGTGCCTCAACAATGGTCGCGGCGGCGGGCTTCTCAAGGGCGGATGAACATTCCATGGCGCGATGGTGTTTCAGCGCATGAAATAAAAGAAGTTGCCACTGCTTCTTCGATGTATAAGAAAAAGTATGAGTCTGCCGTTCACCCTCGACCAACTGGAAGTCTTCACCTTGGTACTGGACACCGGCAGCTTCTCGGCGGCCGCGCAGCATTTGGGTGTCAGCCAGCCGGCGGTCAGCGCTCAGGTGCGCGCACTGGAGCGCAAGATGGGCACCCGGCTGCTGGAGCGCGTGGGCCGCACGGTCGGCCCGACGCCCTCTGGCGTCACCCTGGCAGGCCATGCCCGCGCATTATTAGAAGCCGGTCGCCAGACAACCGAGGCCGTGGCGAATCACGGTGAAGGAGTCAGCGGTACTGTGCGTCTAGGCACTGGCGCGACGGCATGTCTGCACCTGCTGCCCCGCATCCTCCAACGCATCCGCCGCGACCATCCTGCGCTGCACGTGGCGGTGTCCACAGGGAACACGGATGACATCGTGCGCCGCGTCGAGCTGAACGCCTTGGACCTGGCCTTCGTGACCCTGCCCGTGTCCAGCCGCACCATGGCGGTGACACCGACGCTGCGAGACGATTTCGTCGTGGTGGCCTCCCTTGGGGCCGCCCGCTTGCCGGCGACGGTCAAGGCGACAGACCTCGCCGACATTCCGATGGTTCTATTCGAATCGGGCAGCAACACAAGGCTGCAGGTGGAATCTTGGCTGTTGGCCGCCGGCGTGCGCGTACGGCCGGCGATGGAGCTTGGCAGCATCGAGGCCATCAAGGAGATGGTTTATGCGGGCCTTGGCTGCAGCATCCTGCCCGTGATGGCCTTGCGCGGTGCAGACATGAAACGGCTGCAAAGCCGGGCGTTGCATCCTGCACTATCCCGGGAGCTCGGGCTGGTCATGCGACAAGACAAGCCGCTCAGCCGAGGCATGCAGGTGCTGGTGTCCGCGCTGAGTTCCAGCAAGAGTCGGTGACTGGTGCGAGCCCGTTGCTTCTTCGCTTGCGACGTCCGTTATCGCTGCAAAGCGGACTCGTGCGAATTCACGGGGAGGCCGTGATTCAAGCCATGTCTAGGCATTTACGTGGGCAGCATGATTGACTGCGTCACTAGACTCGAACTGCGGAGACACGGTGCATGGCCTGAGGCGACTGCCCGAACGCCCGCAGGAATGACTGGCGCATCCGTTCACGGTCACCAAATCCGGTTTCACGCGCGATGACTTCCAGCGGGTGATGGCTGGTCTCCATCATCAACCGTGCCGCCTCCACCCGCAGCCGTTCGACCGCCTTGGCCGGGCTCTGCCCGGTTTCCTCCTTGAAGACCCGGCTGAACTGACGCGGGCTCAGGCGTGCGGCATCGGCAAGTACCTCGACGGACAGATCGCTCGCGAGGTTTTCCTTTACGTACGCCAGCGCGGTCTGGACGCGGTCCGAGCGGGCATCGAGTTCCAGCAGCGTCGAAAACTGCGACTGTCCACCACCCCGCCGCTGGTAGATGACCAGTTTGCGCGCGACCGAAAGGGCCACGTCGCGTCCCAGATCGCGCTCCACCACCGCCAGAGCGAGGTCCAGGCCGGCGCTCATGCCGGCCGATGTCCAGACCTGGCCGTCGGTCACGAATATCCGGTCCTCGTCCAGTTGGACCTGCGGATAGCGCTTCTGGAAGGCCCGGGCATGGAACCAGTGCGTCGTGGCCTTCTTGCCGTCCAGGACGCCTGCCTCGGCCAGCACGAAGGCACCGGTGCAGATGGAGGCGATGCGCCGCGACTGGTCTGCCGATGCCCGCACATAGTCGATGGTGGCCGCAGACGGCATGCGGCAGTCGTTGTCGCCGCTGACGATCAGCGTGTCGAACACCCGGTCACTCCATGGCTCGGTGTGCACGGCGAATCCTTGCGACGAAGGCACACCGCCGCCTGTTTCCGAGACCAGCACGAAGTCATAGGCTGGCTCGCCGTTGACCAGGTTGGCGTATTCGAATGCCGTGGCCACGGCCAACGCCAGGGACTGAAAGCCGGGGAAGACGAGTAATGCGACGCTGTGCATGGCGGGCTCCGGAACAAACGGGATACGCCGCTTCAGCGGCGTGCGGTCATTGTGCCGCAGCGGACGAAAAACGTGTCCTAAAACATTGGATATATGGCATTGAGGAAATTCCTTGCTGTTGCGACGATGCCGGACATGCGCTGACCTTCGCCGGCGCTTTCAAGGAAAACGACATGACCACTTCATCCAGCCTGGGCCGAGCCCTCGTCACCGGCGCCTCCACCGGCATCGGTGCTGTTTACGCCGACCGTCTCGCCCGCCGGGGCTATGACCTGATACTGGTCGCCCGCAACGCCGAGCGGCTGGGCCAACTGGCCCAGAAACTTTCCCGCGAGACCGGGCGCAGCGTCACCCCAGTCGTGGCGGACCTGACCGACAGGGCCGACCTCGCCCGCGTGGAGGCGATCCTGAAGACCGACGCGTCCATCACGATGCTGGTCAACAACGCAGGCGTCGGCTCGGTGGCGTCCATCCTGCAGGCGGACGTGGAGGCCATGGACGGCATGTTGGCGCTCAACGTCACCGCGCTCACCCGGCTGACTTACGCCGCCGCGCCGGCTTTTGTGGCGCGAGGGGCCGGAACCATCGTCAACATCGCTTCGGTGGTGGGCGTGGCCGTCGAACTGCTCAACGGGGTCTACGGCGCATCCAAGGCCTATGTGCTGGCCTTTGGCCATTCGCTGCAGCGCGACTTGGCTGACAAGGGCGTACGCATCCAAACGGTGATGCCCGGTGCCACCGCGACCGAGTTCTGGGATGTGGCTGGCTATGCGCCGCAGAAGGAGTCGCCCATCACCATGTCGGCCGCGCACCTCGTGGACGCGGCGCTGGCCGCCCTGGATGCGGGCGAGCTGGTAACGATTCCAGGCCTGCACGACGAAGCCGCCTGGATGCAATGGGAGGCAGACCGCCGCGCCCTCACACCGCGCTTCGCCAACGCCACACCGGCGCCACGCTACGGCGTGCCGGCCTGAGCCGATACTGCCGCACGACTCCGGAGCCCACCATGCCCTACCTGCAACTCGACCTGAACGAGCACTACCCGACCGCCACCAAACAGCGCCTGGCCGAGGCCATGTGCCGCACCTATGCGGACATGATGTCGGTGGATGTGCGCCGCATCAGCGTCGCTTTCCGCGAGCTGGGCGAAGGCGGCGTCTGGCGCATGCCGGACCCGAACGCTCCTGCCGTGCCGGTGGCGCTCATGATGCTGGACATCCGCAAGGGGCGGACGCCCGAGTTGCGCATGGCGCTGGCCCAGGCCCTATGCGCCCTGTGCATCGAGCACCTGGGCCTGCGCGAGGACCGCCTGAACGTCGACTTCACGCAGCACACGGGCGACGAGATGTACCACCCCACACTGGGAGGCTACAGCCCCGATTGGACGGCGGAGGAACGCTGACACAACATTTTTCGGGTAGCCATCGCCATCTCCACGGTGCTGCTGACGCTTGTCGCGATGGGTGCTGGATGTGGCTCGAGTCGCGCGTCGCCGAACAGCATCGGTGACCGCTAAGGACGTCCGCCATGCAGCGATAGCCGTCAGTGCGGCGCGGCGGCCGTTCCAACCAGTTTTTTCGCCGCCCTGGCTGCGGCATGCATAAGGCCCGCTTCCGCTGCATGGCGGACATGACCCAGGGGGCAGCACAAGGCGAAAAGTGCTACGTCAACCCCCGCAAGATCGCTCGGCCAGCCCCATTTCGACGAAGCCCGCGAACGCTCTTGCCTTTGCACTGGCCATGCGCCCGGTCGGGAAAACGGCCCACAGGTCGACGGCCGGAAGCGACCAGTCCGCCAGCAGGCGCAGCACCCGGCCATCGGCCAGTTCCGGGGTGAACATCCAGTCCGATGCGATGGCCAGGCCGATGCCGGCCAGCACTGCCGCCCGGATGCCTTCGGCGGCGCTCAGCCGCACCCGGCCCCTGAGCACCACCGAGGTCTCCGTGCCATCGCGCCTGAAGCTCCAGGCCTGCGTCGGCTGGCTGACCAGCAATGTTTCGTGGCCGACGAGCTCAGCCGGCGTGGCGGGCAAGCCCGCACGCGCAAGGTAGGCCGGGGTCGCCACGACCGAACGAGCGGACTGTCCGAGCCGCCGGGCCACGGCGCCCGATTCGGCCAGCTTGCCCATGCGCAATGACAGGTCGATGCCTTCCGCGATCAGGTCGATTTGCCGGTCATCGAGCACCAAGTCCACCGACAGCTCAGGGTGCTCAGCCAGGAAAAGCGGCAACCTCGGTATGACATGCAGCCGCGCGAACGTGGGTGCAGCCGAGATGCGCAGTTGCCCGGTCAGGGCCTTGCCCGCACCACGCGCCGCAAGCTCCGCTTCATCGGCCTCCTGCAGGGCGATCTTGGCCCGTTCGTAGAAGCGCTGCCCGGCTTCGGTCGGCGTCAGCTGCTTGGTGGAACGCATCAGCAGCCGCACCTGGATTTCGTCTTCCAGCTGCGCCACCGTCTTCGACACCGCCGGCTGTCCCACGTGCAGCAGCCGAGCCGCGGCCGAGAAAGAGCCCGCCTCCACCACCCGCACAAAAGTCTTCATGGCCTGAAAACGGTCCATATTTATTCCAAATGGGAATCACGAATATGCCTGCAGTCTATCTTCCATTCCCTTCATCACAGAGGAACACTGCATCCATCGCAACCCAGACGAACAAGCCAAATGAATCAGGTCTACGCCTTCGGCCATGCCGGCTTTCTTCAAGCGCCTCTCGGCGGTGCCGCAACCGGTCAGCGCGCCGTCGCCCGCGTCACGGCCCTGGCCACCCACTGAACTCCCGTCCCGTCTCTCTTCATTCACCCACCTTTAGGAAATCACCATGACCCGCTTCGACACCTACCGCAACGCCTTCAGCAACGCCCGCCTCAGCCGCAGCCCCAGCGGCGTGCTGGAAGTGGCCTTCCACACCGACGGCGACAAGCTGGTCTTCAACGGCCATACGCATGAACAGTTCGTCGAGCTGTTCCACCAGATCGGCTCCGACCCCGACAACCGCGCCGTGATCCTGACCGGCTCGGGCGACGCCTTCATGGACACCATCAGCCCCGAGGGCTTCGACTTCTTCACCCCGCGCGGCTACGACAAGATCTACCGCGAGGGCAAGAAGGTGCTGATGAACATCCTCGACATCGAGGTGCCGGTCATCGCCGCGCTCAACGGGCCGGTGCTGCTGCACTCCGAATACGTGCTGCTGGCCGACATCGTGCTGGCCGCGCCCACCACCGTGTTCCAGGACAAGCCGCACTTCGACTTCGGCATCGTGCCCGGCGACGGCGTCAACCTGCTCTGGCCTGAAGTGATCGGCAGCGTGCGGGGGCGGTACTTCATCCTGACCCGCCAGCAACTAGACGCGCAGACGGCGAAGGAATACGGCGCCGTCAACGAAGTCGTGCCGGCCGAGCAGTTGCTGCCGCGTGCCCGGGAGATCGCCGAAAGCCTGGCCGCCCTGCCCCCGCTGACCGGCCGCTACACCCGCATCGCCCTCACGCAGAAGCTGCGCCGCATCGTCGATGAAGGCGCCGGCTACGGGCTGGCACTCGAAGGCATCAGCGCCGCCGAGGTCGCCCGTTCCATGCCGGCTGCCGCCTGAACCGTCTTGATCATCCACGAAGGAATCACCATGACGCTCCAAGCCAGACTCGACGCTTTCAAGGCCGACTTCGAAGCCGGCAAGCCGCCCTACAACGTGCCGTATTCGGTCATCGAGACGATGCACCGCGCGACCGCCGAACTCATCGCATCGGGCGCCGCACAGCGCGCCTTGAAGGCGGGTGATATGGCACCGGTTTTCAGCCTGCCGGATGCGGACGGGAACATGGTCTCGTCGGCCGCTTTGCTCAAGAACGGCCCACTGGTCATGAGCTTCTACCGCGGCGTGTGGTGCCCGTACTGCAACATGGAACTGCAAGCGCTGCAGGCGGCCCTGCCGGGCTTCCAGGAGGCCGGCGCCAGCCTCGTCGCCATCTCGCCGCAGACGGCACCGAACAGCCGCAAGTCGATGCGCCAGAACGCGCTGGCCTTCCCCATCCTGTCGGATGCACGTAATGACGTGGCGGCGAGTTTCGGCCTGCGCTTCGCGATGCAGGATTACCTGGTCGAGCTCTACAAGAGCCTCAAGAACGACCTGCCGGCCTTCAACGGCGACCCGAGCTGGACGCTGCCCATGCCGGCGCGTTTCGTCATCGGCCAGGACGGCGTGATCGCCTATGCGGAGGTCAACCCGGACTACACGCTGCGGCCCGATCCGTCCGAGCTGATGCCGGCGCTCGAAGCCCTCAAGGCGTCCACGGTCGGCTCGGCATCATGAGCCAGGCATCGGACTGGCCCGCGATAGCGGACATCGCCTCCCTATGTAGAGGAAACGAGCTTGAGGCCGATGATTCCGCCCCCGACCATGACCAGGCAAGCCAGCCGCGCGGCCGATGCGGAGTCGCCGAACAGGAAGATGCCAAGAATGGCAGTGCCGATGGCACCGATGCCGGTCCAGACCGCGTAAGCGGTGCCCACGGGCAGTTCACGCATCGCCACCCCGAGCAAGGAGATGCTCACGGCCATGGCGGCGATGGTCCCGACCGTCGGCCAGAGGCGAGTGAAACCGTGGGTGTACTTGAGGCCCACAGCCCAACCGATCTCACACAGGCCCGCAACAAGAAGAATGACCCAGGACATATCCGTCTCCCAAGGGCCGTCCCTCGCTGATGCTGAGGCGAGGTCGTCCTCGCATGTGAAGCCTAAGTCAGAGTCCCGAATCGACAAACGCGCACGTGAGAAGACCGGGCGTTTCCTGGGTGGTTCCGATGCAACGATTGCGGCTCTGGAGCCGTCCGTGCTGGGACTTGCGCGGTACGGCCGCGCCCAGGCTCCCGCTCAGGCGTGCACGTCCACATCCACCGATTCCAGCACCCGCCGCATCTCGTCGATGAAGAAACCTCCCAGCCGCGAGACGGGCTGCCGGTCCGACACCACCACATAGGCGGTCACCGGCGTCTGCGGCTCGAAGCGCTTGACCACCATGCCGGTGCGGCGGAAGGCCAGGGCGCTGAAGGGGTCGACCACCGACACGCCCACGCCGCTCTCCACCAGCAGGCAGGCGGTGTGGCAGTAGCGTGTCTCGGCGAGGTAGTCCACGGTCTCGCCGACCTTCAGGAAGGACTGGCGCACCGCCTTGCCGAAGGTGGTGTCCCGGTGCAGGGCCACGAAGGGAAAGCCGGCCAGGTCCTGCGGCCGGACCAGCTCCCGGCTGGCCAGCGCATGCTGCGGCGGCATCACGCACACCATGTTCGAATGCACCAGCACCTGGGCATGGGCCGAGGGCGGCGTGCGCGGGCTGGCCAGCACGAAGCCCAGTTCACTCACGCCGGACTGCACCGCATCGAGCACCCGGCGGGCGTCGCCCACGTCCACATGGGCCCTGACATCCGCATGCTTGGCCATGAAGTTGCGCAGCCCCACCGGCAGGCCGGCGTTGGCCAGGGGCGGGGTGGAGATCACCCGCAGATGGCCGGTGCGGCGCTCGCGCATGTCCTGGATGCGCGAGTTGAGGGTGGAATGCAGCTCGAAGATGCTCTCGGATTCGGCGAACAGGGTGCGTGCGTCGGCCGTGGGCAGCAGGCGGTTGTTCACCCGCTCGAAGAGGGCGAAGCCGGCCTGCCGCTCCATATGCTTGATGGCATTGCTGACCGCCGGCTGCGACATGGCGAGTTCACGCGCCGCGCCCATGGTGGTCTCGCAGCGGATCACGGCCCGCAGCACCTCGATCTGTCGCAGGTTCATGGACGGCTACTGTGCCAGATCGTCCAGCCAGGGGATCTCGCCCGCCGGGCGGCGGATGTCGGGGTTGTCGGCCACCATGCGGCGCCACACCTCGCGCACCACCTGCTCGGCGCGGTCGACGACGGCGTCCTCGTCCACCGTCAGCAGCCTGCCTTCGCGCATCAGGAACTCGCCCTCCACCAGCACCGAATGCACGGTGCCGGGATGGCCGTAGTGCACGATGTTCGACACCAGGCGGATGGCCGGCCGCAGGCTCGGCGAGCGCAGGTTGAGCACCGCCAGGTCGGCCTTCTTGCCGACCTCGATACTGCCGACCTCGTGCAGCGCGCCGACGGCCGCCGCGCCGTGGCGGGTGGCCATGTCCAGCATGTCCTGCGGCTGGGGGGCCACGCCGCCCTCCACCTCCCGGCCGCGGCCGGTGCGGTGCAGGATGGAGCCGAAGGCCAGGGCCTGGAACATGTCGGCGCTCATGTTGTCGGTGCCCAGCGCCACCTCGATGCCGGCATCGCGGATGGTGCCCAGCAGGGCCTTGTGCATGCCGCGCCGCGAGATGCTGGCGGGCGTGTGCGCCATACGCACACCGTGGCGGGCCAGCAGGGCGATGTCTTCGGGCTGGCAGAAGGTGAGATGGGCGGCCAGCAGGTCCGGGCCCAGAAAGCCCTCCTGCGCCAGATAGGCGGTGGAACTCAGGCCGGTGCGTTTCAGCACCGCCGCCTCCTCGCCCATGCTTTGCGAGAGGTGGATGGTGCGGCTCAGGCCCAGCCGTTCGGCCGCGTCCTTCAGGCGCTTCAGGATGGCCGGCGAGCAGTTGTCCGGCGCATGGGCCGCGATCTGGCAGCGCAGGCGGTCGCCGTGGCTGCCGTGGAAACGCTCGACCAGCGCCATGCTGCGCTCGAAGAAGGCATCGCCGAAGGCTGGGTCGATGGAATAGTCGCCATGGCGGATGCGGCGTGTGTCGATGTCCGCGCAGGCCTCCGACAGCCACAGCCGCAGGCCGGTGCCGGCCATGGCCTCGGCATAGGTGGCCACATGGCGGAAGGGATCGACCACGGTGGTGGTGCCGCTGCGGATCGCTTCCACGCAGCCCAGCACGGCGACGGCCGCGCGCTCCTCGCCGGTCATGGCGTAGGAGATGGGGGTCATGTAGTTGTAGATGGCCTCGCCGGACCAGTCCTCCACCGTGCCCTTCAGGGCATTGAGCACGGTGTGGGAATGGGCGTTGACCAGGCCGGGCAGCACGCCCAGGCCCCTCGCCTCGAAGCGCGGCAGGCTGGCGTAGGCGGCGTCCAGCTCGGCGGTCGGGCCGATGGCCGCGATGCGGCCGGCGACGATGGCGATGGCACTGTCCTGCAGCACGCGCCGCCCGGCGTCGCAGCTGACGACCGTGGCGTCGCGTATCAGCAGGTCGGCGGGCATCAGGCGCGGCTGCTGTCTTCGGCCTCGCACTTCTCGAAGTGCGTGGCGATCTCCTGGCCGGTGGTGATCCACACATCGCCGTACTCGCGCGTGGCCTGCAGGAACTCGCGCAGGATCTTCAGCCGCATCGGCCGGCCGCTCACCTGGGGATGCAGCACGGTGGTGATCAGGCCGCCCCAGTCGCGGGTCTCTTCCATCTCGTCGTTCCAGATCGACAGCACATGTTCGCGCGGGAACAGCGGGCGCGGGCTGTAGCGGTGGGTCAGGCCGTACATCCAGTCGTCGAAGGTCATGGTGGCGGGCAGCTCGACCACGCCGGGCGTGCCGTCGGCCAGCACCTGGCGGTAGGGGCGCACGTCATCGCGCCAGGAGCTGGAGTACTGGAAGCCGCGTTCCTTCAGCAGCACACGCAGCTCCTCGCAGCTCTCGCCGACCGGCGCGCGGTAGCCCACCGGCACCACGCCCAGGCGCTTTTTCAGGCTGTCCAGGCCGCGGTCGATCTCTTCGAGGATGTGCGGCGCGCCCGGGTCGGGCATCAGGTGGTGGTAGCCGTGGTGGGCGATCTCGTGGCCGTCCTTCTGGATGGCCTCGCACATGGCGGGATGGGCATCGACCGTCCAGCCGGGGATGAAGAAGGTGGCCTTGACCTCGTAGTCGCGGAACAGCTCCAGCATCTTGGCCACGCCGATGCGCGCCTCGTAGCCGCCGAAGGACATGGTCACCAGGCGTTCGTAGTTCTTCGGGTCCTTGGCCGTCCAGGCGCTTTCGGCGTCCACGTCCACGGCCAGGAAGAGCGCGGCCTTCTGGCCGTTGGGCCAGGGGTAGATGGGCGACAGCGGCGCGCGGTTGGCGGGAAAGAGCGGGATGTCCATGTTCATTTGCCTGCGTTGATGGTGAAGCTGGTGACGCCGTTGTTCGACAGCTGGTACTTGTCCAGCAGGCGTTTGTAGGTGCCGTCCTTGACGAGTTCGTCCAGCGCGGCGACGACCGCCTTCTGCAGCACGACCTGGTCCTTGCCCATGGCCATGCCCATCAGCGTGTAGCGCATCGGCTCGCCGACCAGGGCATAGGTGTTCGGCTCCTGCGACATGATGTAGGGCAGGGTCTCGTTGCCCTGCACCGCCGCGTCGATGCGGCCCTGGCGCAGCTGGGTGCGGGCGTCGGCCGAGCCTTCGGTGCCGGTCACGGTGATGGCGGCCAGGCCCTTGGCCACGCAGTTGGCGTCGCTCCAGTTCTTGATCTCGCCCGGCAGGCTGGTGCGGCGGCTGGCGCCCACGTTCTTGCCGCAGAGCGCGGCCTGGGTCTTGAACTCGGCGGCGCGCGAAGCCTGGGTGAAGAACTGCACGCCCGAGCGCACATAGTCCACGAAGCTGGCCGTGTCCTGGCGCGCCGGCAGGTCGCTGAAGCCGGAGATGATCATGTCCAGCCGGTTGGTCTTGATGCTGGAGAGGAACTGCTCGAAGCTGGTCTCGGTCCACTTGATCTCCACGCCCAGCTTCTTGCCCATGGCGTTGCCGAGTTCGATGTCGAAGCCGGTCAGCTCGCCGGTCTTCAGGTCCTTCATCTCCAGCGGCGGGTAGTTGGGCACCACACCCACGGTGATCGTCTTGCTCGACTTGATGGCGTCGGGCAGCTCGATGGCGTGGGCGGAAAACGCGGCCAGAAGCGCGGCGACGAGGGTCAGTTTCTTCAGCATGGTCTTCTCGGTTGGGGTCTGAAAACGGTTCACAGCACGGCGGCCAGGAAGGCCTTGGTGCGTGCTTCGGCGGGGTTGGAAAGCAGTGCTGCGGCGGGGCCGGATTCGACGATGGCGCCCTGGTCCATGTAGACCACCCGGTCGGCCACCTCGCGGGCGAAGCCCAGCTCGTGGGTGACGACGATCATGGTCATGCCGGAGACGGCGAGTTCCTTCATCACCGCCAGCACCTCGCCGACCATCTCGGGGTCGAGCGCGCTGGTGGGTTCGTCGAACAGCATCACCTTCGGCTGCATCGCCAGCGCGCGGGCGATGGCCACCCGCTGCTGCTGGCCGCCCGAGAGCTGGGCCGGATAGCTGCCGGCCTTGTCGGCCAGCCCCACCCGCTGCAGCAGGGCCATGGCCTCGACGCGCACCTCGGCGGGCTTGCGGCCCAGCACCTGCACCGGGCCTTCCATGATGTTCTCCAGCGCGGTGAGGTGGGCGAAGAGGTTGAAGCGCTGGAACACCATGCCGGTGTGCAGGCGCTGGCGGGCGATCTGTTTCTCGGTGAGGCGGCGCAGGCTCCTGTCGCCTTGCGGCAGGAAGCCGATCAGCTCGCCGGAGACCCAGATGGCGCCGCTGTCGGGCGTCACCAGCTGGTTGATGCAGCGCAGCAGCGTGGTCTTGCCGGAGCCGGAGGCGCCGATCAGGCAGAGCACCTCGCCGGCCTCGATGTCGATCGAGACGCCCTTCAGGGCCTGGAAGTCGCCGAAGGCCTTCTGCACATCGACGATGGAAACAATGGGCTGGTCCACGGCTCAGGTCCTCGTGCCTTTGGAGTACTTGCGCTCGAGCAGCATCTGCAGCGGCGTCAGCAGGGAGACGATCAACAGGTACCAGATGGCGGCCACGATCAGCAGTTCGATCACCTTGGAGTTGGCGTAGTAGATGTTCTGGGCGTTGTGCAGGATCTCGGAGAACTGGATCACGCTGGCCAGCGATGTGAGCTTGACCATGCCGATGAACTCGTTGCCGAGCGGCGGCAGGATCACCCGCATCGACTGCGGGAACACGATGCGCCGCAGCAGCTGCAGCTGGCCCATGCCGATGGCCTTGGCGGCCTCGTACTGGCCGTTGTCCACAGACAGCAGGCCGGCGCGTATCACCTCGGAGGTGTAGGCGCCCTGGTTGATCGCCAGGCCGAGCAGCGCGGCCAGCATCGGGGTCATCACCGTCACCGTCTTCACCTGCCAGATGCCGGCGATGCCGATGGTGGGAAACACCAGCGCCAGGTTGAACCACAGCAACAACTGCAGGATCAGCGGCGTGCCCCGGAACAGCCAGGCATAGCCCATGGACACGCCCTTCACCAGGGGGTTGGGCGAGAGCCGCATCACCGCCGCCAGGATGCCGAGCACGATGCCCAGCGCCATCGCGGCGACCGACATGACCATGGTGGAGACCAGGCCCATCAGGATGGTCTTGGCGGTCAGGAAATCGGCGACGTACTGCCACTCGATCTGCCCGCGAGCGAAGGCCACGACCAGCCAGGCGAGCACCAGCAGCACCAGCGCGGCGGAGGCCCAGCGGCCCCAGAAGCGCTGCGGCAGGATGCGGTAGCCGGTGATGTCCGGGTAGGCGTTGGGGGCGGTGGAGCGGCTCATCGGGCGACCCTGCGCTTTCAGGCCTGCGCGGGCAGCACGACGCCGACCTGCTCGATGAGCCGGCCGTAGTGCTCGGGCCGGCGGTGTGCCTCGAAATTGAACATCTTCTCGCGGCCCTGGCGGCAGGCGTCGAGGTCGCAGTCGGCGACGATGACCTCGTCCTCCAGCGTCTTCGCCTGCGCCACCACGATGCCGTTGGGATCGACGATGCAGCTGCCGCCGATCAGGCCGTAGCCGTCCTCGTCGCCGGCCTTGGCGGCGCTGACCGCCCAGGTGGAGTTCATGTAGGCGTTGGACTGGGTGGCCAGGATGGAGTGGAAGGTGCGCAGCTGGGCATCCTCGGTCGATCCGCCGTTGGGGTCGTAGGCGGCGGAGTTGTAGCCCATCACCATCAGCTCCACGCCCTGCAGGCCGTAGCTGCGCCAGGCCTCGGGCCAGCGGCGGTCGTTGCAGATCAGCATGCCCATCACCGGGGCCTTCCATTGCGGCACGCCGTAGAAGGCCTGGAAACCGGTGTCGCCATATTCGAAATAGCGCTTTTCCAGCTGGTGGATGGTGGCGCCGGGACGCGGCTCGGCGGTGCCGGGCAAATGGGTCTTGCGGTATTTGGCCAATACCGTGCCGTCCGGGCCCACGGTGATCGAGGTATTGAAACGGTGGCCGTCCGGCGTCAGCTCGGCATAACCGAGATAGAAGCCGACGGCGAGTTCACGGGCGCGGTCGAAGAATGCCTGCACGTCCGGGTTGGGCATGTTGGCCTCGAAATAGCCGCCGGCCTCGGAAGCGTCCATCAGCCAGCGCGGAAAGAAGGTGGTGAGGGCCAGTTCGGGGAAGATCACCAGCTGCGCGCCCTGGGCTGCGGCGCCCTCCAGCAGGGCGATCATGCGGGCCAGGGTTTCCGGCCTTTGGGCGGAGCGCTGAATCGGCCCCATCTGTGCTGCTGCGACCCTGACGATGCGTGCCATTCGATTTCCAATCCTCTGTTGGAAATCGATTCTGTCAGGCGTATCGGGCTGCCGGAACGCCGCTTCTTATGATTTCGACGGAGCCACTATTCACCGGGCAAATACCCCTGTCAGGCGGCGCCGAAACGACCGATTTCCAGCGCGAACTGCTGCAGCGCGACGGTGCGCTCCACCGCCCCCAGGCGCACCGCCTCGCGCGGCATGCCGTAGACCACGCAGCTGTCCTCGTCCTGCGCCAGGGTGCGGGCGCCGGCCGTGCGCATCTCCAGCAGGCCGGCCGCGCCGTCGTCGCCCATGCCGGTCATGATGATGCCCAGGGCGTTGGCGCCGGCGCAGCGCGCGGTGGAGCGGAACAGCACGTCCACCGAGGGCCGGTGGCGGTTGACCAGCGGGCCGTCGATCACCTCCACGAAGTACTGGGCGCCGCTGCGCTTCAACACCATGTGCCGGCCGCCCGGCGCGATCAGCGCCTGGCCCGCCACCACCCGGTCGTTGTGGGCCGCCTCCCTGACGGTGATGGCGCACAGGCCGTCGAGCCGCGCGGCGAAGGCCGCGGTGAACTTCTCGGGCATGTGCTGCACGATCACCAGCCCGGGCGTGACCCGCGGCAGCGCCGTCAGCAGCACTTCCAGCGCCTGGGTGCCGCCGGTGGAGGTGCCGATGGCCACGATGCGTTCGGTGGTGCGCGCCATGGCCCGGACTTCACGGACGGCGCCGGGCGGCAGCACCGCGTCGGCGTTGTGGCGCGGCTGCACCGGTGGCGGCGCGGTGCTGCGCCGCACCCGCGCCCTGGCGGCGCTGCGCACGGTGGAGAGCAGCTCCTCGCCGCTTTCCTGCAGGAACTGCTTGAGCCCCAGCTGCGGCTTGGTGACGATGGCCACCGCGCCGGCGGCCATGGCCTCCACCGTCGTCCGGGCGCCGCGTTCGGTCAGGCTGGAGCAGATCACCACCGGCGTGGGCCGCTCCTGCATGATCTTGCGCAGGAAGGTGATGCCGTCCATGCGCGGCATCTCCACGTCCAGCACGATCACGTCGGGCCAGCCCTCCTTGAGGCGTTCGATCGCCATCAGCGGATCGGCCACGGCATGGGTGACCTGCATGTCCGGCGCGGCATTGAACAGCCCGGTGAGCACCTGCCGGACCACGGCGGAGTCGTCCACGACCATGACACGGATGGCCGGCATCAGTGCACCAGCCCCGCGCCGCCATGGCGCAGCCAGACGGCGCCGCTGCCGGGCTCGAACACGATGACGCGGTAAGCCGAGCCGAAGAGGTGTTCACCATGCACCGCGATGCCGCGCTCCGACAGCAGCTGGCGCGCGCACTCGCCGTTCTCCAGCCCGATGCGCGGCAGCCCGGCGCGCGGCGGGCGGCCGAACATGTCGGCGCCGCCGAAGATCCGGGCCTCGCAGCGCCGCAGGTCCACGCCGAGCGCCCCCAGCCGCGTCGCCATCAGGGCCAGGGCATCGTCGGCATAACGCGCGCTGGGCTGGCGGCAGCCGGCCGGCCGGCGCGCCAGCAGGAAATGCGACATGGCGCCGATGCGCCGCAGCGGATCCCACAGCACGATGGAGACGCAGGAGCCCAGCAGGGTGCGCACCCGGCAGCCGCCGCCGCCGACGAAGTAGTCGCCCGGCTGCAGCAGCAGCTCGCAGGGGCCGGCCTGCGCGGCATGGGAGTACGGCATGTGCAGGGTCTCCATCAGGCCAGCCGGTAGATGGAGGGCGCCACCGCCTGCAGCCCGGGGGCGATGGCATGCAGGTTCTCCGAATGGCCGATGCAGAAGCGGCCTTCCGGCTTGAGCAGGGCGGTGACACGCGCCACCACCTGGCGTTTGGTTTCGGTGTTGAAGTAGATCATCACGTTGCGCAGGAAGATGGCGTCGAACTGGCCCAGCGATGGCAGGGCTTCGTTGAGATTGACCTGCTGGAAACGCACCTGCTGGCGCAACGCCCGGTCCACCAGCAGGGTGCCGGCATGCTCGGCCGTGCCGCGCAGGCAGAAGCGGCGCAGGTAGTCCGGCGGTATGTGCTGGGTGCGCTGCTCCGGGTAGTGGGCGATGCGGGCGCGCTCCAGCACACGCGAGCTGATGTCGGTGGCCACCACCTCGAAGGGCCGGCCTTTCAGGCAGTCGGCCAGCACCATGGCGATGCTGTAGGGCTCCTCGCCGGTGGAACAGGCGGCGCTCCAGACACGAAAGGGCTGGCCGCCCTGCGCGCCGTGCGCCAGCTGGCGCAGCAGCTCGAAGTGCTTGGGCTCGCGGAAGAAGTAGGTCTCGTTGGTGGTCAGCAGGTCGACGGCGATCTGCGCCTCGGCGCGGTGGCGCACGTCGCGCAGCATGGCCACGTATTCGCCGTAGCGCGAGAGCTTGTGCGCCTGCAGGCGGCGCGCCAGGCGGCCGCAGACCAGCGCCTTCTTGGCCGGCGAGAGATGGATGCCGGCGGCATCGAAGATGAAACGCTGGACTTCGCCGAAGTCCTGGTCGCTCAGAACGTTGTGCATGCGGTCTCCGTCGGATGGCGCTCAGCCGCCGGTGCCGGATGCCGGCTCGGCCTGGACGGCGGGCATGCCCAGTTCGTCCAGCGCCAGCACCCGCTCGATGTCCAGCACGATGACGAAGCGGCCGCGCACCTTGCCCATGCCCTCGATGAAGTCGCCGCGGATCTGCGTGCCGAAGGTGGGCGCGGGCTCGATGTCGGTGTCGGGGATGTCGAGCACCTCGCTGACCGAATCGACCACCATGCCCATCACCTGGCGCTGGCCCTCCTGCCCGCCGGACGCCTCGACGATGACGATGCAGGTGCGTTTGCCCGGCGCCGCCGGCTGGCCGCCGAAGCGCACCTGCAGGTCCACCACCGGCACCACCGCGCCGCGCAGGTTGATCACGCCGCGCACCGCGGCGGGCATCATCGGCACCACCGTCGGGCTGCCGTATTCGATGATCTCGCGCACCGCCAGGATGGCCACGGCATACATGGCCTGGTGCAGCGTGAAGGTGAGGTACTGGCGGCCTTCGGACAGCGCTTCGGCAGGCGCCTCGGCGCGGTCGTGCGCCGCATGGGGGCTGCCGCGGCGGGCGCGCGCCGGGGCGGAGTGGGAGGCTTCGGGCATGGGCGGCTCCCGCTCAGAATCGCACGAACTTGGACTCGTCGGGCGCGCCCTCGGCCCGGCCGGCCAGCGCCAGCCCGGTGCCGGTCGCCGACGGCGGCGCGGCCGGCTTGCGGCGCGTGGCGCGGGCCGATCCGGCCTCGGCCATGTGCGGCGCCGCCGATGCGGCGCGGGCCTGGGCCGAGAGGCGGAAGAAGGCCATGCTGCGCTGCAGCTGCTCGGCCTGGCCGCTCATCTCCTCGGCGGTGGCGGCCAGTTCCTCGGAGCTGGAGGCGTTCTGCTGCGTGGTCTGGCTCAGCTGCACCACCGCGGCATTGATCTGGCCCACACCAGAGGTCTGCTCCTCCGAGGCGGCGGTGATCTCCTGCACCAGGTCGGAGGTGCGGCGGATGTTGGGCACCATCTGGTCGAGCAGGCGGCCGGCGCGCTCGGCCAGTTCCACGCTGGAGCCGGCCACGTCGCCGATCTCCTGCGCCGCCACCTGGCTGCGTTCGGCGAGCTTGCGCACTTCCGCGGCCACCACCGCGAAGCCCTTGCCATGTTCGCCGGCCCGCGCCGCCTCGATGGCGGCGTTGAGCGCCAGCAGATTGGTCTGGTAGGCGATGTCGTCGATGATGCCGATCTTCTGCGCGATCTGCTTCATCGCCGCCACGGTGGCGCGCACCGCCTCGCCGCCCTCGGTGGCCTCCTCGGAGGACTTGCTGGCCATGCCGTCGGTGATCTTGGCGTTGTCGGTGTTCTGCGAGATCGAGGCGGTCATCTGCTCGATGGAGGCGCTGGTCTCCTCCACGCCCGCGGCCTGCTCGCTGGCCGCCTGCGACAGCGACTGCGCGGTGGAACTGACCTGTTCGGACGCACCGGCCAGGGCCTCGGCGCCGGCATTGACCTCGGAGACCACGCTGGAGAGCCGGGCGATCATGCTGCGCATGGAGGCCAGCAGCTGGCCGGCCTCGTCGCGCGAGGTGGGCCCGATCTCGGCGGTCAGATCGCCGGACTCGATCTGGTTGGCCACCGCCACCGCGCGGCCGATCGGCCGGCTCACGCTGCGGCTGATCAGCCAGCCCAGCAGCAGGCCGGCCACCATGCCGCAGGCGATCAGGGTGATCATCAGGTTGCGGTTGTGGAAGTAGATGGCGTCGGTGTCGTCGTTGGCCTTGTTGGCCAGGCCTTCCTTCATGCGCGCCAGCTCGCTCATCTGCTCGTCCACCACCACCGTCTTGGCGGCGACGGCGCGGGTCTGGGCGGTCAGCTCGGCGCTGGTCTCGAAGAGCGGGTGGGCGCCGGCCAGGGTGAGGAAGCGCTGCAGTTCCTGCTGGTACTCCTCCCAGCCGCGGTCCACCGTGGCGAAGATCTGCCGGCCGCGGTCGTCGCGGAACAGCGGCCTGGCCTTGTCCAGGTGGGTCTTCACGGCGGCGCTGTACTTGCGGATGTTCTGCAGCTGGGTGTCGCGCTCGGCCGCGCTGGCGGCCAGCAGGAAGTTGGCGCGGGCCCGGCCCACGTAGATCAGGTTGATGTTGGCCTCCTTCACGTCGGACAGGCCCAGCAGCTGGTCCTTGTACATGTCGGTGGCCATGTCGTTGATGCTGTTGGAGGCATTGATGCCGAACAGCCCGACCAGCAGGCTGATGCAGGCCACCAGCAGAAAGCCGACGATCAGCCGGGTACCAATCTTGAAATTAGAGAACATGGGGCGCCTCGTGAAATGGGGTCTCGACGGTGGATGAGGAACTGGGGAGAACGCTGGCTGGTTCAGGTGCGGGCGGCGGCGCCCTGGCCGGACTCCGCCTGCTCCGCGAGCGAGGCGACGTCCAGGATCAGGGCCACGTCGCCGCTGCCGCGGATGCTCGATCCGCTGATGCCGCGCACCTGCGAGAACAGCGGCGACAGCGGCTTGATGACGGTCTGGAATTCGCCGTAGAGGGTGTCGACCAGCAGGCCGAACTGCTGGCCCGCATGGCGCACGACGACGATGTTCTGGCGGGCCGGCGGCATGCCGCCGACCTCGAAGAGCGTGCGCAGCCGGATGAAGGGCAGCACCTTGCCGCGCAGCTCGGCCCAGGCCGGGCCGCTGCCGCCCTCCTCGCGGTACTCGATGCATTCGACGACCGACTCCAGCGGCACCACGAAGACCGAGCGGCCCACGCCGACCTGGAAGCCGTCGATCAGCGCCAGCGTCAGCGGCAGCCGGATGCGCACCGTGGTGCCGCGCCCGGGCGTGCTGGCCAGCGAGACGCTGCCGCGCAGCGCGTCGATGTTGCGCTTGACCACGTCCATGCCCACGCCGCGGCCCGACAGGTTGCTGACCTGCTCGGCGGTGGAGAAGCCCGGCTCGAAGATGAGGGCGAAGATCTCCGCCTCGCCGAGGTTGCGCCCCGCTTCGACCAGGCCGCGCTCGACCGCCTTGGCCAGGATGCGCTGGCTGTCCAGCCCGCCGCCGTCGTCGCTGACTTCGATCACCACCTGGCCGGAGTCGTGGTACGCATCCAGGGTGACGGTGCCGGTCTCGGGCTTGCCGCGCGACAGGCGCAGGGCGGCGGGCTCGATGCCGTGGTCCATGGCATTGCGCACCAGGTGGGTGAGCGGGTCGGCGATCTTCTCGACCACGGTCTTGTCCAGCTCGGTGTCCTCGCCGTGCAGCTCCAGCACGATGTTCTTGCCGATCTCGCGCGAGACATCGTGGACCACCCGCCGAAAGCGCGCGAAGGTGCTGCCGATGCGCACCATGCGCAGCTGCAGCGCGCAGTCGCGCACCTCGTCGATCAGGCCGGCCAGGGCCGCATTGCATTCCTGCAGCACGGTGTGGTGGGTGGCGCGGGCGGCCAGGGTGGCGCTGGCGGAGGCGGTGACCAGCTCGCCGACCAGGTCGATCAGCTGGTCGAGCTTGTCGGCATCGACCCGGATCAGCGGGCCTTCGGCCTTGCGGGCTTCGGCGGGGCGCGCGGTGTCGGTGGGGGCCGCCGCTTCGATGCGTTCGATGCCTTCGGCGGGTTCGGGCTGAGATGGACCGGCCTGCGGCCCGTCCGCGGGCGGCACGATCTCGATGCGGCAGTCCTCGCGCACGAATTCGAAAGTGCCTTCGATGCTTGCGCGGTCGGCATCCGTGTGCAGCACCAGGGACAGGTCCAGGTAGCAGGCCTCCGGGTCCAGCTGTTCCAGCGCGGGCACGCGGGAACGGTCCAGGCGCAGCTCGCGCAGTTCCCCGAGGCGCTGGAGGTAACGCACGAAGGACAGCGGGTCCATGCCGTTGCGCAGCACGTCCGGGCCGAAGCCCAGGGCGATGCGCCAGTCGCCGGCCGTCGTTGCCTGTGCGGCCTGCGCGCCCGCTTCAGGCACCGCCACGGGGGTCGCGCCAGCTTCGGCGCCCAGATAGGCCTGCAGCCGCTGCTGCAGCGGCCGGGCGCGCGCCGCCTCGTCCGGCTCCGCCTGGCCGGCGGCCAGGGCACGGATGCAGCCGGCCAGGTGGTCGGCGCAGGACAGCAGCAGCTGCACCAGCGGCTCGTCCAGCGCCAGCTCGCCTTCGCGCACCCGGTCGAGCACGCTTTCCATCACATGGGTGAAGCCGACGATGGCGTCCAGGCCGAACAGCCCGGCCGATCCCTTGATGGTGTGCGCGGCGCGGAAGATGGCGTTGATCGCCTCCTGCCGCTCGTCCAGTTCCAGCACGCCGAGCAGCGCGCTCTCCATGTCGTGCAGCAGCTCGCGGCTTTCGGCGATGAAGGTGGGCAGGGCTTCGTCCATCTGCATGTCGATGTCCTCAGGCGGCCTGCGCTTCGGACAGGGCGCCGTCCGGCGGCAGGCCGAGCAGTTCGAACAGTTCCCGCACCGCCGGGCTGGGCGCCAGCAAACGCAGCGGGGCCGCGCGTGCCGCGGCGCTGGCCTGGGCGGCGGCGATGAGCTGCAGGCCGGCGGAGTCGATCTCCGAGACTTCGGAGAGGTCGATCTCCAGCGCGCCGTCCTGCTCCAGCGCCTGCAGCAGCTGGGCATGCAGGTCCTGGGCGCGGTAGATGGTCATCTCGCCCTCGATGCGCAGCACGCGCGCGGCGGCCTCGCTCACGGCAGCACCAGCTTCTCGACGGCCGCCAGCAGCTGCGCCGGCTGGAAGGGCTTGACCACCCAGGCCTTGGCGCCGGCCGCCTGGCCCTCGCGCTTCTTGGCCTCCTGGCTCTCGGTGGTCAGCATGATGATGGGCGTGAAGCGATAGGCCGGCAGCTGCTTGACCTGCTTGACGAAGGTGATGCCGTCCATGTGGGGCATGTTGAGGTCGCTGATGATCAGATGCACCTTCTGCCCGGTGAGCTTCTGCAGCGCGTTCTGCCCGTCCGAGCCCTCGATGACCTGATACCCCGCCCCGCGCAGCGCGATACCGACCGCCTGCCGCATGGAGGCGGAGTCGTCGACGATCAGAACCGTTTTAGCCATGTGTCCACTCCCTTTTCAGAAAAACGTGATTTCTTCATGCGCCGCGGGCGCCCTGGCGGCCGCGCCGTCGCCGCCCGCGTGCAGGTGGCGTTCGGCCGTCATGGCGTAGGTCGCCTCCAGGGCCGCCAGCAGCGGCTCGGCGCGCAGCGGCAGCAGGGCCGCCTCGCGTTCGCAGTCCTGCCGGTGTTCCGCCAGGAAGGCCGGCAGCTGGTCGATGTTGCTGCGCACGTGGCTCATGACCTGGCTGACCCGGTCCTGGAACTGCAGCTGGATCAGCGCCTCGTGCACCTCGTCGCGCAGTGCGTGGCTGCTCTGGCGCAGCAGTTCGGTGGAGGAGGACAGCGCGCCGGTGAAGTCGCGGTAGCCGGCCAGCACCGAGCCGATGGCGTCCTCGCTGCGGTGCATCACCGCGTCCTCCTGGCGCTCCGAGATTTCGGCGGCGGCGCAGGTCTCGCGGATGGCGCGGGTCATGTCCTCGATATGGCGGCTGATGCGGGCGCCGGTGTCGCCCGAGACCCGCGAGAGGCTGCGCACCTCCTGCGCCACGGTGGCGAAGCCGCGGCCGCGGTCGCCGGCATGGGCTGCCTCGATGGTGGCGTTGATCGCCAGCAGATTGGTCTGGTGGGCGATGCGCGAGACCGCGTCGGCCATCCCGGACAGCTCGTCGATGAAGCCCTGCAGGCCGCGCACCTGCGCCAGCAGGGTGGCCTTGGCGGCCATGGCATCGCGCAGCGACTGCACCACCGACTGCAGCTGGGCGGAGCTCTTCTCGTAGACCTCGGCGCCCGCGTCCTGGCCGGTGGCGCCCCCCTGCATGGAGCGCTGCAGCGTGGTCTGCAGCTGCTCGACGATCTGGCCGAAACGCAGGCCCAGTTCGGACACGGCCGTCTCCATCTGCGCGCGGGAGGCCTCGATATGGCCCGACCACACCGGAGCGATTCTTTCGGCGAACTCGCCTTGGCTCTGCAGATAGTCCTGCAGCTCGGCGTGCGGCACGCCCCGGCCCTTGGCGCGTCCGGCCAGCACGCTGGCGGCGACCAGCAACAGGGCGCCGACGGCCACCGCGGCCCAGCGGCCGGGCGGCTCCAGTCCGCAGCCCCAGGCCAGCAGCACCAGGCCGCAGGCCATGGCGGGCAAGGGACCGAAAACGATTTCGTGAAAACGTGATGAGCGGGGCATGCCTCACATTTCGGCATGAACGCGCGGCCACAGCAGGGGTACATCAGGCCAAAGCAGGGACCGCGCCGGACAAGATCCAACGTTTTTTGTAAGGGAGTCCTTTACCAGTACCGTGGCGCTTCAAAATTCAATCTGAGATGAACACGTTTCCATCTGGGGTTGGATATGGAAAGGCTTAATTTCTTCGACACGACACCGGCTTTGCCGGCGGAAACGCCGTCGGTCGGCGGCTCCGCCGACCAGGCCCGGCAGGTGGCCGACATGCGCGCGACCCTGGTGCGCAACCTGCTGGCCACGGCGCAGTCGCACGGGCTGAACCCGGAGCCGCTGACCCGCGGCCTGGGCTTTGGCGTGGCCGACCTGGAGCAGCCCAGTTGCCTGCTGTCCTTCTCGCAGTCGGCCCGCCTGGCGCGGCGGGTGCTGGATCGGCTGGCCGATCCCCACCTGGGCCTGCACATGGGCGCGGCGGCCAACTTCGTCTCCTGGGGGCCGCTGGCGCTGGGCATGATGGCCTGCCCCACCCTGCAGGACACCTGGGCGCTGCTGCTGGCGGCGCAGCGCGATGTGGGATGCATGCTCGACCTGAGCGGGCAGGAATGCGGCAAGGTGTATGTGCTCTCCGGCCAGCCGCGTTTTCCGGAGCCCGACCTGGAACACTTCTTCGTCGAACAGACCTTCTCCGCCGTTCTTCGCGCCAGCCGCGAAGTGACGCGCCGCGACATCGCGCCGCTGCGTGTGCAGCTGCGCTGGACCACCCCCGGCAGCACCGAGCGCTACCGCGAGGCCTTCGGCTGCGAGGTGCTGATGGGCCAGCCGGCCAACACCATGGAGTTCTCCGCCGAGCCGGTCCAGGTGCCCACCCACGACCCCTACACCTTCCGCAACATCCGGGCGCTGCTGCATCCGCTGCGGGTGCGCCACGATGCGCGGGCGGACATCGCGGCTTCGGTCAGCCGCTCCATCCGCAACAACATCGCGCACCCGCCCGACCTCGCCACCCTCGCCGCCGACCTGCACATGAGCGAGCGGACCCTGCGCAGGCACCTGGCGGAGGCCGGCTGCAGCTACCTGCAGCTGCTGGAGGAGGAACGGCGCACCCATGTCTTCCACCAGCTGCATGTCAGCGACCGGTCGGTCGCGGAGATCGCGGTGGAGGCCGGCTTCGCCGACGCGCGCAGCCTGCGGCGCGCCTTCCGGCGCTGGTCCGGGCAGACGCCCGCCATCTGGCGCAGCGAGCACATGACGGGTGGGCTGCTGGTCTACAACTGAGGCATCGCAGCCAGCATCGCCTACGCGGCGCAGGCCAGGCCCCGGGGCGCGGCCCGCCGAGCCAGCAAGGGCATGGCCAGCAGGGCACAGGCCGCCGCGCACAGCCAGACCGATGCCCAGCCCTGGGCCGACAGCAGCTGCGGGATCGCCAGCGGCACCAGGAAACAGCTGGCGAACACCGCCGTGTTCGCCATGCCCAGCGCGGTGCCGGCACGTGCCGCGCCGGCCATCACCGCCAGCTCGGTATAGGCCACGCCATGCCAGGCCGACACACAGATGCCGGCCACGGCCAGCAGCATCAGCAGTCCGGCGCCCACGCTGCCTGCACTGCCCGCACTGCCCGCACCGGTGCCCAGGCAACAGGCCGCGAGCAGCACGAACATGGCGACGGTGAGCCGGCAGCAGGCGCGCAGATAGGCCGGACGGTTGCCGCGCCGGTCGGTCCAGCCGCCGCTCCAGATGCGCAGGACCATGGCGCCCAGCTGCACCAGGGACATCGCGGCCGCGATGCCGGCCAGCCCGATGTC
This sequence comes from Xylophilus rhododendri, assembly GCF_009906855.1. NCBI lineage: Bacteria > Pseudomonadati > Pseudomonadota > Betaproteobacteria > Burkholderiales > Xylophilus > Xylophilus rhododendri. Next base: position 1,262,259 of record NZ_CP047650.1, read on the forward strand.
CGCGAAGTCGTGCAGGAACACGCTGCCGAAGGACAGCACCGCGAACTGCGGCGCGCACAGGATGCCGATGCCCGCGGCCATGCGCCAGGCGCGGATGTCGTGCAGCGGCCCCGGCCGGCCCTGCGTCGCGGCGGCAGGGACGGTCCGGCCCGCCGGGGCCGGCGGCGGCTCGTGCACCCACAGCGCCGCCAGCCCGGCCGCCCCAAGACACAACGCGGCCAGCACGCCATAGACGGCCACGAAGCCGCCGTGCTGCGCCAGCGTGGTCAGCAGCGGCGCGCCGATGGCGCCACCCAGCGGCACGGCCGTCTGGCGGATGCTCATGGCCAGGCCGCGTTCGCCGTCGCCGAACCAGGTCATCACCGCCCGGCCGCTGGCGCCGTTGACGCTGCCGCCCAGCAGCCCCACCAACACCAGCCCGCCGGCCAGCCAGCCGAAGGCCGGCACATGGCCCTCGGACGGCGCGGCCCAGACCGCCATCGCCGCCAGCGCGGCGCCGGTGCAGGCCAGGCCGAGCAGCAGCACCGGCCGGTCACCCCAGCGATCGGTGAGCAGGCCCCAGGGCAGCTCGCTCAGGGCGATGCCCAGGCCCATCAGGCCCAGCGCCAGGCCCAGGCTGGCGTTGTCGAGCCGGTACCCCGAGCGCATCAGCACGGCGGTCATGGGAATGCCGCTGAAGACCACCGAGAAGGCGGCATTGGCGAGCACGCCGGCGGCCAGCACCTTCCATCGGTGGCGGGGCGGCGGGCTGGCATCGGAGAAGGCGGAGGAAGTCATGGGGGGCAGTGTGGCCAGCGCCTTCCATCCTGAAAATCAGAAAATTCAGCATCCATAATCCACATTTTCGGGATCTTCCAAGGTGCTCCATGGCCCGTGTGCTCTATGACCTGTACGTCCTGCGCAGCTTCTGCACCGGCGTGGAGCTGGGCAGCTTCGCCCGCGCGGCCGACAAGCTGGGCCGCTCCACCTCGGCGATCAGCGCCCAGTTGAAGAAGCTGGAGGCGCAATGCGGCACGCCGCTGCTGCGCAAGTCCGGCCGCGGCCTGGTGCTGACCGATGCCGGCGAGACGCTGCGCGCCTACGCCCATCGCCTGCTGGAACTCAACGACCAGGCCGTGGCCGCGGTCAGCGGCAGCGAGCTGCGCGGCCTGGTGCGGCTGGGCCTGCAGGAAGACCTGGGCGAGTCGGTGCTGCCTGCCGTGCTGGGGCGCTTCTCGCGGGCGCATCCGCGGGTGCGCATCGAAGCGACCGTGGCCCGCAGCGACGAGCTGCGCGAACGTTTCGCGCTGGGCCAGTTCGAGCTGGCGCTGCTCTGGGACGTGGGCATGGACCTGTCCTGCCTGCGCGGCGAACATGTGATGCGCCTGCCGCTGCAGTGGATAGGCCCGGCCTCGGCGCAGGCCTGCGACGCGCCCTGGTGGCGCCGCCTGGCCGAGGGCTCACCCGCCGAGGAGCCGCTGCCGCTGGTGCTGCTGGACGCGCCCTGCCCTCTGCGCGAAATCGTGACCGCCGCGCTGCAGCGCCAGGGCACCGCCTGGCGCTACGCCTTCAACAGCGCCAGCCTGACCGCCTTGTGGGCGGCGACGGCGGCCGGGCTCGGCCTGTCGGTCCGCACGCCTTTCGGGCTGCCGGGCCATGTCAGGCCGCTGGACCCGGCCGCCCTGGGACTGCCGGCGCTGCCGTCCATGGACCTGATGCTGGGCCGTGGCCGCGGCTCGGCCGACCCCTGCGTGGAGCGGCTGGCGGGCATCCTGGTGGAGACGATCCGGGAGCACATGGGCCTGGCCTGATCGCGTGCCGGCGACCTTCATAATCAAGAGCCGCCTCCCCCCGCTTGTTCGAGACGCCGAGCTTTCACCATGGATAAATTCTTGCTGCGGCAGCAGGTGCTGGAACGCCTCGCCGAAGACCTGCTTCAGGCCGAACAGGCCGTACAGGCGGCCCATGAAACGGCGACCCACGAAGAGAACGTGGCGGAAAACAAATACGACACCCTGGGCCTCGAAGCCGCCTACCTGGCCACCGGCCAGGCCCGCCGCGCCGAAGCCATCCGCCAGGCGATGGCGCTTTGGCGGCAATTCCGGCCGCTGCCCTACGACGCCAGCAAAGGCATACAGCTGGGCGCGCTGGTCTGCCTGGTCGATTCGCAGGACAGGCAGCAGCAGCTCTTTCTCGGCCCGGACGGGGGCAGCATGAAGCTGGGCAGCGGCGACCAGCTCGTTCAGGTGATCAGCACCGAAGCCCCCTTGGGCAAGGCCGTGCTGGGTAAATGCGAGGGCGACGAGGTGTCGATACGGCTCGCTCCGGGCCGGCAACAGTTCGAGGTGCTGCGGGTTCATTGAGACGCGGGCCAATCGCCCACGACATCAGGCCTTGGAGGTCAGCACACCCGCATAGGTCAGCGAACTGCCGGTGGCCGACAGGGTGAACGACGCCGCCGTCGCATCCTGCTGCTTGCTCAGCGTGGCGTACAGCGACAGCAGGCCCGAAGGCCCGCTGGCATAACGCGCCGCCTGCGAGATCGCGGCGCTCTGCTTGATGGTGCCCGACAGGCTCTCGGCCGCGCTGGTCAGGCTGGCCAGGCGCGAGGAGAACCCGGGCTTGCTGCTGTCCGCACTCAGGAAGCTGTTGACCTTGGCCTTGTCCGCATCGCTGCCGCTCACCACCAGCTTGCCGGCGGAGGACACACCGAAGCTCACCGCCCCGCCGAGTTCCACACCGGTCTTGGCCAGCGCCGCGCGAAGCTCGCTGGCCAGTGCGTTCTGCTGCCGGTCCAGGCCGCCCTGGGCGACCGAGGATTGATAGCCGTGGCTGGCCGCGAGCACCGCGCTGCGGCTGGCGGCCGAGGTGCCGGCGGCCTTGGCCGTGGTGGCTGTCGTGGCTGACGCGTCGCTGCCGTCCGTGCCCGCCGCCTCGGCCTTCGCCTGCGCCCGGGTGACGGCGGCCTGCACATAGGCGGCCAAGGAGCTGCCGGTCAGTCCGGATGAAATCGTCGACATGGGGTCTCCCTCTGGTCGGCCCATCCTATTCACAAGACGGATACGAAAGCCCCGGAAAAACGGGCGGATCGCCAGCCATTTCCGCGACGCCCACCGATCGCGCCGGCCGCGCGGTCGGGCCGGTGTAAGACGAGTTCGCCAACCCGGGCGCGGCCCGCCCAAAGCGCTGCCGGCTTCCTATGATCGAAATCCCCGATCAGGGCCGGCACCAGGCCCAGGCAGAACGACAACATGCACCACGACATCATCGTGATCGGCTCCGGCCCCGGCGGGGCTTCGCTGGTCCGGAGCCTGGCGCCCACGGGCAAGAAGATCCTGCTCATCGAACGCGGCAACTACCTGCCGCGCAGCCAGGCCAACTGGGACCCGCGCACCGTCTTCGTCGAAGGCGCCTACCAGGCCAAGGAGACCTGGCACGGCGCCGACGGCAGCACCTTCCATCCCGGCCTGCACTACTACGTGGGCGGCAATTCCAAGGTGTACGGCGCGGCGCTGCTGCGCATGCGGGAGCAGGATTTCGGGGAGGTGCTGCATGCCGATGGCGTCTCGCCCGCCTGGCCCCTGCCCTACGAGGCCTTCGAGCCCTGGTATGCCCAGGCCGAGGCCCTGTTCCAGGTGCACGGCCAGGCCGGCGAAGACCCGTTGGAGCCGCGCCGCAGCGGCCCCTTCCCCCATCCGGCCGTGGCGCACGAGAGCCGCATCGAGACCCTCGCCGAAAGCCTGCGCCGCCAAGGCGCCCATCCCTTCCATCTGCCGCTGGGCATCCTGCTCGACGAGAAGGACGGCCAGCCCACCCCCACCAGCCGCTGCATCCGCTGCGATGCCTTCGACGGCTTTCCCTGCCTGCTCAACGGCAAGGCCGATGCGCAGGTGATCTGCGTGGACCCCACGCTGGCCGCCTGGCCCAACGTGACGTTGATGACCGATGCCTATGCCGAGACGGTGGAGACCGATGCCTCCGGCCGCAGCGCCACCGCCGTCCATGTGCTGTTCGGCGGCACCGGCCCGATGCGCGGCCAGCGCGAGCGGCTGACGGCCGACATCATCGTGCTGGCCTGCGGCGCGCTCTCCACCGCCCTGCTGCTGCAGCGCTCGGCCAGCGAGCGGCATCCCAAGGGCCTGGCCAACGGATCGGACCAGGTCGGCCGCAACTACATGCGCCACAACCAGTCGGTGCTGATGGCCCTGGCGCGCGAGCCCAACGACACGGTGTTCCAGAAGACCCTGGCCGTGAGCGACTACTACTTCGGCGATGCAGGGGACAAGGACTGGCGCTACCCGCTCGGCCTGATCCAGATGTGCGCCAAGACCCATCCCGCGCAGATCCGCGGCGAGGAGCTGCCCGCCTGGCTGGAGAAGTGGCTGCCCGACCTGCCCTTCGACGCCCTGGCCCGCCACTCCATGGACTTCTGGCTCAGCAGCGAGGACCTGCCCCGGCCCGAGAACCGCATCCAGCTGCGCAGCGACGGCAGCGTGCTGCTCGATGTGCACCAGAACAATATGCAGGCCCACCGCAAGCTGCGCGCCAAGCTCGAAGAGTTGCTCAAGCATTGCGACGTGCATCCCCACCTGCTGGAGCGGGAGCTTTACTTCGGCAAGGACATCCCCATCGGCGGCACCGCCCACCAGTGCGGCACCGCGCGTTTCGGCCGCGATCCGGCCAGCTCGGTGCTGGACCTGGACTGCAAGGCGCATGAACTCGACAACCTCTATGTGACGGATGCGAGCTTCTTCGTCTCCAGCGCGGCGGTGAACCCCACGCTGACCATCGTGGCCAATGCGCTTCGGGTGGCGGACCATCTCAAGACCCGGCTGGGCGCCGCGCGCTGATGCCCCACGACACCGCCCTGCTGATCGCCCGCATCTGCCTGGTGCTGATGTTTCCCTTCAGCTGCCTGGACAAGATCGTCAACCGGCGCGATGCGCTGGCGCAGGCCGCCTCCAACCCCTGGGTGCCGGCCGCCTTCGCGCCGCTGTTGCTGGTGCTGGGCGGGCTGCTGGAGATCGCCGGGCCGGTGTGCGTGGTCAGCGGCTGGATGGCCCGGCCGGCCGCCGCGTTGCTGGCGCTGTACTGCGTGGCCACCGCCCTGCTCTTTCACCGCTTCTGGGCCAGCGGCGATTTCTGGCAGCCCGGTGCCAGCGCCGGCCGCGCGCATTTCTGGGACTTCACCAAGAACCTCGGCCTGACCGGCGGACTGCTGCTGGTCGCGCTGGGGCAAGGCTTCTGACAACACAACACGGGAACCCTCACCATGGCAGACGACAAGCAACAGGACATGGGGCCGCCGCCGGCCACCGATTACTGGCACCTCTGGACCGACGAGCACGGCGTGAGCCATCAGCAGAAATGCAGTCTCGACGCCTTCCATCCGCACAGCGTGGGCAGCGCCGCGCCGCAGTGGAACGACGAGCAGAAACGCAGCGAAGCCACCGTGGTCTTCACCGTGCAGCCGGCCGGCTGGGTGGGCGACTGGCACGAGAACCCCGCGCCGCAGTGGATCGTGCCCCTGTCGGGCCGCTGGTTCGTGGAGAGCATGGACGGCACCCGCATCGAGATGGGGCCGGGTGAACTCTCGCTCGGCGAGGACCAGAACTGCGTGGCGGATGCAGAGGGCCGCAAGGGCCACCGCTCCGGCACCGTGGGCGACGAGCCGGCCCACCTGATGACCATCCAGCTGCATGTGCCGCCGGTGGGTAAGCCCGGCCACCTGCGCTGAACCGGGACCACCACGCATGGGCATGGATCTCTACGACATCCTCGACGAGGAATTCCGCCCCCTGGTACTGCCCAACGCCCGCCTCGAAGTGCTGGCCACCGGCCGCCGCTGGCTGGAAGGCCCGGTCTGGCTGGCCGACCAGGACTGCCTGCTGGTGAGCGACCTGCCCGAGGACCGGGTGCTGCGCTGGTGCCCGGACGGCAGCGTCTCCACCCTGCGCCAGGGCCAGGGCTGGTTCGAGAACGGCCATGCCCGCGACCGCCAGGGCCGGCTGCTGGCCTGTTCGCACCGGCAGCGCTGCATCACCCGCACCGAATGGGATGGGCGCATCACCCGGCTGGCCGAGCATTACAAGGGCCTGCGGCTCAACTCTCCCAACGATGTGGCCGTGCACCCGGACGGCAGCATCTGGTTCACCGACCCGCCCTATGGCATCCAGACCGATTACGAGGGCGGCAAGCAGGTGTCGGAGTTGCCGGCGCAGGTCTACCGGCTGGATGCCGAATTGGGCGAACTCGCAGTCGCCACCGATCGGCTGGCCGGCCCCAACGGCCTGTGTTTCTCGCCCGACGGCAAACGCCTCTACATCGCCGAGACCGGCCTGCAGTTCGCGGCCGAGCCGGTGCAGCACATCCGAGTCTTCGATGTGGCGGAGGACGGCCGCAGGCTGGATGAAGGCCGCTTCTTCCACCAGGTGGCGCCCGGCAATGCCGACGGCATGCGCTGCGACGAGGCCGGCCGGCTCTGGACCAGCGCGGGCGACGGCGTGCATTGCCTGGCGCCGGACGGCCGGCTGCTGGGGCGCATCCATGTGCCGGCCGCCGTGGCCAATCTCTGCTTCGGCGGGCCGGCGCTGTCGCGGCTTTTCCTGTGCTGCGGCGACACGCTGTACGGGATCGCCACCAACACCCGCGGAGCGGCCCTCCTGTGAAGGCGACCGGCTTGTTCGCCATCGTGCGGCCGGTGCTCGACCTGGCGCGCGCCAGCGGCTTCTACCGGCAGGCGCTGGGCTTCGTGCCGGACACAAGTGCGCTGCCCGCCGGATTGCCTGACGCGCTGGCCGAAGCCTGGGATATCGAGGCCGCAGCCTGCACCGCGCTGCGGCTGGGTTCGCAGACCTTGGTGCTGGTCGCCTGCGACACCCTGCCGCCCCGGCCCGACCGCGGCGCGGACGATGCGCAGTTCCAGCACATCGCCATCGTGGCTTCGGACATGTCGGCCGCCTGGCAACGGCTGCAGCCCTTCGCCCCGCAGGCGATCACGCAAGGCGGCCCGCAGCAGCTACCGCCCGCCTCGGGCGGCGCCACCGCCTTCAAGTTCCGCGACCCGGACGGCCATCCGGTCGAACTGCTCGCCTTCTCCTCGCTGCCCGAACACTGGCGCGATGCAGAGCCAGGCCCGACCCTGGGCATCGACCACTCGGCCATCACCGTGGCGGACGCCGACAGCTCCATCGCCTTCTACGCCGAGTACCTGGGCCTGGCTCTGCAGTCCCGCCAGCACAACCAGGGCCCGGAGCAGGCCAGTCTCGACGGGCTTGCCGCTCCGCAGGTCGAAGTGCTCGCCCTGGCCGCGCAAGCCGCACCGCATCCGCACCTGGAACTCCTGGCCTACCACCCGGCCCGCGGCAGCGCCCTGCACCGCGCCGCACCCGTCACCACCACCGTCTGGACCGCCACGGGCGCCGCCCGCCTGCGCGATCCCGACGGCCATCTGCATCTGCTGCTGCCCCCATGACCCTGCCCGCACCGCCCACCCCCGCCGAGCCGGCCATCCCCTCCGACGAGCAGCCCTGGCTGCTGTGGGGCCCCTACCTCAGCGAACGCCAGTGGGGCACGGTGCGGGAAGATTGCAGCGCGTCGGGAGACGCCTGGGCGGCGGTCGACCACGACATGTCGCGCAGCTTCGCCTACCGCTGGGGCGAGGAAGGCATCGCCGGCATCAGCGATGAACGGCAGCGCCTGTGCCTGGCGCTGTCGCTGTGGAATGGCCGCGATCCGATCCTGAAGGAGAACTTCTTCGGCCTCTCGAACGCCCAGGGCAACCACGGCGAAGATGTGAAGGAGGTGTGGCACTACCTGGACAACACCCCCGACCATCGCTGGATGGCCATGCGCTACCGCTATCCGCAGGCCGCCTTCCCCTACGAGCAGCTGATCCGCGAAAACGCCGCCCGCGACCGCGACCAGCCGGAATACGAGCTGGCCGACACCGGCGTCTTCGCGCAGAACCGCTTCTTCGACATCGATGTCGAGATCGCCAAGCCCGGCGCCACCGAAGTCCTGCTGCGCTACACCGTTCATAACCGCGGGCCCACCGACGAGACCCTGCACCTGCTGCCCACCCTGTGGTTCCGAGCCGACCCGGACCGGCCTGCGGGTGAACCGCCCTGCATCGCAGGCGGCGCCGGCCAGGCCATCGCCAGCCATTGCACCCTGGGCCGTTATGCGCTGGAGGTCGAGGGCGTGGACGCCTCGGCCTGGCTCTTCACCGACAACAGCAGCAACCTCGAGCGCCTGCAGTCCCTGGGCGCGCAAGGCAATCCGCAGATGCTGCCGGCCGATGCCGAGGGCGGCTTCTGGAAGGACGGCATCCACGAGCGGGTGGTACATGGCCGCACCGACGCCGTGCGCAGCCGCCCCTACGGCACCCGGGCCGCGGCCTGGCGTCAGATCCGGGTGCCGGCCGGCGCCAGCGTGGCGGTGCGCGCGCGGCTGGTAGCGCTGCCGGACTCGGGCCAGCTGGCACCAGCGGCCTTCGGCGCCGCCTTCGATGCCATCCTGCAGCAGCGCCGCGAAGCCGCCGACGCCTTCTACGCCGCCCGCCAGGACAGCACCCGCGACGCACACTGCCTGGCCCTGCAGCGCCAGGCCTGGGCCGGCCTGCTGTGGAACAAGCAGTACTACAGCTACGAGATCCGCCGCTGGCTCGATGGCGACCCCGGCGCGCCCCCGCCGCCGGCCGAGCGCCAGCATGGCCGCAATGCCGCATGGGACCACCTGCGCGCCCACGACATCCTGCTGATGCCCGACAAATGGGAGTACCCCTGGTTCGCCAGCTGGGACCTGGCCTTCCACAGCATCGCCATCGCCCCGGTGGACCCGGCCCTGGCCAAGCGCCAGATCACCATGCTGCTGCATGACCGCTACATGCATCCCAACGGCCAGCTGCCGGCCTACGAATGGAACTTCTCGGACGTGAACCCGCCGGTGCATGCCATGGCCGCCTGGAAGGTCTACCAGCGCGACGCCGCCATCATCGGCACGCCCGACCGCGATTTCCTGCGCCATGTGCTGCACCGGCTGATGCTCAACTTCACCTGGTGGGTCAACCGCGAGGACGCGCGCGGCAACAACATCTTCGAGGGCGGTTTCCTGGGCCTGGACAACGTCAACATCTTCGACCGCAGTCAGCCCCTGCCCGGCGGCGGCGAACTCGAGCAGGCCGACGGCACCAGCTGGATGGCCATGTACGCCCTCAACCTGATGCGCATCGCCATGGAGCTGGCGCAGGACGACACGGTCTACGAAGACCTGGCGATCAAGTTCTCCGAGCACTTCTTCCACATCGCCGGCGCCATGGCCAACATGGCCAACACCGACGGCCTGGGCCTGTGGGACGAGGAGGACGGCTTCTACTACGACATGCTGCGCCTGCCCGATGGCAGCGCAAGGCGCCTGAAGCTGCGCACCATCGCCGGCCTGGTGCCCTTCTTCGCGGTGGAGGTGCTGGATGACGCACGCATGGAAAAACTCCAGCACCTGCGCGCCCACCTCGACGCCCTGCTGCACCGCCGCCCCGACCTCGACGCCCTGGTCAGCCACTGGCGCGAGCCCAGCCGCGCCCCCGGCGCCGCGCCCGACGACAGCGCCGCGCCCGCCGCCGAAGGCCACACCCACCTCTTCAGCCTGCTGCGCGGCCACCGCATGAAACGCGTGCTGAACCGCCTGCTCGACGAGAACGAGTTCCTATCGCCCCACGGCCTGCGTTCCGTCAGCAAGGCCTACGAGGCCGATGCCTTCGATTTCTCCATCGGCGACTCGCGCTATGCCCTGCACTACACCCCCGCCGAAAGCGACAGCGGCATGTTCGGCGGCAACAGCAACTGGCGCGGGCCGGTGTGGCTGCCGCTGAACTTCCTGATCGTGGAATCGCTGCGGCGCTTCCACGCCTACTACGGCGACGAATTCCGGGTCGAATGCCCGACCGGCTCCGGACGGCAGCACACCTTGTGCGAAGTGGCCGACTTCCTGCAGGACCGGCTGCTGTCCCTCTACCGCCCCGGTCCCGACGGCTCCCTGCCCGGCAACGGCAGGCCGGGGGAATGCGCCGACGCAACCGATGGCGCCAGCCCCGCGCCGCTGCTCTTCCACGAGTACTTCCACGGCGATACCGGCCTGGGCCTGGGCGCCGCGCACCAGACGGGGTGGACCGCGTTGCTGGCCTTGCTCTGAGCGTCCCCGTTCGCTCGCCATAAAATGTCCAAAATTTTGGACAAATTTATAGGGTGAAAATGAGCACCTTGATCGATATCGGCCAAGCCGTCCGCGCCCGCCGCACGGCACTGGGACTCTCCCAGAGCCAGCTGGCGCATCTGAGCGGGCTCTCTCGCCAGACCCTGGTCGGGCTGGAGAACGGACGTCTGGCGGACCTCGGCGTGAACCGGGTAGCCCAGGTCACCTCCGTACTGGGTCTCGCGTCGGCGCCCCTCAACACACAGGTGCGCAGCAAGAAGCGCGGCCTGTGGATGGCCGCCAAGACGGCCAGCGTGAGCTACGCAAGCGAACTGACGCCGGAAATCCTGGGCAAAGCCCTGGTCAGCGGTGAAGCGCCGCCCACCTTCATTCCGCACCTGGTGCATCTGCTGGACGAAGCCCCGGTGTCCATGCTCGTCATGGCGGTGGAAGAGGCTGCCGCCCAGGCCCATGTCTCGCCGAAGACGGTCTGGCCCCAGATGGCCAGGCTGGCCCAGTCCTTGTCCGTGCACCGGAAGTCGGTTTGGACATAAGTCCCGACGCGAGCAGCGGGGAAGAGGTTTCTCGGGAAATCACGGTGTCATCCTTTCGCCTTCCGCCTGGAAGATGACAACGTTATCAATCCCGATGGAGACAAGATGCAGCATTCCATGTCGAAGCCGCGGCGCCTGGCGGCGACGGGCATCGCCGCAGCGCTGGCGATGTGCGCCTGGCCTCTGCAGGCCCTGGCCGCGGATGCCGGCGCAGGCTATTTTTCCGGCAAGCAGATCAAGGTGATCGTGCCCAACCCGGCGGGCGGCACCTCCGACATCCTGGCGCGCATCCTGGCGCCCAAGCTCTCCGAGGCGCTGGGCGCCACCGTGCTGGTGGAGAACCGGGCCGGCGCCACCGGCAACCTGGGCTCGGACTATGTGGCCAAGGCCGCGCCGGACGGGCTGACGCTGCTGCTCAACGACATCGGCTCGCTGGCCATCGCGCCCAGCGTATTCCCCACCCTGCCCTTCGACCCGGTGAAGGACTTCGCGCCGGTGATCCTGGTGGCCTATTCGCCGCACATCCTGGCGGCCTCGCCCTCGCTGCCGGTGAAGGACGTGAAGGAGCTGATCGCGCTGGCCAAGGCCAAGCCCAACTCCATCAACTTCGCCATCTCCGGCACCGGCGGCGCCAACCACCTGGCGGGCATCGACTTCGCCATGCGCACCGGCATCGTCTGGACCTATGTGCCCTACAAGGGCGGCTCGCAGGCGATCAACGACGTGATGGCCGGCCAGGCCGACCTGCTGTTCAACGGCATGGTGGCCACCTACCCGATGGTCAAGGGCGGAAAGCTGAAGGCGCTGGCCATCTCCAGCGCCAAGCGTTTCCCGGCCGCGCCGGAGATCCCCACCGTGGCCGAGTCGGCCGGGCTGAACGGCTTCGAGACGGGCTCCTTCCAGGGCATCGTGGCGCCGGCCGGCACACCGGCGCCGGTGGTGGCCACGCTGCATGCGACCGTGCAGAAGATCCTGGCCACGCCCGAGATGCAGCAGCGCCTGCAGGACCTGGGCGCCGAATACCGGCCTGGCACCTCGGCCAGCTTCGGCGAGTTCATCAAGACCGAGAAGGCGCGCTGGGCCAAGGTGGTGAAGGAGTCGGGCGTCAAGTTCGATTGAGGTTCGTCGAGCCGGGGCGGCGGGGGATGAAAAGCGTCTGATCAAAGCAGCCGACAAGCGTTGTGATAAGCACCTGAAAATGCTTGCCGACGCCAGTCAGGAAGCATCATGAGCACTACGCTGCAAAGCATCATCGAAGAGTTCTCCGACGAGGATCAAGAGTTCATCCAGCGCAAAGCGGGCGTTTTGGCTGAGCACATGATCCGCCACCGGAATCCCCGACGGAGTTCCGCAAGGCGCCGGTCAAGCCGACGGTGTCGCGGCGCACACCCGAGCCCAGCCTTGAGGCAGATGGCGGCGGCTCGTCCAGACGAAGGTCGAGATAAAGGCTTCGGTTGCCTGACGTCGGCTTTGGGGAGCATGCCTTTTCCTTGATCGAGGTCAAGCAGCCCGCGCGGACCGGGCAGCAGACTGGCGGCCTCACATTCCCCAGAAGGAGATCGCCATGTACCAAAGAATCCTGGTGCCGGTGGACGGCAGCGCCACCTCGCAGCGCGGCCTGCAGGAAGCCATCGGGCTGGCGCGACAGACGCACGGCCGCATCCGCCTGCTGCATGTGGTCGACCAGCTCGCCTTCAGCTACATGACGGATGCCTATAGCGGCTTCATGGGCGACTGCCTGTCGATGCTGCGCGCCGACGGCGAGAAACTGCTGGAGACGGCCGCGGCCACGGCCGGGGCGGCGGGTGTTCCGGTCGAGACCGCGATCCACGACGGGCTGGACCGGCGCCTGCACGAAGTCGTCGAGGACGAGGTGCGCGGCTGGCAGGCCGAGCTGATCGTCATCGGCACCCATGGCCGGCGCGGCGCCAGCCGGCTGCTGCTGGGCAGCGATGCCGAACGCATCCTGCGCACCTCCACCGTGCCGGTGCTGCTGGTGCGCCAGCCCGAGCCGGCCGCCGTGCACGCGCCGGCGCAGGCACAGCCGCCGGCCCATGTGCACCAGCCGACGGCCGCCCTGTCCTTCGAATAGCGCCTGTTCAGGCCCGTGCCGGATCGACCACGGGCAGTTGCAGCCTGCAGCCTTGGGTACCGCCCAGCTCGAAGCGGTAGAGCGGCGGCCTGCCATGCGGCACCTGCTGGAAATGCTCGCCGTCCGCGCCCGAGAGCGACAGCCGCAGCCGGCTGCCGGCCGCGAGCTGCCAGGCCACGGGCAGCATGGCGATCTGCAGCGTCTCCGTCACCGCCGGGTCCATCGGCCGCGCCAGGCGGCGCGAGTATTCGCGGAAGGGCCAGGCCGTGCGGTAGTTCTCCGGCGCGGGCGACACGGCCCGGTGCGACAGGCGCAGGCAGCCTTCGTTGATGTAGACCAGCCTGCCGTCGGCCAGCTCTTCCGACAGGTAGGCGAACAGGCTGCCGTCGCCCTGGCTGCAGGACAGGGTCAGCTCCAGCAGCACATGGCCGGCGAGTTCCAGCGCCTGCGGCAGCGGGTCGGAGCGGAAGGACAGCATGCGGGCCTCGTGCTCCGGCCAGTCCTGGTAGTAATCGACGATGGCCAGGGCGCGCAGGCGTTCGTAGCGGCTGTGCTGGCCGCTGGAGACGGCGAAGCTCGTCTGCAGTTCGGCGTGTTCCACCACCTGCGCCGGTGTCGGGGCCAGGCGGCCGGGCTGCAGGAACCAGTCGGTCGGCGTGGCGGCCGGCGGCCATTGCGCGGCCTGCCGCCACTGCTCGGCATGGGTGCAGAAGTAGTGCACCGGCGACTCGGCCTCCAGGCCCGTCTCCAGGCCGGCGAGGTGCCGATCGAAGAAACGCAGCACCTCCGACAGGATGGGGAACTCCGGCGCGCCGCGGCCCGCCGTGCGCCAGGGCGAGCCATTGGTGCGGGCGCCGTGGTCCCAGGGGCCGATCAGCAGGCGGTCGTCCTGGCCCTTCAGGGTGAGGAAACGCGAGATCGAACCGTGCACGAAGTTGCTGCCGTCGTACCAGCCCGAGACCGAATACACCGCCACCTTGCCGGCCACCTCGTTCAGGTACCAGTAGGGGCTGCAGGCGCCGCTGTGCAGCTGCGGGTCGTAGAGCATGCCCTCTTCGCGGAAGGCCATCTCGCCGGCCATGTCGCGCAGCAGGAAGCTGTCCTCGTGCTCGCGGATCGCCTGCTGCACCAGGGCGCCGTCCGGGTCCTCGTCCACCGGCGCCGGGCCGGCGTAGCGCGGGTCGGCGAAATAGGGATAGGCCTTGAGTTCCTCGCGCCGATCGCGGTCCAGCGCCAGGATCAGGTCGTCGTAATGCGAGGTGACCGTCTTGCAGGCGATGCCGCCGGGAAAGACATGGTCGCTGTAGGTGTCCGACACCGCGAACAAGGGCGCGATCGCCTTGACCGCCGGGTGCCCGGTGCTGCCCAGGAAGCAGGAAGCCGCGCCCAGGTAGGAGATGCCGGTAGCGCCGATGGCGCCGTTGCACCAGGGCTGCTCGGCGATCCACTGCGCCATCTCCAGGTAGTCGCCGCGCTCCATCGGCGAGCGGAAGGCGTCGCGCTGGCCGAAGCTGGCGCCGCTGCCGCGCACGTCCAGCACCACCAGGGCATATCCGCGCGGCACGAAGAAGTCGCGGTAGATGGCGATGTTGGGCGAGGGTTCGGCGCCGGGGGCGGTCACCTTGAAGCGCCGGTAATAGGGCGTCATCACCGCGATAACGGGCAGCCGCGCGGGGACGGTCTCGCCCTGCCCGGCTTCGGGCAGGTAGACGTCCAGCGCCAGGCGGCAGCCGTCGCGCATCGTCAGGTAACGCGACTTCGGCTCGCCGATGCTCCAGCGGGCCGGGCGGCCCTGCGCATAGTCACCCGGCGTGCGCTGCCACGCGCCGCCGTTCAGGTCCAGATCCGACATGCGTTTGCCTTCTCCTATCAGTCGAAGCTGATGTTGAGTGTCTTGATGAGATCGCCCCAGATCTTCGATTCCTGCGCGGCGCGGGCCTTGATCTGCTCGCTGCTGCCGGGGATGGGAAAGAGGAACTGCTCGTTGAGTTTCTTCTTCGTCTGGTCGTCGTCCAGGAAGGCAATGACGGCGCCTGAGAGCTTCTTGACCACGTCCGCCGGCATGCCGGCCGGGCCGACCAGGGCGTACCAGCCCGGCAGCGCGGGCATCTGCGGCGCGAGTTCCTTGATCAGCGGGATGTTGGGCATGCGCGCGGCGCGTTTGTCGCCGGACTGGGCCAGGGCCACCACCGCGCCGGCCTCGTACTGGGGCAGCGCGGTGACGGTCACCACACACATCAGGTCGGTCTCGCCCGAGACCACCGACAGCAGCGCCGGGCCGGCACCCTTGTAGGGAATGTGGCGCACGTCCAGCTTCAGGTCGCGCACGATCTTCTCCATGTAGAGATGCGTCGAGTTGCCCAGGCCCGCGCTGGCATAGGTGAGCTTGCCCGGCTCGGCCTTGGCTTTTGCGATGAAGTCCGCCCAGCTCTTGATGCCGCTGTTCTGGCTGGCGACCACCATGAAGCTGGCATCCACCACCGGGGCGATGAAGCTGAAGTCCTTGATCGGGTCGAAGGGCAGTTTCTTGTAGAGATGCTCGTTGAAGCTGGCCAGCGACACGCTGGTGAGGAAGACGGTGTAGCCGTCCGGCCGCTCCTTGGCGACGATGGAAGAGGCCAGCACGCCGTTGGCGCCGGGCTTGTTGTCCACCACCACCGAGCCGTTGAGGTAGCGGCCCATGAACTCGGCCAGCTGGCGGCCGGTGGCGTCGGCGCCGGAGCCCGGGCCCTGTGGAATCACCAGGCGGATCGGCCGCGCCGGATAGTCCTGCGCCCATGCGGCGCGCGGGCCGAAAGCCGCGGCCGCCGCCACCATCACCAGCGAGCGGCGCTGCATCCCTGAAACCTGCTTCATGTCTTCACCTCGGAACAATCGAACAAAGCCGTCCACGATGCAAAGAAAGTGCCAACTCCGGCAAGGGTGCTTGCCCGCAGGACGCACAAAAGCCTCGCTGCAATCGCTTGCGGCGAGGCTCTTGACTGCACGCGGCCTGCCAGGCAGGCCGGCCCTCAACGGCGCTTGTGCGTCGGCGGTGCGCCGGTGCCCGGACGACGTTCGGGCAGGTGGCGGAACATGATGCGCCCCTTGCTCAGGTCGTAGGGGGACAGTTCCAGCGTGACGTCGTCGCCCGCGATGATGCGGATGCGGTGCTTCTTCATCTTGCCGCCGGTGTAGGCGATGAGTTCGTGGCCATTGCTCAGCAGCACACGGCAACGCGAGTCGGGCAGGATTTCTTCCACCCTGCCGCGCATTTCGATGAGTTCTTCTTTACCCAAGGATCTACCTTCTTGCGGAAATGAAAAAAGGCGGCCGGAGCCGCCTCGGGGATCAGTAGCCGCCGCGGCGGCCGTAGCCGTCGTTGCTGCGCGGAGCACGCGGCTCCTGCGGGCGGGCTTCGTTGACGGTCAGCGGACGGCCTTCGAGCTTCTTCTCGTGCATGCCGCCGATGGCTTGCTGGGCTTCGCTGTCGTTGGACATTTCGACGAAGCCGAAGCCCTTGGAGCGGCCGCTGTCGCGGTCGATGACGACTTGCGCCTTCAGCACGGTGCCGAACTCGCTGAACATCTGGGTCAGGTCGTCGGAGGAAAGGGTGTAGGGCAGGTTGCCCACGTAGAGTTTGTTGCTCATAGGAATCTCCATGGCTGTTGAAAGGCGATGGAGCTTGAGAGCAATCACAAACACGGCGTCATGAAGGACGCCTTGGAAAACACCGCGGGGGACACACCCGTGGGTGTGCCCTCCATTATGGACCGGCGCGGCATGCCTGCGGCCGGGCAATGACCTTTATTTCCAAAGGATGCTGCCGCAGCGAGAAGAAGCGTCGGGCCCGCACCCGCATTAAGGCACAGCATGCGTGACGGCCTCATCCGAGCTGCCGATCCCGGCCCGGCGTGCCCTGCGCCGGATGCAGCCGGCCCACCAACTGGTAGCGCTCGACCTTGCGGTAGAGCGTGCTGCGCGACACCCCCAGCGCCCGCGCGGCATGGGTCAGGTTGCCATGGGCCGCCTGCAGCGTGCGTTCTATGGTCAGGCGCTCCACCTCCTCCAGGCTGCCGGACATCTGCAGCGCGACCGCGGCGGGCGCCCGGCCGGCGGCGGCCAGGATCTCCGCGGGCAGCTCGTCGGCATGCACCAGGGGCTCGCCGGAGGTGAGCAGCAGGCTCTCCACCACGTTGCGCAGCTCGCGCACATTGCCGGGCCAGGCGTAGGCCTGCAGCAGGGCCATCACCTCGTCGGAAAAGATGCGCATCGGCAGGCGGTGCCGTTCGGCCAGCAGGCGGTTGAAATGGACCGCCAGCAGCTCGATGTCGCCGGCGCGCTCGCGCAGCGGCGGCACGCGGATCGCGGTCACCGCGATGCGGTGGTAGAGATCGCGGCGAAAACGCCCGGCCTCCACTTCCTGCAGCAGGTCGCGGTTGGTCATGGCCAGCAGGCGCACGTCCACCGGCCGATGGCGTGCCTCGCCCAGGCGGCAGACCACGCCCTCCTCCAGCACCCGCAGCAGCACCGGCTGCAGATCCAGCGGCAGCTCGCCGATCTCGTCCAGGCACAGGGTGCCGCCATGGGCCAGCTCGAAGCGGCCGGGGCGGCCTTCGTGGGTGGCGCCGGTGAAGGCGCCGCGCACATGGCCGAAGAGTTCGCCGGCGATCAGCTCCCGGGTGGTGGCGCCGCAGTTGAAGCTGACGAAAGGCCCGCCGCGCGGGCCCTCGCCATGCAGGGCGCGGGCGAAGAGCTCCTTGCCCACGCCCGTCTCGCCCTGGATCAGCACACCCACCCGGCGCGGCGCCAGCTGGCTCGCGCGTTCGATGGCGCCGAGCAGCGCGGTGCTGCGGCCCAGCAGCTTGCCGAAGCTGCTGCGTGCGGGGTCGAGTTCGGAGTCGGCGGCCCGGCCCGGTGCTGCGGCCGCGGTGGCGATCGTCGCCGCCGCCGCGGTGCGTGATGGCCGCGGCACGCCGATCCAGGCGCCGACGGTGCGGGTGCCGGCACGTACCGGATGCAGCCACTCCGCCCGCAGGCATGGCGGCAGGCGCCGCGCCCACTCGTCGGCAGGCAGGCCGGCTGGCAGCCCCGGCAGGCGCTCGCCCGCCTGCAGCGGCAGGCCGGCCACGCTGCCGCGCAGGTGCAGCAGCCGGCCATCGCCGTCGAGCACCAACAGGGCCTGCATGTCGCCCACGCCCGGGGTCTGCAGCGCGGCCTCCAGCAGCTGCATCTGCTCGCGCACCAGGCGTTCGGCCAGCACCGCCTCGATCTGCCGCGCCGCCGACAGGGCCAGCACCAGGTTGTTGCGCTGGTAGGTCGAGGGCGGGCCGGAGATGTCGACCACACCCAGCACCTGCTCGCTGCCCGGCCGGAACACCGGCGCGGCGGCGCAGGTCCAGCGCTTGATGCCTTCGCAGAAATGTTCGGCCGCATGCACCGTCACCGGCTGGCGCGTGGCCAGCGCGGTGCCTATGCCGTTGGTGCCGACCACGCCTTCATGCCAGTTGGCGCCGGCCACCAGATGGATGCCCTCGGCCGCCTCCAGGGTGCGCATGTCGCCGGCCACGTCCAGCACCACGCCGTGGGGATCGGTCAGCAGCATGATCGAGCCGGACTGGGCCAGCAGATGGGCCGAGGCCATGAACAGGCCCTGGGCCGCGCCCATCATGTCCTGGTTGTGGCGGCGCAGCTGCTCCATCGCATCGCCCAGCGCGGCCAGCGGCGCCGAGCGCGAGCGCGGCTCCACCGCCGAGCGCATGCTGCGCTGCCAGGAGGCCAGCACGAGGCGGGAGACCGGGATGCCGGCCGGCGGGGCGCCGGTGATCAGGCGTTCCCAGGCCTCCATGGTCTGACGCTCGTCCGCCGGCTCCGGCGCGGCGGCCGGGCTGCGCGGGGGCATGTTCTCGGCTTTGATCTTGGTCTCCTTCGGCGCCGTTTCTGCGCGGCGCCTGCTGGCTCATCGTGGGCTTTGGGTGCCCGTCAGATTCTGCTGCGATACCTCCTTCGATGCAGCAGATCCTTGCTGTACAACACCGCTTCGCACACACCTTTACTGCCGGCCGAAACGCTCCGCGCCGCCGCCCAGCGCGGGGCCGGCGGTGGGGTCCGCCGTATCGGGTTTCCTGGCGATCAGGGTCTGGGTGGTCAGGATCAGCCCGGCCACCGAGGCCGCGTTGCGCACCGCGCTCGAACTGACCTTGACCGGATCGATGATGCCGGCCAGCGCCAGGTCGGTGAAACGGCCGGTGCGCGCATCCAGGCCCACGCCGGGCTGGGCGGCCAGGGTGCGTTTCATCACACCGACGGCATCCAGCCCGCAGTTGGCCGCGATGAAATGCAGCGGCTGCTGCAAGGCCCGCTGCAGCAGGCGCGCGCCCTGCTGCACGCCACCGCTGCTGTGCTCGATCAGCGGTTCGAGCGCCGAGGCCGCCCGCAGCAGCGCCAGCCCGCCGCCGGGCACCACGCCTTCGGCGATGGCGGCGCGCGCGGCATGGATCGCATCCTCGATCAGGTGCAGCCGGCGTTTCTGCTCCACCGGCGTGGCGCCGCCGGCCATCAGCACCGCCGTGCCGCCGGAGAGCTTGGCGACGCGCTCCTTGAGTTTGTCGCGCTCCACGTTCTCCGGCGCCAGCTCCCATTGCCGGGTGGCCTGCTGGCGGCGGGCCTCGATCAGGGCCGGGTCGCCGGCACCGGCGGTCACCACCGTCTGGTTGGCCGAGATGCGCACCTGGCGCGCGCCGCCCAGGTCGCGTTGTTGCACGGCGGCGATGCTGCCGCCCAGGTCGCGTGCGATCACCCGGCCGCCGGTGAGGATGGCGATGTCCTCCAGCATGGCCTTGCGCCAGTGGCCGTATTCCGGCGGATGGATGGCCGCCACCGGCTGGCCGCCCCGGTCGCGCCAGGCCAGCAGGCTGACCACGCAGGCCGGCGCCACCTCGTCGGCGATCACCAGCAGCGGCCGTTTCGCCTCGGCCGCCAGCGCCAGGATGGCATCCACTTCCGCCGTGGTCTGCAGCCGCATGTCGGTCATCAGGATCAGCGGGTTCTCCAGCACCACCTGCATGCGCTCCACGTCGGTGATCATGTGGTGCGACAGGTAGCCGCGGTCGAAGGCCATGCCGTCGACCACCTCCAGCCGGGTCTCGACGGTGCTGCCGTAATCCACATCGACGATGCCGCCCGGGCCCACCCGCTCCAGCGCTTCGGCCACCAGGTGGCCGGTGGCGACATCGTTGGCCGCCACCACCGCCACCGCGCGCAGTTCCAGGCCGTCGGCCAGGGGCCGGGCCGAGCGCTGCAGCTCGGCGATCACCTCGGCCACCGCCAGCTCCAGCCCCTCCACCAATTCCACCGGATTGGCGCCGCGCCCCAGGCAGGCCAGGCCGTCCTGCACCAGCGCATCGGCCAGCACGGTGGCGGTGGTGGTGCCGTCGCCGGCCACCTCGTTGGTCTGGCGCGAAACCTCGCGCAGCACCTGCGCGCCCATGTTCTCGAAGGGGCATTCCAGCTCCACCTCGGCGGCGATGCTCACGCCGTCGCGCGAGATGATCGGCGTGCCGATCGGCCTGTCGATCACCACGTTCATGCCGCGCGGCCCCAGGGTGCCGCGCACCGCCCGCGCCAGCTTGGCCACGCCCCGGCCCAGGGCCTGGCGGGCTTCGTCGTCGTGCAACATGATGTTTGCCATTTTTTTGTCTCCATCCATCTCGTTATTCAGGTCTTCAGGATCAGTGAGCCGGCTGCCGCACGATGCGGATCGGCACGGCGGCGCCCGCGCCCGGCGGGTAACGCGCGGCCAGCAGGCCGCGGCACAGGGCGCCGTTGAATTCGGCGTTGATGTCCACGCGCTGCGTGTCGGTCAGATGGCGCGCCAGGGCCGCCGCCGCGATCGCACCGCCCTCGGTATCGACAAAGGCCAGGGCGCCGCCGCCGGCCACGTCGCGGCGCTGCAGGTAGCGCGCCCGCAGGCGCTCGCCGGCCTCGGCCAGGGGCAGGCCGGCCAGGGCCTCGCGGCGCATGGCGACCAGGGCCTGCGCCGTGTGGCCGGCCTCCAGCAGCCAGGCCAGCAGGGCCGCCTGGCGGCGCTGGAAGGCCTTGCGCTCGAAGGTGCGGCGCAGGGCCTGCAAACCGCCCTCGGCCGCTTCGCCGAAGGCGGCTTCGAAGCCCTCGCCGCGTGCCACGCCGGCATTGATGGTGTCGGCGTACATATGGTCCTGCAGCAGCACCCTCACCCCCTCCACCCAGGCCAGTGACGAGACCGCGAGGCGCATGTCGTCGGCCATGAGGAAGGCGAAGTTGGCGGCGCACCAGTAGGTCGGCAAACGAAAGCCGATGCGCACCTGGCCGGGCGCGGTCAGGGTGATGTCGGTGATGAAGTCCAGCTCCGTCACCGGCTCGTCCAGCTCCGGGTCCACCACCGTCGCCAGGCAGGCGCGCACCTGGGCGATGCGCTCCTGCCGCAGGCGGCCGGTGTCCATCAGGCGGCCACCGCCGCGCCGTCGGCCGGCGCCAGCGCGGATTCCACCGGGCGGGCCTGGTGCGCGTTGGGCAGGCGCAGCTTCTGTGCCTCGATGTCCACGCCGTAGAGCCGGGCGGCGTTCAGGCCCAGGATCTTCTTCTTGGCCTCCAGGTCCAGCACCGCGCCGGTTTCCTTGGCCAGAGCCTCGGGCAGCTCGTAGGCCATGAAGTCCTCGATCAGCCAGTCGGGGGTCCAGATGCCGTAGTCGCTGCCGTAGAGCAGTTTGTCCGGCCCCAGCCACATCAGCAGCTGCGAGATCACATGGCCGAAGTACTGCGGCTTCTTGCGGATGAAGGGCAGCACCACCGCCAGGCCGCCGTAGACATTGGTCTCCTGCGTGGCGATCCAGCAGAAGTCGTCCAGGCGCGGCAGGCCGCAATGCTCCACGATGAAATTCAGGCCCTGGAAGTTGGTGGCGGCCGCGTCGATGTCGGCCACGTCGAAGGCATCGCGGTCCAGCGGCAGGATGGTCGGGCCCTTGTGCACATGGATGTTGCGGATGCCCAGGGCTTCGCAGCGCTCCAGGTACTTCTCGGCCCAGGGGTCGGTGAGTTTGTAGCCCCGGCTGGCGCCCTTCCATTCGGCGGTGTAGAGCTTCACGCCCTGCAACTGGTGCTTGGCGGCGAGTTCGTCGAGCTGGTCCAGGCCCGCCGCCTCGTCGCGCGGGTCGAAGGCGCCATTGACGATGAAGCGGCCCGGGTACTGGGTCTTCAGCACAGCGTTCTGCTCGGTGGTGTTGAAGCCCTGCACATAGAAGTCGGTGAGGTAGGTCGGCTGGCAGATCGCCATGTCGTCGTAGCCGTGCACGAACAGGTCGCGGTGCATCTGCTCGGCGCTGTAGGTGTCGAACTGCTCGCGGGTGAGCAGCTTCTCGGCCGGGCTCAGGAAGGTGTGGTAGCCGTAGAAGCAGTTGATGAACTGCTCGCCGTGGATGTTCCTCTGGTTGGCCTTGCTGCCGTCCCATTTGTGGACATGGCCGTCGATGACGAAGATCTCTTCTCCGGATGCGGTGGTGTACATGGTGCTGTCTCCTTATTCGTAGGCCATGGCTTCTTCCATGTTGCCGAAGAGCACCACGGTGTTTTCATCGACCATCACCATGCGCCCGTAGTGGGTGGAGGTGGATATCTCGAAGAGGTGGGCGGTCATCTCGCGGCCCAGGGCCTCGCCGATCTCGTCCATGTGGAATTCGATGCGGCCCTCGCCGTCGATGCGGATCATGGCCGGCAGGTAGGTCACCCGGATGCCGGGCTTGCTGGCCATCAGCTCGGCGATGGCGCGGGCCTCCACGCTGTCGTTCATGGTGACGCCGCACTGGTGCGAGATGGTCTCCTGGAACTCCAGGTCCTTGAAGGACTTGAAGATGCTTTTCTCGTGGTCTGACATGGTGGGTCTCCTCGGTGGGTGGGATGGGGATTCGGGTCAGGCGGACAGCGCTTCGGGCAGCTCCAGGCCGAGCTGCACGGCGATGTTGCGGATGCGTCCGGTGGCCGAGGCCAGGGCGTCCTCGAAGCGCACCACCTTGACGTGCGGCAGCGACCAGATCGGCTGCAGGTGCCGGGCCGCCGACAGCGCCAGCTCGCCGTAGCGCTGCAGCCAGCCATTGAAGAGCAGCACGTTCTGCGGCCCGTGGGTGTCGTCGCTCACCAGCATGTGCACCAGCTCCACGCAGTTGGCCAGGTTGCGCTGGTAGTCGCCCTCGGCGGCCGATACCACGGTGGGCGTGAGGAAGTCGTTCTGCGAGGCCGCCGCCTGCATGAAGAAACCGCTGCGCAGCAGCTCGCCGACCAGGGGCTCGAAGACGATGTTGACCGCGAAGTACTGGGCCAGGAAGTCGGTCTCGCCGCCTATGGTCTCGACCAGCTCGCGGGTGGGCTGCCAGACCGGATCGCTCAGCCACTGCTGCTTGCCGATCTCGGCGTCGAAGCCGGCGATGTCGGTGCCGATGTCGCCGAGGTAGAGCGTCAGGTCCTGGGCGAAACGCAGCTTGTAGGAGGCGTTGGTGAGGATGGTGCTGTTGACCATCTGGGTGTAGCCGTAGCGCTGCGCATGCATCAGCGCCGTGCCCATGCCGAACTCGGCATGCTTGTAGGCGCCCAGGTGTTTCTCCAGCACCTTGACCCAGGTCTTGTCGAAGCGCTGCGGCGCTCCGGCGCGCCGGGCGTTCTCCACCGCCTGCGAGATCATGCCGACGATGGTGGACTGGCGCTGGAAGTGGGTGCGCTCCCATTCCTCGTCCACCGCGCGGTAGGCATGCCAGTCGGCGCAGCGGGCCGCCGTCCAGGTCTCCGAATAGGTGGGCGTGCCGTCGGCGAAGGAGATGATCCAGTCCTGCAGCAGGTAGCGCTTGGGGTCGGGCTGCACGTCGAGGGTCATGTCCTCGTAGTGCGTGGCCTTGCGGCCCTTGGGGGTGAAGTAGTTGTACTTGCGGCTGTCGGAGCCGGCGAATTTCGCGGCGCCGGCCGCGCCCGAGGTGACCGCGGGCGAATCGAGGGTGGCGGTATCCATGCTTTGTCTCCTGTTGGGTTTTGGAAGGTGGATCAATGGGCCAGGCTCAGCGCGGCGCCGGCCTGGACGAACTTGTCGACATGGGTGTGCTCGGCCGCCACGCCCAGGCGCTGCAGCGCGGGCAGCACCGCATCGACCATGGGCGGCGGGCCGCAGACATAGGCATCGGCCTGGCCGGGCAGCGGGCGTTCGGCCATCACCCGTTGCAGGGCCTCGTGCACGAAGCCGGTCTCGCCCGTCCAGCCGTCCCCGGGCGCGGCCTGGGACAGCACGGGGATGAACTCGAAATCCGTTAGCCGTGCGGCCACGGCGGCGAACTCTTCCAGGAAGAACAGGTCCTGCCGGCTGCGCGCGCCGTAGAAGAAGCGGATGGGCCGCTGCTCCCCGCTCTCGATGTGGTCCTGCAGGATGGACCACAGCGGCGCCATGCCCGAGCCGCCGCCCACCAGCAGCATCGGCCCGGGCCGCGCCTCTCGCCGGAAGCAGCCTCCGAAGGGGCCCTTCAGCGACACGGCCGTGCCCGGCCGCAGCCGGGCATCGACCAGCGAGGAGAAGGCCCCTTGCGGGTACTTGCGGATGATGAAGCGCAGGGTGTCCGGCGAACTCTGCGTGCTGGCCATGGAGTACGAGCGCGTCACGCCCGCCTCCGGCACCGTGAGCTCCACATACTGGCCGGCCCAGAACTTCATCGGCTCGGCCAGCCGCACCTCCAGCAGGCGGATGTCGTGGGTGAGTTCGCTCACCGCCACCAGCTCGCCGGGGAAGTCCCGCACGGCGATGGAGCGCCGCATCAGGTCCTCGTCGTAGTTCAGCAGTTCCACCGTCAGGTCGCTGAAGGCGTAGGTGCGGCAGAGCAGCACATGGCCGGCATCGCGTTCGTAGTCGGGCAGCGCGAAGGTGGAGTAGTCCTGCACTTGGGCATCGCCTTCCAGCAGCACGCATTTGCAGCTGCTGCAGCGGCCCTCGCGGCAGCCGTGGGCCACCGCGATGCCCTGGCGGAAGGCGGCGTCCAGCACCCACTCGCCCTCCTCGCATTCCATCTCGACGCCGACCGGCTCGAAGCGGACCTTGTGGATCTTCTTTTCGGACATGGTCTGGGTTTCCCGTGTTCGGCCGGCCGGCCGTTCAGATCGGGTTGATGGTGAAACCCTTGCGGTACTCGGCCATGTGCTTTTCACGCGCCTCGGGTGTCATGGCACGCAGCAGGGTCAGCGGGCTCTGCAGGGTGTGGCCGCGCACATGGTCCAAGGTCCACATCTGCCGGTCGTCGAAGCGCAGGTGGGGCTGCGAGACCAGGGTCTTGCCGTCCGAGCGCACGAAACCCAGGTCCTTGATCGCATCGGCCAGGTCCCAGCCGTGATAGCACTCCTCCCATTCGCGCCGTCCGCTGAAGCGGCCCATGGCGGGCGTGGCGCGGCCTTCGTATTCGGCGGCGAAGGCGGTCTTGTGGGTCCAGCGGCACTGCTCGCAGCAGTAGGTGTAGACCTTGCCGTCGACCTCGTCCATCACCGCGTCCTCGCGGATCAGGCAGGGCACCATGCAGCTCCAGCAGCGGTGCGGGTAGACGTAGCCGTTCTCCTGGTCGAAGAGGATGTTGGTCTGGCCGGGCACGCTCTTTCTTTCGTACCACTTCCAGAAGTTGCCGAACTCGGCATACCAGCCCGGGTACTTGTGCTCGAACCATTCGAAGTCGCGTTCGGTCTGCGCCTCGATGCGCCAGAAGTTCACCGGCCAGCCCACGGCGAAGAACTGCGCCACCTTGTGCACATAGTTCTTCTTCACCAGCCGGTCCCAGGCGGCGCCCACGTCGTCGTGGTGGATCTTCACGCCGTACTTCTCCAGCGGCAGCAGGTAGGTGCGGTAGTAGTCCTCGTAGATCCAGCGGTGCCACAGCTCGGCGTAGCTTTCCTTGTTCTTGCTGCGGTCGGTGGTGCCGTATTCGATGATGGTGCCGATGGCCGCGTCCACGATGGCGTGGTTCTGCCAGAAGGCGTAACGGATGTCGCGCTCCAGCAGCAGGTGGTTGTCCGGATCGTTGACCACCGACATCAGCAGCGAATGGCCGTTGCCGATGTGGCGCGACTCGTCGGACTGCACCGAGAGGAAGACCGAGGACAGGGCGTAGTCGCCGTTGCGCGCGGCTTCGGACGGCATCGCCACGAAGAGCGTGTTGGTGAAGCCGGTCTCGGCCACCACCTGCAGGTAGATGTTGGCGGCGGTCAGCGCATCGCCGGTGAGGAAGCCTTCGGCGAACTGCCGGCCGATGGTGGTGGCGTAGCACTTGCCGAAGGCGGCCTCGGTGATGTCGAAGCCGGCCGGGTCGATGTAGTTCTCCATGTACCACTTCTTCAGGTTCATCTGGATGGTGGAATGGCGGAACTCGTCGACCATCTGCATGGTGAAGCCGGTGCGCAGCTCCTCGCCCGGGGCCAATTGGCCGAGCATGGACATGGAGCGGGCGGCCGAGATTTCCGGGAAGGGAATGATCGCCAGGAACAGCTTCATCCACTCCACCCAGCGCGGCTGGGTGTTGCGGAACATGTCGCCGCGCAGGGCGGCGTCGAGCGCGCCGTAGACGCGGTTGTCCTTCTCCTCCTGCATCGGAAAGTAGGAGCGCAGCACCTGCTTCATCGGGTCGCGCGGCGCCTTGCTGATCTTGTAGTCGGTGGGGAAGGTCATCGCTTCCTTCACATAGCTCGGCTGCCAGCCGAGGTCGGCGATGCGCCTGGCGGCCTCCGCCACGCTGATCCCCTTCTGCGAGGTGATCTTGTTGAGTGTCAAACCAACGGACATGGTCATCTCCTGTGTGTGTGTTTCGCTGGGCCGATCTGCCGGGACGCATGGGTGGCGCCCCGGCTTCCTCATTGCGATTCGCGTGCCATTGCTCCAATCCCTGATGCCCTCGCTGGCCGCCCTCTGAGGGACGCTGCGGCGGTGCGCATGCGGCTGTCGCGGCCGTCCTGTTCCGGGACACCGCGCCGTCCCGCGGCGGACGGCCGGCGGCTCGGGGTTTTCACGGGGCGGGCGCGGTCTCCTGGGTGTCGGGCGCGGTGCGTTCGGCGAGATAACGCGCGGCGAGCACCAGCGCGCCGATGGCGAAGTCCTTGCCGAAGGCGGCCGTCATCGCGTCCGAGAGCTGGCCGAGCTGGGCGAAGAAGGCGTCCTTCTGGGCGCCGGTCGTGTCCTGTGTCATGGGTGTTCCTCCAGGCGTTCGCAAAAGCTCAGGGAATCAGCACCGCGCGGCCGCTGACCTTGCCGTGGTGCAGGTCGAGCAGGGCCTGGTTGGCGTCCTGCAGCTTGTATTCGCGGGTCTTCAGGTGCACCAGGCCGCGGTCGGCCAGGGCCATCAGCTCGACCAGTTCGGGCCAGGTGCCGACCAGGTTGCCGACGATGCTTTTCTCGCTGGTCACCATGTCCAGCGTGGGCAGCTCGATGCGGCCGCCGTAGCCGACCACGTAGTAGGTGCCGGCATTGCGGGTCATGGCCAGGCCCTGGGCCACGGCGTCGCCCTCGCCGACGAAGTCGATCACCGCCTCGGCGCCCTGGCCCCTGGTGATTTCGAGCACCCGCTCCAGCTCGCTGCCATCGGCCTTGACGGCATGGTGGGCGCCGCATTCCTGCGCCAGCTTCAGCGCGGTCTCGCTGCGGTCCACGATGACGATCTCGGCGGCGCACAGCGCGGCCAGCACCTGGATGCCGATATGGCCCAGGCCGCCCGCGCCTATCACCACCGCGAACTCGCCAGGCAGCAGGTGGCGCGAGGCTTTCTTGGCCGCTCGGTAGGCGGTCAGGCCGGCATCGGTGTAAGGCGCCACATCCTTGGGCGCCAGCGTCTTCGGCAGCTTGATGAGGGAGCGCTGGCCGGTGCGCAGGTACTGGGCATAACCGCCATCGGCATTGATGCCGGGGAAACGGCTCTCGTCGGCATGCATGTCGTCGCCGCGCCGGCAGGCCAGGCAGTGGCCGCTGGTCACCAGCGGATGGCAGATCACCGGATCGCCCACCTTCACCCCCGTCACCGCCGAACCCATGGCCTCGACCCAGCCGGCGTTCTCGTGGCCCATGACGTAGGGCAGCGAGACCTGCACCTTGCTGCGCCAGATGCCCTCCACCACGTGCAGGTCGGTGCGGCAGACACCGGCGCCGCCGATACGCACGATGACGTCGGTGGGGCTCTCGATCTTCGGGTCGGGCCAGTCCTCGTATTCGACGAAGCGACCACTGCCCAGGGTCTCGTCGTAACGGTGCAGCACCGCAGCTTTCATAGGTGTCTCCTTGTTTTGGAAGACGCCTTTCAGCAACGGACATGCCACGCGCCGGGGGTGGCGGGGCAAGTGATTGATCGGGAAGCGGAAACGGCCTGGCGCGCTGGTTTTCCCTGGGCGCGGGAAGCACGGCGGCTGTCGCAGGATCGGACAGCCGGGGGCCGCCGCCGTGGGCGCCGACCGTCCCGGATCGCTACAGCGTTTTTCCGTCCCGCGGTGCGTCTTGCCACGCGTGGAAACATCTCCTGTCCGCAGCGCCCCTACATTGGATCTCTCCACCCACGAACCGCCGCAAGAGAGATCCCGCCATGACCGCATCCCTCCACTTCGTCCTCGACGCGCAGACCAAGGCAGAACTGCCGGGCGTCGCCAACACCACGCTGAACTTCGATGCCGGGCAGGCCCTGCCGGCGGCCGGCGACAGCGTGGCCATCGCCGCACTCGGCGCGCACACCTTCGTCGTCAAGGAACGGCTGTTCGCCTACGACGCGCAGGGCCAGGCGGTCATCACCTGCCACCTGACGCTGGCCAGCGAACGTTCGATCTGAACCGCAAGGAGCCGCCCATGCCAGCCGATCCCAAAACTCCGCCCGAGGCCGCTGCAAAGACACCGCAGCCTCCGTCCCTCAACACCTCGGTGACCGAGGACGAACGCACCGAGGGCGGGCCGACCGACGAGAGCGGCCAGCCCAAGCTCGATACCTCCAACGACACCTGACTACACGTTCTTGATGTCGAGCTTGCCGATCAGCGTCTTGAAGTAGGCGGCATCCTCTGTAATGGCCTTGCGGAAGGCCTTGTCGTCGGCATAGACGAAACCCAGGTTCTGCTTGTCCAGCACCTCGCGGAAGCTCGCCTCGTTGGCGATCTTCTCGCTGGCGGTCTTCAAGTAGGCGATCACCTCGGGCGGCGTGTTCTTCGGCGCCGCGATGCCGCGCCAGGTGCCGATCACCAGGTCGATGCCGCGCTCCTTGAGCGTGGGCACCTTTTCGAAGCCCTTCACCCGCTGCTCGGCCATCACGGCCAGGGTCTTGAGTTTGCCGGCCTGCACGAAGGTGGTGACCTCCGCCGGGCTCACCGCCACCGCATCGATATGGCCGCCCATCAGCGCCAGCACGGCGGGGTTGGCGCCCTGGAAAGGCGTGTGGTTGAACTTCACGCCGGCCTTGTCCTGCAGCGCAGCGGCGGCCAGGTGCCAGATCGAGCCGGTGCCGGAATTGCCCACGCTGACCTTGCCGCTCTCCACCTTGGCCGCGGCGAGGAAGTCTTCCACCGTGTTCCAGGGCGAATCGGCGCGCACGGTGATGGCGGCCTGGTCGGCGTTGAGCTGGGCGATCGGCGCCAGGTCGTCCCAGTTGTACCGGGCCATGCCCAGCGGCGGCAGGGTGATGAGTTCGACCGTGATGATGGCCAGGCGGTAGCCGTCCGGCCGCGAGCTGATCACGTCCTGCCAGCCGATGGCGCCGCTGGCGCCGGGCTTGTTGACCACCAGCACCGTCTGCGGCATGTGCTTGCGGGCGGCGTCCGCATAGGCGCGCGCCAGGGCGTCGGTGCCGCCGCCGGGCTGGTAGGGCACGACGAGTTCGATCGGCTTGTCGGGGAACACACGCGCCTGGGCGCGGACATGGCCACTGGCCACCAGCGCCGCGGCGGGCAGCATGGCGAGCGCCGTGCGGCGGCGCAGGCTCGGTCGGGAGTCTTGCATGGTCTTGTCTCTGTTGGTTTTGGTTTTTCGGCCTGGCGCGGCCTGGCGGCAGGGCCGAAGAATGATAGGCAGGCGGATCGCCGCGCCGGGCGGAACAAACCCTCGGTCGCGGGCCGCCTCCCGGGCACAATAGGCAACCCCCTTGCAACACGACCTTGGCGCCCGGAAACCAGATGGACCAACTCACCCTCGCCGGCACGGCCCTCGATTCCTTCCACGTCTGCGCGTTCTTCGACAGCCGCGACGAGGGCTACGAGATCCTCCATCCCTATTACCGCCAGGCCATGGAGCAGGGCGAGAAGAACCTGCACCTGGTCGATCCGGACCTGAAGACCGACCACCTGGAGCGCCTGGTCGCACACGGCATCGACGGGCCGGGCTGCCAGGCCTGCGGCCAGCTGGAGCTGGTGGGCTGGGACCAGGCCTATTTCGACGAGACCGGCCGTTTCAACAAGGACCAGATGCTGGCCACCGTGGACAAGGTCACCACCCAGGCGCGCGAGGCCGGCTACAAGCGCCTGCGCATCATGGGCCACATGGACTGGGCCTTCCGCGATGCGCCCGGCTCCGAGGACTTGATCGAGTACGAGGCCGAGGTCAACGAGGTGCTGGAGCGCAACCGCCAGCCGGCCATCTGCGTCTACGACACCGCGCTGCTGACCGGCGCCATGATGATGGACCTGCTGCGCACCCATCCGCTCACCCTGGTCGGCGGCGTGGTCCAGGAAAACCCCTTCTTCACCCCGCCCGCCGAGATGCTGAAGGAACTCAAGGCGCGCAAGGCCCGTGTCGAACAGTCCTGAAACCCCCTCCTCCGCGTCCGGCACCGCCGCCGGGCGCAGCGCCAGCGCCGTCCTGCGGGACCTGATGGGCCTGATGGCCCTGCCCGCGCTCTGGGTGGGCCGGGACGCCGCCACCGTGCTGCGCCTGATGGCCGAGGCGATCGAGACCGTCGTGCCGCTGGACACCATCTACATCGATGTGCCGAATGTGGAGGACGGCCAGGCCTTCACCCGGCTGCGCATCTCCGGCTTGCAGGCCACGCCGCAACAGGCGCTGGACTGGCAGGACACACTGGCCGCGATACGCCGCATGAGCATCACCGCCACGCCCTCGGTGCAGGCCACGCCGCTGGGGCCGCTGCGCATGATCCGGCTGAGCATGGGTTTCAGCGGCAGCCAGGGCAGCGTGTGGTTCGGCTCGCGCGGGCCGGCTTTCCCCGACGTGCACCAGAGCGCCTGCCTGCGCGCCGTGGCCACGCTGGCCGCCACCGGCCTGGAGGCCGCCGCCATCGACCGCGAGCGGGCGCGGGCCAGCCGGGTCAAGGACGAGTTCCTGGCCATGCTCGGCCACGAGTTGCGCAATCCGCTGGCGCCGATCTTCATGGCGCTGGAGCTGCTCAAGCGCCAGGCCGGCGGCGCGTCGCTGGGCCGGCCCTACGAGATCATCGAGCGCCAGGCCCGGCACCTGTCGCGCCTGGTCGACGACCTGATGGACATCGGCCGGCTCACCAACCGCAAGTTCGAGCTGCACAAGGAGCCGGTGTCGATCCGCCTGTGCCTGCAGAGCGCGATCGAGGCCGTGGGCCCGCTGGTGGAGGCGCGCCAGCAGCGGCTCGACGTCGGCCTGCCCTCGGCCGAGGTGCTGGTCTTCGGCGACGCCACCCGGCTCACCCAGGTCTTCGCCAACATCCTCACCAACGCCGCCAAGTACACCCATCTGCAGGGCCACATCGTGCTGCGCAGCGAGGTGACGGACGGCCGGCTGCGGGTGGCGGTGCGGGACGACGGACCGGGCATCAGCGCCGAACTCATGCCGCGCCTGTTCGGCGTGTTCGAGCAGGGCAGCAGCACCATCGACCGGGCCGGCGGCGGGCTGGGCATCGGGCTGGCGCTGGTCAAGAGCTTCGTGGAGAGCCACGAGGGCACGGTCGATGTGCGCAGCGAAGGCGTCGGCAAGGGCGCGGAATTCAGCGTGGTGCTGCCGACGATGGATGCGCTGGCCGCCCTGCCCGCCGCGCCGGCCACGCCCGAGCCGGCGCCGAGAAGCCCGGCCCGGCGCCGCATGATGCTGGTCGACGACAACACCGATGCCGCCGAGCTGCTGGCCGCGGTGCTGGCCGACGAGGGTTTCGAGGTGCGTGTCAGCGCCGACCCCTTCGAGGCCCTGGCCCTGGCCGAGGAGTTCCGGCCCGAGATCGCCATCCTGGACGTGGGCCTGCCCGGCATGAGCGGCCACGAGCTGGCCGTGGCCCTGCGCGGCGCGCGCGAGCCGGAGGCGCTGCGCCTTGTGGCCCTGTCCGGCTACGGCCAGCCGATGGACCGCAGCCAGTCGCTGGCCGCGGGCTTCGAGACGCACTTCGTCAAACCGGTGTCCTATCCGGATCTGCTGGCCCATCTGCACAAGACCTGAGCCGCCCTTGGGACCCGCCATATGGAACGCATATAATTCATATACGTTTCATATAGAGGTAGGCCCATGGGCATTGTCAAGATTTCGGACCTGATGCACGAGAACCTGCGGGTGGCCGGCAACGCGCTCAGCCGCTCCATCAACGCCCAGGCCGAGCACTGGATGCGGGTCGGCATGCTGGCCGAGGTGTATCCGGAGCTGAACCACCGCGAGATCAACCAGCTGCTGATCAAGGCAGAACTGGCGGGCGGCCTGGATATCGCCGCCGCCGTCGCGACACCTGCCGACAAGCCCCGCGCCGCTGCGGGCGGCAAGCACTGATGGCGCGCCAGGTTCCCATCCGGTCCGCCGAAGAGATCGCCATGGCCCGGCGCGCCGGCCAGCTCGCCGCCGAGGTGCTCGCCATGATCGAGCCGCATGTGGTGCCCGGCGTGAGCACCGAGGCGCTGGACCGCCTCTGCCACGAGCACATCGTGAACGTGCAGCGCGCCATCCCCGGCAACCTGGGCTACCAGGACTATCCCAAGACGGTGCTCACCTCGGTCAACCAGGTGGTCTGCCACGGCATCCCCTCGCCGGACAAGATCCTGAAGAAGGGCGACATCGTCAACATCGACGTGGCGGTGCAGCAGGACGGCTGGTTCGGCGACACCAGCCGCATGTACTACGTCGGCGAGCCCGCGCCCCTGGCCCGGCGCCTGGTGGAGACCACCTACGAGGCCCTGCGCGCCGGCATCCGGGTGGTGCGGCCCGGCGCCACGCTGGGCGACATCGGCCATGCGATCGCCTCGGTCGCGCAGCGCGGGCATTTCAGCGTGGTGCGCGAATACTGCGGCCACGGCATCGGCCAGATCTACCACGACGCGCCCCAGGTGCTGCACCACGGCCGCCCCGGCGAAGGGCTGCGGCTGGAAGCCGGCATGGTGTTCACCATCGAGCCCATGCTCAACGCCGGCAAGGGCGAGACCCGCCAGCTGGCCGACGGCTGGACGGTGGTGACCCGCGACCGCTCGCTGTCCGCCCAGTGGGAGCACATGGTGGCGGTGACGCCCGAGGGCTACGAGGTGCTGACGGCCTGGCCGGGCGGCACGGGCGGCTATCCGGCGATCTGAAAATGCATCCGCGTTGGCCAATTTTTCGGCCGCCCGCAGGACCGGCAGCCCCGCCACCGTCGTGGAGGCGATGCGCCGGGAGGCGGCGGCTACTCCAGGCTGACGCTGGCGGTCTTGACCAGCTTCTCGGTCTTGCTGTGGTCCAGCCGCACCATCTCGGCGAATTCGGTGGCGGACATGGGCGTGACCTCGGCGCCGGTGGCCACCAGCTTCTCCACCAGTTGCGGATCGCGCACCGCGCGGCCCAGCACCGTGCGCAGGCGCTCCAGCGCCTCCTTCGGCGTGCCCTTGGGCGCCACCATGCCGTACCAGGGATAGATCTCGTAGCCGGGATAGCCCTGCTCGGCGATGGTGGGCACCGCCGGCAGGATGGCCGAGCGGCGTGCGGAGGTCACCGCCAGGGCGTTGAGTTTGCCGCTCTTCACATGCGGCAGGCCGCTGACGATGGTGTCGAAATACAGCGAGACCTGGCCGCCGATGATGGCCGGCAGCGCCTCGGAGGCGCCCTTGAAGGGCACGTGCAGCATGTCCACGCCGGCCATCTGCTTGAACAGCTCGCCGGCCAGGTGCGAGGTGGTGCCGTTGCCGAAGGAGGCGTAGCTCAGCTTGCCCGGATTGGCCTTGGCGTAGGCCACCAGTTCGGGCACCGTCTTCGCCGGCACCGAGGGGTTGGCCAGCAGCAGCAGCGGCGTGATGCCGATCAGGCCGATCAGCTCGAAGGACGCCGGGTCGTACGGCATCTTCGCGTAGAGGTACTTG
This sequence comes from Xylophilus rhododendri, assembly GCF_009906855.1. Taxonomy (NCBI): domain Bacteria; kingdom Pseudomonadati; phylum Pseudomonadota; class Betaproteobacteria; order Burkholderiales; genus Xylophilus; species Xylophilus rhododendri. The sequence goes on from NZ_CP047650.1 coordinate 1,296,336, forward strand.
TTGGTGACCAGCGTGCTGTTGGTGCCGATCAGCAGGTTGTAACCGTCGGCCGGTGAACGCGCGCCGGCATCGGCGCCGATCATGCCGCCGGCGCCCGGCTTGTTGTCGATCACGAAGGACTGGCCCAGCTCGCTGCCCATGCGCTCGCCCACCGCCCGCGCGATGGCGTCGGTGCCGCCGCCGGGCGGGAAGGGAACGATCAGGCGGATCGGCTTGACCGGATAGGCCGGGCCTTGCGCCCAGGCCGCATCGAAGCCGGCCAGCGGCGCCAGGCCCGCGCCCATGGTGGCCAGCTGTTTGAGGAAGGTTCGCCGCATCTTCATTCCTTGGTTCGCACTGATTGGATCCAAATATCCAGCAACTCTCATGCCAGATTGCGCGGGTTGGCGCCGGTGGACCGATCGCCGGGCTACTGCCGAATGGCCTTGGACTGGTAGCGCCGGATCTCCGCCCAGCGCCTGTCGGACAGGCCCGCGAAGGCCGTGTCGGCACGCAGTTCCCTCTCTATATCGGCGGACGGGAATCCAAACGGTGTGCCGAAAGCCGGCGCATTCGGGCAGCCCTCGGCCAGCGTGTTCCAGGTGTCGCTGGCGGCTGGGCCCGAGGCAGGCATCGCATAGTCACCGGGCAGCCAGGCCGGCAGGCTGCCGCGCGGCGCCAGGGTGTTGACCGCCAGCAGCAGGGCGATCGCATCCTTCTGTTCGGCCGAGGCCCTGGCCCCGATGCAGCGCACGCCGGCCATGCGCTCGGCCGCCTTGCGTGCCACCTCGGCATGCGCGTCCTGCGGGTCGGCGGGCTGGCAGCCGCCCAGGCCACATGCGGCGATCGCCAGGGCCAGCAGCGCCAGGAGGCCATGGGTCCATCCGCCAGCACTGGCCACGCCTTGCTCCGCTTTCTGCATCGATCCATCCCTTGCTCTGCTTGCCGGATGCCGATACTAAGCCGCCGGGGTGGGTGGAACGCCCCTGGCGCCGCGCTCCGGGCAGGCTCAACATCGTCTTGCGATCCCCAACGAACGGAGACAAGACATGACCCCCCAACGAAGCAGCCGCCTCGTCATGGCCCTGGCACTCGCCCTGGCCGCAGTGCCCATGGCGACCCGAGCGCAGGCTCCCGAGAACTTTCCGAACAAGACGGTCACCCTGGTCGTGCCCTTCGTCCCCGGCGGCGGCACCGATACCGGCGCCCGCCTCATCGGCCAGAAGCTGGCCGCCAAATGGGGCCAGAGCGTGGTGGTGGACAACCGCGGCGGCGCCGGCGGCATCCTGGGCGTGGACATCGTGGCCCGGGCCAAACCCGACGGCTACACGCTGCTGATGGGCAATGTGGGCACCCAGGCCATCAACCCGTATCTCTACGCCCGGCTGCCCTACGACCCGGCCAGGGCCTTCGCGCCGGTCTCCATGGTGGCGGACCTGCCGCTGGTGCTGGTGGTCAACCCCCAGTTCAAGGCGCCAGACGTGAAGGCGCTGATCGCGCTCGGCCGCGGCGAGCCGGGCAAGTACAGCTACGCAAGTTCGGGCACCGGCAATTCGACGCACCTGGCCTTCGAGATCTTCCAGGCGGCGTCGGGCGCCAGGTTCCAGCATGTGCCCTACAAGGGCGGCGGCCAGGCCAATGCGGACGTGGTGGCGGGCCATGTGCCGATGGAGTTCATCACCATCTTCGGCACCACCGGCTTCATCACCGGCGGCACCCTGAAGCCGCTGGCGGTGGCCTCGGCCGCGCGCTCGGCGGCCCTGCCGAACGTGCCGACGCTGGCCGAAGCCGGCCTGCCGAACGCCGAGCTGGCATCGTGGATCGGCATCCTGGCGCCGGCGGCCACGCCGCGCGCCCTCGTGGAGAAGATCTCAGCCGACATCCGCGAAGTGGTGGCGATGCCGGACGTACGCGAGGCCATGGTCGCCCAGGGCGCCGAGCCGCGCAGCAACACGCCGCAGGATTTCCAGAAGGCGATCGACGCCGACATGCAGCGCTTCTCGGCGCTGATCCGCAGACTCGACCTGCGTGCGGAGTGAATGCCACGCCAGCGATCGACGATCGCCGCCGCCTGGCCTGAAAGCCGGACAGCTCAGCCCAGTGGCAGCGCGATTCCTGCGTCCGCGAACACTTCGCGTACCGCCGACAAGCCGTTCAAGGCAGCCGGAAAGCCCGCGTACACCGCCATCTGCATCACCACTTCGACCAGCTCCGCAGGCATGCAACCCACATGCAGCGCAGCATGTAAATGGACCATCAGCTGCGGCCGTGCCGCACCCAGGGCGCACAGCGCGGCCACGGTCGCCAGTTCACGCGAGCGCAGGTCGAGGCCGGGGCGGGCATAGATGTCGCCGAAGGGGAACTCCAGCAGCAGGCGGGCGAAGTCCGGGAAGGACCGGGCCAGCGCATCCACGACGGCCAGGCCGGCGGGCCCGTCCACCGCCTCCAGCATCCTGGCGCCGCGTTCGTGGCGTTCGTTGTGCGCGGTTGGGGCGGGAAGGGATGTCGTGTCGTTCATGGATTTCCTCCAAAGCAAGCTGAAGCGCCGCACTGTAGGAAGCGCCGGCCGATCCGGGAATGACCCATTCCGTGATACCTTTTTGGTATGCCCAACCGCCTGGATTCCCGCTCGCTCGCCCTGTTCCGCGCCATCGCCGAAACCAGCAGCTTCCGCCAGGCGGCCGAGATGCTGCACCTGTCCCAGCCGCCGCTGAGCCGGGCGATCCGGGAGCTGGAGGAACGGCTGGGCACACGGCTCTTCGACCGTCATCCCAAGGGCGTGAGCCTGACGCCGGCCGGCCAGACGCTGCTGCCTTACGCACGCCGCATGGGCAAGCTGCTGGATGCCGCCGAAGCCGCGCTCGCCACACCGGCCTTGCCCGCCAAACTGCGCCTGGGCCTGACCAGCGCCGTGGAGCCCGCCTGGTTCCACGGCCTGGCGCAGAGGGTTCGACATGCGCAGGCGGACCTGGTGGTGACGACGCGGTCCGACACCTCCCCGCGGCTGGTCCGCCAGGTGCTGGCCGGCAAGCTCGATGCCGCCTTCGTCGCCTTGCCCACCCATGCGCCCGCCCTGCATGTGATGGAGCTGGACCGCCTGCCGATGGTGCTGGCCCTGGCCTCCACCCATCCCCTGGCACGACGCAGGCAGATCCGCCTGGCGGAGTTGCGCGGCGAGCCGGTCTTCTGGTTCGAGCGCGCCCGGCAGCCGGCCTTCTACGACCATGCGCAGGCGATATTCGCCCGCCATGGTTTCGCGCCCGGCCTGCTGCGCGAGCCGGAGGACCACCACGTGCTGCTCGCCGCGGTGGCGGCCGGCACGGGGCTGGCCTTGCTGCCGAGCTCGTTCACCGCGCTCAAGCGGACCGGGGTGGTGTACCGGCGGCTGGTGGAAGGCGATGAGCTGGCGGTGGGGATCGGGCTGGTCACCCCGAAAGACGGCAATGCGGTGCGGGGCCTGCTGGCCGGGCTGGCGCTCAGGCCGGGTTCTTGAAAACGGCTGGCTTCAAACGCGGCTGAACACAGGCTTGTCGCCCAGTCGGCGAAGGCCCATCTCCGCCACGCTGCCGACCCGGTCGACCAGCAGCTGCAGCACGCTGACGCGGGTGCGCAGTGCATCGAAGCCCTCGCCCGCCAGGGCCGCATCGCGCGAGATGCCGGTCGCGGCGCGGGCCAGCGTGCCGACCTCCCGCAAGGCCGCCAAGGCATGCTCGATGTCGGCCTCGGTGAAGGCCGGTCGGCTGCCGACATCCTGGATGGGGCCGGCGGGAACGGGTAATGCCGGTTCGGGTTTCTTGCGGGTCATGCTTGCCTCCTGGACCTGTTGAGTCTGTGAACAGAGGCCGCCGCTGCTTCGGTATGAAGTGGCGGCGGCTCGAACAGGTTGGCGTGCCGGTGTTTCTTGCGAGAGCCGGTAGGGCGCGAGCCCTCCCATCCGAGCCGCCAGAAAACGGATCGAATAGAGAAAGCCGCACTCCATGCGGTCACGGGTTGCGGCTTTCACCGCAAGAAACAAACAGGACGCCAATCCTGGCCGCGCTTTTTTGGCACGGCGACATGAACTCTAACGCAAGGAAGCGCGGCGCCGAGCAATCCCTCGGCGCTGTACAGCACTCCCCGCCATGACTGCTTCTCGCGTGCTCGTGGCCGGTGTCTACGCCTTCTTCGGCCAAGAGCTGGTGAGCTGCCTCGCGCGGCAGCGAGGTATGCATGGGCTGGCGGCCGGAGCTTATCCCTGTGGGTCGTGACCGATTACCAGGGCCGGCCGGCGCTGCCCGGCCGAGCCGGCCCGCATCGGTGCAGCCGCAGGCTCACATCAGCTTCAGCCGCTTCTTCTCCAGCCGCTCCACCACCTGCCGGGCCAGCAGTTTCAGTGCCTCGACACGTCCGTGGTCGGTGGGCCGGGGCTCGGTATCCAGCACGCAGACGGTGCCGATGGCGTGGCCGGTGGAGGTGACCAGGGGAGCACCCGCATAGAAGCGGATGCGCGGGCCGTCGGTGACCAGCGGGTTCGAGGCGAAGGCCGGGTCCTGCAGGGCGTCGTTCACCACCATCACCTCGTCGGGCTGCTGGATCGCCGTGGCGCAGAAAGCGTATTCGCGCGGGGTTTGCTGCAGGCCCACGCCGACGCGCGCCTTGAACCACTGGCGTTCGCCATCCACCAGGGAGATCAGCGCCATGGGCGCATCGAACATGGCGGCGGC